>NZ_JAWUWR010000054.1:0-9634 GCF_034111725.1 Thalassolituus sp. | reverse complement strand
CCATCACGCGATCGCCTTCTTCAATCATGCAATAGTCTTCAATTGCTTTGCCGACATTACGACGTAAGCGTTTTTGTAGTTTGTTGAATTCTAGTTTTTCTTTGCGGTCATCGACGGATTCGATCATTGGTTCACCCCACTGATTGGCGTGCGCTTTATATCAAAATGACGGCATGAGAGGAACCCTCAGAGCGCGAGAAGACAGCTTAAGCACAGTGATGATCGGACAAAACTTGGTCAGATGATTGTTACGATAAACTTATGCTGCGGCGACTTTCATCGGGCGAATTAGCTCTTTGTACCTTGTCATAAAATCAGCAATGCTTAGATCATTGCGTGGGTGATAGTAGTGCTTCCATAGCTCTGCAAGTAATTCAGGCGTCGGATTATCTGGTAGTACAAATTCGGGGTGACGTAGATAGGCCAATAGCGCGATGGCAGTAGCGTAACTGAGATTGGTGGTGAGTTCGGCATGTGGATGGGTAAGAAAATCATGCTGACTGGCCAAGCCCCGTACTTTACTGGCTAGCTCAGGTTGATGCCCTAGGTAGTCATCCCAAATGTGGCGATGAGTTAATCCATGCATCTGGTAGACACCCGAAGTGCGCTGGCCCTCGGCTTTTAAAAAGGATCCAAGCTCCGATTCAACGGCGGCCGTGGCGAGTAATAACGTCTCGGCACCAGCATTTTGAACGCCTAAGCGTTGTAATGTTGGCTGAATAATACAGCGCTTAAAGTCTTCCGCAGCTATTCCCATTAAGGGGCTCCTAAGTAAGCACCGTCAAACGTGCAGTGCTGTATGTAGTATGTAGGACAAATTCAATTAATCTGCTTTGCCTTGCGCAAATAACGTCATTTTTTGGACATTTTAGCGATTAAACTCACATTCTTATCAAAGATAACGCAAAGCCCATGCCTATTTTTGATTCGAATACATTTTTGATCCTGCCTTGAGCACAGATTCAGATATTAGGTGCACTGATCTATAACTCATCTAAATTAGGTTTAAAGATTACGTTCCAATGCTAAAAACAGATGACGAAGACGAAAAAAAACCGGCTAACTAAGCCGGTTTTTCATTACTCATTGTGCTCCGTACAATGCGTCGGAGATACCAGCCCCGCCATTTCGTAAAGCGCATCCATGTCGCGCAATATAATTTCTTTGCCTTGAGTTTCGATCAGTTCGTTATTTTGAAAACGAGTAAATACTCGGCTAATCGTTTCTACTGCTAAGCCCAAGTAGTTACTGATATCAACACGAGACATTGGCAAACGGAAATGTGAAGGAGAAAAACCACGGCGCTGATAACGTTGTGAGATATCCAGTAAGAAAGAAGCAACGCGTTCTTCGGCGTTCTTTTTACTCAGTAGCAGCATCATATTTTGATCGTGGCGAATCTCAGTACCCATGGTGCGCATCAACTGTTTACGTAAGTCGGGTAGTTCATCAGCCAATGTATCAAGCTGCGGCAAAGGAATTTCACAAACCGTCGTGGTTTCTAATGCTTTTGCCGTCAACGGATAGCTGCCGGCGTCATAACCTGAAAGTCCAATCAGTTCGCTGGCAAGATGAAAGCCAGTAATTTGCTCTTCGCCGTTACTCGCCAGTGTGTAGGTTTTTAGGGCACCTGTACGAACAGCAAATACCGATTGGAAGGTTTCGCCTTGTTGAAACAAAAGCTGTCCCTTCTGAATCGGACGGCCACGGCGAATAATATCGTCTAGGCGTTCCATATCTGCATCTTTAAGCGATAGTGGCAGGCACAGGGCATTCAGAGAACACGTTTGGCAATGTGGTTGAGTACCACGTAATGGTGCGCTGGAAGTAGGAGAGGTTGAGGGCGTCTTCATGATCTAATTCCCGTTAATCAATATTGCACTGGAGCGAATATCGCCGATATTGCTTGCGATTTATACTAACTATTCGCAATGGGGAGCCAAACTGACACTAAGGTCCACAGCCCGTAGAGCATAAGTAGTGCGCCCGATATTTTGCGTACGATAACACGATTCAGGATTTGCATCAGTGTTGCGGCAGCGAGACTTGCGGAAAATATTGCCGGTAATGTACCTAGACCAAAAGCAAACATAGCTAAGGCGCCATTGATGGGTTGTCCATTAGCAGCCACCCAACTCAAAGTACTGTAGATTAATCCGCACGGAAGCCATCCCCATAGAGCACCCAAGAGCAATTGACTGCCCATGCTGGGGCGTCCAAGTTGTTTTTGTGCCAGCGGACGAATGAGGCCCCAAAGGCCTTGACCTAGGCGCTCAACTTGAGTCAGCCAAGATGCCCATTTGGCAACATATAGGCCCATTAGAATTAACATCACACCAGCGATGGTGCGCAGACCGAGCATTAACCATTGATGTTGGGATTGCAGCCATAAACCGGCTGCGCCGACGAGAGCACCCGCTAAGGTATAACTTGCAATGCGGCCTGTATTGAAAAGAAGCGCCGCGCGAACTCGGTTTTGGCTATCCGCATTTCCCGCAGCGGCCGCTATGCCACCACACATGACGAGGCAATGACTAGCGCCAAATAATCCCAATAAGATTGCGGTAATGAACGACAGTGGTTCTGTCATTGTTTCTTCGGGCCTTCACTTCTGTCTGGTTTGGATTCGTCTTGCTTGTCTTTGCGCTGAATTAAGTGCTCGTCATCATCAAACAGAATTTTGTGAGCTGGGGACTCTAGATCATCGAATTGTCCGCCTTTTACGGCCCAAAAAAATACCACTACCGCAATACCGATTAAGGCAATAGAAAGGGGAACTAAGATGTAAATAATATCCACGATCAAGCCTCATTAAGGGATAGTGAGCGATGGCGAATTAAACGCAGGGCGTTAAATACAACCAATAGTGAGCTAAACGACATACCAATAGCAGCAGCCCACGGCGGGATTAAACCAGCAGCAGCCAACGGTAATGCAATTAGATTGTACAGCAATGCCCAGCCTATGTTCTCACGAATTATCAGGCGCGTACGCCGAGCAACATCGAAGGCGGTAATTGTGGCTTCTAATCGTCCGTTAGTGAGCAACATATCCGCATTAGTTTTAGCCAAATCAGAGGCATCGTTGACCGCTAGCGATACATCGGCACCTGCAAGAACAGGGACATCATTAATACCATCGCCGACCATCATGACGCGCTCACCTTGTTGCTGCCAGTGTCTTACCGCTAATAACTTTTCTGCGGGACTAACGCCAGAGCGCACATCGTCAATACCAAGACTCGCTGCAATTGTTAACGCCGCAGGACTGGGGTCGCCGGTTAATAGTGATACTTTAATACCACGAGCTTTGAGTGCCTTGATGACCGGCTCAGCACTACGACGCACAGAGTCGTTTAATAAAAACCAAGCCAATGGTTGCTCTTCGTCAGCGAGTAGCAGCCACTGGCCGGTGTCACTATGAGGGTGTTCAATGGCATCTGACCAAGCGAAATCCGCCCGGCCAAATCGTAGAGTTCGCCCATTAATTTTGCCACTAACCCCTTGGCTTGGGTGATGACGTACATTACTCGCTTGAATCTGTGACTCGGCGGCGATACTGGTGAACGCGAGGGCAATCGGATGCGTGGCATGTTGCTCAAGGGTTGCCACTAGGGCAATTGCGTCGTCAGTCGGTAATTCTGTCAACGTCTCCACACGCTCTAGCGTTAATCGGCCTTGAGTTAAGGTGCCGGTTTTGTCGAATACAACGCGTTGAATAGTGGTCAGGGTTTCAAGCACATGTCCCTTACTGATTAAAATACCTTGTTCGCGTAGCGCCGTCGTTGCTGCTGTAAGGGCAGTAGGGGTAGCGAGTGACAGTGCGCAGGGGCAAGTGACGACCAGAACCGAGAGTGCGATAAAAAATGCATGCTCATTGCCCATTAACCACCAATATCCGAAAACAGAACCGGATATAATCAATACGGCGGCGACAAACCGGCTGGCGATACGATCTGCAAGTAAGGCTATTTGTGGCTTTTCTTGTTGTGCACGATCCATCAAACGCATAATAGTCGATAGCTGTGCTTCCGCGCCTGTGGCGGTTACCTCCATTAGCATGGGACTTTCGACATTGACCGTTCCACCAATTAACGTTGCTCCAGGCGCTTTCGAGATAGGCAAGTATTCTCCGGTTAATGCGGCTTCATCGACGCTACTATAACCTTCAACCACAATGCCATCGGCTGGAATTGGATGACCCGGTTTTAGCCTTAGAATATCACCAATACGAATGTCTTCAGTCGCTATGATTTGTTCGTTTTGATCCGTGATTGACGCAAGCTTCAGTGCAACATTCGGCAGCAGCGTCATTAAATTATTGCCTGCTTTACCCATACGGTGACGGGCGCGCATTTCCAAAAAGCGGCCTAACAATAGGAAAAATGTAAACATGCAAACGGAATCGAAATAGACTTCGATTCCTTGATTAAATGTGCTCCAGACACTGGCACAAAACGCTAAAACAATAGCCAGCGATACCGGAACATCCATGGTCAAATGGCCAGAGCGCAGGCTACGCATTGCCGCATCAAAAAATGGCCTAGCGCCAAACAACACCACTGGCAAAGTCATAATCATCGCCGCGAAGCGCATGAATATTTCGTATTGTGTTGCCATGCCGACATAAAGTGGTACAGACATCATCATCACTTGCATGGTGCCAATACCAGCGACAGCTAAACGACGAATCGCTTGCTTGCCTTCGCGGGCCTGAGTTGCTTCTTGCTCTGTCGCGGAAAATGGCGACGCTTTGTAGCCGAGTCTGTAAATGGCTTCAATGATTTGTGATAAGCGAATATCGCTATATTGCCAACGCACGACTAAACGATGATTTGATAGGTTTAATGTCGCATTTATTACGCCATTTAATTGGCTGATACGATGTTCGATTAGCCAAGAGCATGCGGCACAACTTATGCCATCGATAATGAGCGTCGCTTCAGCATAGTCTGTGCTGTGTGCAACGAAGCGACGCTGAAGCGCTTCACTATCATACAACTGCAAAGATTCACGCACAGCAAGTTCGTTGACGTCATCTTCTGCAGGAGAAAGATCAGGTAACTCGGTACGATGGCGGTAGTAATCTTTCAGTCCCGAAGCAACAATAGTTTCAGCCACCGCTTTACAACCTGGGCAGCACATAGGTTGATCAATACCATCAATGATGACCAGCCATTGCTGATTGCCTTTGATCGGCTCACCGCAATGGAAACAATCGTTCGAAATATGATTCGCGGGCGCTAGAGAGCTCATTGTTTTCCGAGAGTAAAGGCCTTATTCACTTCGATAACTTCCGTCGAGCGTACACGCCACTTTTGTTCTCCGCTTAACAACCAAATATGACGTTTCTGTGGCAATTCTAAATTGTTGATACCAACATAGCTGCCATCTTCTAAGCGCTGCATCAATACGATTTCATCACGGTCTTGCAGCGTTGGATGAATTAATTGTAATTGCAGGGTGTTGGGTTGCTCATCAAGATAGCCGCGCAAATTTATATGAATTTCTTCACCGATAAAAACAATGTCTGCAGCTATTTGAAGGCGTTTGGCGTATTCATCGTGTTCAAGATCTTCGGTGTAGTTCACGCCATCCTTATAATAGGTGTCGTTTACTAACGAATCTTTGGTGTTAACTGCTAAATAAAGCATCACCATTCCCCAGCAAACAGAGATCAAAGGTAAACCTATTACTAACAGCATCATAGGTTCTTTGTGCCACGGGCGGTGTTCTTGCTTTTCAGTATTCATTAACTTCTCTTTTCGTGAATAGGCATCGATCGACGCTTTGAGAATGCTTACTTGCTATCTAGCAAGAGAAATCACTAGATAGCAAAAAACGCTCAAGTGTAACCACTTGAGCGCCGGTTCTCCAGTATCGAACTGTCAAGTTTAATCAACCACGAGGAGCGATAAAGCGACTTTCCTCACGCGCAATTTCTTCTCCGGTATCTTTATCGTACACAACGAATTCAATATTCGTCTTACTGCTTGGAAGTTTGGCTTTTTCTGGATCGATTTCTAAATCAACAATTACCTCTTTTAGCTCGTTTACACGCAAGGTGTATTCCGCTAGACCACCCATTTTGTAGTGTTCAAGACCTTCCATTTTCAGCACATAGGTGTGTGGCTCTTGCGCCATGTTGATCATTTTAAGCGTGTAACTATTACGCACGGTATCGTTAGCAGTTAGCTGATATAGCTGTCCACGGTCCCGTTCAATATCTAATTGGAATGGCGTACGTGTGGCAATGGTGTAGGTTAAAGCCCCCATCATAGTTAACAGTACTGCTGCATAGCCAAAGAGGCGAGGACGCAGAATATGCGTTTTCTTACCTTCTAAGTTATTTTCAGTGGTGTAGCGAATTAACCCTTTAGGTTTGTCGAGTTTTTCCATAATGGAATCACAGGCGTCGATGCACAGTGCGCAGCCGATACATTGATACTGCAAACCATCACGAATATCGATACCGACAGGGCATACCTGCGCACACAAAGAACAATCGACGCAGTCACCAAGCTTGGCTTGCTCTTCTTGGTTTTCTACTTTTTTACTACGTTTGCCGCGCGGCTCGCCGCGATTGTAATCGTAAGAAACTGCTAAGGTATCGTTATCGTACATTACCGATTGAAAACGAGCGTACGGGCACATGTAAATACAGACTTGTTCGCGCATCCAACCGGCATTTATGTAAGTTGCGATACCGAAGAATAAAATCCAAAACAGTGCCCAGCCGTTAATATTTAGCGTAAAAAAATCAGGCACTAATTCGCGAATAGGGGTGAAGTAACCAACAAAGGTTACGCCTGTCCAAACTGCAATAATAACCCAACCAATATGCTTAATGGCTTTTTTACGGAATTTAGTTGTGCTCATTGGCTCTTTATCGAGTTTCATTCGCGCATTACGACTGCCCTCGGTACGCTCTTCAATCCACATGAAAATAAACGACCAAGCGGATTGTGGACAGGTATAGCCACACCAAATACGGCCAGCTAGGTTAGTAATGGTAAATAAGCCGAAAGCACAAATAATTAAAATAGACGACAACAGAACAAAATCTTGGGGCCAGAACGTCATGCCTAAAATATGAAATTTACGCTCTGGTAAATCGAATAAAATTGCCTGCCTATCGCCCCAGTTTAACCAAGCCGTGCCAAAATAGCCGAGCATTAAAGCCCATAAAGACCAACTACGAATTTTTTGAAAAAACCCAGAAATAGCGCGTACGTAAATTTTTTCGCGCTTTTTATACATACTTTGGAGTTCGGGTTCTGGCGTGACGTTTTTGACCGGAATTTGACTCATAACGGCAAATCACCCTCGTTAGTAAAACTAAAAGAAGAGTCGAGCAAAATAGGGTAGATCAACAATTATCTAACACCCCTTATATAACGCTGTAATTATATAGTTTTTGCTAGGCTTCTTTAACGAAAAAAGCGGCACTTGGCCGCTTTTTCCTTATTTTATTGCCGTAGCTCAATTTTTAACTTCGACAAGGCGTGGGGTAGCGACTACCCCACTGGCTCACCTTACTTCTGAGATAAAGAATAGATGTAAGCTGACAAAACATGCACCTTATCTTCACCTAAGATTTCAGCCTGTGCAGGCATTTTACCATTACGACCGTGCTTCAAAGTAAATTCGATTTGCTTTGTTGCACCACCGTAGAGCCAAATCTCATCGGTCAGGTTTGGAGCACCAACCAACTGATTGCCTTTCCCATCTGCGCCGTGACAAGCCATGCATAGCTGCTGGAACTTAGGAGCGGCTTTTTCAGCAGCTTCTGCGCTGTGCTCTAAACCAGACAAGCTACGAACATACTGAGCCATTTCACCAACGCCTTCATTACCTAATACAGATGCCCAAGCTGGCATTGCAGCCTGACGACCGTACATGATGGTTTGCTTGATGTTCTCAGGCGTACCGCCATACAACCAATCGTTATCGGTTAGGTTAGGGAAGCCTTGAGCGCCTTTAGCCGCTGTACCATGACATACAGAACAGTTGCTTTTGTACAGACGTTGGCCAGTTTGCAGCGCGTCTTCGTTCATAGCAAGTTCTGCGATATCAGTTGCACGGTATTCAGCATAAAGCGGAGCGATCTCTTTATCGAACGCTTGAACTTCTGCTTTCCATTGGTTCGTAGACGTCCAAGTTACTTCTTGATCATCAACCGTTACCGTTAACCAACCGTCATAGTTACCTAATCCATAAGCTGATAAGTAGCCAAAACCGAACACGATAGTGCCCCAGAACATAAATACCCACCAGCGCGGTAGCGGGTTATCCAGTTCTTCGATGCCATCATAGGCGTGACCAGTAGTCTGGTCGGTTTCTTCCTTTCGCTGTCCTTTGCTGGTGTACATAATCAGCAAACCGCAGCCAATCATGGATCCCAGCACAATCGCCACGACCCACACTTGCCAAAAAGTGCTTAACATATTTATTTACTCCGATCGTTAGCG
Source organism: Thalassolituus sp. (assembly GCF_034111725.1). Taxonomy (GTDB): domain Bacteria; phylum Pseudomonadota; class Gammaproteobacteria; order Pseudomonadales; family Oceanobacteraceae; genus Thalassolituus. Next base: position 1,164 of record NZ_JAWUWR010000054.1, on the reverse strand, counting down.
TCGTGCGCAGGCATTTCCTCGTTCTCAACGAACGGGATTTTAGCGTCATCATCAAAGCGTTTCTTGCGACTCGAGCCGTATGCCCACCAGATAACTCCGGAAAAAGCGATAAGAGCAAATATCGAGCCGAGGCCGCGCACGTCGTTAATATCCATGGGATTACCGTTTAGTGATCACAGTGCCCAGGTGCTGCAAATAAGCAACCAGAGCTTCGATTTCAGTTACACCGTCAACCGCTTCTTTAGCACCTTCGATGTCGGCATCTTCATAAGGTACGCCGACCATACGTAGAGCTTTCATCTTTTTAGGTGTTAAACGACCGTCAACCTTGTTCTCGAACAGCCATGGGTAAGATGGCATAACAGACTCAGGAACAACGTCGCGTGGGTTGTACAAGTGAGCACGGTGCCATTCATTTGAATAACGACCGCCAACACGAGCCAAGTCAGGACCAGTGCGCTTAGACCCCCACAAAAATGGATGCTCGTAAACCGACTCGCCAGCGACAGAATAAGGACCATAGCGCTCGGTCTCTGCACGGAACGGACGAACCATCTGAGTATGGCAAACGTGACAACCTTCACGGATGTAAATGTCACGGCCTTCCAATTGTAGCGCAGTGTAAGGCTTTAAGCCTTCAACTGGCTTATTGGTATCACCATGCCAAAACAGTGGAACAATTTCTGCCAAACCGGCCCAGCTGAGAGCGATAACAATCAACACAACCATCAGCGGGAGGTTTTGCTCAATTTTAGAGTGATTCATTTAATAAACTCCTTATGCCTGAGCTGCAGCGGTATTGTTAGCTAATGACTTGTTGGCATCGCGTACTGTCATGTACACGTTGAACAACATCAACAACATACCCGTCAGGAACAAAGCACCACCTAACACACGAACCGCATAGCCCCAGTGTGAAGCAGCAACAGACTCGACGAAGCTGTAAGTCAGGGTGCCATCAGCATTAACTGCGCGCCACATCAAACCTTGCATAATACCGTTGACCCACATCGCAGCGATGTAGAACACAGTACCAATGGTCGCTAACCAAAAGTGAGCGTTAATCAGCTTGGAAGAATACATTTCGCCCGCTTTACGACGGAACATGTTAGGAATCAAGTGGTATAACGCACCGATAGCTACCATAGCAACCCAACCTAACGC
>NZ_JAWUWR010000053.1:0-20604 GCF_034111725.1 Thalassolituus sp. | reverse complement strand
ACTTAACGCCTACCGCGTTACGGTTGAAGATTTTTTCAACCGCAGTCAGGCCCTGGCCTTCGTGAGAGATTTCTTTAGATGAGGCGTAAACAACCGGTGCTTCAATGCCCAGAGTTTCAGCCGCGAAGGTTTGCAGTTTCTTACCGAAGGTTACCGCGTAAGAACCGCCGGCTTTCATGAATTCCACTTTTTGTGGGGTGAAAGCAGAAGAAACGTCTACAAGTTCTTTGTCGCCGTTGTAAAGCTTTTTAGCTTTAGTATCGATGGTTAATACAGTACCAGTGGCTACAGAGAATGCTTCTTCTAATACTGGATCGCCGTTTGCGTCACGTACGATTTCGCCGTTTGCGTCGGTTTTCTTAACCCAGTTTTTAAGGTCAAGACCAATACCGCCGGTTACACCAACAGTCGTTAGGAAGATAGGCGCGATACCGTTAGTACCTGCAACGACCGGACGGTTGTTGATGAACGGGATGTATGGAGAGGTTTTTTCACCGGCCCACAGTGCCACGTTGTTCACACCGGACATACGGGAAGAACCTACGCCCATGGTGCCTTTCTCAGCGATCAGCATCACTTTAGCGTCTGGGTTTTCTTCACCCATCTTCTTGATTTCTTGCTGAGCGGCAGGAGAGATCATGCACAGGCCGTGCAGTTCACGGTCGGCACGGGAGTGAGACTGGTTACCCGGAGACAGTAAGTCAGTAGAGATATCACCTTCAGCAGCAATGTAAGTGATGACCTTAACTTTCTCTGGAATGTCGTCTAGCTTGGTGAAGAACTCCGCTTTGGCGTAGCTTTCCAGAATGTCTTTAGCGACGGCATTGCCAGCCTTATACGCTTCGCTCAGGCGATCGTAATCGGCTTCGTACAGGAATACCTGAGACTTCAGAACTTCGCCGGCAGCGGCGTTGTTAGCGTCGTCAGAAAGAGCTATGTCGAGCAGCGCTTCAACAGAAGGACCGCCTTTCATGTGAGATAGTTGCTCTAACGCGAACTCCGGAGAGATTTCAGCAACGGTTTCTGCACCGGTTACGATGTCTTTCAGGAACTTAGCTTTAACACCAGCGGCAGGCGTGGTGCCTGGCAGAGTGTTGTAGATGAAGAAGTTCAGAGAGGCTTCGCGCTCTGCATTGCCGGTATCTTTGATCTGGGCAATGATTTCAGACAGCAGTTCTGCGCTATCGATTGGTTTTGGGTGTAAACCCAGTTCCTTTTTACGAACCTCAATTTCTTCCAGATATTCTGAATACAGACTCATTAGCGACCCTCTCAAAGCCTCAGTAGCAACGTATGGGCACTTTAGTCAGTAACGAGGGATTGTATTTCGTTCTGACTAAGTACCATTAAGTAAGAAGGTAGTTTCCTGAACAGACGATCAGCCTATGTAGGGATCTACCTTTTTTAAGATAGCATGCAGTATACAGCAATAATGGCGTCAGGCGCATTAGTCCCCCTGATATGCATCATTCATAAAAATTATGAGTGTCAGGTCTAATATTTCTCCGGTTTATCAGAGCATTCGACTGCGGCAGACATGATCATCAGGGGCTTTCTGCTGTTTATTTCTGCTGTTTCTTTTTGCTATCTTTGGGCGTGTATTAGCGGGGGAAGTACGGCTTAGTTGCGCCTTTTATGGTACGCCCTGGCTGTCCTGAATTTTGTTGTCCGGAATTTGGCATAAATGGCCTGTTCCGAGCCATTGAGTAGCCTGTATAGTCAGGAAATACAATAATCCCGGTCTCTGCCGGCGATCAGCAGCTAGGACAACAGCATGACTATTCAGACGCATAAACGCACCTGCAGCCTGTGCGAGGCCACCTGCGGCATTGAAATTGAGTTTAATCCTGCAACGGAAGAGATACTGTCAATTAAGGGCGATAAAGATGATCCGTTTAGCCGAGGTTATATCTGCCCTAAGGCGACGGCGCTGCAAGATCTGCATGAAGATCCAGACAGGGTAACGACGCCAATGTTGAAAACAGAGTCAGGTTGGCAGCCTATCGGCTGGAATCAGGCGCTGGACATTGCCGCCAAACGTTTTGCTGAGATTCAAGCTAAGCATGGCAAAGATGCAATTGGTTCTTATCTAGGTAATCCGAACGTTCATAACTATGGCAATTTGTTGTTTGGACCTTTGTTGCTCAGGGCTTTGGGTTCAAAAAATAAGTTTTCTGCTACCTCCGTAGATCAGCTTCCGCATCATATGGCGAGCTTGCACATGCTTGGCCATCAACTTTTGTTGCCCATTCCGGATATCGATCGAACCGACTTCATGATCATTATGGGTGCGAATCCGTTGGCGTCGAACGGTAGCCTGATGACAGCGCCAGATTATCGGGGGCGTATCCGCGCCATACAAAAACGCGGTGGTAGGGTGTTGGTGATTGATCCGCGTCGCACCGAAACAGCCAAAGTAGCGGATGAGCACTGGTTTATTCGTCCAGGGCAAGATCTGGTCTTGTTGTTGGCGATTTTGAATATTTGGACCAACGAACAACGCGATGAATTGCCAACGTTACCGGACTATGTTGAGAGTATTGATCTTGCAAGTTTATGCGAAGGATTCACTCCCGATATCGCCGCCAAGGCGACCGGCATTGATGAAAGTAATATTCGTCAGTTAGCGAAGCAGTGGTTGGCAGCCCCATCGGCTGTTTGCTATGCCAGAATGGGTCTTTCGGTGCAGCAATATGGCGGTTTGTGTCAGTGGCTGGTGAGCGTGCTGAACATTGTTAGCGGCAATTTTGATCGTCCTGGTGGTGTTATGTTTACTAAGCCTGCGATTGATTTGCCCGCCATTTTGGCGGCTCGCGGTGGACGCGGACATTTTGATAAATATCGCAGCCGGGTTCGTAAATTACCTGAATTTGGCGGAGAATTTCCTGTCGCTGTAATGGCGGAAGAAATTCTTACTTCAGGTGAGGGGCAGATACGCGGCATGTTGACGGTCGCAGGTAATCCGATTATCTCAACACCGAACAGTGATCAGCTTAACCGTGCCTTTGAATCTCTCGATTTCATGGTGTCGATAGACTATTTCATTAATGAAACTACGCGCCACGCGGATCTGATTCTTCCGCCTTGCGGCCCATTAGAGCGTGATCACTACGATCTGATTTTCAATACGTTTGCGGTGCGTAATGTGGCGAAATATGCGCCTGCCTTGTTCGATAAACCAAAGGGCAGCAAAGAAGATTGGGAAATCTTGTTAGGTTTGGCTAAGCGTTTGAATCGTGGTTCGTTAAAGACTCGACTGCAAACCTCACTGACCTACGCGGTTATGAACTGGCTCAAGCCAGTGGGTATTCTTAAAGCCTTGCTTAAACGTGGACCGTATCAGTTGGCATTAAAAACGTTGATTGAAACGCCAGAGGGTTTAGATCTTGGTGCGTTAGAGCCTTCTATGCCGAATCGTTTATTTACTAAAAACAAGAAGTTATCGCTAACGCCTAAGGTTTTTGTCGATGAGCTTCAGCGGTTGCGTACAGCCTTGTTAGCGCCACAAAGTGACGATTCATTGTTAATTGGTCGCCGTCACGTGCGCAGTAACAACTCTTGGTTGCATAACAGCCGTCGTTTAATCAAAGGGCCAAGGCGTGATCGTTTATTGCTCAATCCTGTGGATGCTGAGCGTTTAGGTATTGCTGAGGGCGATATCGTTGAGGTCACGTCGAGGGTGGCGACACTCACAGTGCAAGCTGAACCCTGTGAATCCATGATGTTGGGGGTTGTGAGTTTGCCACACGGTTGGGGGCACGATGAAGATGGCGTGCAATTAGCTCAAGCGCGACAAGCGGGTGGGGTGAATGCTAATCGCTTGACCGATGATCATTATTTGGATGAGTTGACCGGAAATGCTGCGCTTAATGGTGTTGCGGTAACGATTACTCGCGTTGCCTAATGATGCTTTAGCTCGTGATCATTGTGTTTGACGCGAGCTATTGCCACAATGCCGATTCCTTACTGAATAGAGTGTTACCCAGTGCAAATCGTTGCCGACGAAAACATCCCGTTACTTGATCAGTTTTTCTCAGAATTTGGAGAGATCCTTCGAGTGCCAGGCAGAACTATGACGGCTGCTGATGTGGCGGATGCCGATATCCTTATCGTTCGTTCCGTTACTCAGGTCAATGAGCAGTTGTTGGCAGGCAGTAAAGTAAAGTTCGTGGGCACTGCGACGATTGGTACAGATCATATTGATCTCGATTATTTAGAAAAAGCAGGAATTGGCTTTCGTAGTGCGCCGGGCTGCAATGCGCAAGCGGTTGTTGATTATGTATTGAGTGCACTCAGCGTTCTTGTTGATAGCCGCGGTATTGCCTTTACTGAATTATCAGTTGGTGTTGTTGGGCTGGGCAATGTTGGATTGCTGTTGCGCAATAGGCTAGAAGAGATGGACGTTGAGGTGATTGGCGTTGATCCATTTAAAGATCCGGAAGAAGTGGGGGTCTTATCCTCCTTTGAAGAAGCCCTCAGTGCTGATGTGGTGACATTCCATACGCCCATGACGAAAAGCGGTGACCATCCTACTTGGCACATGCTGAACGCTGAAACCCTCGCCAAGATGAAACCGGATGCCTGTTTGATTAACGCTGCACGCGGAGCGGTTGTCGATAATGCGGCCTTGTTAGAGCATTTGAAAGCAAATGATGACTTTTCTGCAATATTGGATGTTTGGGAAGGTGAACCTGACATAAATACTGAGCTGCTGGATTATTGTTGGTTGGGTACTCCCCATATTGCAGGCTACTCGTTGGATGGCAAAATGCGTGGTACCGAGGTTGTATATCACGGTGTTTGCGAATTTTTCGGTTTGCCTATTCGTCGTAAATTGGCGCAGTTTTTACCAGAACCCGGAATCAAACGCGTTAACTTCACTGAGCAAGCACCAGTACATCAAGCTTTGCGTACGGCTATTCGAGCCGCGTATGAGATTCGTGTTGATGATGGCGTGCTGCGTTCTGCGATGCGTCGATCTAAGAATTTACCTGAGACATTTGATCGCCTGCGTAAAGAGTATCCACTGCGTCGTGATACACCGACCTTGCGAGTAGGCGTTCCGGCGCGAGCTCATGATCTGATGGACGCCTTAACCGCAGCGGGTTTTGATGTCCGCACTAAGTAGCCATTTGGCTACAACTCTTTAATTAGATGCGTTCTTAATAGATAGCTCACTCGCGTGGAATCTTGTTCCATGCGAGCACTCTCTAGTATTTGAAATACGGGTTGGTTTGCTATTGGCTCAAGAGCCAGTAAACGTGAAAACGCTTTGCTTGTAAGCACAAAATTATCGACAGACTCCTGCCGGTCCATTGCACCAAAACGAACGAAGCCTTCATCTTTGAGCCAGCACAGGGCACCAAGTGCAGCGATGTGTCTGGCGCTATGAAGTCCAAACTCATCCATTTCATCCGGGCCGGCGATATCTTCTACAAACAGTGTTTTTGCCGCAGGAAAAGACTGCAGCCCCATAAGTAGGGCTACCGCGCAATCGTTAAAAAACTCGTCGATATGAACGTCTAGCATACTTATCCGCAGCCTGTTACAGCTGCTGATAGGTTTCGAAGAAATTCTTGGTTTTACTTAACGCATTGGTCAGATCTTCCGGGCGTGGTAAGAACACAACGCGGAAGTGATCGGGGGCTGGCCAGTTAAAGGCCGTACCATGAACAATCAAGATTTTTTGTTGTTCGAGTAAGTCCAATACCATGCGCTCGTCATTGCGAATGTTAAAGCGTTTGGCGTCCATTTTCGGGAAGCAGTACAGTGCTCCTTTTGGCTTAACACAGCTAATGCCAGGAATATCGTTGAGCATGTCATAAGCGATGTCGCGCTGCTGACAAATACGACCAGTGGGGGCAACTAAGTCATCAATGCTCTGATAGCCACCAAGAGCCGTTTGAATTGCGTGTTGCGCGGGAACGTTGGCACATAAGCGCATGCTCGCCAGCATTTCCAAGCCTTCGATGTAGTCTTTAGCCTTGTGCTTAGCACCGCTGATAATCATCCAGCCAGAGCGGAATCCTGCTAAGCGATAATTTTTTGATAATCCGTTGAAGGTAATTATCAATAAATCGTCGGCAAGGGCGCCGGTTGAGGTATGCGTTGCACCATCGAACAATATCTTATCGTAAATCTCGTCTGAGAAAACGATGAGGTTGTGTTCGCGTGCGATTTCCAGCATCTCAAGCAATAAAGCATCAGGATAAACTGCACCTGTAGGGTTGTTCGGATTGATCAACACCATAGCGCGCGTTTTATCGGTGATCTTGCTGCGCATATCATCAAGGTCTGGATACCAGCCTGATTGCTCGTCACAGATGTAGTGTACCGCGCGTCCACCAGCTAGGCTGATAGCGCCTGTCCACAGTGGGTAGTCTGGCGCAGGTACTAAAACTTCATCGCCATTATTAAGCAATCCCTGCATGCACATCACGATCAATTCGCTAACGCCATTGCCTATGATGATGTCTTCAATAGTGACGTTGGCAATATGCTTTTGCTGAGCGTACTGCATGATGGCTTTACGCGCTGAGAATAAGCCTTTTGAGTCACAGTAACCCTCAGAGTCAGGAAGGTTATAAATAACGTCCTGAATGATCTCTTCTGGCGCGTCGAGTCCGAACGGTTTTGGATTGCCAATGTTAAGCTTCAGAATCCGATGACCTTCTTCTTCCATGCGCTTGGCCGCCTGTAATACAGGTCCACGTAGGTCGTAGAAAACGTTAGCCAGTTTGTTGGATTTTAATATTTCCTGCATGGAACTCGATCTGCCTGTGTTGCATCGAAAAGAAAAGGAGGCATCATACTCCGACCCCGTGCGCTTCGAAAGTGGGAATACCTATGAAAAAGTTTGTTAAAACAGCCGAAGAATGGCGTAAGACATTATCTCCTGAATCCTATCGCGTTACTCGCGAGGCTGGAACTGAGAGACCATTCACTGGGCAGTACTATGATAGTAAAGATGAAGGCATCTATCGCTGTGTATGTTGCGGTGAGCCTTTATTTTTATCGGACAGTAAATTTGATTCAGGTTGTGGCTGGCCCAGCTTTAGCGCTCCCGCTACCACTGATGTGATTGAGGAACGTGCCGATACGAGTCATTTTATGGTTCGCACTGAGGTAACTTGCAAGCATTGCGATGCTCATCTTGGTCATGTATTCACCGATGGGCCTGCACCTACTGGATTGAGGTATTGTATTAACTCAGCTTCGTTAACCTTCGATAAAGCGTCAACCAAAGAATAGGCACCTGAGAGAAATGGCCTGAATTCAGAAAGCTATTCTTGGTTGTTAAAGTATATTGTATGCAATATAGTTTCATGCAATATAAATGCAGCCGAAGTTGCGCAATAATTTGGAGTAAATTGAAATGACCGTTTTAAATCACACGATGCCCTTACTAAACGGCACTGAGCAGGATTTGTCAGAATACGCTGGCAAGGTTGTATTGGTTGTGAATACCGCAAGTAAATGTGGTTTTACGTATCAATACGAAGGTCTGGAAAGTATGTACAACGCTTATAAAGACAAAGGCTTGGTCATTCTTGGTTTTCCATGTAACCAGTTCGGCAAGCAAGAGCAGGGAAGTGAGGTCGAAATTGGAGCCTTTTGCCAAAAGAATTACGGTGTTTCTTTTCCTATGTTTAGCAAAATTGAGGTTAATGGTGACGGCGCTGCGCCTTTGTATCAAGCGCTTAAAAAGGCCGCTCCGGGCTTAATGGGCACGAAAGCGATTAAGTGGAATTTCACTAAGTTTTTAGTTAATCGTCAAGGTGAAGTTGTGCGCCGCTATGCACCAACCACTAAGCCAGAAGAGTTATTGACTGATGTCGAGACCGAATTGGCACAAGCATAATGTCGATTAAAAAGTACCCTCAATTGTACTTGTCCAATCAAACCTGCTTTGCGGCCTATACTGTGGCGCGACAAATTACCCAAGCCTATCATCCATTATTAAAGGTGCTTGGCCTGACGTATCCCCAGTACTTAGTTATGTTGGTGCTGTGGGAGGCCATGGAGAATAATCAGCAATGGCTGAAAGTGGGGGATGTTTGCGATGAATTGATGCTAGATACGGGTACGGTTACGCCGCTACTAAAACGCATGGAGACCTTCGGTTCAATTGTTCGCAAGCGATCGGACAACGATGAACGTATCGTACTTGTGCGCTTAACAGAGCAGGGAATGTCATTGCGTGAGCTGGCTTCAACGGTGCCGAGTAACTTGATGTGTCGAGCGGGTGCTTCTATTGATGAAGCCGCATCCCTTAGGAATCATCTTTGGGGTTGGATAAAACGTTGGCAGAAAGCAAAAAATCAATCGTAGTTTTTCTTTTTCCAAGCCTCATCAGCTTCCGCCAATTCTTCTGTTTCTTCTGATAAACGAGAGCTTGTATGCGTGTCGTAGCGCTGCTGCTCTAAGTTGGTTATCTCTCCTGACAGTGCATTCATTAACTCCTGTAGATCGTGCGGGAGTTCCCCTAGGGCTCGAAGTGCGTCTTCTGCACGCTTCAAAAAATGAATCGCTTGATTGGGGCTGCTTTGTTTGAGCGCATTCTGCGCGCGGGCTTGGTAAACGCCAATGCAAATACGCGTGTTTAGCATGCGTCCCTCTTTAATCACTTGGCGTGCGATATTTGTATCGACAATTTGTTGTCCGTAGGCTTCTTTCACGAGTTCCAGCAGAGATACAACCGATTGCCGCAAAGCCTGTGCTTTTTTAAGGTCTTTTGGCATTGGATAATTGAGCGGAGGACGAGGGTTGTTCTGCCATTCTTCTGCCATAGACGCTGCTCGATTTGTGCGAGCATTGGGTGGAATTCCGAGTACTTGGATTTGTTCTTGATGATACAGAATGACTTGAGCAATGAATTGCAGTGTCTCTGGACTTAGCCATTTGCTGAGTTCTTCACCATAGAGACAGGCCTTATTCATGTTATCGCTGTGCAGCACTGCTTGTCTTAAACGTTCTAAGCGGCGCTGTTCTAGCCATCGACTGAAGGTTAAAGCAGCAAGCGCTGCGCAAGCCGTGATGATGGCGATGGCGATTAGCAAACTGGTGCTCATGACGTTGTATTCCTGTGCCTTTGGGTCTGATTGAGGTTCACCTGCTGTGTTCGCTCTGACTGAAACATAACCAAGAGCATTAAACAGAACGTCTAAAATCAGTGTAGACCGAAAATTTTACATTGCAGGGCTTGACGACTAGCCGATACGAAAATAGAATGCGCGCTCTTTGATTAAGACGTCCCCATCGTCTAGAGGCCTAGGACACCGCCCTTTCACGGCGGTAACAGGGGTTCGAATCCCCTTGGGGATACCATCAAAAACGTTTTGCGGGAATAGCTCAGTTGGTAGAGCACAACCTTGGCAAGGTTGGGGTCGGGAGTTAGAATCTCCTTTCCCGCTCCAAATATTTTTGTTGGTATTACGCCAGACGTTTGATCAAGATGTTGTTGAAAAAGTAAGAAAAAACGCTTGCAAATCAACAACAAAGCGCTAGAATGCGCAGCACTTAACGCGATGTCCCCATCGTCTAGAGGCCTAGGACACCGCCCTTTCACGGCGGTAACAGGGGTTCGAATCCCCTTGGGGATACCAATCTTTTAAAGGTTCGGTATACACCAGGCAGAAGCGTTAGGTAATAAGCGGGAATAGCTCAGTTGGTAGAGCACAACCTTGCCAAGGTTGGGGTCGGGAGTTCGAATCTCCTTTCCCGCTCCAAATTCAAAAACCCCAGTGCGAAAGTACTGGGGTTTTTTTATGCAAGCAATTCCCGACCTAGGGTCGAGAGCTGGAGCGCCAGTCCGATCGATCTCCTTTCCCGCTCCAAATTCAAAAACCCCAGTGCGAAAGTACTGGGGTTTTTTTATGCAAGCAATTCCCGACCTAGGGTCGAGAGCTGGAGCGCCAGTCTGGGCGCTCTAAATTGACGACTGTTATCGGAGTGCGCCGTGCGCTGCTTGGTAGTCGAACGTTTTTCCTTCGCTTTCAGCTTCCGCTGCCATGTCTTCTAGCCGTTGAAAACGATTAATTTCGTCATCTGCGAGAAAATGCAGGCAATCGCCACCGAAGAACCATAGTAAGTCGCGGTCGATAGCGGGCATTAGTTGCGGGTGGTGTGTTGCGATATTGGCTAACAGATCATGACCTGATTCATAGCCTGAACCAGTTTGTTGCACCAGCTGGTCAATAACGAGCTGCAATTGCTGTAGAATCTCTTCCGAAATTGCTGTGCTGTCCTGCTTGCTCGCATTTAGCAGACGAGTTTGGGTGTTTTTAAGTAGCCCTAAGTGATAGTCCAGACGTTCGCTCATTCGATCTCTCATAAGGTTATAGGTATGGTTCCGGCATTAATGGTGGAAGGCCTCGCTAAAGTATATGGCAACGGCTTTGAAGCCTTAAAAGGTATAAACCTCACAGTACAGCAAGGCGATTTCTTTGCTTTGCTGGGACCAAACGGTGCGGGTAAGTCAACCACCTTGGGTATTGTATCGAGTCTGATACAGAAAACATCTGGTTCGGCATCTATTATGGGCTTTGATGTATCCAAGCAGGCATTTGATGCCAAGCGTCATTTGGGTGTCGTGCCGCAAGAATTCAATTTTAACCAGTTTGAAAAAGTGTACGACATTGTCGTTACTCAAGCGGGGTACTTCGGTATGACTCGCAAAGAGGCGGCGGCGAGCACTGAGAAGTTGTTACGTCAGCTTGACCTGTGGGATAAGCGTGATCAGCCGTCAAGAATGCTTTCTGGGGGGATGAAGCGTCGTTTGATGATTGCTCGTGCTTTGGTGCATGGCCCCAAAGTCTTGATTCTGGACGAGCCAACCGCGGGGGTCGATATCGAACTACGCCGTTCAATGTGGGCTTTCATGCAAGAGCTGAATAAAAGCGGAACGACCATTATTCTGACGACCCATTACTTGGAGGAAGCGGAGCAGTTGTGCCGTAACATCGCCATTATCAACAAGGGCCATATTGTTAAGTGCATGAGCACTCGCGAACTACTGAGTCAACTTAAGACCGAAACCTTCGTCTTCGACTTGATATCTCCGGTTGCTGATTCTTTTAGCTTGCCAGGTTTTGAAACGAATATTACCAGTTTAGAAAGCATTGAAGTTACGGTTGAAAAGGGGCAAAGCATTAATCAAATTTTTGCTTTGCTAACCGAACAGGGGGCTGAAGTTCGTAGTATGAGGACCAAGTCAAACCGTTTAGAAGAGCTATTTGTCGGCTTAGTGCAGGGAGATAACGCATGAGTTTAATGCGCGTACAATGGGTAGCCTTCAATACCATTCTAGTGAAGGAAGTTCGTCGATTTATGCGTATCTGGCAGCAAACCTTATTGCCGCCAGCCATTACGATGACACTCTACTTCGTGATTTTTGGTACTTTGATCGGTTCGCGAATCGGTGAAATGGGCGGCGTAGATTATATGTCCTTCATTGTTCCTGGTTTAATCATGATGAGTGTTATTACTAACGCGTATGGCAATGTGTCGTCGTCGGTTTTTAGTAATAAGTTTCAACGCAGTGTCGAAGAAATGATGGTTGCTCCTGTTCACCCGGTCACTATTCTTTTAGGGTATCTTGGCGGTGGTGTCGTGCGCGGAGTTCTTGTTGGCGCTATCGTAACGCTTCTGTCGTTGTATTTTACTGACCTGAAAATCCATAATATTTGGATCGTAGTGAGTGTCATACTGCTATCGGCTATCTTGTTCTCACTCGGTGGTTTTATTAACGGCGTTTTCGCTACTAAGTTTGATGACATTTCCATTATTCCTACCTTTATTATTACGCCACTGACCTATTTAGGCGGTGTATTTTATTCCATTAATCTTCTGCCTGAGTTTTGGCAGGGGGTATCAAAGTTAAATCCAATTTTGTACATGGTGAATACCTTCCGTTACGGCGTAATGGGGGTATCTGATGTCAGTGTTGTATTTGCATTTGGTATGTTGATTTTCTTTATCGTTATTTTAGCCGCGTATAGTGTTTGGTTATTGCAGCGCGGCGTAGGAATGCGACAGTAGTCGGAGAGTATTTTTATGGCATCAGTTCACAGTGATAATAATCCACTTGGGCAGGTTTCGGCTTATTGCGATACCTATGATCCCAGTGTGCTCTTTCCCATAGAGCGTGATGAAAGCTGGAAAGCACAAGGATTAGATCGTAATCAAATTGCCTTCTTCGGCGTTGATATTTGGAACGGTTATGAGATTTCTTGGTTGAATCCCAAGGGCAAGCCTTTGGTTTGCACGGCGGAGTTTCGGATTCCAGCGACTAGCCGTTATTTGATTGAGTCTAAGTCATTCAAGCTCTATCTGAATTCCTTCAATCAGTCGCGCTTTGATAGCGTCGATGCCGTAAGGGCGCTTATGGTTGCCGACTTATCTGCTGCGGCAGGTGTGGTTGAAGGGACATTTGTAGACGTTATCTTCCATGGCTTTGATACACAATTTCCGGCAGCGCCAGACTCGAAATGCTTAGATGATATTGATATCGAAGTAACCAGTTATGAACTCGATCCTGAATTTTTGTGTGCTGATGAGGATGAAGTATACGACGGTTGGCTATGCAGTCATTTGTTGAAGTCGAATTGTCCTGTTACGGGGCAGCCTGATTGGGGCAGTATCTTCGTTTACTATCGTGGGCCAAGGATCGACGAAGCTGGCCTGCTGCAGTACTTAGTATCCTTGCGTCAGCACCAACATTTTCATGAGCAGTGTGTCGAGCGCAACTTTAGGGATATTTCAGTGCGTTGTAAGCCGGAAGCGCTAACGGTTTATGCGCGTTATGTCCGACGTGGTGGGCTAGATATTAATCCATTTCGCAGTTCTATGACGGATGCAAAAGCGGAGAATTTCCGGCTGTTTAGGCAGTAATTGGGGTCTGCTAGAGCGACCAGTAAGTGCGTCAGGCGACGCACTTACCTCGTAGTTTTCTTGCCGCCTTTTCTAAAGCATCAGCGACCTTGTCTTTATCTTCTTCACGAATTTTATCCGCTTCCATGTGTAGGGCGAAGCCTTCGATATCGTGGTTAACATAGCTATTGTCGGAACCATTATCTTGGCGATAATCGACAACTTGGAAGGTGGGTATAGGGTCGCGAAAACCTTTGACAATAGCATTGGAGCGAGCTCTACATGCAATTCGGTCACGGACTAAACCGTAGGTGTCTTGAGATATTAAAATTTCACCGGCTTCAGCTTCGGTCTCTAGGCGGCTGGCTAGATTAACTTCTTTACCTATGATGGTGTAATCCATGCGGCTTTCCGTACCAAAGTTGCCAACTGTGCAATAGCCAGTACTGATACCCATACGGATCTGTAAGGGCGCTGTTAGCCCATGCTCCGTCCAACGTTGCCGGAGTTTATCCATATGGCGGCGCATTTCAATGGCCATAGAAACACACGCTAATGCATCGCGTTTGGTCCCCTTGGTCTTAGGATCACCAAAGAAAATCATGATGCCGTCACCAATAAATTTATCGATGGTGCCGCCGTATTTCAGCGCGATTTGCGACATATCGGTTAGATAGGTATTGAGCAAGTCGGTAAAGGCCTCAGCCTCCATTTGTTCTGACAAGGCGGAAAAACCGACGATATCAGAGAAAAATACGACTAATTTTTTGCGTTGTGTTTCTAGGCGAGCTTGTCGGCGTCCTGAAAATATCGATTCCCATACTTGCGGGGCAACGTATTTAGATACTTGATGCGAGAGTGCTTGGAAACGTTCAACTTGGCCTTGAAACTTCAATTTCAAGCGAATTAGGTCTCGTGCTTGGCGATAACTATTGTAAGCGGTTAAGGCTAAATGCACGCCCACACCGGTTGCGGTAATTAAAAACACCTCGGTTGGCAATTGAGGCATTGAGGTGTATCCAAATACTAGGTAGGCAACCGCCGCACCTGACACAAGCGACACAATACAAAAAGCCCAAGCAGTGAAGCTACCTACAACAATGAAGCTGGTGTTGATCATGATCAGAAAAAGTACAACCAGCTCCAACGGGAAGTTAATATAGCCGAGGAACAAGCCACACCAGAGAGCGTCGCCGTGTATAAGGAATTGGCGTGTAATATAGGCGCGACGACGACGGAAAGGGCGGCTTAGTATATAAATGAGGTGCGGGTAGGTTAGCGCAATGACAGGGACAATCATCATTTGCTCACCGTAGTAGCCATAATGAATGGCCGCAAACATAGCTAATGCAGCGACTCCGTAGCCAAATATGCGAGCTACGTAGTCCTGTCTTGGCAAGGTCGTCTCGGAGAAATGAGAGAGGTCTTGTGGACTAGCCATGCTCACATCCTAGATTGTTATTATTATGTTGGGTCAAACCTCATCACTTCTAGTGACTTAGTCTTAGATCTAAGTATATACCGTTAAATTAAGGGCGCAGCAATAGCTTGTCTGGAATGTCATGAACCATGTTGGGTATTATGCGCCAAATGAATAACTAAACATAAGGTCAAAAAATGGACGCAATAAAGGCAATTACTGAACGAGTTTCCGTCCCTCAATTGACGGGGCCTGATATCACGATGGCGCAAAAAGAGACATTATTTCAGGCAGCCTTGCGGGCTCCAGACCACGCTTGGCTGAGACCTAGCCGATATCTCACGATTAGTGGGGATGCGAGATCGACCCTAGGAGATATCTTCTTACAATCAACACCGGATTGGGAGGGGCTTTCAGATGAACGCCAACACAAGCTCAGAGGGATGCTGCTGCGTGCGCCACTGGTGGTGGTTGCCATAACTAGGGTTCAAAATCACCCTAAAGTACCTCGGGATGAGCTATTACTATCAACCGGCGCTGGTATACAAAACATGCTGACAGCAGCGTGGGCGCTAGGACTCGGCGCGATATGGCGTACCGGCGATATGGTGCATAGCGAAGGTGTTCGTCAAGCATTGGGATTAACCACTGACGATGTCATCACTGGATTCGTTTATATAGGCCACGTCAATTGCACACTCAAACAACCGCCGGTGATGCTATCTACCGACTTTGTTAGCGAGTGGAATGACGAAACTCTTGTAAAAACAAACGACTAGGCAAAGTGTGTTGACGCTTCGTTAGTGCCTGCGTATAGTACGCGACCTCTGAATTGCGCTTTTTATGCGTGGTTTTAGAAATTGGTGAGGTGTCCGAGTGGCTGAAGGAGCACGCCTGGAAAGTGTGTATAGGTTTATCCCTATCGAGGGTTCGAATCCCTCTCTCACCGCCAATATTTAAGAAAAAGCCCCGTCGTACGGGGCTTTTTTGTGTCTGTTTGATTTGTCATCCCCCAATCGCTATCCCTTAATCATGACTTGTTGATGTTCGCTTCCTTGTGAGCTTTTAGGACTGACATTCGCGTGATTTAAGCCTATCCGCCTGTATTTAAAGACTCAGTTGATTAACAGATATTTTTGCACCTAGTATTTAGTGATGCTTCATCCCTTAGGTCTTTCAGAAACTATATCGTCGGCAAAACTGTTTATTTCGACCCTAGAAGCTAGACTTCTTACTATATTTTAAAAAGTTACAAGTAGGTTTGGTAGCCTTATGGCAATAGGGAACCGCAGACGCAGTCAACTTTGGTTTTCGACAATTATATCGTTAACTATTGGTCTATTAATCAGCTATGGGTTGTCAGTTCGTTTCGAACGTTCGAATCATGAACATGTAGACCGTATGTTGGCTATTCAGTCTCAGGAACTCATTCAGCAGATTTACAATCGAGTGGAATTGTACCAATACGGTTTACGTGGATTGCGTGGCACGGTTGCGACGGCTCAAAGTAATTTGAACCGTGAGTTAATTGAACGATACAGTGAGACTCGGGATCTATACTCAGAGTTTCCTGGTGCGCGTGGATTTGGGTTTATTCGCAGAGTTCCAGTTGCTGATGAAACGGATTTTGTGAAACAGGCGGCACTGGACAACTGGCCTAACTTTAATGTTCGCCAGTTAACTCCACACGATGGTGAGCGCTTTGTTATTCAGTATATTGAGCCAGTGGGGGCTAATAAAGCCGCGGTTGGGTTGGATATTGCCTCTGAAGATAATCGCCGCGAGGCTGCTTTGTTGTCGCTAAGAACGGGAGAGGTGCGGTTAACGGGACCAATTACTTTGGTTCAGGCAACAGGTAAGCCATTGCAGTCTTTTTTGATTATGTTGCCTATCTATAAAAATGCGGGCACACCTATCACTGTTGAGGAACGCGAACGATTAGGTTTCGGCTGGAGTTATGCACCTCTAATTATTGAAGAGGTATTAACTAACTTACGATTGCGCCCAGACTATTTCGCCGCTGAAATTAAAGATGTCACGAAGCCTGAAAAGGAGACTCAATTTTTCGACAATCGTGATCTATCCAAAGGTGATTTGGTTTCTGAATACCAAATAGAGCGCGAAGTCTTTGGTCGAACTTGGCAATTCAAGTTTGGTGCTTATCCTGCTTTTGTTGAATCCTTAAATATTATTTCAAAAGAGCAGGTATTTATTCTTGGTAGTCTGCTCAGCTTTTTAATTAGTACTGTGTTTGCACTATTTATAAACAATCGACAACGTCGAGCAGAGTTCTTTGCTCAACAGGCGCGTTTGGCCTGTATCGTTGAAAGTTCCACTGACGCAATTATTAGCCAAGGTATTGATGGCAAGGTTTTTAGCTGGAATAGTGCAGCTGAGAGGATGTTTGGTATTTCAGCAGATGAAGCCAAGGGGAACTCATTAGCTGATCTTATTGTTCCTAGTGATATTTGGCGAGTAGAGAAGTTATTATATGAAGAGGCGATTACTGAAAAGCAACCTTTTCCATTAATTGAAAGTCAGCGTATTGGAGCCAATGGCCAGTTAATGGATGTTTCCATTTCTATCGCGGTTATGCGTAATGCAAAAAGTACGGTGGTTGGTTTATCTGAAACCATTCGCGATATATCTCCGCAGAAGGCAATTCAAGCTGAAATTATAAAGCTAAATAGTAATCTAGAACGTCAAGTTGAGGAGCGCACGCTAGAAGTGCGTACAGTCAATACTCTACTAAAAAGTGTTCTAGATTCAGCATCGGCTATTTCGATTATTGCTACCGATACTAATGGCACTGTGATCTTATTTAACAAGGGTGCAGAAGAAATGCTGGGCTATAAAGCAGAAGAGATGGTGGGAATTCAAAGTCCAGCCATCTTTCATAGTCCTAGCGAGTTGGAACAAAGAGCAAAAGAATTATCCAACCAATATCAGCAGAAAATAGAAGGATTTAAATTATTTACCCTTATACCAGACAATGAAGGGCTGGAGCGTCGTGAGTGGACCTATCACCGTAAGGATGGTAGTACGTTATTGGTTAACTTGTCGGTAACGGTTATTCGAGACATCCACGGTGCTATTAGCGGCTATCTCGGTATGGCGGTCGATATTAGTGAACAGAATAAGCAACATGAAGCATTAGCATTTGCCATGAATCAACTTGCCATGGCCGCTGATGTGGCTGAGTTAGGTGTGTGGTCATGGGAGCCAGGAAGTGATTTTCTGGAATGGAATGATTGGATGTTCGCGATGTATCAGCAACCACTGGAATTAAAACAAACAGGCGTAATGTACGAGCATTGGATTACGCGAGTTCATCCTGATGACAAAGTTCGCACTGAAGAAGCGTTGAATGCCGCCCTAGAACGTCGCGCCGATTACGATATAGTATTTCGTATTATACTGCCAGATGGTTCTGAACGGAGTATTAAAGCCGCAGCTGATATTGAGTTTGATAAGAGTGATAATGTTGTTCGAATAACAGGGATTAACCAAGATATTACTGAGCAAATACATCAAGAATCTATTCTTCGTAACGCCAAAGAAAAAGCAGACGAAGCGAGCGCAGCAAAATCTAACTTTTTAGCCAATATGAGTCACGAAATTCGTACGCCAATGAATGCGGTCTTGGGAATGCTTCAATTGGTGGCCAATACGAGCTTAGATGAGAGGCAGCGTGATTATATTTCCAAAGCTAAAAGTGCTGCAAGATCATTACTTAGCTTGCTCAATGATGTTCTTGATTACTCAAAAATTGAAGCGGGTAAACTTCAGCTTGATTTGCAACCTTTTAATCTGGATGAGGTGTTTCGCAATCTCGCTGTCGTCCTCTCAGGAAATCTAGGCGATAAATCGGTAGAGGTGCTATATGACCTAGATCTTACTCTACCGCAACAACTGTTAGGTGATAGTAATCGGTTGCAGCAAGTTTTGATTAATTTATCGGGTAATGCACTTAAATTTACCTCGACAGGTCACGTAATTGTTCGCGTTCATAAGATCAGTGAAAATAAAAAGGATATTAGTTTACGTATATCGGTTGAAGACACCGGTATTGGTATATCAAAGGAAAACCAAGCTCATATTTTTGATGGATTTACGCAAGCAGAGGTTTCCACTAGTAGGCGTTTTGGCGGTACTGGTCTTGGTTTGGTTATTTGTAAGCGGTTAACGGGATTGATGGGGGCAACTCTGAACCTTGAGAGTGAGCTGGGCGAGGGGAGTATATTTTGGTTTGATCTGAATTTGCCAGTAGTTCCCGCCATTGATACGGATGACATACGAATTGTCGATAGACGAGTGCTGGTTGTTGAAGACAATCAGTTGACTGCTGAGTTATTTCAACGCAATGGAATGGAGTTGGGGTGGCAGGTAGATGTGGCATACAGTGGGAAAATGGCTTTAAAAATGATTGCCGACGCACATGAGAGAAAGGAGCCTTACGACGTTGTTCTTATGGATTTACAGTTGCCAGATATGAATGGCTATGAGATTGCGCAGTCGGTTACCAACTTGTTGAACGAAGATGCTCCAAAAATTATTATAATCAGTGCTTACGGACCGTCATCGGTTACTACTGAGTTAGCTTGTGATGTACCAGTTTATAGTGAGTTTTTAAGCAAACCTATTACGCCATTACAATTGGCTGAATCGGTAGGCCGTGTATTGCATAAAAAAGACCAAATTATTATTGAAACCAAAGAGCGGCAGTCACGCTTATTCGGTATGTCCTTTTTAGTGGTTGAAGATAATATTATTAATCGTGAAATTGCTTATGAACTTTTAACTAGTGAAGGCGCAAGCGTGGATCTGGCGAGCGGTGGTATTGAAGGCGTTGATAAAGTCATGGCGGAGGCTTGCGCGTATGATGTCGTCCTTATGGATATACAAATGCCAGATATTGACGGCCTAGAAGCAACACGAAGAATTCGTGCTGATAGTCGCTGGAGTAACTTACCGATTGTCGCAATGACGGCTAATGTGTCATTAGAGGATCGTGATGCTTGTACTACGGTTGGAATGAACGGGCACGTGAGTAAACCAGTCGATCTTGAAGAGCTAGTAAATACTATATTATCTGTGCTGAGCGGAAATTTCGCTGAAGATAAACAACAGCCGCTGGAGGATGCCTTTGGGGAGTTGATTGAGGATGAAATAAGCCTTCTGCGTAGATTTAATAACAATAGAAATTTATTTAAAAAAATGCAGAGTATGTTTTTGACGGAAATGCAAAAAATCATCGAGGATATTGCTTTCTGTTGGCAGAGTAAGCAATGGCATGAAAGCACTAAAGCTCTACATACTTTAAAAGGTGCGGCAGGAACAATGGGGGCTATCCGTCTTGCTCGACGTGCGTACGAGATAGAGGCTCAGTTTAAATTGATCGCTGAAGACGATACTGCCGATACTGCCGATACTGCCGATACTGCCGATACTGCCGATACTGCCGCAGTCGAATGCTCAGCCTTACTCGCGGAGTTTATAGATTTGGTGCAGCTGAGCGATAAAGCTTTGGCTAGTCTACTGACCAATTCCGAATAGCGAGTGGGCTTTTACTCTACTTAAGTCTAATGGAGGGTAAGACGTGTTTGTATTAAACGGGTTTTTACAGAGGCATGTTTACCTGCTCTGTTAAAGCCCCCCGAATTCATATACTAACAATGACAATATTTATCTAAAATATTGGAATAAACAGGCTCGTTCTTCTTAGATTAAACAGTTGTAGAAAATCTATTTTTTAACTTTTTTTCTATGTGGCTTTAAATGCCATATCTTTTGCTCATTATTTAGGGCCAAAATTCACGCCAAAGAACGGTGGGATTCGATCTTGCTACCATCGTTACATTAATAATTATAAAAATAACTAGGTTGTCATATGGATACTAGTAGTGAATGTATTCCTCTTGGGCACATTCAGACGTACTTTGATCTCCGTCGTACATTGAAACCTGACGCTAACTGGCTGATGAATCGTGCTAAGTTGACTGTGCAGACACCGGACGAGACACTAGAAGCCATACTTGGAATTGATGAAAAGCGATTCTTTCAAAATGCAAATATTGAGCACCGACCAATAGAGGAAGGGCGCTTTATTAGTACCAAGCAGTGTCTCGCTCTAGTAGATCAAGCCGTGAAGAGACTCGATATGCCATACCTAGGTTTGGCAATGGGTCACTTAATGACGGCGACTCATCATGGGATGGCTGGTCTGGCTGCAGTGACCCAACCTACTTTATGGGATTGTGGTCAAGCGGTTACGCGTTATTGTCAGGAATTATTTCCTCCTTTGGAGATGTCGG
>NZ_JAWUWR010000052.1:0-35145 GCF_034111725.1 Thalassolituus sp. | reverse complement strand
CGGCCACTGGCGGAAGATCGTGGTTGACCACTGCTGGTAGGTTCGCAATATCCAAACCGCGAGCCGCGATGTCGGTAGCAACTAATATCGGTAATTTATGCGTTTTAAAGGCATTTAAAATACGATTACGTTCGCTTTGGTGTTTATCACCATGTAATGCTTCGGCTTTAAAGCCTTCTTCTTTTAATTGCTCTAATAAAACATCGGCACCGGCTTTGGTCTTAGTAAAAATCAGCACCTGTGACCATTTATTTTCGCGCAGTAGGGTGATGGTCGCGTTGCCTTTATCGGTATGATCGACCGGCACGAGCCATTGCTTAACATCAATGCTGGTGCGGTTTGCTTGGGCCTGACCGAGGGCGGTAGCGTTGGGCATGATCATGGCGGCCAGTTCACGTACTGGCTCGCTTGATGTCGCGGAGAACATCAGGTTTTGGCGGGTTGCCGGTAAGCGCTTGATAATCAGTTGTAAGTCATCGGCGAAGCCCATATCTAACAGGCGATCAGCTTCATCCAAAATCAAACACTGCAATGCTTCAAAATCGAGGATGCGGTTATTCATCAGCTCGTATAAGCGACCTGGCGTCGCGACAACAATGTCGCAGCCTTTGAGTGCGTCTTGACGCTGGCGTGCGTTATCTTGCCCGCCACAAAGCATGAGTACTTTCTGGTCGGTTAGCTTGCCGTATTGGTTCAAACTGGCTTCGAGCTGTTGTGCTAGTTCGCGCGTGGGCGCAATGACTAACACTCGCGGTAAGGCTTTATCGTATTCATTGAGTGGACGCGGGTGTTGCGCCATCAGTTGTAATACCGGCAATACGAAGGCGGCTGTTTTACCGGTTCCGGTGGGTGCCGCTGCCATTAAATCTTTACCGGCCAGTACCAAAGGAATTGCCGCTAGCTGAATCGGTGTAGGGGATTCGTATTTTAATTGCGCTAGACGTTGCAGCAGCAGTGGGTGTGTAAGTAGATTTGAAAACGTTGCCATAGCTGAGTCTCAGTGTTTCGCGGCTTGCAAAACAGTTGGTTGAATTTCAATGCTACGATCCGTATTCCCTAACCATAAGGTAGCGTCTTGGATGCTTGCCTGTAAGCGCATGGTCCGCTGGGCTAGGGTATCCAACTGTTCTATTGCTGTTGGGTTCAGCGCAATGACCGTTAAGTTATCAAAGCGGCTGCATTTTTGTTGATTTTGCTGCCACCAGATATCGAAAGCATTGCCATGATAACCATAGAGGATGACTTGGCGGGAACGACTGCAGGCTTTACGCAGGCGTTTTTCATCCGGACAGCCAAGTTCAATCCAAAGCTCGATCTCATCCGATAGGCTTTTTTGCCAAAGATCTGGCTCGTCATCCGTGCTCAGACCTTTAGTAAACTCTAAACTTTCAGAAGCATTTAATACAAAGGCGGCAATACGAACCATCATACGTTCGGTGGTTTCCGACGGATGTTGTGCCAGAGTCAAGTTATAGGTCTGATAATGATGACGATCCATATCAGAGACGGATAACTCCGCTTTGTAGATGGTTGCTTTTATAGCCATGAAACTGTGCCGATGCTGAATAGGGGTTGAGCGAGAGCGGGTACTCTACTGCTTTTCTGGCATGACGCAACGCTTATCCTTACTTGCTGGAAACTTTATCTAATTTAAGTGTTCATATTTGATTAATAGTGGCCTATATTGTTATTAATAATTCATATGTGAATATTTATGGAATACTCATCAGTTAGTAATTTAGTCGTGCTAGAGCAATTGGGTGAGCGTTTTCGCAGTGCTCGTTTGAGCCGTAACTTAACTCAAGCGCAGCTGGCTGAGGCTTCGGGCGTAAGCTTGTCGACGCTACGGCGTTTAGAGAGCGGGGCGGATAACGTCAGCTTAATGAATATTATTGCCTTAATGCGTGCTCTAGGCGTGGTCGATCAGCTCGATTTGTTACTACCGCCGCAGCCTCCTAGTCCTATGGCGAGCTTGCAGAATAACGGTGCAGGGCCGCAAGTCGATAACGGCGGCGAGCGGCAGCGTGCATCTGGCAGCCGTCAGGTCGCCGAAGATAAGGGCACTTGGTCATGGGGCGATGACGCGTGATTTCTGTGGCAGAAGTTCGCCTGTGGGGAATAACCATTGGTGCTGTGCAATGGGATGCGCAGCGTCAGCTTGGTTTCTTTGAATACGCGAAGCCTTTTTTACGCTCGGGCATTCAGCTTTCGCCACTGCATATGCCGCTGGGTGCCGGCGTGTTTTCATTTCCTGCTTTGAATAAAGAATCGTACAAGGGTTTGCCAGGTATGTTGGCGGATTCGTTGCCGGATAAATTCGGTAATTTGCTGATAGATCAGTGGTTGGTGAGTCAGAATCGTGAACCGGGCAGTTTTAACCCCGTGGAACGTCTTTTGTATATGGGTATTCGCGGTATGGGCGCGCTTGAGTATTTACCAGAAACTCCACGCACTCGCATTCCTGATCAGCAATTAGAAATGTCCAAGCTGGTGGATTTAGCGAATCGTGCTTTAGCTCAGAAGGATAGTTTGGCCGCCAAGCTTGGCCATTCTGCCAGTGATTCTGTGACCGATACGCAAGCGTTGCAGCAGATTATTTCTGTCGGTACGTCGGCGGGAGGTGCTCGTGCTAAAGCGGTTATTGCTTGGAATGAAGCAACTCAAGAAGTTCGCTCAGGGCAATTAGATTGCCCAGAAGGGTTTGAGCATTATTTGTTGAAGTTCGATGGTGTGCAGGGTAACCGTGATAAAGAGTTGAATGATCCACAAGGATTTACTCGTATCGAATATGCTTACTCGCAAATGGCTAAAGCCGCTGGGATCGACATGATGCCGTGTCAGTTGTTAGAAGAAAACGGGCGGGCGCATTTTCTAACACAACGTTTTGATCGAATAGGCGGCAAAGATAAACTGCACATGCAAACGCTCTGTGG
Source organism: Thalassolituus sp. (assembly GCF_034111725.1). Taxonomy (GTDB): domain Bacteria; phylum Pseudomonadota; class Gammaproteobacteria; order Pseudomonadales; family Oceanobacteraceae; genus Thalassolituus. Next base: position 32,212 of record NZ_JAWUWR010000052.1, on the reverse strand, counting down.
TATTGCGCACTTCGATTTTAATATGGCGGGTGCGTATTCGTATGAACAAGCGTTTCGGGTGATGCGCCAAATGGGCTTGCAGGATTTACACCTAGCACTTGAGCAGCAATTTCGTCGTATGGTGTTTAACGTGATGGCACGTAATCAAGATGACCATACGAAAAACATCGCCTTCTTGATGAATAAACGCGGCGAGTGGCGCTTGTCTCCGGCCTACGATGTGACCTATTCGTATAATCCGAACGGTGAATGGACATCTAGTCATCAAATGAGTGTTAACGGCAAACGCGATGGATTTGTGCTGGATGATCTGGTTGCTTGTGGTGCAACGGCGGATGTCAGTGAGCGCCGTGTTCGAGCGATAGTCGGTGAAGTGGGGGAGGTATTAAAAACCTGGTCTCAGTATGCTGACGATGCGGGTATTGAGGCAAGTTGGGCGGCGGAGATTGGCGCAAATTTTCGTAAAATATAAGTGATCATATATGAGCGTTTAGTGGTTATTTCGTGTTCTAAGCGCTCATATTTGATTGTTTAAATTCCTATTTAGGCGTGTTCGCGAGCCCATAATTCCAGCATCAATCGTACGCGTTCGTCACAAGGCTGGTGGCTGAAATCAAGATCATCATACAGCTCGGAAATGCCACTTGGATTGGTGATTTCGTCACTTAAACGACCAATTTCCATGCTCACTTCGCGGCCGCAGCTATCGTAGAGTTTATCCAGTAACTGAGTCACTCGTTCCATATCTTCGGCGATCAGGAAGGGCTGTTCTAGGTCGTGTTCGAGTTCGCGAATAACCGACCATCCCGTTTCTCCGCGCTGGAATAGGGTGTCTTGAGTGATGCCGTGGAGATCTTCGAGTGCGTAGTCCCAGTCTTCCCAATCGTCGTCTGGTTGGACCAGTGTAGTTTTGATTGAGCCATCATCGAGTGACCAAGCAATCGCTATTGGGTGTGCATCTTCTTCATAAGAGCTGCCATCAATCGCGATAAAGTGGGGATACTTCACAATAATCTCTGCCTCTCAACTCGTGCATGGAGGCAGGAATTTATAGGCAACGTTGGCGTTTGGCAAGTCGCTCGCAAGTTCGGTCGGCTGGGTGCAGATACAAGCTTGCCTGTTCTGCGCTAACGGGATGACCGTAATAATAGCCTTGAGCAAGGTCGCAACCATTGCGAATAAGGAAATCTGCCTGTTCGGCGTTCTCGATACCTTCCGCGACAATTAGCATATCTAGGTTTTTACCTAGGGTGATAATGGAAGCGGCAATTGCTTGGTCTGCGTTACTTGAGCTAAGGTCTTTGACGAAGGTTCGATCAATTTTAATCGCGTCGACAGGAAGATTTTTGAGGTAATTTAGTGAAGAAAAGCCCGTACCAAAATCATCCAGATAAATAAATATACCGTTTTCGCGGAAGTATTCGAGTACCGCGCGGGCATGACTTAAATCCTGCATTAACAGGCTTTCGGTTATCTCAATTGAGATCAGCTCGACTGGAACATTCATGTCGCGAATGATTTGCACAATTTCGTAGTGAAAGTTTGGGATCAAGAACTGCCGCGGCGAGATATTAATGCTGATGTTGGCACTGTAGCCCTGGTCGTACCAGTCTTTGGCTTGCACGCAAGCTTGTTGCAAAATCCAATAGCCTATTCGCCCAATCATGCCGGCATCTTCAGCGATATGAATAAAGCTCTCTGGTGAGATAAATCCGCCATTGGCTTGAGGCCAGCGAAGTAGCGCTTCAAAACTGTGAAGATGGCCAGTTTCCATACCATCGGGAAGGTCGCGTAGACATACCTTCGGCTGATAAAACAGCTCTAGTTGGTTCTTCTCTAAGGCACTACGGAGGTTGGTTTCTAGTGACATGCGCTGCAGTGCAATGCGCTCAAGTGCAGGGGTAAAAAAGTGGAAACAGTTCTTGCCATTAGCTTTGGCGCGATACATAGCAATATCGGCATTGCGCATTAATATCCCCGAGTCTTCACCATCGGTTGGATACATAGCGATCCCCATTGAGGCACCGATGACAAATTCACGTCGATCAAGGCGAATAGGTTCATAAAGGGTTTTCAATACGCCTTCAGCTAATGTAAGGACATCTTCATGGCCTTCAACTTGTTCGAATATTATCACGAATTCATCACCGCCAACGCGAGCTAGGGTATCTTGTTTTCTGAGATTCGCTTGTAAGCGTGCGGATACTTCTTTTAGTAATTCGTCACCATAGTTATGACCAAGACTATCGTTGATGGTTTTAAAGCCATCAAGGTCTAGGTAACAAAGTGCAAAGCGTCGGCGCTTCCGTTGTGATGTCGTAATGGCTTGCTCTAGACGCTCTTGCAGGCGTACGCGATTCGGCAGACCCGTTAGGCTATCGTGGTACGCTTGGAAGGTAATAGTGGCTTCTTTTTCGTAAATCTCACTGATATCGCGCAGCATCCAGATTAATCCAGCGACGCTATGACGGCAGGCATAAACCTCTAACCAACGGCCATCTTTCATGCGATAGACTTCATGGCTATCGCTACCAAGCGCACTTAATGCGTCTACTTGTTTGTATAGTAAGCTCGGATTCGTCGCGAGACTTAAAAAGTTACGAAATAAATCGACGCCCGACATAGTGCTCATACGCTCTTGATTGAGCATTACTAACTCTATATAGCGACTGTTGAAAGCAATAGGAGCGTCATCGTGACCAACGACCAATACGCCTTCTTTGGAGGCATTTAATGTCGCATTTAGAATTTCGTAAGAGTGCGCAAGATTTCCTTGCGCTTGACGCTGGTTTTCTAAGTTGCGAATAAGGCTATCATTACGTTCGATTAAGGTGCGCGCACTCATCTCTAGCGACTCTTCAAGCTGAACGCGTTCTAGCTCGTTGGCGCTATAGGTATTACTGATGCAGGCCAACAGGGCAAACATATCGTCACTGAGTGGCGCATCTTCTGAAATGAATTTTTGAAGTTGTTGTTTCAGAAGCTGATGCATGAGGTGGTAAAACCTCCTTTGCTAATGGCCCAAGTCGTTATGCTCGGGCTTATTTTTATTATTGGTACTATTTTGATGAGATACCTTGCTCATCAGCCCTTAAGTTAAGAGGGACGAATATCTGCTTCGTGTCGTATCAGGCTGTCTAAGGTATCGATCACTTCAGCCCAATCGGCGTCAATTTCAACAGCTTCCTGCAAGAATGCCTGTTGTGATTCATTAAAGAAAGACATTTGATGGATATAGACGGCGTCACCTACCGGCTTATGTCGTTCAATAAATCTAGCAATCTCGCTATCGCTGGAGGGTAATCCTAACTGGTCAAACAAACTGTTGAGTGTGTGAATTGGTTGTTCCATTTTCGAACCCTCTCTTGCTTGAGTGTTACACCATTCTAACAGGTCTGCGGATCAGATTGCGAACTGGCCTCCGTGGAGTCATACCGCCCCAAATCTCGCAAGTGGCAATAATGCCCCGCTAATGCGGCCCAGAGCGTTGGGTAGCTGCGTAATTCGTACCCCAGTTCTTTGGCTTTTTTGTCAATCAATGGGTGAATAGCAGGGTAGTGAACATGGCTAATACGCGGGAATAGATGATGTTCTGCTTGGAAATTCAAACCGCCTAATGCCCAGGTTAGGAAGCGATTGTTAGTGGCAAAATCAACCGTAGTTCGCATTTGGTGCACGGCCCATTCGTCTTGTAATACACCGTTTTCATCAGGGCGTGGGAATTCTGCTTTGTCGACAACATGTGCCAGTTGGAAGACGACTGCGAATAAAAATCCTAATGCTGCATGCATGATCAGGAAGCCCCATATGACCTGTTCAGTTGTCATAACTAGGGCAGGAAGTACTAGGTATATGCAGAGATAGACGGCTTTAGATACCCAAAACTCAGCGTGATCACCAAATGACATGGGCTGGCTATAAGCACGTTTAGCTATTTTTTGGCTTTTGTAGGCTTTGAAATCCAGAGCAAAGAACCAGAACAAGGTTGTGATGAGATACAAAAACCACACGTATATGTGCTGAAAGCGATGGAATGGTAGGCGTTGTTGGTGTGGACTCATACGAAATAGGCCTAGGGCATCAATATCTTCATCGGCTTCATCGACGTTAGTAAAGGCGTGATGATTACGGTTGTGCTTTTGCGCCCAATAAAAGCGATTGCTACCAATCAAGTTGAAGGTTAACGCCATAAGACGATTCAGTTTACGCGATGAGCTAAAAGAATCGTGCGCGCCATCATGCATGATGTTAAAGCCTACTAGTGCTGTGGCAACGCCGTGTAATAGCCAAGCGGCGATAACCCAGTTACCTGGCAGCCAATACAGTGCTGAGTACGAAAAAGTATACATAGCCAGTATCACGAGCGCTTTATTATGTAATGTTTTATCGCCCGTCTTGCTGATATCAGCCGCTTTGAAATAGTCATTCGTCAGGGCTGACAGCTGCTGATATACGGGCCGCTGACCGCTAGGGAAGTGAATATTACTCATTATTTCTCTTATTCTTTTTTATGGTGAGTGATTGCCACCGGATGGCGTCATAATACGATATTAGACGCACAGCGCCAGAAGTATGTCGTAATGTTGCTGTGATTTGGTTACACAGCGTTACCCGACTGTGTACTAGGTCACACTATTAAGCATTTTTCTGTGTCTGTTTACGAAATGTACGGGGAGACATATCTAGCCAACGGCGGAACGCCCGGCCAAAGTTGGAGGGATCGTTATAGCCAAGCTGATGAGCAATCTCTTCGACACTAATACTCGTATTCTGCAGCAAGTGCATCGCTTGCTCGCGCCGAGCTTCATCGACAATGTTTTGATACGTCGTATTTAGCTGGGCTAGCTTGCGATTAATCGTACGTGGGCTGGAACTTAAGGTTGATGCCATAACCGTTAACGTTGGAAATGCGTCCATTTTTTCCAGTTGACGTCGAATGCGTGTTACTAGGTCCTGTCCGCTATCCAGCTCCGACAACAACTTTTCACATTCGGTTTCGGCCATCCGTCGTGCAGTGTTGTTCGCTGTGGAGACTTTGATGTCGAGTAAGCTACGAGGAATGCAGAGTTGGTTGTGTGCTTGCTGTAAATGCACCGGCAATCCCAATAATCCTTCGTAGCAGGATACAGGACGTGCAGGTTTTTCAGTTAGGCGCACAATGGCGTTTAATTCCTGTTCGTCGCGGGTAAGAAAGCGAGCAATTGTCACAAAGGTTGAAATAATGTTGTGCACGACAAATGAGAAGGTCGTTGGCATGGCTGCTAAGCGGTTGATTTGAATAATCGCTGAGTCGTCATCGTGGATAAATCGAATATCAGCCAGAAGAGTACGAGTGCGGGCGTAACGAATTGCGAGAGATAGAGCTTGCCCAAGATTGTCGCTGGCCATGATGGCGAATCCTAAGAACCCATGACTTGAAATACTCATGCGTTTGCCATGCTCAAGACCTAGTAAAGGATCGCCACTCAAAATCAGCGCATTTTCAATGACCTTGTGGTACTGCAGCGGTGAAATAAACTCTTCCGGAGAGGCTAGCGATTTAACAGACAAGCCAGTGCCTTGCGATAACTGCGCAGTATTTATACCTTGCTGGGCCAGTAGGTCGATTAACTGGGACAGGTATTCAGTTGAAATAAAGGCGCGTGATGCGGCACTAATGCTGCTGCTCGACATAGAAAACGTTAAAACTCCAAAGTTCCGTGGCGTTATATGACCAGAATCATGTCACGAAATCCACTGTTACTTAGATGTCCTTTCCGTCATAGTCTTGTCATTAAAAAAACAATGACATAAGTCTATGAGGAGCAACCGACGTGGAAGCACAATTCTGGAATGGTAAAAGAGCCCCTGGCGTAAGCGATACTATTAATTTGGATGAGTACGATTCCGTTGTAGAGGTGATCGAGAGTGCTTTCAAACGTTACGCTGATCGTCCTGCATTCACCAGCATTGGTCATACACTGAGTTACCGTGATATTGACAATTATAGCGCGGCTTTCGCTTCTTACCTGCAAAATCACACCACACTGAAAGCGGGTGATCGTATTGCGATCCAAATGCCTAACATTCTGCAATTTCCAATTGCTATGTATGGTGCTCTGCGTGCGGGCATGGTGGTCGTGAACACCAACCCGCTGTATACCGAACGTGAGATGCTGCATCAATTCAACGATTCGGGTGCGAAAGCATTGGTATGTATGGATGTATTCGCTCGATCTGTACAAAACGTATTAAAAGATACCGGCTTGAAACACGTTATTGTTACCAGCTTGGCCGATATGCTACCGCAGCCAAAGCGAGCACTGATTAACTTTGCTACGAAGCATGTTAAGAAAATGGTGCGTAGTTACAGCCTGCCGGACGCTGTTAGCTTTCGTAAAACCCTAAAGTTGGGTGCGCGTGCGGGTCGTTATCGTGCAGAGCATTTGATTGGTTCTCAGCAAACAATCATTTTGCAGTATACCGGTGGTACTACCGGTGTTGCCAAAGGTGCAGAATTAACCAATCAGAATTTGATCGCTAACATGCAACAGGCGCGGTCGTTGCTTATGCAGGTAGACGAGAGTGGAAAGCTGATCAAACCTGAGGGCGGTGCTAAGGTTGTTGCACCGTTACCGCTGTATCATATCTACGCATTTACTGTACATTTGATGGCCTTATTTGAGATGGGTGATCAGAGTATTCTTATCGCTAATCCTCGTGATACCGGCATGTTTGTGCGTATGATCAAACCTCATAAGCTGACCGGCTTCGTTGGTTTGAATACCTTGTTTGTGTCTTTGATGAACCACCCTGAATTCAAGAACTGCGATTTCAGTGAACTGAAACTGACCTTGTCTGGGGGGACTGCGCTGGTGGCGGACACCGCCAAACGTTGGAAACAATTGACCGGAAGTGGTATTTCTGAAGGCTACGGTTTAACTGAATGCTCTCCTGTCGTATGTGTTAACCCGACGGGTGGTTTGGAGCGACTAGGTACCGTTGGTCAGCCAGTTCCTGGTACTGCATTAAAGTGCATTGATGACCAAGGCAACGAAGTGGCGATTGGCGAGCGCGGCGAGTTATGTGTTAAAGGCCCACAAGTCATGAAGGGCTACTGGAATCGTCCAGAGTCTACTGCGGAATCATTTACTCCAGACGGCGAATGGCTGCGTACTGGCGACGTTGCCGTGATTGATGACGATGGCTTTGTTAAAATTGTTGATCGCATTAAAGATATGGTTTTGGTTTCTGGCTTTAACGTTTATCCGAATGAGATTGAAGACGTAGTTGCAACGCATCCTGGGGTTGAAAACTGTGCGGTTATTGGTGTTCCAGATGTGAAGACGGGAGAAGCCGTTAAGCTATTTGTTGTCGCTATCGATAAGAGCCTCACTGCAGACGATATTATGGCCCATTGCCGTTTGAGCCTCACAGGTTACAAGCTGCCCCGCCATATTGAATTCCGCGACGAGTTACCAATGACACCTGTCGGTAAAATTTTACGTCGTGAGTTGAAAGACGAAGAGGCAGCAAAGCGCACTAAAGAAGCAATACCCGCGTAACACTATCCCGGCTCAAATCGTCATAGTGCAATTCAAGCGCCCACCATACACTGGTGGGCGTTTTGCTTTCAGACGATAGGTTTACGATTCTTCGTCAATTCACCCATTTGACGCCTATATATGGCAGTCTAGCCAATGGCTAGGCGGCTTTCGGCTGTAAGAATGCCACCGTTTACACCTCCATAAGAAGAGATGGTTTTAATGATTCAGTACAAAGCGCCTATGCGTGACATTCAGTTTTTGATTAACGACGTTTTTGATTTTCAATCTCACTACAAAAATATCCCAGGTGGCGAAGAAGCTTCTCCTGAAATGGTTGATGCGATTCTTGGCGAAGCTGCACGTTTCAGTGAAGAAGTACTGTCTCCACTTTATCAAGTGGGCGATGAAGGCTGTGTCTTCGACAATGGTGAAGTAACTACCCCTAAAGGTTTCAAAGAAGCATATCAACAGTATGTTGATGGTGGTTGGCAGGGTATGTCTGCTCCTGTGGCCTACGGTGGCCAAGGTTTGCCAGTATCTCTAGGCGTTGTTAAGTCTGAAATGATGGCGACGGCCAACTGGGTTTGGAACATGTACCCAGGCTTGTCTATGGGTGCTATGAATACTGTGTATATGCACGGTACTGAAGAACAAAAGCAAACCTACTTAGTGCCAATGACTGAAGGACGCTGGACCGGCACTATGTGCTTAACAGAACCACAGTGTGGTACTGACTTAGGCCAAGTAAAAACTAAGGCAGAATTAAATGCGGATGGTAGCTACAACCTAACCGGCACTAAGATCTTTATTTCGTCTGGTGAACACGATTTCACTGACAATATTGTGCACATCGTATTAGCACGTCTACCAAATGCTCCAGAAGGTACTCGTGGTATTTCTTTGTTTATCGTGCCTAAGTTCAATGTGAATGCTGATGGTTCATTGGGCGAACGCAACCCAGTTACTTGTGGTTCTATCGAACACAAAATGGGTATTCACGGTTCTTCAACCTGTGTGATGAACTTTGACAACGCTAAAGGCTTCCTGATCGGACCTGAAAACAAAGGTTTGCAGTGCATGTTCACCTTCATGAACACCGCTCGTATCGGTACCTCTATTCAAGGTGTTGGCGCGGCTGAACTGTCATTCCAAGGTGCACTGCCATACGCACGCGATCGCCGTTCTATGCGCTCATTGAGTGGCAAGAAGAGCCCGGACAAAGTAGCTGATGCCATTATAGTTCACCCCGATGTACGTCGTATGCTTCTGACTCAGAAGGCGATTGCAGAAGGTGGTCGTGCGATGCTGTATTACGCTGCGATGCTAGCCGATAAGATGACAGCTGCTCATGATCGTGGGGATACCAAAGGTTATGAAGATTGGGATGATAAATTAGGTTTCCAAACCCCAATTTTGAAAGCATTTCTAACTGAACTTGGTTATGAAGCGGCTAACCACGGCGTGCAGGTATACGGTGGTCACGGTTTCATTAAAGAATGGGGCATGGAGCAGATTATCCGTGATACGCAGATCGCCAAGTTGTACGAAGGTACAACCGGTGTTCAGGCGCTCGACTTACTTGGCCGAAAAGTATTGATGGGCAAGTTGAAGCCATTCAATGATTTCCGCGAAGTGGTTAGTGAGTTTATTAAAACTCATCAGAACAAAGCAGAAATGAAGACATTTATTAAACAATTGAAGCGCTCTATGTTGGCATGGCGCCTTAGCACTATGCGTATTGCTTTTAAAGCATCAAAAGATCGCGATATGGTCGGTTCAGCATCGGTTGATTACCTGATGTACTCTGGTTACATCGTGATGGCGTTCTTCTGGGCGAAAATGGCGGACGCTGCTTTCTCTAAATTGAAGAGCGGCGGCGACGCTGATTTCTATCGCGCTAAGATCCAGACGGCTGAATTCTACTACGATCGCATGCTTCCACGAGCTAAAGGTCACGGTAAGATGATGTTGAAAGATCCGAAGTCTCTGATGCAAATGAAAGATGAACATTTCTCTTTTTAAGTTTTAGTAGAGCAAAAAAATCCGGCTTATAGCCGGATTTTTTTTGCCTATCGTTTGCAAGTAGTCGCCCTCAAACGTCCGGTTGATCAGGAAACAACGAGAAGCTGTAGCGCGTTTCCAAACGACCTGGGGATATTAGTTTGCGCGAGAATTCACCATGGAAGCGAGATGTCACAATAAAGTGGCAGAGATCTCCGTGCTTATGTTCGGGCGCTTCTTCAATATCATTGACGAGATCAAAGGTGGCGACCACTAGAGCCATATCATGATCGACACGGAGTTCTAATTCGAATTGACGGCAATTTGCTAATACTGGCTCTTGCTCAAGCAGGTGCTCTAATTGAAAGACAACCAACCCAGGGTTTTCATTCATCATTAGTGAGAAGGGCAACTTCGTGTTTGTTTGAATATCTTTGAAAGTATCGGATTCTCGTAACCAGCTTTGAATGCAAGAAGCCATATCAAGAGCGATTGTTTGATCGTTCAGCGAGATATTTAAATACTGTTGGTATACGGCTAAAGAAGAAGTCGCATCAATATCATTTTCTTCTGAGAGCTTATCTAGTTGTTTAAGCAGCAGGCTATCAAAGTGCATTTGTGTCACATTACTGCTGTCGGCTTCCATGCGGTCTAAGCGGGTTTGTAGTTTACGAATGGTAGCATTGGCGCGCTGCTGTTCGTCATACAACTCTTCTGTTCGCTGCGTGACCTTGTTCTCTAATGAAACTGCTAATTCTTGAGCCTGGCGGCTTGCCGTATGCTCTTTGGTCTTATCGACGATACAAATCAAAACTTCATGAGGGCGGCTTTCGTTGTACTGAATGATCTGAAAAGTAATATCAAAGTAACATTTTTCATTGCGGAAGTTTACCATAGTGAATTCACCGTGAATTCGCGATATCCGCCCGTATAAGAGTTGATTGATGCGTTCGCGCTGTTCTGGCCCTTTAATGCCTCGAATGAGATCGCGGAAACGATCCATTGGGTGAGCCATAGATTCAAGCTCGGTCTGAGTGGTGGCTAGCTGGCGAGCAAAATGATTGTTGCAAGTCAGGCGGTCTTGATTAGAATAATACTGACAAAAACCGAGTGCAGCGTTGTCGATAGCAACGGATAGTTGTTCTTTGGTGTCTTCCAGTTGTTGCTGTGACTTTTGGCGTTCAATCATGTCGAGTTTGAGGGTGTTCCTCATCTGATTGATGGCCGCAGCCACCATATCCAGTTCGTCATTACGTTGTCTGTTGCCGGGAAAAATGAGCTCTTGATCAAGATTTTTTAGGTTAAAAGCGCCGGCCCATTCAGCCATAGTCGACAAGCGTCGCGTGATTAACTGGCGCACCATGAAAAGTACAAAAATAGAAACTGAGAAGGTCTTGAGAAACTGGCTGACGAGGATGTTAACGGCTTTGTGTTTTAAATCATCATAGAGGCCAGAGTAATCAACATTGATGTACAAGCTGCCCAACTGATACGACTGAGCTGCACTCTGATGGGTGAGTTCGAATGAATACTGATGATCCGTGCGGGCATATATATCGCCGGCGCTTTGGATCAGTTTATTACGGCTTTCAATGTAGACGTAAACAACGCCCGGAAAGTTAAGAATACCGTTCAGTTGAGATTCTATCTGGCGATTATCAAAGTTCCACAGACTGTAGCTGACGCTTTGCTGATAACTCGACTGGATTTGATTGAGGTTGTGGCTGACCTGCGACACGCCACGCTTGTAATCCGAAAATAAAATAAATGACGATGTTGCCATCGTAACGATAAAACTGAATCCTAAAATATACGACAATAGACGCAGGCCGACATGACTGCGCTGAACAAAGTCGTTATCCGGTAAAGAGTGTTTCAAAGCCGCAATATCCCTCTGTTTTCGTAAACGCCTATTGGCCCGATCTAAATATAGGCCATGCTTAGCTAATTTTCTTTTTTTTCATGATTAGAAAGGAAATCTTATGCCACATTTTTGAGAATTAGCCAAAATGTGCACACTAGTTGATCTGGAACATGGTAACTATTGGCTATAAAAGACACATCCTTTATTTCTTGATGTGCATCAACCTCGCACTTCATCCAAGCCGTAGACTGCACTCATTCCGTTACTGCACAGACTAAGGAGTGCACTTATGAAACTGTTAAAAACCATACTGGCCACCGCGATTGTAACCGCCGCTGTTCCTGTGATGGCATACGAAGCAGGTGATATTGTTGTAAAGGCTGGGGTGATTAATGTTAACCCTAAGTCTGATAGTGGTATTGATGGCGTCACCGTAAAGGATGATACCCAGCTTGGTCTGACGGTAACCTATATGGCTACGCCTAAGATTGGTGTTGAGTTACTGGCTGCCACACCGTTCAAGCACACAGTTGAGGCAGGAGGCGAACGTATTGGTACGGTAAAACATTTACCACCAACGATCTCAGCACTGTATTTTCCATTGTCTGGCGAATCGAAGTTACAGCCTTACCTTGGCCGTGGTGTGAATCATACGTTTTTCTTTGATGAAGATGGTGCGGTTGCTCATTTAGGCAAGAGCACAGGCTTAGCCATGACGCTTGGAGCTAACTATGATTTGGGCGATAATATGTTGGCAAGTATCGCAGCATGGAAAGTTGATATTGACGCTGAGTTAAATGATAGCGGTACCGATGTTGAGATTGATCCAATCGCGATTATGGTCTCTTGCGGTTATAAATTCTAAGTCGCTTCAGCACTAAGTCGTTACAGCACGATAGATGAAACAAAAACGCCATGCTTAGCATGGCGTTTTTGTTTTAACGAATGTATATCTAAAACATCTTGGCAACGACACTGTCTGGCATTTTTTTCATTAATACCCTGAGTAAGTTCCAAGGCCATGCAGGTACAGTGGCTTCTTTTTTCCGCTTACGAATAGCTTCTGCCATTAACCGTGCGGCTTTTGGTGCATTGATGACAAACGGGAATTTCTCCATATTGTCGGCCAAATCTGTTTTGATAAATCCAGGGTGTATGGTCGTTACTTGAATGTTCTTTTTGTGTAGCTCGGTTCGCACCGCCTCAAGGTAATTGCTAAGAGCGGCTTTACTTGCTGAGTAGGCGGCACTGCCCGGAATGCCCCGGAAAGCCGAGAACGAAGAAATGCCTACGAGATGTCCGCGATCTTGTTCGCGGAAGATAGCAATCGCGGCGTCAATGGTCGCAATCGCGCCAAGCAAGTTCGTTTGGATAATGCCGACGTCAATATCCAGTTTGCCGTTACCTGTGCGGCGTACACCAGTGACCCCTGCGTTAGCAATCAATACGTCGATACTACCTAAGCGCGCGGCGAGGGTGTTTAAAATTGGCGCGACACTGTCTAAATCATTCACATCTAGTGTTTCATAAATAAATTGCTGTGATGGGTAGTGAGCGTGCAGTTCATTGCAGAGCGCTTCCATGTTTTCAGCACGACGAGCGCACAAGCCGATATCGTAACCACGACCGGCATACTCCCATGCCAACGCGGCTCCAATACCTGAAGATGCTCCAGTGATGACAATGCGCTGTGACATGTTAATTCCTCTAACGATAGATGTTGTTATTAATATGAGCGTGTAGTGTTTAGGCACTAGTTATAAAGTAAAACGGTTAAATTGACTATTGTCGCTGATGATGGGGAATCATCTTTTACGCCACTATTCCGTTTGTCGGAGAATACTGTCTAAAACTATAGGAGGGGTGCCATTAGGCGGCAAATTTTACCAAGAAGCTGTTTGTGCCAGCGAGAGTCAACGAGGGTTGGGTGTGATTGCTGAAAATCTTCTAGCAACATATTTTCAATTTTTCGGGCGAAGTCATGGTCTTGTACCAAGGCGTTGGCCTCAAAATTAATACGCAGTGAGCGGTTATCAAGATTTGCGCTGCCTATGCAAGCCCATTCATCGTCGATCAAGGCAACTTTTTGATGAAGGAAACCATTGTCGTAGGTGAAAAATTGGATTCCTGAACGTTTTAGGATTTGAACATATTCTCGCGTAGCTTGAGTTACTAGCCAGCTATCGGATTGTCCCGGAAGCAATATACGAATATCAACTCCCCGCAATGCTGCAAGCTGTAAGGCAGAGAAGACGGTTTGATCAGGGACGAAATACGGGCTGACAAGCCAGCAGCGTTCTTTCGCTTGGTGTATCAAGTGTGTAAAAAATAAGCTGCCAGTTTCGTAAAAATCGGCGGGACCGCTGTTAATACACATAACTCGTTGTTCGCCGAATACTGAAGGGATATCCCAATTTAATTGCGGCTCTATACCGGTTGCCCAGTGCCAGTCTTCAGTAAAGGAGAGCTGAAACGCAAGGCTCGCAGGGCCGGATACACGAATATGAGTGTCACGCCAACGCCCAATGTCTTCATCTAAACCTAAGTATTCTTCACCAACATTGTATCCACCGGTATAGGTTGTTTGGCCGTCGATAACTACGATTTTACGATGATTACGAAAGTTTAAATGGGTCCGGTTGCGTAGTTTAATAGGATTAAAGCGGCTGACTTTAACGCCGCTAGCGACAAGACGTTGCAGAAATTCATCGTCCAAACCACCGGACCCTAGCTCGTCATATAATAGATAAACCCGCACTCCATATGTTGCTTTCTCACACATAACATCCGCGAAACGTTCACCGACTTGGTCATCGCGAAAAGTATAAAACTGTACGCACAATGTGTGTTGAGCGCATTGCATGCTATTCAGTATGGCGTTGTAGGTTTCACTACCTGTGGTCAAAATATCGCATTGATTACCGTCTAATTGCCCGATGCGAAAGAGTTTTTCTAGCGGTTTTGTCATCGGATTGGTCGGGCACTTGTGTGCCGCTAAGACATTACGCGCTTGGCGTTCTGTTGCGCTAATTCGATCATCACCATGACGTCGCGCACGACGGTATGCTTGGAAGCGCCTAGAGCCGAAGAACAGGTAAAAGGGGAGAGAAAGGACAGGCATTAACAGGAGAGCAAGAACCCAAGCGACCGTTCCTTGTGATGTTCGCCCTTGCCATAGTGCATCAATGGCAGCCAGTATGCCGAAGCTATACAGGAATATCGGCCAGATCCACCATTCGAGTTCTTGCATTGTTCTCCCGTTAAACGATGACCTTTCTACAGACCAACTAAGCGCATGAACTCGTCACGCGTAGCTTGATTTTCGCGGAATGCGCCTTTCATCACCGACGTGCGCATCATTGAGTTTTGTTTTTGCACACCTCGCATCATCATACACATGTGCTGGGCTTCGACAATAACACCAACACCACGGCAGCCCGTGACTTCCTCGACTGCTTCGGCAATTTGCTTCGTCATATTTTCTTGAATTTGTAAGCGGCGGGCAAACATATCTGTAATGCGAGCAAACTTTGACAGACCAAGTACATGACCACTTGGGAGATAACCTATATGGCAGCGGCCAATGAATGGCAGCATATGGTGCTCACACAGTGAATAAAACTCTATGCCTTGTACCACGACCATTTCGTCATTATCGCTACTGAATACGGCATTGTTAACGATTTCATGCAAGTTGGTCTCATAGCCACTCGTTAAGAACTGCATAGCTTTGGCTGCGCGTTTCGGAGTATCTAGCAAGCCTTCGCGATTCGTATCCTCGCCTAGTTCAGAGAGGACCTGTTGGTACAGGGTTTCAAGATTCGACATGTGATTACCGTAGTTAAATTCTATACCTGAGTATTTTACTCAAATTTTAAATACTTATACAAAGAAACTTCTATGTATAAGAAAATTCTTTTACTAATAGCGGTGCTGCGTGTGCAATCGAGCCCATTTGGCTAAGAAAATTCTCAGCAGCAGAAGGCATTTGATTGGCCGCTGTCCATGACAGCTGCAAATCACCGCTTTGGGTATCGTCCGCTGTAACCGGCAATAGTTGTTTTACACGTCGCGCAATAGCTGTACCTGAGTCAGTCCATTGAATCTTTGGCCATTGTGTTTGCAGTAACGGAGTTAATAGGGGGAAGTGAGTACAGCCTAATACTATGTGCGTCATAGTGGGCGTGGAATCAATCCATTTTCCAATATGGTCTATTACGGCACGATCGACGTCGTGACCTAGCATAAATTCTTCTGCTAACAACACCAGTTCACTGCTGCCAAAGCGATGTACAGTGCAACCTGACGCGAATTGCGTGATCAAATCGTCGGTGTAAGTACGGTTGATAGTTGCCGGAGTGGCCAATAGGCCTATGTGTCCACCGTGTGCTGAATTTGCCGCTAACTTTATAGCAGGGACAACACCAACAACGGGAATGGCGAGTTGCTCTCTCAAGGCGGGCAGTGCGATGGTACTAGCAGTATTGCACGCAATGATCAGTAGATCAGGTTGTAGTACCTCTACAGCACTACGACAGACATTCACTATGCGGCGCAGCAGAATATCATCCGGCTGAATGCCGTATGGAAATGCTGCATTATCCATCAGGTAAGAAAGCTTTAAATTCGGAAGTAATTGCCGAACTTCTTGCAAAATACTGAGGCCGCCGACACCTGAGTCGAAAATTAGAACCGTATGTTTCATTGCGCTGCAAAAAAATGAAAGGCAGCAGTTTAGCAAAGAAATGCAAATCTTTCCCCAGCCCGAGCGAAATCACCGCAAGCATCTATACTCTTCTCAACTTGATAGGAGCTGTAAACGAGTGGAACTGAAGGAATTACTCGAGAATGCCCGCCGTAATGAAGCCTTATTACGGCGTTTACAGGCGTTTGAGCTGCAATTGTTGTCCGCCCAGTCTTGGTTAGATTTTCTGACTCTGTTACTCGAAGCCCTACCGTCTCAATTTGAATTAGATGCCGTCACATTGAAGGTCTGTGACCCAGAGGGGTCTCTTAAGGCTTCAATGCTGCAATCGCTCGATTTAGAACAAGGCACTTTGCTTAATCAAATTGAATTTAAGGCACGCTTGCCTATGGTGAAGGCCGAACCTATTGCGCCGCCCCCTCCATGGCGCACGGGGTTGGGCTTACCTTTGATTCGCAATGGTGAATATTTAGGGCAATTGTGTCTGTACTCATCAAATGCAGATCGTTTTCAGAATGGTATGGCGACGGATTTTATGCAGCACTTAGCGGCGGTTATTGCTGCTTGCTTGATCATGGTGAAGCAGTCGGAAGAACAATCACGCTTGGCGCTAACCGATCCACTTACCGCTACGGAAAATCGTCGTGGCTTCGAACGCAGCTATCAGCGCGAATGGTCGCGAGGACAGCGACAATATCACGTGTTTGCGATGGTACTGCTGGATATTGACCACTTTAAAAAGGTTAATGACATCCATGGCCATGGCACCGGTGATAGAGTATTGCGCCAGCTATGTAAAACATTGAAAGGCGTGATGCGCCCGACGGATCATATTGGTCGCCTAGGCGGCGAAGAATTTGCTTTGTTGCTACCTGGCTGTCAGCCAGATCAGTTAGAAATGGTTGCAGCGCGCATACAGCAAGCGATTCGTGATATGGATATACGTAACGATGACGGTAAACAAGTACCGATTACGTCGTCAGGGAGCTATTTATCCGTTACACCACGACCTCATCAAAATTTAGGCTTAACAGATTTGTTGGACCATTTAGATGGGTATCTATATCAAGCAAAGGGGAAGGGAAGAGACTGCTTTATTCATGCCGCCGACTAATTGATGTTTCATACGCGGATAAAAGCCGCTCTTATACTTAAAGATAAGAGCGGACCTATGAGTGAACAGCGAAGCTTCTTTAACTATTTTATTACGGAGAAGATTTATTCTGGTTTAAATGTCAGAGTGAATGTCACGGGTACAACTTCAGAAATGCGCTCTAATCCAGCCATCTCTCGCAATTTTTGAATGCCAGTAACCAAATCAAATTGATTAGCTTGGATTAGAATTGGTAAGGCGCTGCTAACAACAACTGAGCCGTCCGATACGGGTGAAATAAACACAGGCAATTGGATTGGCACTTCTTTACCGTGTAGCGATAGTACGCCGGACAAATCTAAACTTTCTAATGAGCCTACATTCGCTTTGCTCATCATGTCTGCTGGAATTTGCGCAGTAAACGTAGCCGTTGCGAACTTAGGTGTTTCAAACAAGAACTCTTGCATGCGCTCGTTACGAATGGGTATACCCGTTTCTACGCTAGTAAGATCAACGATCAAAGTTGCTTTGCCGTCTTTCGTTACGCTGCCAGTCAAACGCTTGAACTCATGTACTTCTGTTTTATGCGTATTTTTAGTCGATAGAAAATGTATGTGAGATGGCTCTGACAATTGCCAGTCTGCGCTAACGGTTGCTGAAAGAAATACCGCGGATGCCATAATGAATGAACGCATAATCTTGTTCTCCTTGATGTGGATTACTGTAACAGAGTGACTTGGGGAAAAGAGTAGTTGTTCAGCCAACGAAATTCTCTCTCGATAGCAGCCTTATGCTTTTCTTCTAATTTAAGACGACGGCTATCGATTGCAAATTGCTCTTTCCTCGGTAGTTCTTTGTACGCCTGTAAAATCGGCATGTCACGGGTTGCATCAAAATGACTACGAATCATATTGAGTTCTTCACGCACCCATACTTCGGCATCTAAGCCATGAAGTAAATAGTGAGTTCGCATAACCCCTTCGGTAATCTCGCACTGCCCAGCGATCACGGCGCGGGCGATGAAGCGGATATCATTGACTAATTCTTCTTGATGTTGGCGAAGATGCAATTCACCGGATGCTTCTTCATCTTGCTGTGCTTGCTTCATGGCGTTGACTTGGCGTGTAAGTCGCCAAGCGTAGAAGGATAGGCCAGCAATGATCGCAACGGCCAGCACCAAAAATACTAGGGTGGTGGTTGTCATAGTGTTAGCTCCTGCAGATGGGCAGTCATAATAACGTGTCGTCCTACAAATGCCCAAGCGTTCTCATTGCATCACTTGCGGTCATAAATACCTGCCCCGGCTGCAACTGAGTGAGCAGATTGGTTTTACCCAGTTGATCCATAACGGGGCCTTTGAACTCTGCGAAGTGGAGTTGGATATCTCGATCTCGTAATTGTTCCAATATTCGTTCGAGCGATTCAAAACCGCAAAAATCGATGTAATTAATGGCGCTGCCAACGATGATAACGTGTTTCACCGATGACTTAGGCCCAATGCGGTCATAGATGTAATTTTCTAGGTACTGGCTGTTAGCAAAGTAGAGGTTCTCATCAATGCGAACGATGAGTAATTCTGGGCTGGTTTCTACTTGATGGCGTTCAATACTGCGCAGGCGCTCGGAGTCACCTAGGCGCCCAATCTCCACCACATGAGGCTTGCTGGTACGACGCAAATAGAGAATTAGTGATATTCCCATGCCTATAACAATACCTGTTTCGGCTCCCCATATTAGGACCCCCATAAAAGTCAGCAGCCAAATGAGGCCGTCACTGTATTGAAAGAGCCATGCGCGCCAACCATCCTGCCAGCGAATTAAAGACCAAACCGCGATGGTATTAATGGCTGCCAGAACTGCGTGCGGAAGATTCACAAAAAGATGGCTGGCAAATAGACAAACAAAAATAACACTGACGAGAGTGACCAGTCCGGCGACTTGACTACGGGCTCCAGCCCCCATATTCACCATGCTACGGCCAAAACTTCCAGAGACAGGATAGGCTTGAGATATCGCTGCACTCATGTTGGCAACACCCAAGGCCAACAACTCTTGATTAGGTGAAATTCGATGACTCTGTTGCATGGCCATGGCACCGGCAATCGAGATGTTCTCAAGATACGCAATGAGAGCAATCACAAAAGCGGGAAGGATTAAGTTACGCCAATCGACCGCATTGAAGGGAGGGATTTGCAACGAAGGCAGTCCAGCAGGAATATCACCAACAGTCGATACTTGTAAGCCAGCTATTTGGGTCATTATTATACCGACAGCCACAATGACTAAAGGCCCAGATTTAGTCACGAAGGGCAAAATGATCACGGATAGATTCCAGCGCGACACTATTTTAGGTACATAACGCTGCCAAAATACCAAGACAAAAACCGATGCGAGGCTAACCATTAAAGCCATTGGCACCGCTTCATGCCAATGCTTGATGCTATATGAGATCGGAGACCAGCTGCCACCGCCATGAGGAATATCAATACCCGTGAAGTACTTTAGTTGATTGATAATAATGACGATGGCCGCCGCACTGGTAAAACCAGAAATGACGGAGTGGCTCATAAAAGAAGTCCAACTTCCCAAACCAACCGCGAAGAATACTAATAGCCAAATTCCAGTTAATCCCGCTAAGACAGTCGCGTGTGCTGTGAAGTCAGCAGTGCCTATGGCAGCGAAAGGTAGCAGAGCATCTAACGTCATGAGGGAAACAATAGCGACCGGACCGATCGCTAACGTGGGGCTGGTACCCAAGAAGGCATAAACGGCTAACGGTAGTAGAGATGCATAAAGTCCTGCTACGGGTGGCAACCCAGCCAGTAAAGCGTAAGCAATACTTTGTGGGATCAACAAAATAGTCACAATTAAACCTGCGGTGATATCCGCCGGTAGCCATTGACGCTGATAGCCGCGCAAGGTATTAGAGAACTTCATGCGCTAGCGTCTCCATGCTCTGGTTCGCAGTAAAGTTGATTTAATAACTGAATTATTCGACTTACTTTATCATCACAGAGGCGGTAGTAAATGCACTGAGCCTGACGCCGAGTGGCGACAAGTTTTTGTCCTCGTAACCAAGCTAGATGTTGTGAGAGAGCCGATTGGCTTAAGGGCAGGGTAAGGCTTAATTCACTAACCGCTACTTCACCATCGCGCAAACTGCATAAAATACTAAGACGATGCTCGTTTGCCATGGCTTTGAGGAGTTGTATAACAGCTTCACGATTAACAGAGTTAGTTTCATCTGTTAGCGAATGGGTAGTAGCTACCATAATGCCTCCTCATAAAGTGGCGATACCAGCATTAACTCATTACGGGTTTAACACCAAGCAAGTTCTTAGAGTTTATATTAAATATTACTAAATAAGAATATTCTAATTTAGTGATTTTTATGGCAAGGTAAGTGTTCGTTTATTGTTCGAAGTTGAAAAGGAGCCCGTAATGAAAGTCGATATTCGCACTTACTTTCACGACGATACGTCGACATTTACTCATTTGTTAATTGATACAGCGACGTCTCATGCCGCGGTAATCGATCCCGTGCTCGGCTTTGATCAAAAATCTGGGCGTACAGATACAGATTTCTTGGATGGGATTTTGGGAGACATTCGGCAACTAAAATTGACCTTGCAGTACATCATGGAAACCCATGCTCATGCGGACCATTTAACTGGAGCTATGTACCTGCGAGAGAAAACTGGCGCAGAGATTGTCATCGGTTCAGCCATTACCGAAGTCCAGAGCATATTCAAGCGTGTATTTAATGAAGGTGAGGCATTAGCAACCGACGGTTCTCAGTTTGATCGGCTATTGCAGGCTGGTGAGACCTTAGCACTGGGTGAAAGCGAAATTGGTGTCATTGCAACCCCAGGACATACGCCAGCTTGCGTGAGTTATACCGTTAACGACTCTGATGTTTTTGTTGGTGATACACTTTTTCCACCGGATGTGGGCACAGCGCGGTGTGATTTCCCGGGCGGAGATGCAGGGACTTTATTTGATTCAACTCGAACACTGTTAGCCTTGAGCAACGACGTTGTTTTACACCTATGTCATGACTATCCGCCAGAGCCACGAGACGTTATAAGTTGCGTGACGGTTGAGCAACAGCGCGCCAACAACATCCATGTTCATGACGGGATTAGCCGAGAGTCCTTTATCGAGATGCGCAACCAAAGGGACAGTGGGCTAGAAATGCCACGCTTAATATTGCCATCTTTGCAGGTGAATATTCGTGCTGGTGCATTTCCAGAGCCGGAGGCTAACGGCGTCAGTTATTTGAAGATTCCTCTTAATGCGCTCTAAAAACCTGTTAACTCTGTGTTTTTAAAGCAAATAGGGTGATTTCTAGGCGTTTTCCCTCTGGCATTTTTTAATTTATCCGTTAGGCTAAATTCAGTTACATAAAAAGGAATAAGCCATGCTGGTGAGCAACCGTTGGGTGAGGGCGTCTGGAAGCCTGCAAGATAAGCCCATCAGTATCCAGTTTCGTGAAGATTGGCAGCTCGCCATGAACAGCGAAAAGTATTCGATCTGTGTACAGATCGCTTGGCACGCTTCAAGTATTGACGACAGCACCGGTTTTCCTGGCATTGCTGAACAAGCTAGAATCGTCGAGTTCACCGAGCTTCTGCAAACGCGTTTAGAGATCGGCGAAAGTGCCATTGTGGCGATGATGATTACCCATGACGGCATTAACCAGTGGATAATTTACAGCTCTGATTTAGAGAAGTTGCAGTCAGGCTTAGATACTATCCCAACCAATAATGGTTTGTATCCTATCGAGGTCGTCGCCGATGACGACCCTGAATGGAATACCTTCACTCAGGTTTATCAGCGGATTCAGCCAGAAGCAACAGCCTAGCTGCTTCGATTTCGGTGAGTTCTTGTTCAACCATTGCGGGCGTTTCAAGTGTGATGCGCCCGATTTTTCCGGCCCGAAGTTCATGCAGAACTAATTCCGATGCCTTGTGCAAATCGGTAATGCCTCCAGGACGTAAGCATCCTCGTTTAGCTCCAATTTGTTGCAGGCCTTCGTCTCCGGTCGCAGGCATCTCTTTTAATTTATATCGTTCTTGTAGTTCTTTACCGTACCGCTTAAGCAAAAATCCGACGGCAAACGTTGCGACATCAATGTATTCGATAGCGGTGTCTTTTACCGCTCCGCTAGCGGCAAGACGATATCCGCTTAATTCATTTTCAAATTTTGGCCACAGAATCCCTGGCGTATCCGACAAGATAATGCCATTTTTGAGATCGATCATTTGATTGGCTTTGGTGACGGCGGGTTCATTACCGGTGCGAGCGATATAGCGCCCAGCTAATGCATTGATTAGCGTTGATTTGCCCACGTTCGGGATGCCCATAATCATGACGCGAATCGACTGTTTCTTTTCACTGCGTTTAGCGCCAATCTGTTTGCATAGGGTAATCAGCTTTTTAACCTGGCTGCGATCTTCTGCAACCAATGGCATTGCTTGGATATTATGTTGCTGATTGTAGTAATCAACCCAAGCTTGGGTAACAACAGGATCTGCTAGATCGGCCTTGTTCAATAGCTTGATACAAGCTTTCTCTTTGCACAATTCTTCAACAAATGGATTGGTGCTAGAAAAGGGTAGACGTGCATCGACCACCTCGATAATGAGGTCAATGTCTGGCATTGCCTCGGTGATCTTGCGGCGGGCTTTGTTCATGTGCCCAGGAAACCATTGAATGGCCATAGTGACGCTTTCCATTTGACGAACGAGTGAAAGGGCGGCACATTGTAAAGCATGACCGACTAAGAGCAACCGCCTTGGGTCAGAGAGTGACACAGATTCGTCATGTACGACGTGTACTCTTACGGGATGGCAAGTGCCCGTATGAAGTGTTTGGGATTGGAGACAACAGATGGATGTCTTACCTGAAGATTTTGCACAAACTGCCAGAAAACAGGGTAGACAAGCTTCAGCAACGGTTTCTGGCCGTCGCCGAGCGGGCTTTCTTGTTGGCAATAAGTTTGTCTTTTCAGATCAATACGAAATTCTCTGGATGCAAGCTGGGCCAGGTGAATTTCGCGAATTACGTCTTTGGCGTAAATAAGTAGCGAAACATTGCTACACATTAAGCTGGCAGCGAGATTTCGCCGCCTGCTTTTCAATTGAGGTTTGCTATTAATTAGCGAGCACGGGGGCTTCTTGCGCTTCGTTTTCCTCAACTGTGTCTTCGTCGTTTGTTTCAGCTTCTAGATCTGTCTGCATCTCTAATGTCGCTGAAATCGTGTCGATAGCGGTCGTTTCTGATACTTGAGCAGTGCCCTCAAAACTACCTTCAAACTCACCAGTGTCGTTTTCGTTGATTTGGTCGGTTGGCGCTGTTGTGTTGGCTTCAGACTTTTTAGCTTCAGTAGTAACTTCCACTTTCTTTAATGGTTTTTTCTCTAATTTTTCTTTCTGACGTTCTATTTTGGTAAACTGGCGATCGTGAGCCGTCCATACACCTGTGCGTATAGGTACATCACGGATACCATTCTCTTCGGCAATTTCTTCTGCAATCGATTTCGCGGCTTCGTCTGCATCGCGCGCCATCAATTTGCGCTCGCCTGGTTCAATGCGACTCAACAGATCGACAAGTGCGCTCGATAACACCTCTTGCGCAACCTGATCACGGCTTTTTTGAAAACGGCGAGCGATAACACCGAGCATGGCTAGATCATTGGCGTCAAGGCGCAAGCCGAGTTCTGCCAAAGTCATTTCTTGTTCGCGTTTAGCGCGTTCTTCTTCGTAATAGCGGTCAATAAGGGAGTGAGTATTGGGTGTGTCGATATCTTGCATGGGGTGTATCCGCGCTAATTGAATAGCCGCGTACTGTAGCGATAATTCGTGTTGGTGTGCAACCTTAAGGGAGTGGTTTATAGTAACCGCCAGATTTCTTTACATGCTTGTTCTGTTATCGGGGCAAGGATCATCGCGGTTAAGAGGAGGCAGCGGATGAATGCAGTACAAAGTACGATCGAGCGAAAGCTAAGCGCACTGGAGCCGATGTATGTCGATGTCGTCAATGAAAGCCATATGCACTCTGGGCCAGCAACAGCTTCTCATTTCAAGCTTGTTGTTGTGTCTGCAGCCTTTGAGGGAATCAGAGCGGTTGCACGCCATCAACGTGTTTACCAGATATTGGCAGAAGAATTGGCTGGAGAGGTACACGCTTTAGCATTACACCTTTATACTCCTGACGAGTGGCAGGTAACCAGTGGCGTTCCTGTGTCTCCCAACTGTAAGGGTGGTAGTCTCGTTGATTAAATTTCTGCAGAGAAGCGTGTTGGTTGTGTTAAGCGCGCTGTCGTTCTCAGTATTTGCGGCTGATAATTGGGATGAGGCAACATACGATAAAGAAGATGATATTCGGGTCTATACCCGTCACGTCGAAGGTTCCGATACCTTAGCGTTTAAAGCCGTCACCCATGTGACTGGGAGTTTAACTGCAGGGGTTGCTTTGCTGCAGGATGCTCCAAGAACTAAGGACTGGGTTTTTAATTGTAAAATCATGGAAGAGATCGAGTTGATCTCTGCCACCCAGGGCACCTATTACATGATTACCAATATGCCTTGGCCCGTGAAAGATCGCGATAGCATCACCGAGACTAAGGTTAGCCAAAACCCAGACTCTTTGGCGGTACGCGTTGACATGAATGCCCGTAATGATGTGTTCCCATCGAATGACGATTTTATTCGCATCCGAGAAATGAGCGGGTATTGGTTATTCACACCAAAAGAAGGCAATCAGATTGAAGTAATATATGAAGCGCACGCAGATCCAGGCGGCGGTTTACCGTCTTGGTTGGTGAACAGCTTTTTAGTGGATGCTCCTCTCAATACGCTCCGCGGTTTTCGTAAGTTAGTCACCGAAGATGTATATCAAAAGGCTGAGCGAACGTTTATTCGCGAAGCTAACTAGGTCGGAATAAACAACAATCGGCCTAATTCACTGGTCTTTTGTTGTTTTTATGATTCTATTTTGGCCGTTATTGCCACAAATGTCGTGATTGTCATAATCCTGTAACAATTCCAGCGTACCGTTCGGCTAGTCCAATCAAGGTGGTTTCTGATGATGACCCAACGTCTGCGTTTTACATTTTCTGCTGTTTTTCATTTTTGCGCCTCAATGGCGATTATTGTCGCTTCAGCCAGCCATGCTGAAGCACCAAGTGCGTCACTTTTTGCGGCAGTATCAACTTATGATGATGTGCAACTGTTTCGTATCGACGGTTCTAATACGATTGGTGCTGAGTTAGCACCGCGTTTAGTGAAAGCCTGGATGGAAGCTCGTGGTACAGACAAAGCCGAAATTCGCAAAACAGACATTGAAAATGAAGTCGAGATTATCGGCTATCATGCAGCAACCAATAGTCGCTTAACTGTGCACGTTGCTGCACATGGCTCTGGAACAGGGTTTTCTTCATTACGTGATGGTATTGCTCAAATTGCAGCCGCCTCTCGTCCGATTAAAAGCAAAGAAGAAGCACTATTCCCGGCGTTAAATCTAACGAGCCTTGATAGTGAACATATTATTGGTATCGATGGGTTAGCGGTGATTGTTCACCCTCGTAATCCGTTAAATCGATTAAGTGTGCAGCAAATAGAAAGCATTTTCAGCGGTGCTGTAACCGATTGGGCTGACGTTGGCGGAACCCCGGGAAAAATTGAGGTACTGGCAAGAGATGATAAGTCGGGTACTTGGGATAGCTTTAAATCTATGGTGCTTGGTAAGTCGGAATTACTGCCAAAAGTACGCCGTTTTGAATCCAACTCTGAACTTTCCGCTGCAGTTGCTAATAATACCAACGCGATTGGCTTTGTCGGATTGTCATCAGTAAATGACAGTAAGGCATTGGCTGTTTCCGATGGGCAAGTGAAAGCCTTGTCGCCAAATCAGCTAACGGTTGCAACAGAAGATTATGCCTTGTCGCGACGGTTATTTATGTATACGCAAGGTGTATCTGACAATACCTACGTGCGTGATTTTTTAAATTTCGCATTGGCAAATGAAGGACAGCGTTTAGTTGCTGATACCGGATTTGTCTCGCAGGAACTGCATGCCGTAATACCTGAAAATTATGACGAGCTTCCAGCCGACTTCCGCGAATTGACATTAGGTGCTCAGCGTTTATCGATTAACTTTCGCTTTATGGAAGGTAGCGCTCAGTTAGACAATAAAGCACAGCGAGATCTAGATAGATTGGCGGCGTATTTAAAGCATCAACCGAATGGAGAAGTCGTATTAGTCGGTTTTGGTGATAAACGTAAAACCGAGTCCCGTTCTCAGTTGTTATCCAAGCTGCGGGCCATGGCCGTTCGACGTGAACTGGTACGCCAAGGTATTTACCCAGATGAAACTGTCGGTTTTGGTGACGAATTACCAGTGGCCGCTATCCAAGGCAATGATGGTCGAATGAAAAACCGTCGAGTTGAGGTCTGGCTACGAAATGGATATGAAGCCGTAGAGCCGAGTGCTTTAATTGCAGACGAAAGCCAAGCGGCTCGGTAAAATAGTCTGAATAAAAAGCCCCGTTGAAATACATTTCAGTGGGGCTTTTTTATGTTCTGATATTTGTATTTAATTCAGCAGTCTATTTACTTATTCGCACCGTTTAGCTGTAAATACAGTTCAATAATACTCACCGGAATGTTGGCACACATCTGGTCGGACAGTTCAGAGTCTTCGTCGATATCGGCCATTTCAGGTTCATCCATGAACAAACCGGATGCGTACATAATAGGGAATAGGAACTGAGCAATCAGTTCTTCATTACTGGCGTACCAAGCTTCTTCTTGCAATAGTACGGCGGACATAAAGCCCATCGCCCAGCTCTCTAGTGGTGGTTCGCCGTCATCGTCCATCAAGCTAAGGTCGGTTGGTACCGGGAAGTCTTGGCCTGAATCCAGCCAAGCTTGGATTTCTTTGCTCAGTTTCACCATTAAAGCGGTCACTGTGGCTTTGTTTGCTGGTGTGAAACTGGTGGTTTCGTCGAAAGCGCAATCCCAAACGTCTTGCACGTCGAATTCAACAGGGCCAGCTAGCAGGGCGGTGATAAAGCCATGAACGGCGAAGAAGTCGAAGCTATCATTACGGTCGGCTTCATCTTCAAGCAAGTTACCTAAGGTTTCGAGTTCTTCTTCCGATAAGGCTGGGATACTATTCAGGTCAGTCATACAATACTCCAAAGTTTGCGCAATCCTAACAGGCTTATGAATCAGCGGAAATCCTACAAGCGTGAAATGTGGCTCGAAGTTGCAGGTGAGTCAGTACGCGTGCTGATTTCGGCATCAGCGCGTAAGACCATGCGCCTGCAAATTACCGAGGATGGAGAGGTCGATGTACGCGTGCCATTGCACTGCAATCAAGGCGACGTATTAGCCTTCGTTAATGCCAATCATCGCTGGTTAAAAGAGCGACGCGACATTGCTTGCGAGCGATTACAGCAACGTGAGGGCAAGGTCGTGATCTTGGGTAAGGAGAGAGTGATCACGCCCAGTGCGTTAGATTCATTCTTAGTAACCGATCAGTTGGTTTGGGTACCGGAAGGTTGGGATACTGCTAAAGTTGATAAAGCAGTAGATCGCTGGTTGCGTGCGGAAGGTCGGATGATATTTGAGCAAATGATTGATCAATGGTGGCCTTTTTTCAGTAACTTTAATGTCCGCCGTCCAACTCTACGTATCAAGAAAATGCGCACTCGATGGGGCAGCTTATCGACACGTGGCTATATCAACCTGAATTTGGCGCTGATGCAGTTACCGCTAGACTTGATTGAACTGGTTGTTGTTCATGAGCTTTGCCACCTTAAACATTTTGATCATGGCCCCGGCTTTCGCGGTTTAATGACAGAGTGTTTACCTGACTGGCGGGAGCGCGATAAGCAGTTAAACCACTTATCGCAGAATGTGCTGTAGCCGTTCAGCGATTCTCCACTGCCATATTGATCCACAGCTGTGAGTACCAATAGAAGCGACCGGGTTGGCTGCGGCTAGCTGCCGTGCAGTTATAACGACTCCGGCCAGCAGTAATGGCGTTCTGAGCTTGTACCGTTAGGCTTAACAGTTGATCGCTTTCTTGGCGTTGTACCGCCACTTCACCCTCACCGCTGGCGTAACACTGTACGAGATTTGGCGTTATGTCATCGCGATTGAATGAGAGTGACAGTACCGGCGGATTATTTTCTTGCAATATCGGATTTAAAACCTGCTCGGCAGGTACTGGTAAAGCCAGCGAATGCAGCTTGGTGCGCAAGGTGTCGATGTCTGCATAAGTGCCAGACGCTGGGTAGCGCGGCAGTATTTGCGCATGGCTGGTGCTACCAATAGCGCCGCTTTGCTGACCAAAAGCGATATAATTGTTATCTTTTAGCCATGCCGCTATGGCTAAATTGTACTCGCCGTATGGGTAAGCAAATAACCGCGGACTATGACCGATTTCACTTTCTATGCGCTGCTCTGCTTGGCCAATCTGCTGAGTTAGCCAGTCGTTATTATCCATTCCTTTCGGCGGTTCCAGTAAGTAAGGGTGGCCAACGCTATGATTAGCGATACGCCCACCATGACTATCCAGTTCCCGTAATTGATCCCATGTCATCGCTACGGTATGACCTTCATCAACCGCTTGAGTGTTAACAAAAACGGTAAACGGCCAATTGCGTTCTTTAAGTAGCGGCCAAGCATTTTCATAAATTGATAAATAAGCATCATCGAAAGTGATAGCGACGGCGCGCTCCGGTAATTTTTCTCCAGCGAGCACAGTACGGACAGCATCATTCAAGTCGACGACTGTCATATTTTCTTGCTCAAGCAAGGCCATATGCTTGGCAAAGCCATCAGGGCTAATACTGGTCACAGCTGGGCTGTCGTTAGCGATATGGTGATACTGTAAAACAACGAGGTCAGCTTGTGTGCGGACGGAAAATCCCAACAGCGTAATGGTAGAAACCAAAGTCCATAGGGAGGTCGATAGATACTTCATCATTCTAGACCTTAAAATTGCAGTTTTAACCGCTGATAGGCGGCAGTAATTTCACGGAAGCTAGCATCATCACCACCACGATCCGGATGATGTTGCATGGCTAGGCGGCGGTATTGTAAACGTATTTCTTGGTTACTCACGGGCTCAGATAGTTCCAGCAGGGCTAAATCTTGATCACGATGGCCGGGTTCAAGCATGAGCAACCAAAAGCTGGATAGTAAGTTTTCGACGCCTTGGCGATCAGTACTGAGGTTATTGATATCCAGATAGTAAGCCGCTAATGGATCTGCGCTCGTTAGAGGAGTGCTCGCAGTTGGCTTGCCTGATTTTTTTTCGGCGTTGTCTGCATGCGGCCAAGGTTCTAATACTATGCTCAATGCACTGATGTTTAGTATGCCTGTCTTCGTGTTTATCAAGCGTTCACGCAGCTGATAAAGCCAATGCATCAGCATAAAATGCGTTTGGAAGAGTGTTAGGTTATCGCTCATCGCATCCTTGCGGAAAACGCTCTGCTCGGGCTGCTGCAGCCAGCGGATGATGTCATATTCGCTGCGAGAGGAACCATCGGCCAAGCAACACGCTAGCAAGTCGAGCATAGGCTCGCTATCCAGCGCCTCAGTAGGCGACAAGTTAAAAAGAGGGCCAGAGGCCGATACAAGGCTAGTCATGGCGCTAAGCTTAGCACAGAGGGCAGGTCGGTTGTGTTCAAGGACTAATCAGGCTCAGTGTCATCGAGCAAGCGGCGAGCGAAACCCGGCAGTCGATGGCGAATACGTGATAATTTATCTGAAATTTTACGAAAGCGGCTACGCAGCGCTTTAAGCTTGCGTTGCAGGGCCGGCCAAGCGCTCACCATCAATGACAAGCCGAGTATGATCATGATTAGCCCTAGAGGAACAGGCATGGGCATAACAATTAAACCAGCGATAACAAGTAAGATACCGAAAACCAGATTAACGCTGCGCTTCATCATGTAGAGTGATTCACCAAAATATTGAGAATAGCCAATCGCCGCAATGACGCTGACATGCAAACATTGCGGAACCATGACAATGCGGTATGGCGCTGAATAAAAATAGATAAACCTAGGAAGATCATGAGCGATAGTGAAAAAACATTACCTAATCGTAGCGACTTAATAACCCCTGAAGGAGAACAGGCGCTACGCGACGAATACGACTTTTTATGGCGCAAAGAACGTCCAAAAGTGACGCAAGAGGTATCAGATGCGGCAAAATTGGGCGATCGATCTGAAAATGCCGAATACATTTATGGCAAACGCCGTTTGCGTCAAATTGATAGCCGCGTTCGATTTTTATTAAAGCGTATTGAACATGTCACTGTAGTAGATCGTATACCTGCCGATACAAGTAAGGTGTTTTTTGGTGCGTGGATCGAGCTAGAAGATTTGGATGGTGAGTTATACCGTTATCGTATAGTGGGTGCCGACGAAATCGATTTGCCGCGTGGGTATATCAGCATCGATGCGCCGTTCGCGCGCGGTTTGATGGGTAAGTCACTTGATGACGAAGTGGTGGTTACATTGCCTAAAGGTAAGGTCAGTTATGACGTGGTCAGTGTTACCTATCAACGCCCAGATTGGGACACAGGGCCAAGTGCTGCAGGCCAACCAGCTTGGGTTAAATAGCCGTCCCGATATTGGTGAGTATTAGCGTGCACGGCAAAGCGAAAAGGACTCTGCTAGTCTGCATAAAGGAGGATGTACTAATGACCCTACAATTATCGGATCTAACCAAGCAAGTAATATTGGCTGCCAGCATAAGCCTTGCGTCAGCTTTGCTGCATGGTGCAGATGCAGATGTTCAAGACGCAAAAATTGCTGAGGTTATGGCACCAACCGATATTACTGAATCCTATGTCATGCCTGTTTGGGTCGATCAGGTTCAGCGTGTTTGCCCTTGGCGTTCTAATGCTGGCGAGGGGTATATCCGGTTGATTCGAAGTGAACACGACGGCCGCCATGGAATTATTTTGCAGTGGATTCGCAAAGGTATCGCTGGCGCTCCGACTCAAGCGATATCAACGATTGCGGTCACTGAACTTGATACTACGTACCAAGTGCGAGTGAAAATGCCAGAACCTGAATTGTCAGATTATGCCTGTTACTTAACGGCGATGGGCGAGGACATGATGACAGAGCAGCGCTATAAGTTTGATTGGATACTCAAAGGTCCAGGTGAATACGAATTTCATGCGACTCATATGTTAAACGGGGGAATGTAACAAGGCCGAGGAATTCCCCAGCCTTTAAGGTACTTGGATCTTTAGTATCCTCGTTTAGTCGATTTGCATGACATCCAAACGGGTAAATAAATGTCCTTTTTCTTGCTGATCTTGTAAGTTTTTGAAGTCCCACAATTGGCCATCGCCCAACTGCGACGGGGCGACATTGCAAATTGCCGAGAAGATATTTTCACTGCGTCCCGGCTGTTCGCGTTCCCACTGCTGCAACATCATCTTGATGTTTTGACGCTGCAAATTTTCCTGCGAACCACATAAGTTACACGGAATAATCGGAAACTCCTTGGCATCGGAATAGGCTTCGATGTCTTTCTCTTTGCAATAGGCCAGAGGACGAATCAGAACATGCTTTTTATCGTCGCTAAGTAATTTAGGTGGCATCGATTTGAGTTTGCCGCCATGAAACATGTTCAAGAACAAAGTCTCGATGATGTCATCGCGGTGGTGCCCAAGCGCAATTTTGTTGGCGCCGATCGTCTCTGCAAAACCATATAAGGTGCCACGGCGCAGGCGAGAACATAGGCTGCAAGTCGTTTTTCCTTCCGGAATGATTTCTTTCACCACACTGTAGGTATCTTTTTCGACAATGTGGAAGGGCACCCCAATTTGGCTTAAGTATTCGGGTAATACATGTTCAGGGAAGCCCGGCTGCTTTTGATCCATGTTGACCGCAATGAGCTCAAAGTTAACAGGTGCGCTTTTTTGCAAGCCCATCAAAATATCGAGCATAGTGAACGAATCTTTGCCGCCAGACAGGCAAACCAT
>NZ_JAWUWR010000051.1:0-113956 GCF_034111725.1 Thalassolituus sp. | reverse complement strand
GGCTTCGGCGTAGTCTTTTACAAATTGATAGAGCATGTCGCGCAGGCTTGGGTCTTCGATCACCAAGTTGGCCATCGCCATGGCTTCGTCAATTTGTTGTTCGGTAATTTGTGTGGGGTCGAAGCCAAGAGCTTCGACTAGCTCGCGCTTTTCGCCTTTTACGTAGGTTTCGGAGTAGGTTTTAGTAAAGTCCTCCGATTCCCATGCAGCTTGTAGTGCGCGGGCATGGTGCTGCATTTTTACAAAGGGGTTTACGACGTCGCTCACTTCTTTTAGCCATACCACCATACCCCAAGCGGATGAACCAATGCCTTGCATAAAGGCACCGGTGTAGATGACGCCTTTCATTACGGTGGTTTCTTTATCCATCTGCTTTTGATACATGGCCGCTTCGGCGCGTTCGCCCGCCACGATGGCCATTAATGCATTGCGGATTTTTACTCGCAGTTCGTTGCGCGGATCAGGTTCATCGTCGTTGATGGCGAGCGCGGTGCCAATTTT
This sequence comes from Thalassolituus sp., assembly GCF_034111725.1. Taxonomy (GTDB): domain Bacteria; phylum Pseudomonadota; class Gammaproteobacteria; order Pseudomonadales; family Oceanobacteraceae; genus Thalassolituus. Next base: position 113,455 of record NZ_JAWUWR010000051.1, on the reverse strand, counting down.
TTCAATCGTGAGATACGAATTGCTTAGGGCTGTACTGAGTGCCGCTTGTGGGCCGCTCGGCAGATTCGGGATGTCATGCAGCGTGCCGAAGTAAAAGTGGTTGTGCGCTTGTTGAAGCCCATTGGCAGGCATGGCTCTGAGTAAGTTGTCGGCCAGTAGCGAGCTGCCAGCGCCGAGATTTTCGGGATGCCAAAACGTTGGGCCTGCGCCTTGGCGCATGCGGTAGCGGTTGCCGTGTTTATCTTCTAACTCGAAATCGGCCATATCCCTATGTTCTTCCCATTTAGTCCATTATTGCAGCGGGTATTCAGCTGCGACTGTAGCAAAACAATTAGGCGTAATACTAAGCGGTTAGGGTGTTGGCTTCAATACCGAGACACTAACACCAATAGAAGAATACATCGGCCCTGACGGCCTCTCTTGCGTCGCGCGCGAACTCGCCAGTGTATTTGAAACCTTCTATCACGGCATACTCGGTAATATTCGTACCTCCTACAATTAAGCTGGGGTACCTAAAGTTTCAATTCAACTACACACCCAGTAGGAGCGACTCAACGAACGCATTTTGTTCGTAGTCTCGATAATCATCTGCAATTGGAGCGTGTCTATGCGCGATCAACTTCTATGAGCCGTCAATATTTAAGAGGCTGGATTAAGCTTTACCATTCTAATTGAAACGCCCTGTGCGGAGTCGCCGGCCTGCCTGGCTTTGTTAAATATTATCTGGCCATTCATTTTCGGAGAAATTCCGCGCCTTTTCTAACGCATCAAGACAAGACTTCTGCTTTTCAAATACCTTAATATCATCGAGTTTTTCAAGCGCAATGATTGTACTTTCTATAAATGAATCGAATTCGGCTTTTGTAGGCTCAAGCAGTGGCACGGAACAAGACCACCAGACTTCATAGTCACTCATGACCGATAAGGAGTAGCTAGGATTACTCTGAACTGCCTTAGCGAAGGATATAGCGAGGTCAGTAGCCATACCTCCATCACTATACTGTTCGAGGTGCTTTCCGATTCTTATCCAGTCAGCATTTCCCGATTCAATTCCTTCAAGCACAGAATTAAACTTAGAATCATTTGTAAACAGATCGTAGGCGTATGCATGTGCTTCCACAGAGTTAAGGCCTGCTTCTATTTCATCGAGGCCAGCCAAGTCATCTGCTCTACTCAATGAACCTAGAACAATCACAGTCAATGCGCATATGTATCCCATAAAATATTTAACGCCAAGCTCACCTGCAGATTTTTGTTATATTTCATTTGTTTAGCACGGACAACGATACTGTAACGTCTGTTGACCGATGATCATTTAAAAACTTTTGGCTAGTTGTTATAACCCAGCCATTTTGATGGTTATTGGACGCACCATATTCTTTGGCGACCTCAACTGGAACCTGAACAGCCTTTTTTATTGCGCCACTGGACTCAAATAGAATAACAACCAAAAAATCAAAGTCCCACGACCGAATAACATTTAGCTGAGTAGATGGCGAGCCCTTAATTTTTCGAGACTTCACTTGGTATAGGGTGCCATCAGGTGCCTCAAGGTCAGCACTAGCACCAGAGATGTCTAGTAAACGACCGCCGTAGTGTTTATGAGCAAGATGCTCTGCGTACTCTCCGACGATATTACTTGTCCGGCCAAGAGCGATCGTAAGCTTATTAGAGTATTCGTTAAACTTTAGCCAGAGATCCTTGACATCTTCCATTGCACACTCTTTGAAATATAACGCTCGGCTCAACGAGCAAATTTTTGATGGCGGTTTTTGTGCGTGTTTTTGCACAAAAGGTGACAGCGAAAATTTGTCCGTTGCAGCCGCTTGTTAGCTGTGCAGTCTAGTTATGACCATACTCTGGAACAATTACAACAAAGCCTTCAGTGACCTTATTTCTTAACTTAGATAACTCTCTACTTTCTTCCGAGTCATAGAAGGCCTGCGCCTTTTTCATACTATTAAATTTATACACAACCATATGAGTGTATGGTGAGCCTTCAAGGCTAGTTACAGTGGAAGCAACAATCAACTCTCCACTATGTTTTTCTATAATCGGTAAGGATAACGGCCCAAGCTCATTGATTCGCTCCTTATCGACAACATTGTAGTGATAAATTATATATCCGCTCATATTTCAACTTCCCTGATTCATTGTAGGCCACTACAACCAGCTAACAGCGTAATAGTATGCCGGCACACTTTGTCGGTTTTGACAAAGTTCCGATTCGGTCGTAACTCATTGTTTTAAAAGGGGCATAATCCATTACACGCAAAATCCATTGGGTGAAAGTGTGCTGGCACACTATTTCGGTGACTTATGGCACACTAATTTGTAAACCAAGTTTGTAACTTGCTGATTTAAGTGGAGTTTAAGCTAGCACCCACTGGTAAAGCGTGCAACCAAATTTGTGATGTGTGCCGCAGTCGATTGCCTTTGTAAAAATATACTGTGCATATAACGAGTATGTCTTTACAAACGGAAGTGCCGGATGGTCAAAAGCCAATTCCTTACGGATATACGTCAGTTTATGCTTTTGCTAGGGAATCGCATGCGCATTGAACACTTATATCTATTGGATTCTTTTATTATTGATTGCTTCTATATTCGCTTTTATAGGCGGGTTGATGCGCTTCTGTCGGGTTGATGACTATGATTATCGACGACTCCGCCGCCACACCATCATCGCAATCAATCCCACCAACGCTGCTGCAACTGCTGCCGGAAATAGCGCAGTTGTTACGGAGTAATGTTCTAAAGCCGTTAACACCAGTAAATTCCGCAGTAAAAATAACACCATAAAGGTCAACGACTCAGAATAGGGATGGTGCCATGTTTTACGAATGGTTGGTCCGAAGCCGAGTAAATCGACGGTGGTTAATACGATCACTGCCCATGTTGGGTCGTTGGTGAAAAACCAAATGGGCAAGGCTGCAAGTGCTGCGCCGAAAAACGCCCAATCACTGCGGGTTATGCTGATGTCTCCACGTTTACTATAAGCGAGAATAGCAATGCATAGTGTAATACTGCCGGAAAAGCCGATGGCCCAAGCGCCTGCGCCACCATTATCAGCAAGTTGGGCAAAAAATACGGAGCAGGTGGTAATCCCCCATATGGCCCAAGAGAAAATATGCGGTTTTACTGTTCTTTTAAGCACGGAGCGAATGTAGGGGGCGAAGGCAATAAAGGTAAGCAGCATGGCGATACCGCTAAGAATTTCTTTGATCGTCATGATCAGTTTCTATGCGGTGCCATGGCCCGCGAAATCAGTAATTTGCATTGAGTTAGCCAGGCTTTGCGGTCGATACCTTCCGATTCAAATAACGAACTGCCGCCGGCATCTTGCAGCATGATTAAGCCGTGTAATGAACCGCGCATATACATGGCGGTTTTCATTGGATCAGTAATAACATTGGTATCGACGGACTGGTCGTCAATGCCGCGCTGCACGCAACTGGCCATGAGCGCCATGATGCGTTTTTCTGCAGCTATGTAAGCCTGTTGTGACGGGGTGATTTCTTTCGCTACGTCGTGCTTTACGTTACCTAGGCCACTTGCCAGCGTGATAATTCGAAAATAGTCGCGCTCGTTGTAATAAAAATCAAGATAAGCCTCACCAATAGCGGCCATGGCGGTATAGCCGCTAGTGCATTTTTCGGTGTACTGGGCCATGCGCTGATGTAATGAATCGGCAGCGCGGGCGCATAATCCTAGATGGATATCTTCTTTGTCGTGGAAGTACACATACAGTAAGGCGCGACTCAATCCGGCGCTTTGCGCTATCGAGTTCATTGAGGTTTTGTCGAAGCGTTGTTGGATGAATGCTTCTTCAGCGGCATCCAAAATGGCTTCGCGGCGTTCTAATTTTTCGTCTGAGTTCCGTGATCGCACGCTGGTGAGGCCTTGTTTTTAACTTCGCATATATTGACACTTTATATCTAATTGACATATTGTCAATTGCTGACAGTTTGTTAATGGCGGTGCGAGTATGAAACAGTTTTTATTGATTGGGATGGTATTGGGTGCAGGGCTAGCGGCTTGCTCTGAAACGAATGAGCCATCGGTGCCCGAGGTTGGTAGTGACTTGGCGGCTGCGTCTCCGGCGAAATTCTTGTCGGTAAGGGTGGTTGAGTTAGCTCGCGAACCCGTGCTGGAATCGCGCGTATTTGTGGGTACAACTCGAGCCGTGAATCGCGCCATTATGCGTTCGCAAATTGCAGGTCGGGTGGCTAGCTTGCCGGTTACGTTGGGCAAAAAAGTCCAGCCGGGGGATGTGTTGCTAGAGCTGTATAACCCCGAGGCGAATCCTGCTGCACAGTCTGCTGAGCGCCAATGGCGTCGGTTGGAGTCGCAGCAAACCCAGCGCCAACGTGATTTTGATCGCATTAGTTTGCTGTACGACAAGGGCACAGCAAGTTTGCAGGAATTTGAGCAAGTGCGTACCGATTTGGACGCCCTAACTGATGCAACTTTGTCGGCGAAAAAGCAATTTAATCGCGCTCAGCAGTTAAATATGGAACGTTGGATTACTGCGCCGTTTGCTGGCGTCGTGACGACGATTGATACCGATATTGGCGAGGTGGTCTCGCCCGGTCAAGCCTTGTTGGGTATTGCTGATCCAGCACAAACTGAAGTTGAAATGGTCATTAACGATGACATCGCCACCAATGTAAAAGTCGGTGATAGCGTGAGCGTTATTTTACCGTTTGAGCAAAACAGCGAGCGCCAAGGGGTTGTTACTGAAATTAGCCCATTTCGTGAACGAGGTGCATTGCCTAGTATCGTTCTGGCATTTCCCGGCCAAGAAGTTCGCCCAGGAATTGCAGTGCATGCGCGTTTTGAAATCAACAGAGGCGATGGCTTTAAAGTACCTATGAGTGCCTTAGTGCGTAAAGGCCAAGGCGCTGTAATTTATCGAGTTAATTCCACGCATAACGTAGAAGCTGTACCTGTGGTCATGGGATTAATGCAAGCCGACGGTATTGTAATTAGTTCCGCTGACGAGTTGGGCTTAACCGCTGGCGATGAAATCGTTGTTGCGGGTAGTCATCGCTTATTCGATGGAGCCAATGTGGAGATATTGCCATGAAGCTCTTCGGCTATATTCATCGTTATAAGCGTTTGGTTTTGGCATTAACCGCCATGTTTATGTTGCTAGGCATTGCATCTTGGCTAACCATGGCGCGGCAAGAAGATCCGAGTTTTCCTTACCGTACCGGCACTATTCGGGTGGTATTTCCGGGTGTCTCCGCCGATCAAATAGAAAAGTTAATTACCGAGCCGTTAGAGGAACAGTTAGCCGAGGTTGAAGAGCTCCGTCGGGTTAAATCAACCTCGCGCGATAATGTCGCTATTTTTGTTGTGGAGTTGCTCGACCGAATTTACGACACCGATGCGGCTTGGGATCGAGTGCGGCGAGCCATGGAAAAAGCCGAACAAGATTTTCCTAAAGGTGTTGTTGAGTATGTATTAGAAGATCGCCGTATGGATATTCCGGCGGCCGTAATCAGCATGGTTGGAACTGCTGACACGCTTGAATTAGCGCATCAAGCGGAAATATTAAAGCGGCAATTATTAGCGGTTAATGGCGTGTCGCGCATTGAGATCGAAGGTGACCCGGAGAAAGAACTTCGTATCGATCTCGATAGCGCGATTTTGAGTCAACTGAGTATTAACCGTGATCAAGTTGTCGCTGCTATTCAGGCGCACAATCAAATTATTCCGGGTGGCGTTATTCGTATTGGTGATCACGCCTTACGGGTAGATACAGGATCTGATTTACAACAAAAATCCGATGTTGAGAGTATTCCCATTCGCTTGGCGACAGGGCAGCAAATTCCATTAAGCGCCATTGCTCATATTGATTTCGTAGCGCGCGAGCCATCGGCTGCGCAGACATACCACAACGGCATGCGCAGTGTCGCTCTTGGAATTTATGCCAAACGCGGACAGGTGGATGCGATTGTTTTTGGCGAGCAAATTCGTCAACGCATTAGTGCGGTTCGCGCGGATTATCAACCACTGGAAATAGTTGAAACATTTTTCCAGCCAGATTATGTCGCGGATCGACTCGAAGGACTGCAGTTTAATCTGTTGGGCAGTATTTTAATTATAGCTATTACGGTGATTGCGGCATTGGGGTGGCGCAATGGATTGCTGGTCGCTGGGGTATTACCTGTTGTGGCGATTATTGTACTGGCACTTTATAACTTGGGCGGTGGAGTGCTACATCAAATTGCCGTCATCGGTATTGTGATTTCGTTAGGTATTTTGGTCGATAACGCCATTGTGGTGGTCGAGTCTATTGTGCAAGAACTTCAAGCGGGGCGCAGTCGGCGCGAAGCCGTAGAAAGTGCGTTTGAGCAAATGGCTTTTCCACTATTTACGTCCACAGGTACAACCGTCGCGGCCTTTATTCCTTTGCTATTAAGTAAGGGTGGTACGGGCGATTTTACGCGTGGCATTCCGGTAATGATTATTCTCTCTTTATTGGTTAGTTATGTTATTTCCGTTTTGGTATTGCCTTTAGTAGCCGAGCGATTGGTTGGTATTCCAAAACACGATAACCAGCGTTGGATTAAAAAAATATCGGATAAATTAATTCATATTAGTCGTTACAAAGCTAAGTTAGCGCTCTTGCTGGTTGTTGGTGTTATGGCACTGACTATCATGGCTTTTCCACTATTGAAGTTACAATTCTTTCCGCAGGCGGATCGAAATCAAGTTGTGATTGATATGACACTGCCGGGAGATAGCAGCCTTGAGCGTATGGCCGAGGTGAGTGCAGACGTCGAGCAACAATTATTAGCCCGCGACGATGTCGTTGGTGTGATGCGCTCGGTGGGTATGTCGGGGTTTCGCTTTTATTACAATTTATTGGCGACTATTGATTCAACCAATTCTGCGCGATTAATGGTCAATACCCGGGATATGGCGGCAAACCAAGCAGTAATTGATTGGATTACTCACGACATACAAACGGCGCTGCCAGAGGCGACCATTATTGCTAAGCGTTTGGGACAAGGGCCACCGACTCCGGCGCCGGTAGAGTTGCGTTTACAAAGTGATGATTCATTGAGTCTTTATCAGGCTGCAGATCAGGTGCTGGCAATTTTAAATGCTCTTCCTGAGACAACGATGATTCGTTCCGATAAAGACAACGGTCTTGCCGAGCTTAGCGTCAATATAGATAAAACCATTGCCCAAGAATTGGGCGTTCGTCGCGATCAGGTTGCTGCTAGCTTATTTGGCCAAACTCGTGGTTTAGATGCGGGCGAATTTCTTTATAGTGATGATCCGATCACCATGCGGGTGCGCTCTGCAGCGGGCGATCTTACAACGACAGCGGAATTGTCTAGCCAATATATCTATAACGCCGCAGGCCAATCCGTACCGCTGGATGCCGTTGCTACTCTTAAATCACAGTGGACCTCGGCAGTTATTCGCCACTACAGAGGCATTCCTACGGTTACGATTCACAGCGAATTAATGCCCGGCGCAGCCTATAACACTGTGCTTAAAAAGGTATTCGCTGCCTTAGATGAAAAGCCGTTACCAGATGCGGTTACTTTGCAACTGGGTGGAGATGCTGAAGGCTCGGCCGATGCCAATCGTGCAATTTTAAAATCTGTACCGATTGGCGTTATGTTGCTACTGCTATTTATGTTGGTGCAATTTAATAGTTTTCGTCGGCTAACGATTATTCTGGCAACCATTCCCTTGGCTGCCGTTGGAATAATACCGGGGTTGGTCTTAAGTGATCAGCCGTTTGGATTTCAATCCTTACTTGGGGTGATTGCCTTGATTGGGATCGTTGTGAATAACGCCATTGTTTTATTAGATGTTGTCGATGCGCGCTTACGTGAAGGTGCCGATATTGATAGTGCTGTCGCGCAGTCGATCGATGCGCGTACGGCTCCCATTCTGTTAACAACGGCTACCACGGTATTGGGGTTGTTACCGTTAGCATTTTCGGCGTCGACATTATGGCCACCGATGGCTTGGGCCATTATTTCCGGGTTGTTGATGTCGACCTTGCTAACTTTGATCGTAATCCCTGTCTTATGTCGGATGATGCTTAAAACCAACTCCGTCGCGATGTGATAACTCTTCACTTTTTGGTAACCTCAATGCTCAGTATGTTCACTGGCATTGAAGGTTAACCATGAATTCTTCTGTTGAGACACAAGTCGTTCGGCTTGCTCAATGTCTACAGTCTAAAAATCTACGAGTTGCTACTGCTGAGTCTTGCACCGGCGGTGGAGTAGCCTTTGCTATGACGGATCTTGCTGGCAGTTCGGCATGGTTTGAATGTGGGTTTGTGACCTATTCCAACGAAGCTAAAATGCAGCATCTTAACGTCTCTGCGGATGTTCTTGCCGCACATGGCGCGGTCAGTGAGGCTACGGTGATCGCTATGGTTAAAGGTGCTGTTGCCAATAGCCGTGCTGATGTCGCCATTGCGATTAGCGGAATCGCTGGGCCGGGGGGAGGTACTGCTGATAAACCCGTGGGTACTGTTTGGTTTGCTTGGGGCAGCGCAACTGAGCAGCAAGCATGTTGTATGCACTTTGCCGGTGATCGAGCATCGGTACGAGAGCAAAGTGTGCTCGTTGCTATCTCTAATCTCAACTCATGGCTGGATGAATAACCAGTAGTTGTTGACATTAAAAAAAGCTGTGGTTAAATACTGTTTAAATTTACAGTGACGGCTACCGTTAGCCTCTACTTTGAAATCACGTAGATACTACTCAGACACTAGAAAGGACATGATCATGGACGCTAACAAGCAAAAAGCACTCGACGCCGCGCTCAGCCAAATCGAACGTCAGTTTGGTAAAGGTGCTGTCATGAAAATGGGCGAGCAGCCACGCGAAGCGATTCCTGCGATTTCCACCGGTTCACTAGGATTAGACATTGCCTTAGGCATAGGCGGTTTGCCAGTCGGTCGTATTGTTGAGATCTACGGTCCTGAAAGCTCGGGTAAAACCACAATGTGTTTGTCGGTTATGGCGCAAGCGCAGAAAATGGGTAAAACCGTTGCCATTATTGATGCGGAACACGCACTAGACCCACTGTACGCTGAGAAGTTAGGTATCGATTTAAACAGCCTGTTGGTTTCTCAGCCAGATACTGGCGAACAAGCCCTAGAGATTTGTGATAGTTTGGTTCGCTCAGGTGCTGTGGATGTCATTGTGGTCGACTCTGTTGCTGCTCTAACGCCTCGCGCAGAGATTGAAGGCGAGATGGGTGATACTCACGTGGGTTTGCAGGCACGTTTAATGTCGCAAGCGCTACGTAAAATCACCGGTAACATCAAAAATGCGAATTGTTTAGTGATCTTCATTAACCAAATTCGTATGAAAATTGGTGTGATGTTCGGTAGCCCTGAAACCACTACGGGTGGTAACGCGCTAAAATTCTATGCTTCGGTACGTTTGGATATCCGTCGTATTGGTTCAGTGAAGCAAGGCGATGAAGTGGTCGGTAATGAGACCCGCGTGAAGGTGGTTAAAAACAAAGTTGCGCCACCGTTTAAACAAGCCGAATTCCAAATTATGTACGGCTCTGGCATTTACCACATGGGTGAAGTAATCGACCTAGGCGTTAAAGCTGGTTTAGTCGATAAGTCTGGCGCTTGGTACAGTTACAAAGGCGATAAAATTGGCCAAGGTAAAGCCAATGCTGCTGTGTATTTAGGTGAGCACCCTGAACTTGCAGTAGAAATTGAAGCGGGCATTCGTGCGCAAATGTTGACCCCTGCTATCGCCGCTGAAACATCTAGCGAAGTGGATGAAGAAGCAGAAGCCTGATCCATTAGACCGTGCCGCATTAATGCGTGTTGCGGTCGATTTACTTTCCCGCCGTGAATACTCGCGTCAAGAACTTTGGCGCAAGCTCTCCCCTCGAGCGGCTGATACAGCCGATGTCGAAAGTGTACTTATTGATTTATCTGAACGGCATTGGCAGTCAGATGAACGATTCTCTGAATCTTTTCTTCGTAGTCGAGTTGCGCGCGGCCATGGCCCTGTGCGTGTTCGCCAAGCTCTGAGAGAGAAAGGCATTAAGGATGAGCTGGTAAAGCAATCCTTAGATGCGTGCGATCAAGATTGGTATCAGTTGGCATCGGATGTCGCAGCAAAGAAGCTCGCGAACCTCAAGGGTGAGCCGAAAGATATAAAAGCGAAACTCTATCGTTTCCTTGCTTACCGTGGGTTCTCTTCCGATCAAATTCAGACAGTTATTGAACGAGTGTCAATCGAAGACACTTGTGACTGATGATTTTATCCTGTTTTTCCTGACTATAAGGGCAGTGTCGCCTCAGTCTATTGACACATGTGCTCATGCTAACCATGATCGGATGCAACGTACTGAAAGAGAACGGATGTTCATTTTGGTAAGAGGACGATAATTAGAATATTGTTGGGGAAGGATATGGGCCCGACTGCTCAGGTTGACATTGTACTGGTGCAGCACCTGCTCAATTTTTGGAGCAGCCGCGGAGTCGAGATGGATCCCGTTTGGCCGCTATTGGGTATCGAGATTGGCGATCCATTACCTCGCTGGGTAAATTCCGAGCGTGTAGCCGACGCGCACCGCTATGCATTTCAATTTTTCAATGATGATCTGATTGGTATCGATCTTGGGCAATATATTGCTCGTCGAGATTTACCTATGGCTCGTCTATTGCGTTATGCCGATACCTTGCGTACTGGTTTGAATGCTTTCGTTCCTTATTTCTATCTGATGACGGGTAGTGTTTGTCTCGAATTGCAGGTTACAGAAGTGCGTTCGGTCATCAGTGTCGAGCGCAAAACCTCCCATACGATGAGCCAGTTGCAGCAAAGTGCTGCACTCGCCTGTATTGCGGAGGCCTGTCGTATAGCGTTGGGAAAGCACTACGAAGAAGGCGACCTTTTACTCTGTATTCCTAAAGAATTTATGTCGTACCAGTGTGCGATCGAGCAGCGCATGAAGATCCATGTGACTGGCGCTTCAGGTTTTGGTCTTGAAATTAGCGGTAGTGCTTGGCAGCGTTTGAATTCAGAACAGCAGCCCATTCTTTATGCCAGTGTGTTGCGAGACTTAGGCCGCCAAGATGAAAAATTCAAAGATCACTTAGCTATATACAATGAGTTGCGGGATATATTGCAGATGTGCTTATTAAAACGTCACGTATCCCAAGACGATGTGGCTGATCAGCTGGGGATTAGCGTTCGTAACTTACAGCGGCGTTTAAAGGCACTGGGTACCACCTATCAAAATTTGCTTGATGAGGGCCGGCAGGCCTTAGCGATGAAGGTGATTCGCGAAGGTGACATGCCTTTATACGAAGTCGCTTACTTAGTGGGATATACCGAACCGAGCGCCTTTTATAAAGCTTTCAAACGCTGGACCGGATCAACGCCTGGCGATTATCGCCAAGCGCATCAGAAAAGCCTCAATGCAGTTTCAAACGGGGCCGAATAACCTTATTAATGTGGCCAACTAGGCTTAGCAATAGGGTATGCCAGTATCCGTGTAATGCAATTTGATGCATACGATACAAAGAAACGTACACGATGCGCGCCAGCCTTCCTTCTATCATCATAGAACCACTACTTAGATTCCCCATTAAACTCCCGACGGTACTGTAGCGGCTAAGCGACACGAGCGAACCTTTGTCTTTATATACAAACTCAGGCATTGGCTGCCCTTTGTAGCGCGCTTTCAAGGCTTTGAACATATGAGTTGCTTGCTGGTGAGCTGCTTGTGCCCGAGGTGGAACAGGCTTGCCATTCGCTTGTAGTACACAGGCACAATCACCCATGGCGAAGATGTTCGGATCTTCGCTTTGCAAACTGCTATCGACCATTATCTGATTGGCTCGATTCGTTTCGAGACCAAGAGTGGCCATAAAACTCGGAGCGCGAACCCCGGCTGCCCATACTTTAAGCTTGGCACTAATTAGCCCATCATTTTTGGTAACAAAGCCATCTGCCGCAGCTTCGGTAATTAACGTGCCAGTGCGGACAGATACGCCGAGTGCTTCCAGCTCACGAGTTGCCGCGTTTGATATGCGTTTGGGCAGGGCGGGAAGAATACGTTCTCCGGCTTCAATAAGTGTGACGCTTAGCTGCTTTGGTGATACGTTTTTCATGCCATAGCGAGTTAATACTTCAGCGGTGTTGTATAGCTCTGCAGATAGCTCTACTCCAGTTGCACCTGCCCCGACGATCGCTATCTCAAGGTTTTTTGGATTTTCGCTAGAATTTGCCCGTAAGAACTCATTCAGTAACGTGCGGTGAAAGCGTTCTGCCTGACGACGACTATCTAAAAAGATGCAGTGTTCTTTTGCGCCAGGAGTGCCAAAGTCGTTGGTAATACTGCCGATCGCCAGTACGAGTGTGTGGTAAGGGATATTACGCTCGGGTAATACGACTTCGCCGTCTTCGTCATAGACTGGCGATAAAATGACGTGCTGCTGCTCACGATCTAAGCCACACATACGGCCCAATTGAAAATCGAACCCATGCACTTTTCCATGACCACGATAATCCAATTCGTCGATACCAGAATCGAGTGCGCCGGTCGCGACCTCGTGCAGTAGTGGCTTCCAAAGGTGCGTAGAGTTGGCATCGACTAATACAATCTCGGCTTTGCCGCTGCGCCCAAGCGCACGACCTAGCTGAGTAGCCAATTCCAGCCCTCCTGCACCACCGCCAACAATAACGATGCGTTGCATATCAGAGAACTCCGAAGATTAAGAAATTATCGACATTATACGGGGAAAGAGCCTAGACCGTGACCGAAAATGGTGCGCTATTTTCGGTCACGTTGTGAAGGGACGGTAAATCGTAGGATTAATTTACGGCCTTGTGTGTCGTGAAAAATTCAATAAGGCGTGAATTTACTTCTTCTGGTTTATCGTGTGCTAACCAGTGTGTGGCATCTGGATAGGTGAATAAACGCGCGCGACTAGTGTAATCCAAGCTTTTAGTGGCCATTGGTAGGGTCAAAGCTAAGTCTTGTTCGCCCCATAAAATTTGAGTCGGGCAATGAACCTGGCCGTCGCCTTTAGGATGCGGCATGGTACGAATGACAGAACGATAATAATTCACCATACCGGTCATTGCGCCTGGAATTTTCCAATGCTCGATTAATGTTTTGATGTCGTCTGGCTGATAGCTGCCCTTGATCGAGGTCTGGGTCAGTAACTTACGGAAGGTAATATAGTTAAATAGACTGATCATTTTTTCTGGCAACCAAGGAATTTGGAAGAAAAACATGTACCAGCTTTTCAATACCTGCAGCGGGTTGCTTTTGAGCGAGCCCAAAAAAACTTCTGGGTGCGGAACATTCAAAACGCTTAGGCTGCTTAACTTTTCGCCCATGTGAATGGCATACCACCAAGCAATAATGGCTCCCCAGTCGTGACCGACCAGATGGATTTTGTCGGCACCACTAAATTGGCGGATAGCATCAACATCTTCGATTAAACGATCAACATGGTAAGCGCTGATGGCTTTCGGCTTTGACGAGTGTCCATAACCGCGTTGATTCGGTACGTATACTCGGTAGTCTGCCTCAGCAAGCACCGGTATTTGGTGTTTCCAAGTAGCCCAGCATTCAGGAAAACCATGCAGAAGAATGACAACTTCACCATTTTCAGGACCCGCGACGCGGGTTTCTAGATTGATGCCGTTGTGCTCAATATTGATGACTTCCATCACAGGTACTTCCTCTAGTTGGAGACTGATGCTTGCCCTGGTAATTGGTAAAGGCCCAATAAATGGCTAATCGCCAGTATGGCGATTAAGCCACAAAAACCGAGCGCAATGGCGCGCAAAGCTTTAGGCAATTTTAAGTAGCCTTGATGCCAGTGCAAAAACTTGGGATGTCCAAATGGGCCGATAGCCAAGTGCAACATCACCCAAGCCATGGCTAATGCCATAGCAAAATAGAGCAGGCCAATCACGATTTGCCCTTTGGCTTTTGCATGGCATCCAGTTGACGCTGACAGGCGCGCAGGTTTAGCGCTTCTTCAGCATTGCGGGGCGTCAAACCGATACAGGTCGTAAGGAGTTCAATTGAATGATCGTGGGAGTCGGAATTATTTAAGCGCGCCAGCGCTTTGGTGTATTCGTTGTAGATGACCGGCATGGAGCGCTCTAATTCTAGGGCTTGCTCGAACGCATCAATGGCACGGCTTTCTGTTGCGCCATAAGTTATACGACCCAAAAAGGAGCCTACTCTTTCTACAATGCCTGCTTGTATCGCCCCTATGGTTCCTAAATAAATAGCGCGATCCTGATACCGCTCATGCAGGTCCTTCAGAATTTCTAGTGATGAGTTGATGTAGCCACTCGACCGCGCAGCGGAGGTATCGAGCAATTCTAGTGTGCGTGCATGAGAATAAACCAAACCGAATTGACCAAAGGCATAATCTGGGCTTAGCGGCAACAGGGCTTCTGACTGTGAAGCGCTGGCAGCAAATAGTTCCAGTTTTTTATTGTTATCTTCAACCACGAGAGCGGCATACATAGAAAGTGCATATATAGCTGGCACTTTGCCAAACGGACCTAGTTGCATACCCAGTTCGTAAGCTTCTTCGAAGTGACCTTCATAATGCAAACGCCAAACTTCTTGTATAGCGATGCTCAGCGGCTCGTAATCACCTTCAGCGACAGCATGTAAAGCTGGATGAGCACCTGGTTGTTGAGCATCTTGGAGTGTGCGTAAGGCCAGATTTGGATATGCCTTCATTTGATCGAGAATATGTTCAACATCAGGAAAGTCGACACGAGAAATCAGTGTTAACTCTTGCCAGTGAGTCAAAAGTAAATCACCGCTGTAATCAAATTGCGGCAGATCGTTCGGATAGGCAACCCATGTCCCAGCGGATGCAGTAGAAGCAACAGAAATGAGTAATGACAAAAACCAACGGCGCATAATATATCCTTGTCTGAGGCGCGATTATAACGGCGTTGGTCTAGTTTAAACTGTCAGATCCAGCCAATGTTGGCTTCGGTTTAGAGCAGAATTAAAATGCGTTGCCTGCTTTGACACCAAGAGCTTTCAGAATTTTTGCTAGAGGGCAAAACCCAGTAAACGCCGCTTGCAACATGTTAGCGCCGACGAACGCAGTAAACCACAGCCAATATGACGAGTGTGTTTGCGCTAGGGCCAAGCTGAGTAAAATAAATGTACCGGCAATGGCAAAAACAAGACGATCAATATTCATAAGTACCTTCCATCTGACTGTTAATAAGTTAAATTCATATATTCCAATATGGTTATATTGTGGTGGCGAATGGGTTTTAGGTCAAGCATAGCAGTGAAAAAATAGCGGAGTTAGGCCAGAGACATCATGCTTTCAATAGATATCGCATCAGGGACTCGGACTTAGCAGCGCAAACCGCTATACTTCGTCCCCTTATATTATTAACTCGCTTCCGGATACCCGTAGCCGTATGAAAAGCTCAGACATTCGCAAGGCATTTCTTGATTACTTCGCCGCTCAAGGTCATGAAGTGGTCGCTTCCAGCCCATTGATTCCTGGTAATGATCCCACCTTGTTGTTCACCAACGCCGGTATGGTTCAGTTTAAAGATTGTTTTCTCGGTCAGGACCAGCGCAGTTATACCCGCGCAGTGTCATCGCAGCGCTGTGTGCGTGCTGGCGGTAAGCATAACGATCTAGAAAACGTCGGTTATACCGCACGTCACCACACCTTCTTTGAGATGCTAGGTAACTTCAGCTTTGGCGATTACTTTAAAGAAGACGCGATCAAATTTGCGTGGGAATTTCTGACATCACCACAGTGGCTGAATCTGCCAAAAGAAAAATTGCTGGTCACGGTTTACGCCGAAGACGACGAAGCGTTCGATATCTGGAATAAAAAAATGGGTATTCCAGCCGAGAAAATTATCCGCATCGGCGACAATAAAGGTTCACGCTACGCCTCGGATAACTTCTGGCAGATGGGTGATACAGGCCCTTGTGGTCCATGCACCGAGATCTTCTACGATCACGGCGAACACATTTGGGGTGGTCCTCCAGGTTCACTAGAAGAAGACGGTGATCGTTTCATTGAAATCTGGAACAACGTATTCATGCAGTTTAACCGTCAGCCCGACGGTGAAATGCAACCGTTACCTAAGCCTTCTGTTGATACGGGCATGGGCTTGGAGCGTATTTCTGCAATTATGCAGGGCGTGCACAGCAACTACGAAATCGATTTATTCCAAGCGTTGCTAAAAGCAGCCAGTGAGTTGACCGGTTGCACCGACATGGAAAACAAATCACTTCGCGTGATTGCCGACCATATTCGTTCTACTAGCTTCTTGATCGTGGATGGCGTGTTGCCGTCGAACGAAGGTCGCGGTTATGTATTGCGTCGTATCATTCGTCGTGCGGTGCGCCATGGCCACATGTTGGGTGCAAAAGTGGGTTTCTTCCACCAATTGGTGGGTGCGCTGGTTGAGCAAATGGGCGAAGCCTATCCAGAGTTACGCACGCTTCAAGCGCATGTCGAAAAAGTATTGCGCTTAGAAGAAGAACAGTTCGCTAAGACCTTAGATAAAGGTATGGCGATTTTGAATGATGCGATCGCTGATTTGAACGGTGATACCATTCCGGGTGAAACCGCGTTTAAGTTGTACGATACCTATGGCTTTCCTCTGGATTTAACCGCTGACGTAGCGCGCGAACGCGATCTTAAAGTCGATGAAGATGGCTTTAATGTAGCGATGGATAAACAACGTGAAATGGCGCGCGCGGGCAGCAACTTTGGTGGTAATTACGGCAAAGGCTTAGAAATCGACGGTCAAACGCAATTCTTGGGGTACACCTCGCTGGAAAATACCGGTGTGGTGAAAGCCTTGTTTAAAGAAGGCGTTGCGGTTGAGTCATTGAGCGCTGGCGACGAAGCTGTACTGGTGTTAGATGAAACCGCATTCTATGCCGAAAGCGGCGGCCAAGCGGGCGATTCAGGTTTCCTTAAAGCCAATGGTGTTGTTTTTCAAGTGAAAGACACCAGCAAAGAAGGCAAAAACCATCTGCACAAAGGTGTTTTAGTCGAGGGATCAGTCGTCGTTGGCAATCAGCTGACAGCGGTTGTCGATGCTGAAAAGCGCCAATCTACTGCAATCCATCATTCAGCCACACATTTGTTACACGCGGCTTTGCGCCAAGTGTTGGGTGAGCATGTGAGCCAGAAAGGCTCATTGGTAACCTACGATAAACTGCGCTTCGACTTCTCGCACTTAGAAGCTGTATCGGCCGATGAAATTGCGTTAATCGAAACCATCGTGAATACGCAAATTCGTGCTAACACGCCGGTTACTACACGCTTAATGGACATCGACGCGGCGCGTGAATCCGGCGCGATGGCCTTGTTTGGCGAAAAGTACGACGACGAAGTTCGTGTGTTGTCGATGGGGATTAATGATTTCTCGGTTGAATTGTGTGGTGGTACTCATGCGACTCGTACCGGTGATATCGGCTTACTAAAAATCAGTTCAGAAGGCGGCATTGCTGCAGGTATTCGTCGTATTGAAGCGGTGGTCGGGCAGTCGGCATTAGATTTCATTGCTCAAGAAGAGCGCACGCTTACGACTATTGCTCGTGCCTTGAAAGGTTCTACGGATAATGTTGCTGATAAGGTTGAGCAGTTGCAGGCCCGTAGTCGTCAGTTAGAAAAAGAATTGGAAGCCTTGAAGTCAAAATTGGCGAGCAGTGCCGGTTCTGATTTAGCGGGTAGTGCGAAAGACATTAACGGTGTGAAAGTCTTGGCTGCACGCTTAGACGGTGCCGATGTTAATGCTCTACGTGAGACGATGGATCAGCTTAAAAATAAGCTAGGTTCGGCCTTGATCATGTTAGCTGCAGAAACCGACGGAAAGGTTACTTTGCTGGCGGGTGTTACTAAAGATTTGATTGGCAAGGCGAAAGCTGGCGACGCCGTGAAAGAATGCGCGCCATACGTTGATGGTCGTGGTGGCGGTAAGCCTGAAATGGCCCAAGCCGGTGGTCAGAAGCCTGAAGGTATTGATGACGCACTTGCTGCATTCGAAACTTGGGCGGCAACAGCACTGTAATATTGCTGTTTCGACACGGCAAACAGGAAAAAGCGGGCCATCGGTCCGCTTTTTCGCTTTTAACGCCAAGGGAACAGTGTTTGCTGCGTGTACTCGCTTCCCTGAACCCCGCAATTGTTGTTTAATTAGCGACCTTTTTTCAGTCAATTCCAGTAATAGCACCATGGCGTTATACGTACAGAAATATGGCGGTACTTCCGTAGGCACTGTTGAGCGCATTGAACATGTCGCCGACAAGGTTAAATCCTTCCACGACGCGGGTCATCAGATCGTTGTTGCAGTTTCTGCCATGAGTGGCGAAACCAACCGTTTGATCGGTTTGGCTAAGGGGATTTCAGATACACCATCTCCTCGCGAAATGGATGTGTTGGTTTCAACTGGCGAGCAAGTCACTATTGCGTTATTGGCAATGGCTTTGCAAAAACGCGGTATTAACGCGCGTTCATTTACTGGGTGGCAGGTCGGTATTAAAACTGACAACGCCTTCATGAAAGCGCGTATTGAAGAAATTGACACTATACCTATGCGTGAGCATCTGGACAGCGGCGGTGTTGTTGTCGTCGCTGGTTTCCAAGGTATTGATCCTGACAATAATATCACGACGCTAGGTCGTGGTGGTTCGGATACGACAGGTGTGGCATTGGCGGCTGCGCTGGGTGCTGATGAGTGTCAGATTTATACCGATGTTGATGGTGTCTACACCACTGACCCGCGTGTTGTACCTAACGCCCGTCGCATGGACCGCGTTACGTTTGAAGAAATGCTCGAGATGGCCAGTCTCGGCTCTAAAATTTTGCAAATTCGCTCGGTTGAATTTGCTGGCAAATATAAAGTTCCGCTGCGTGTTCTTTCGTCTTTTTCCGAAGGTAATGGCACGCTGATTACAATGGAGGAGAATGCTTCCGTGGAAAATCCCGTTATTGCTGGTATCGCGTTCAATCGCGATGAAGCCAAAGTTACCGTGCAAGGTGTACCCGACGTTCCTGGTGTTGCGTCGCGTATTCTTGTACCGATCAGCGACGCAAACATTGAAGTCGATATGATCGTGCAAAACGTTTCTGCCGATGGCACGACTGACTTTACCTTTACTGTGCATCGCAATGACTACAAAAAAGCGATGACGCTTTTGAATGCTCTGGCAACCGAGCTGAACGCTCGTGGCGTCCATGGAACTGATGACATCTGTAAAGTGTCTATGGTTGGTGTGGGCATGCGTTCACATGCGGGTGTTGCTAGTAAAATGTTCAAAACGCTAGCGGATGAAAATATCAATATTTTGGCTATTACTACGTCTGAAATTAAAATTTCTGTGGTGATTGCTGAGAAGTATTTGGAACTGGCTGTTAGGTCTTTGCATACTGCTTTCGGCTTAGACGCCGAAGCCGTTGAAGACTGATCGTCCCTTTCCACAAGAGAATTAAGGGGTACTCAATGATTGGGGGCCTCTTAATAACTAAATATTCTCAATATGTTTCCGCTGACGCTTTATCTTTGACTGAACTAGTCAATACTGGAAGAAGCGGAGCAGAGAATCGGCTTTTGCCAACAGCACCCTAGAATGAAACAGGAATGTTAGGAGACAACCTATGCTTATTTTGACCCGTCGCGTGGGCGAAACACTGATGGTCGGTGATGAAGTGACCGTTACTGTGTTAGGAGTAAAAGGAAATCAGGTCCGCATTGGTGTTAATGCACCTAAAGAAGTTGCGGTTCACCGTGAAGAAATTTACCAACGTATTCAGCGTGAAAAAGACGGTGATGAGGACGCTGGCAACTATTAATTTGCTAACGTATTAATTTCCTTAAATTTTTCCTTTGAATTTTTCACGGACGTGCTATCATGCGCGCCGTGAACTGGAGAGATGGCCGAGTGGCTGAAGGCGCACCCCTGCTAAGGGTGTATAGGTTTATACCCTATCGAGGGTTCGAATCCCTCTCTCTCCGCCACTATTTCTGCCTTGTGCAGTAGCGTATAAAGTTGATTGACAGTTTAGTCAATAAACCTATAATACGCGCCCCACGATGTGCGCTCGTAGCTCAGCTGGATAGAGTACCTGGCTACGAACCAGGCGGTCGGAGGTTCGAATCCTCCCGAGCGCGCCATTCTTTACCGAATGAACCTAATCGTGAAATTGCCTTACCTAATGCGCGCTCGTAGCTCAGCTGGATAGAGTACCTGGCTACGAACCAGGCGGTCGGAGGTTCGAATCCTCCCGAGCGCGCCACTTAGGCCCTTCTATAAGTTATACAATTCCTAAAATTTTATCATGCGTTTCAATTATCTTCGTCAGCGCGACGGAGGTGAGAACCTCCTTAGGTTCGACTAGAGCGAAGCGAAAGAACGTTGGAGCTTGCGACGACGGCCCGAAGGGCGCCAGTAATCCTCCCGAGCGCGCCACTTAGGCCTATCTAGAACTAAAATTCCCAGAACTTTTATCGTGACTACTCGCTTCGCTCCTTGAGTCACTCCTACCTACGCTCCTTGAGTCACTGCTACCTTTGCTCCTTGAGTTTTCCCGATTTTGTAGGAGTGACTCAACGAACGTTTTTTGTTCGTAGTCACGACAGATATGTTGAGTTATTAACTCGCTCCTTTGCCCATCATCTTTTTCCTGCAATTCGTTACAGAAAATTTCATTTACTCGGGTTATGGTTACGACATCACTAACTATAACTGGAGTTCGCATGACTTCCGTCCGCGATCAAGTATCCGCTGCCGAATGGGAAACCCGCGTTAATTTAGCAGCAGCTTATAACCTTGTGGCTATGTATGGCTGGGATGATTTAATTTTTACTCATATATCAGCACGAGTTCCCGGTCCAGATGCACATTTTTTGATTAACCCGTACGGCATGATGTTTGATGAGGTCAGCGCTTCAAGTTTGGTGAAGGTGGATTTGCACGGTAATAAAGTGATGCCAGCGGATTACGATATTAATCCTGCTGGATTTATTATTCACAGTGCCGTTCATGATGCTCGCAATGATGCGCATTGCGTTATGCATCTCCATACTAAAGAGGGCGTTGCTGTATCGGCGCAAGCACAGGGGCTGTTACCTATTTCGCAGCAGTCACTATTTCCGCTGTCTGGGCTTAGCTATCACGCCTATGAAGGCGTTGCGTTAAATCCAGAAGAGAAGGTGCGGCTCGTTGCTGATCTCGGCGTTAACGACTTTATGATTCTGCGTAATCACGGACTACTTACCTGCGCTGAAAATATAGCCGATGCATTTTTGAACATGTTTATTCTGCAGCGTGCTTGTGAAGTACAGCTTCTGGCTCAATCTGGCGGTGTAGAGTTAATTCCTATACCTCAACCTATTGTTGCGGGTATCAAACAGGCGGCTAAAGAAGTAACGCGCAATGCGGGAGGGAAGCTGGCTTGGCCAGGATTGCTGCGCAAGTTGGAGCGAATTGATGCGCCTTATTCGAGTTGATCGGGCTGATTCATCCATTCGATGAGCTGGGCATCATTATCAGGAGAGAAACAGCGAACACCGTGGCGTTGTAACAAGGCCACGGTAACCCCATCGCCTTTAACCGCTTCTCTTTTGAATTCGCCATTGTAGATTTCGCCTGTGCCGCACGACGGTGAGCGCGCAGCAAGCAAAGCTGCTGTAGCGCGATATTTTTGCGCTAATGCTAGGGCGTGTTGCGCGCCAGTGATGAATTCGGCGCTGACGTCTTCCCCTTGATGAGTGATCACTACGGCTTTGCCATCTAATACGTCGTTGCCGTCTCCGCCTTGGATCTCTGCGGCTGGGCGGGCGTTGTTAGGCCGCCAGCGACTTCCGGGCACACCGCGATAATGCGGCCTTCTTGTTGCCACTGGCGCAGCTGTTCAGCGAGTTGGTTTACTTTGTTCGCGTTGCTCTCACCATCGTATCTGACTGGCTGACCGAGTAAGCAGGCGCTCACTAATAAGCGCTTCATGGGTTGCGCTGTGCGAGAAAATGCACGTAGCGCCCTAAGCGCCGATAGGGCTCTTGCAGCCCGACTTCTAAATCGGATTTATTAACGGCCTCTTGCCCGATACGTTCACGAATTTTTTGATGCATATGATCGTGAATACAACGAATACCGCGCCAGCGCTGAACGCTAAAGCCGAGCTGAGTAAGGGCTTCCTCAATGGCATCAGGGTCTAGCGGATGTTGCGGCGCATTGCCCTCACGGCGCAATCTCGGGTTCGCATCTTTAGGAGCGTGTGTGCGGCCATTCATTAACTGGCGCCATTCATGGCCATGCAAGTTATAGAACATAAGTGATAACCAGCCTCCTGGACGCACACGAGCCGCAAGTAGGGGGAGTGCTTCGAAAGGATGCTCTAACCATTCTAAAACGGCGTGATTAAGAACAATATCGAACTGCTGCGGATAAGCGCTGCTGGCATCTTGCAGGCTGCAGCACTGACTGTTAAGGGATAGCGCTTCTGCTGCAAATAGATCACGCGCAAGACTGAGCATTTCTTGGGAGACATCACAGAGTGAGATGCTTGCGCCCTGTTTGGCCAGTTGCAAACTAAATTGCCCTTGGCCACCGCCGATATCGAGTACGGTTGCCCGCTCTATAGGGATTTCTAAATCATTGAAATCCTGAGCTAACGCCAATAATCGCAATTGTCCCCGCGGCGTCGCGTAGATGGTGCGACTAAAACGTGCGGCCAAGTCATCGAAATTACGATCGAGCGTTAGATGTTTATGAGCGGCGTCTTTAGTGGAGTGATCGGCGGAGTCGTGGGTCATTATGGTGCGCTTTGGCTGAGTTAAGTAAACAATGGCAAGAATAGTACGCCAGCCAACTCAATCCCCCAAATGACAATGTGAACAGGGGCTCAAACTGACAAATTGATGGCTAGTAATCGGTTTCAGGATATCGGATAGTGTGTAAAGGGCGTCTGAGCAACAGCGCCAGAATATGGATGGTATGAATGAAACTGGTCTATGACGGAGCGGTAGCAGAATCAGTCCTTATCCGTTCTGGAAAACGTATTGAGCTGCATGTATGTGAACTAGACGAGGAGCTATTTGTGCTCGTCATGCTGGTGGGGCGCGACGATAGCATGCCTGCCTCTATTAATTGCCAAGGCCCTTATCATGATAAGAACCAAGCCAAGGCGGCTTTGAGTGCCATTCGCTGGGCGTTAACGGTTGATGGTTATGACGGTGAGAAGCGCACCTCAATCTGGTCATTACATGCTCGTCGAGAAGCACGTGAAAACCAGCATCGACGTTCTCTTTATGTGGTCGATACCAGCTTTGTCCCTTTGGGGATTCCTCCCGAAGACGAATAACAATGTTTCTTATGCTCAGCCTCACCTCTTAATATTATTGGTCTACACTGAATTTTGATCTTTAGTCGGCCGTTTAAAGGTGATTCTGCACTTATGCCCAATCAAACCGCTACCTGTCCGGTAGGAGAGTTAAGTTGTCCTCTGGTTGATGAGGTGGTGCACTTGCGTCAGCAGGTGATTACCGATCCGTTAACCGGTTTATTCAACGTCCGGCATTTTCGTGAAATGCTCGAGCAAGAGTTAGAGCGCACGCAGCGAACTCGTATGTCGACAGCGGTGATGATGATCGATCTTGATCATTTTAAACGCATTAATGACAGTTACGGTCACGAAGAAGGTAATACGGTCTTACGTCATACGGCCCGTTTAATTGAAGCTATGACACGTCGATTGGACGTACGTTGTCGATATGGCGGTGAAGAGTTTGTCGTCATTTTGCCATCGACAGAATTAGCGGTAGCGAAGCGGGTTGCTGAACGCGTGCGAGCAGCCCTAGCATCAACACCCGTCGATATTAGCGAAAACTCAATTACAGCGACGGCCAGCATTGGTTTGGCTATTTGTCGGGTCGATGAATATGTTGGTTCGGCTCAGTTGGTGCAAGAAGCTGATAGATGGCTGTACGAAGCCAAACGTCAAGGACGCAATCGAGTCTGTTTTAATACGCCGGTCGAGCGCGACCAAGGCGTTAGTAAAGACGAGAAAGATGCTTTACGAGGCTTGTTTGGCGGAGATTAGCGCTTGCGATATTGCGCTGGAGTAATACCGTGCCATTTCTTGAATGCACGAATAAACGCTGCCGATTCGGTATAGCCTAGTAATATAGCGATTTGTTCGACACTGGTTTTACTGTTGTCGAGTAATTTGCAGGCTCTGTCTGAGCGTACTTGATCTAGCAGTTGCTGATACGTAGTTCCTTCTTCTTTTAAATCACGCCGAAATTTTCGCTCGCTGCTACTGAATGATTCGGCGCAATCTTTTATTGCTGGCAGTTCCTCTTTGAACATTTCTAAATGGTGTTTTACTCGCTCAGTTAGAGTGCCGTTATTTAATTGATTACGCTTACTTAATACTTCGTCGCATTGTTGGCGATATAGTGTCAATGCCGTGGTGTTCGCATTAGGTAATGATTTTTTTAAGATATCACTGGGAATTAAAAAGCGAATAGCATCAGTACCAAATCTTACCGGACATTGAAATTGTTTTTCGTAAAAAGCTGCTTCTATAGGCTTTGGGTAAGGAATACAAATTTCTAATGGTTGGGTGTGCTGTCCTATCATGGTTTGCATTAAATTTAAAAATTGATAAGTTCCAGCGACATCTCGATCAATGATAAACCGGTGCAAATGCTCAGGTACTCGGCAGGGAGTTAGAATTATGCTGGCAACTTCCCCCTCTATCTCGAGACTAAGTTTACTGAACAAATAACTCATTTCTTGATAGTGAACGCCTAGCTGAATGGCTTCGTATACGGTACTGCAACTCATCAACATCATGGCGTAAGCGCCATATCCTGATAGTCCGAAGGTCGAACCGATTTTTACAGCGGCTAATGGGTCATGACTTAGATCAATAAACAGGTCAGAAAGTATCGCCAATTCGTCGGCCTGACTGATTACCGCATTACCATCAAATTGATCTTTGCGCATGCCGTGTCGAGCCAGTATTGGCGCGGGGTCTAGACCATAATTACGTTGAATTTGGTCGATGGTAAAACTGAGTGCAAGGATAGATCTAAGAGTCATGGTGGCCGAATATGTTAATTTTTAGAAATTCTGGACATAGTTTGCCGTGGTCGCTCGGCAGTACATTGGATAAATCATAACAACGAACGAAAGGTTTATCACAATGACGGATATTAAACGTACTCTACCAAAATACACAGAAGTCGTTATTGTCGGTGGCGGCTTGGGTGGCCTTGCTATGGGTATCCAGCTACAAAAACATGGTATCAATGATTACGTAATCGTTGAGAAAGATGTCGAAGTAGGCGGTTCATGGCGCGACAATTCTTATCCGGGTTGCGCTTGTGATGTGCAATCGCATTTATATTCTTTCTCTTTTACCGATAAAGCAGATTGGACAAAACGCTATGCTCCATGGGATGAAATCCAAGATTATATTTTGGCGACCGTGAGTGAGTATAACGTACGTCCTAATATTCGCTTTGGCCTTGAAGTAAATAGCTCTGTTTTTGATGAAAAAACGGCGACTTGGACGGTGGGCACTGCCGATGGCCAAACGGTGAAATGTAAGTACTTTATTCTTGCTACTGGCCCATTACATCATCCACAAATTCCAAATATTCCGGGATTAGATACCTTTAAAGGTAAGGTGATGCATTCGGCGCGCTGGGATCATGGTTATGATCTTAAAGGTAAAAAAGTTGCATCTATCGGTACTGGCGGCAGTGCAATTCAGTATGTACCTGAAATTGCTCCCGACGTTGAGCGTTTGGATGTTTATCAGCGCAGTGCTGCTTGGGTGATTCCGCGCGATGAGCGCAAGTACAGCAAAGCCAGTAAATGGGTATTTGAAAAATTCCCATCATTACGTCGCTTATATCGCGCGCGCTTATACATGACTAACGAAATGCGTGTTTGGCCGATCTTTCATCCAAGCATCGCTATGGTTGCTGAGTTTTTCGCTAAGCAGTTTATTCGTGCGCAGGTAAAAGATCCGGTTGTTCGTAAAAAACTAACACCTGATTACATGCTAGGCTGTAAGCGAATTTTGATTTCGAATAAATGGTATCCAGCTTTTAATCGCGATAATGTTGATTTAATTACCGATGGCATTAAAGAAATTCGCGCCAATAGTATTGTTGATAGCAATGGTGTCGAGCGCGAAGTAGATACCATTATTTTAGGCACAGGTTTTATTGTTGATCCCCGTGGCTATATGAATAAATTCAACCTGAAAGGCTTGCCAGGCCACGATATCTTAGAAGATTGGAAAGATGGTGCTGAAGCTTATTTAGGCAATACGGTAACGGGTTACCCAAATATGTTCCAATTAGTGGGGCCGAACGCTGGCTTAGGACATAACTCGATCTTGTTTATGATTGAATCTCAAGTGCACTACATTCTTCAGTGTATGAAAGAAGTTCAGAAGCGTGATGTGGGTTACTTAAATGTGAAGAAAGAAGCTCAAGTTGAATTTAACGAAGAGATGCAATCTCGCATTAAAGGTTCGGTTTGGACTTCAGGCTGTAAGAGCTGGTATCAGCAAGCGGATGGTAAAAACTTCGCTTTATGGCCTTCATCAACCATGGAGTTCTACCGTCGTAACCGCAATGTTATTGCTCGTCACTACGAGTGGGTAAAAGTTGAAGCTAAGCCGCAAGCAACAGTACAGCTTGGTTCGAAGGAGTGCGTTGTTGCTAAAGCTAAAAGTAAGACGGCTGTAGCGAAGGAAGTCAGCGCGTGATGCAAGATCAACTCAATAAGCCTGTCATAACTTTTTGAGTTGAGTGTTTGAGTCCTGATAGACCTCTTTGGGCGTTATTATTAACGTCCTTTTTTTTGTTCAATTTTCTTCTTTTCTTTCTTAATGGCTTTTTCAATGTCAGCGGAAGATAACCCCTCATGCCGTTGATGGTGTTCTACTTGGTGTATTAGCGTGCACAATGCGGCATTCACTGGAGTATCTATACCAAGTTTACTTGCAGCTTTAACCACCGCACCGTTTACATATTCAACCTCGGTTAAACGCCCTAAGTGTAGGTCTTCCCACATAGATGAACGCGCTTGAGGATCTATAGCCAGCATGCTTGCTGCTAATTTTTTAAATAACCAATCGGGAAAATTCATTAACGGCGGTAACCAACGAGCTGGGAGTCGCGTCAGTTTTGGTAGGTTAAGATTTTTTGTTTTAGCGACAACCAGTAATTCCGTCATAGCTGCACTTAAAATGCGGCGATATCCCGATCGTTCTAGTTCAGTTTTAAGTGGTAAACCCGATAACGCATTGATAGCGTTGTTTAAATTTAACTGTAACTTAGCCCAGACGATGGCATCGTAATCAGAACTCGATAATAATTGAATCTTGGTTTTTACAAGAGCCGAGGTTAAAACGGAATTAATGGTAGCGTTAGGCTCGTGGTAGATATCACCTTCTGTACCGCGATGAAAACGGCCCTCACCTAGGGGGGCGACGTTAAAGCCCACTATTCCTCGAACGATTTTAAGTGTTGGGCATAAACGTTTAATGACGGCATCACTGCCTAAGCCGTTTTGTAGACACAACACAACCGTGCCGGCTTTGCAGTACTGTTGGAGTAACTTGGCCGACTCTTCAATGGCAAGACACTTAACCGTGAGTAGCACTAAGTCAGCATCGGCGAGAGCGTCATTGCTTTCCGTCATGTCAGGGGCGCCAACGTGCCATTGTTCCTCTTGGTAGTCGCTAATTGTCAAACCACCGGCTTGGTTGATATCCGCTATCACTCGCGGCCTAGCGATTAAGGTTGGCGCTAGTCCGCCAGCCTTGAGCGCTGCTCCTAGATAACATCCGATAGCACCTGCACCAAGAATTACGATTTTCATAGCTAAGCCCTACGTTGGCGAGTTAACCAACGATCTAGAGAATTGGCAAATTGCTGTTTGTCGCGGTCAGAGAAGGCCGCGGGCCCTCCACTTTGTACACCACTTGAGCGCAAGGTTTCCATAAAATCACGCATATTGAGACGCTGACGAATGGTTTCTGCTGTATAGGTTTCGCCGCGATTGTTAATCACAGTAATAGCGCGTTCCATTAATTCTGCTGCCAGCGGAATATCTTGCGTAATCACTAGATCGCCGTCTTCTGCACGCTGCACTATCACGTTGTCAGCAACATCAAAGCCTGCTTCGACTTGAACCGTATGAATATGCGGGCAGGGTGCAACCGGTACGCGGTGATTGGCTACAAAGTAGGTTGTAATCACAGTACGGATAGCCGCTTTACAAATAACGTCACGTACTGGCTTTGGTGTCGCATCGGCATCCACCCAGATGGTCGGCATAGAAGTCATCTCTCAACTGAACTGAATATTAACGATACTGCATTATGGCAGAATATGACCTGACTTTCGCAGCCATATAAGGTGAATGGCATACTTGCACCTGTCATATCTTGTGAGTTGGACCCATATTTAAAAACGTCGAATTCGCTCTTCTAAGGAATGCAGCATGTCAGCTATTACACCAGAGATACAACCGCGCCGCATGGCGATACCGTTTGATTCAATGACACAACGCTTTTTCTTTGCTGGCAATCCTTTACTGAGTGTCTTTGTAGGTGCTTTATCATCCACGTTTCCACCCGGTGAGGCGGAGTTTATCGCCTCTGTGCGCCTGTACCGCGACAAAGTAACATCGCCAGAATTACAGGAGCAAATTCGCAGCTTTATTGGTCAGGAAGGGCATCATAGCCATCAGCATAAGCGCGCGAATGAAGTACTGCGTGATCTAGGTATTGACGCTGTGCGCTTAGAGAAAAGTTTAGAGCGCGAAATTAAAACGCGTTTACATGGCGGAAAAGCTAAGCCTAAATTTCGCTTAGCATTGACGGTTGGTATGGAGCATTTAACGGCAATCCTAGCTGAGCATGTGTTAACGAACCCCGAGATCTTCGACGGCTTAGACGATTCTGTTAAAGAATTACTCTACTGGCATGCAGTAGAGGAAATAGAACATAAGGCAGTCGCCTTTGATGTATTTATGAGTACCGAGGGTGATCAGGCGTATCTACGTCGTATTTTACGTTTTGCAACCGCGATGTTTATTGTGCGCATTAGCTTTTATATGGTGGCGCTATTATGGTGGTCGAAAAAACGTCCATCATGGCGCGACGTAAAAGCATTTTATAATTTCCTGTTTGGTAAAAAAGGAATGATTAGTGGTGTTCGTAGTAATTATAAAGATTTCTTTAAACCTGGATTTCATCCGTGGGACCACGAAAATACCGCATTGATAGAGCGCTGGAAGAAAGAATTCTATCGTGAAGAACATGATCAAGGGCGAGAAAAAACTGCTTAGTTATATCTCGTTATAAGTCTTAGGGTTCTGTTGAAACTACGACTTATAACGTCATGGCCCTCTCTTTTTAGCATCTCCGAATGCTTTGAAACTACAGTATTTTGTTTGTATTCCACCTGTCTCATTCTTCGGCCATCGTCGATACTTATTCTCATGCTAACGCAAGAATAAATCTAACGATGCTCTTTTGGGAGAACGGTATGAACGCTACAGTAACCAATCTGGATATCAAACCAGAAATTAAGCCTCGCCATATGTCGATGCCTTTTGAGCAAATTGATACGCCGTATTTTTTTGCTGGTAACGCTTTGTTGTCGACTTTCTTCGCAGCTCTTTCGTCGACCTTTCCTGCGGGTGAAGGTGAGTTTATTGCGTCTGTTCGCTTATATCGGGACAAGGTAAAAGACCCGCTATTGCAAGAGCAAATTCGTGGGTTTATTGGTCAAGAAGGACATCACAGCCGTCAACACCAGCGGGCAAACGAAGTGCTTCGCGATCTTGGTTTAGACGCGGTTGCTCTCGATAAACATTTAGAGAGTTACATCGCCCGTCGTGTTCATAAGCATTCGCCGAAATTCCGCTTGGCGACAACGGTCGGCATGGAGCATTTAACCGCGATTTTAGCGGAACATATTTTAACGTATCCAGAAATCGTAGAAACGCTTTCTGAGCCAGTAAAAGATTTATTGTACTGGCATGCGGTCGAAGAGATTGAACATAAAGCTGTGGCCTTTGACACCTTTATGTCGATAGAAAATGACCAAAAATATTTGCGCCGCATGATGGTGTGGGCGACGTTATTTTTTATTCATCGTATCAGCTGGTATATGGGCAAACTGTTATGGCAGCAAAAGAAGTTACCATCGTGGTCGGATATCAAAGGCTTTGCCGGTTTTATGTTCGGTAAAAAGGGCATGTTCACAGGTATTACTAAGAACTATTTAGACTTCTACAAAAAAGGTTTTCACCCTTGGGATCATGAGAACCGCGAGTTGATTGAACGTTGGCAGAGAGAGTTTTATCGTGAAGACCAGGATGTGGGCGCACAACGAGCTGCTGAGAAAGCAAAGAGCGCGTAACCTTCCCTTGCAGCTGGCTTAGGCCAGCTGCTCTATGACTAAGGTTTTTTTAGCACCTTGCACGGTCATTTTGCACAATTTTCGCTTACATTTTGGCAACATAGCCACCTTGAGTTTCATGCTTAATCCACCTATGGTATTCGTCATAAAAAAATAATGCAGAATACCCGAGGAGATACGTATGTTAGGCCAGATGATGGACCGTCCACTGCTGATTTCAGGTTTGCTGGAACACGCAGAGACTTCCCACCCCCATTCTGAAATTGTTAGTCGTCGTTGTGAAGGCGATATTCATCGTTACACCATGAAAGACACGGCTATTCGCGCGCGTAAAGTCGCTAACTTGTTAGCTCGATTCGGTATTCAGCAGGGTGATCGCGTGGCGACGCTGGCTTGGAATAACTACCGCCATTTCGAGATGTACTTTGGTGTTTCTGGTTTTGGCGCTGTCCTGCACACGATTAACCCGCGCCTGTTCGCCGAACAACTTATCTACATTGTGAACCATGCCGAAGATCGTTTTATCTTCGTTGATTTAACTTTTGTACCATTATTAGAAGCCATTAAAGATCACATTACCGGCGTTGAAGGCTTTGTCATTTTGTGTGACGAAAACAAGATGCCGGACACTAGCTTGCCTAACGCTATGTGTTACGAAACTCTACTGGCTGCTGAGTCGTCTGACTTTGCTTGGCCTGAGTTCCCAGAAACTCACGGCGCAAGTATGTGTTACACCTCAGGTACTACGGGTAATCCAAAAGGCGTACTGTACAGCCACCGTTCAACCGTATTGCACGCCTTGGCATCAGTGGGTGATGAGGTGATGGGCTTATCATCGTCGTCTTGCTTCTTGCCTGTTGTGCCTATGTTTCATGTGAACGCTTGGGGTACGCCGTATTCCGCCTGTATTACCGGTGCTAAGCAAGTTTTCCCTGGTCCGGGTATGGACGGCGCATCTTTATGGGAATTGATTGAAGCCGAGCAGCCCGACTTATTGTTAGGCGTTCCAACCGTATGGTTAATGCTGCTTAATCATATGGATAAAATCGGTAAGAAACTTGAGTCGGTGCAAAACGTAATTGTTGGTGGCGCTGCAGCACCGCTGCAAATGATCAAAGATTTTGATCAAAAACACGATGCGTTCCTGATTCATGCGTGGGGTATGACTGAGATGAGCCCTATCGGGACGATTAATGCTCATAACCATATTATGGAAAAACTGCCGCGTGAAGAGCGCTATTTGCTACAACAAAAGCAGGGGCGACCTATTTATGGCGTGCAAATTAAAATCGTCGATGATGCTGGAAATGAATTCCCCTGCGATGGCAAAACCTTTGGTCGTTTGATGGTTAGTGGTCCTTGGATTGTTAATAGCTATTATAAAAATGACGACATGAGTAGCTTCGAAAACGGTTGGTTCGATACCGGAGACGTAGCGACTATCGACGAAAATAATTACATGCAGATTGTTGATCGTTCTAAAGACGTTATTAAGTCGGGTGGAGAGTGGATCAGCTCGATTGATTTAGAGAACGCAGCGGTTGGTCATCCGGATTTAGCGGAATGCTGTGTGATTGGCGCGCGTCATCCGAAGTGGGATGAACGACCTATTTTATTAGCGATCCGTCATCCGGATGTAGAGGTGGATGAAGCGGGAGTACTGGCTTTCTTGCAAGATAAAATTGCAAAATGGTGGATGCCCGATGCTGTTATTTTTGTTGATTCTTTACCGCATACAGCAACCGGTAAATTGTTGAAAATTAATTTGCGCAAAGAATATGAGAATTATTTGATCGAAAGAGAAAACGCGTAATTATTTTGCTGAATTAAGTGTTATTAAAACCCACGTTAATACGTGGGTTTTTTTTGCTAATTAAATGGTAGCTTGCGAAAATGTAGGTAGATGGCTGTCATGAGCTATTTGATGCAAAGGGCAAAGATCTTTGGGAATACGAATGACGCGAGAAATTGCAGGATCATTTACTACAAGATCAATATCGGAACAGGAAGGCATTAGTCTCACCTCTGTACGATGACCACGAAGCTGCATTAAATTCCAGCCAAACTCACGACGAAAAGCTGTTGGAAATCCGGGGTGTCCATCACCGTCCACAGGACGTATGCAAGGATGATCAAATAAGGATGCGGCTAACTGCTGATAGGTCACAGGCTGCACCCAAGGCATATTGCCGCGCGCTATAATCCAACCTTGCCAGTGCTGGTTTGCGCGTACACCAAACGCAATGCTGTGACCGATGCCAAGGCTAGCATCAGGACAAATACCCGCTTCAACGCCATCTTGCTGGCATTGGTGCATAAGATCGTGGTCGCCAGGGTGCAAAACAACGTAGCAATGCAGTCCGCTTGCTTTGGCGGCATGAATAGTCGCGAGTAAGACTGAATCCTTGTCATTTAATGGTAAACAGCGTTTATCCTGACCAAAGCGTTCACTGCGCCCCGCTGCAAGGATGATGATACCAATACCCATATACTTCTCCTTTGGTGTCTATTGCTAGAGCCATTGCAGACCCTAGCACAGTGAATTACACAGGAGGTAGTCTGTTTGTGTTACTGACCGCTGTTTACAATTTGATCAGTTGGACTTTTCTTCCCACCATGGATAAAACGGCGGCATTCCATCACTGACCTTAGCCGTGAAGTTAGACGGACGTTTCTCAAGGAAGGAAGCCACCCCCTCTTTACCATCAACGAGACTGGTGTAATACATACCCAACGACTCAATACGATGGGCGTCTTCTGGATTATTGAAAGCACTATTGCGATACATCATTTGGCGAATCATAGCGACCGACACTGCCGACCGACTGCTAATGCGCTTGGCAATCTTCCGCGCTTCGTCGAGTAACTCAGCGGCAGGTAAGACCGCGCGTACGAAGCCGGCTTCCATTGCTTCGGCACCATCAAATATGTCGCCGGTCATGGTCCACTCTAAAGCTCGTGAAATACCAACGATACGTGGTAAAAACCAGCTAGAGCAAGCTTCAGGCACGACCCCGACCTTGCTAAAGATAAAGCCAATGCGAGTATGCTCAGTGGCTAAGCGAATATCCATGGCACAGGTCATGGTTGCGCCAATTCCTACTGCCGCGCCGTTAATGGCAGCAATAACAGGTTTGGTGCAGCGGTAGATCGATAAAGCTACGCGCCCACCTGTATCTCGTACACCGGCAATTATGTCTGGGTCGTTATATCGGGTCGTCATGTCTTCTAATGTTGGCTCAATGCTTTCATCTAAACCGAATACGTTGCCTTCGCGGCTTAAGTCCATACCGGCGCAAAATGCACGGCCTGATCCGGTAACGATAATGGCTCTAACCTCGTCATCAGCACTGGCGCTATCAAAAGCACGAATCAGCTCTTCGCACATTTCGACGGTAAAGGCGTTTAATTGTTCTGGACGATTTAGAGTAATCGTTAAAATATTGTCACTGATGACGTGTGACAGAGTGTTGTAACTCATAATTCTTCTCCACAAAACTGATTGATCGCTGCGCGATATTCTTCTTTTAAGCGCACGACTAAAGTACCTGCATCGGGCAAATCACTGATGCTGCCGACGCCTTGACCTGCCGACCACAAATCTTTCCAAGGCTTCGCTTTGGTCGTTGATTTATCATTCGCGGCATCGTCTAGTTCAGCCCCAAAATCAACATGATCCGGCTTTTTATGGGAGCCTAAATCAATGCCATTAGCTTCGATGCTTGGGCGTAAAAAACTCGCATTTACGCCTGATATTTGCGGAGTGTAGACAATGTCGGCTGCCGAACTATGGATCAGCATTTGTTTGTACTCAGGGTGCACTTGGCATTCTTGGGGGCCAATAAAACGGGTTCCCATATAAGCTAAATCGGCGCCCATCATGCGTGCCGCAGCAATATCCCGACCGGTGGACAAACTACCTGCCAGTAATAATGTTTTATCGAAGAATTGGCGTAATTCATTGACCAATGCAAACGGACTCCAATCGCCGGCATGACCGCCAGCTCCAGCAGCAACGGCAATTAAGCCATCCACACCAACCGACGCTGCTTTGCGCGCGAAACGTACGTTAACAACATCATGAAATACCACACCACCGTAGCTATGCACGGCATCGACTACGTCCTGCACTGCACCAAGAGAAGTAATCACCAAAGGCACTTTATGCTTCACTAAAATGGCTAAATCTTCATGTAAGCGAGTATTGCTTTTGTGCACCACAAGATTGACCCCGAAAGGCGCCGCCAGCTTGCCGGTGCTGGCTTCATACTCATCGAGATCGGTGCGGATTTCACTAAGCCATTGATCAAGTCCAGCACTTGAGCGTTGGTTTAGAGCAGGGAATGTACCAATAGCCCCAGCTTTACAGCAGGCACTGACCAGCGCCGGGCCAGATGCTAAAAACATAGGTGAAACTACAAGAGGCAATGATAAACCTCGTTGTAATGCAGCGGGTAATGACATGAAAACCTCATCAATAAAAAAAGCAGCAGGGGCGATACTCTCGCCCCTAGTCGCTGATAATAACAGGTAGATACACGCCAGAATTAGCGTGATTGGAGACAGAAACTACGCTGGTGTTGTGCTTGCTTGGTTTGGCGCGACATCTTCATAGCGATTAGCCCTAACAAATGTACCTAAGTCGTTAAATGGCACGCCGTTTTCGCCCATCACTTTGTGAGCATCGCTAGCCGTTAATTGGCGAATATAAAACGGCTCGCCAACTACAAAGTGATGAATGCCATGTGTGCTGCCAAAGTTAAAGCAAAATAACTGGAACGGTAAAAAACGTTTAGCATTGAGTACCTGAGTTTGCGTCAGTACTGACTCCACATTGCCGTAATAATGCATATTGGAGCTAATGAAATTTAAGCAAAAAGAACGCAGATAAAATGGCGCAATTAAAATCACGATTAACGGTGTTACGGCGTTAGCGTAATTGAGTAAAGCTGACGGAACCGACCAGCTTGCAAGGCTTAGCAGGCCATTAATGAGATGAATGGCTAAAAAGCTATACCACACGATAGCAGTGATGACGCCGAATGGCAGATTCGAAGCAATGATACGTTTCGCTGAATGCCAACGACGACCCGCCGGCACGAACATCCATACGCGCAACAGATTACCGGTAAAGGTATCCATCATGACCCAGAAGCGCACAAAACCATAAGGGTGGCCATTGCCTATGCCGCGCTCTTCTAAGTCTTGGGAAGTACCGGAAGTTTTGTGATGCACAAAATGCAGTTTACGACGAATCCACGGGTTAATTGTCCCAGGTCGGAAGATCCACACTCCCAATAACATTAAGTTATGAATCTTTTTATTGTTTTTAAAATACATCCAATGAATTAAATCGTGCTCTAGCTCATGCAAAAACGAGGTTAAAATAGCGACCAATGGAATGCACAGCCACGCTGATAAATACCCGTCAAGATAGGCCCAGCCACACAGCAAAATACCGGCAATGGACCCCAAGAAAATCGTCATGCCCATGAAGTTTTGATTGGCGAGGATGCTATGGCGTCGACGCCAGTTATCACCACTTTCGCGAATCACCGCTTTGATTGTTTCGATACGCTCGGCATCGGTGCTAGTCGTAGATGTCATAAATCGTGTTCCGCTAGGTGCAATATAGGCAATATTAGAACGGTTAATGGTAAAAGTGGCTAGCACCTAGTTATAATTTGGCCGTAAAACCTATCATTGGTGGCCCCTTAAGGGCTTATTCGCGAAGAGATTGACGCAAAAGAGGCATGATGAATGGCGGAATATCAAGACCACGCAATCTACCCTGGCGCCGAGTTGTTTTTGATTCATGAATTCATGCAAACACAAGATATTAGCGCTAGGCAGTGGCTGTTTGGGGTTGGCTTAACAGAAGCTCAAGTATTTGATCCTGATACCCGTGTGTCGTTGCGCCAGTTCGATATTATCTATCGCAATATTTATCGCTTAGCGCCGCAGCGGGATTTGGGACTTACTCTCGGTGCTGCGCTTAATTTATCGCGCTGGGGCATGTTGTCGGGCGCCTTGCTGACGAGTCGCACACTTGGCCAGGCTCTGGCAACCGCGAATGACATGCGCTCTCTGGTGCGCAGTCGCTTCGACTTAGCAACGAATATTGTGGGTGAGCTATGTCATATCGAAGTCTCCACTCACGATGCTCAAGAGTTCCCTCTGAGTTTGCGTTTTGCTTATGAGGTATTGACGGCAAGTCTACAGACACAGATTCGTGATTTATTAAGCGAAGACATTCATTTCGAGGCAGTCGATTTCGCTTTTCCAGCGCCAACTTATGCTGATCGGTATCGTTTATTACTTCAGTGTCCAGTGCACTTTTCAGCGCCTAAAACGCGATTAACGCTAAAACTCGACACGTTAAAACGGCCATTACCACTCGCCAATCCGGTGGCACGCAAACAAGTACTCCATGTTTGTCGTATTGAAGCGGAACGTTTGGTTCGGGTTCGGCAAGGAGATATTGTGTGGCAGGTAAGGGAAGTCTTAGTGCGCAATGAAGATACTCGATTAACGCTAGAACTGACCGCTGAAACTCTGAAAATGTCAGCTCGTACATTGCGCCGTAAACTTGAGTCGGTTGGATACAGCTTCAAGAGTTTGCAAGAAGAACATAGCCTTCAGCTCGCTCTGCGTTTGCTACAGCAAGGTAACTTAACCATTAACGACATTGGAATGCGTTGCGGCTATCAAGATATTGCCAGCTTTCGTGCTGCGTTCAAGCGCTGGACAGGACTCCTACCAACACAGTATCAGGCCGCCCCAACGGCTTCCTGACCTAAAGTAACAATATTAATGTGGAATGAGTCTAACTTCTGCGATCAAATGGTCGGATAGCGCCAATCAATACGCTATTGTTATTTTATGCCACTGTTTGGGCCAATTGGGGGTTATCGGAAGCGTGAAGCTTTTCCGTTGTCGGGCATCTACCGTCGGTGCTGCATTTATATTCTTTACACTAATTCTGATTACTTCGTTAACTCGGGCGGATGTTCTGCGCTTGTCGGCTGACAATAGTAGAGAGTACCCAATATCTGCGGTGAGTTACCTCGTTGATCCTAGCGCGGAGCTGACCTTAGAACAATTGCCGCCGTTGGCAGAGTGGCAGGCCGCGCAAGCGAATCCCCTACAGTTTGGTTATGGAGAGCAAGCCTACTGGATACATCTGGGGTTAGAAGGCAACCGCGATGACTTTTCTGACAGCGTGATTGAAATCAGTAACCCATTATTGAATCATGTTGACGTATATCTGCAGCGGGATGGTCAGGTTTTACGCGAATGGCGTTTAGGTGATGCCATGCCATTTTCACAGCGTCCCATGTTGCACAGAACCTTTCTCATTCCCTTAAACGATATTACGTCAGGTTACTTGGACGTTGTCATTCGAGTGCAATCCGAAACCTCATTACAGATGCCATTGGTGGTGTGGAAGCGCCAAGCGCTGGCTGAACATATTGATAAAGATTCGACACTAACGGGTTTCTATTTTGGCGCTTTGGTTCTGATTGGGCTTTATCACGTTCTGATTTTTGCATCCGTTCGTGATTTTGGCTTTTTATATTTTGGTTTGTTTACTTTGATACTGACGATTGTGCATGCCAGTATCAGCGGTCAGGCGTTTCAGTGGTTATGGCCTAACGCCATTTATTGGAACAGTGTCAGCTTACCTGTGGCGTTAAATATCACCAATATGATTGGTGCTATGTTCATTACGCGGTTGCTCAATATTGCCGAGGAGTATCCACGCTTAGGGCGTATGCAGGCGATATTTGTTGGTTTATGTGTTGTTGCTGTCGTCGCTTCGTTTTTCTTTCCTTTTGCGGTGGTCACGGTAGTTACTTTAGCGATGTCGTTAATTACTTTTATCATTAATAGTATTCTCGTGTTCGTGCGCTTAAAGGATCGCTATCCACCGGCAAAAGTCATTTTCTTCGCTAGCTTTAGCTTAGTATTTGCTTCTTCAGCCGTAATTTTATCGCGCCTTAATATCATACCGGCAAGTACACTCGTCGATAACGCTATGATGGTGGCTACCTTAGTTGAGGTGTTGCTGTTTGCCTTTGCGCTATCGATGCGTATTGCCATGGATCGTGATTTGTTGGAGCAAGTGCAAGCAGAGTCGGCTAATGCCAAAGATCAGTTATTAGATGCTCAATTGGCGCAAAATATTCGTCTTGATCACCTTGTGAAAATGCGTACCCAAGAGTTGGAAAACGCTAACTCGTTACTGAAAAAAATCAGCACTACCGATGCATTAACGGGATTGCATAATCGTCGTCATTTGGATGAGTGCTTAGATGAGCAACAAAGGTTAGCGGACCGTAAAGCAATTACTTTGTCGTTATTGATTTTAGATCTGGATCATTTTAAACAGCTCAATGATAAGTACGGACATATTTTTGGTGATGAATGTTTACGACAAGCCAGCGAGCGTATTCAGGCGTGTGTGAAGCGCCCGCAAGATCGTGTATTTCGTTATGGCGGTGAAGAATTTGTAGTTGTGCTGCCGGATACATCCGTCAGTGCTGCTAAGTATATAGCTGAGAAAATACTGACTAATTTTCGTAGCGAAGCCGTTGTGGTACAAGGCGAACGAGTGGCACTCACCATCAGTATTGGCATCGCCAGTAGAGACGGGAATGAGCGGGGCATTGATGTTGCTGAGTTGCTGCAAGAAGCCGATGAGCACTTGTATCGCGCGAAAGAGCTAGGGCGGGATAGGGTAGAGTTTAAGTGTTAATACTTAATATCGCACGCGCTCATATTTTTAAAACAAGAAGATACTAATCGGAATGGTGGGCCTTCCCGGACTCGAACCCCAAGGGGATCTAGGCAGCTAAAGAGCTGGGTCGCACGCGCTCATATTTTTAAAACAAGAAGATACTAATCGGATTGGTGGGCCTTCCCGGACTCGAACCGGGGACCTAGCGATTATGAGTCGCGTGCTCTAACCAACTGAGCTAAAGGCCCTACGATATTGCAGACGTTCTATGATTCACAAGGTGATAGAACGATTGAGCTAACGGCATAGGAGAGAATATGTTTTCGCGTCCTAGCAGTTTTCTTGGCACGCATTATAAGCAGCATTTTTACGAAGTGCCAGCCATAAAAAACCCAGCTAAGCTGGGTTTTTTATGAACTTTATCAACAACTTATTCGTCGATGAAGCTACGCAGGTGATCAGAGCGGCTAGGGTGACGCAACTTGCGCAACGCTTTGGCTTCGATCTGACGAATACGCTCACGCGTTACGTCGAACTGTTTACCCACTTCTTCTAACGTGTGGTCAGTGTTCATATCGATACCAAAACGCATACGCAATACTTTGGCTTCGCGAGCGGTAAGTCCTGCTAATACAGAACGAGTTGCTTCGGTCAGACCTTCAGCGGTTGCTGTATCCATTGGCGATTCTGATTGAGTATCTTCAATAAAGTCACCCAAGTGTGAATCTTCGTCATCACCAATCGGCGTCTCCATAGAGATCGGCTCTTTAGCAATTTTCAGCACTTTGCGAATCTTGTCTTCTGGCATTTCCATGCGCTCTGCCAATGCTTCTGGCGTCGGCTCACGACCCATCTCCTGCAGCATCTGACGAGAGATACGGTTCAGTTTGTTGATGGTTTCGATCATGTGTACCGGAATACGGATAGTACGCGCTTGGTCGGCAATCGAACGGGTGATAGCCTGACGAATCCACCAAGTTGCATAAGTTGAGAACTTATAACCACGACGGTATTCGAATTTATCAACGGCTTTCATTAAGCCGATGTTGCCTTCTTGAATAAGGTCGAGGAACTGCAAACCACGGTTGGTGTATTTTTTCGCAATCGAGATAACCAGACGTAAGTTCGCTTCCACCATTTCTTTTTTGGCGCGGCGAGCACGAGCTTCACCGATAGAAACACGACGGTTAACTTCTTTAATTTCAGCAATCGACAGGCTTACACGATCTTCTACAGATTTAATTTTCTTTTGCGCACGGAAAATATCAAAACGGTAGGTATCCAGTTTATCGGAGTAGGCATGGCCTGCTTCAATTAGGTCGGTAATCCACTGATTGTTGGTTTCATTACCTTGGTAACCGGTAATAAAGTCCTTACGGTTCATACCGCATTTACGCGTCATCATAACCATGATTTGGCGTTCTTGATGACGAATGGCATCAAGGGCTTCGCGCGCACCGTTCACTAACGCTTCAAAATGTTTTGGCGTTAATTTAATCGGAGCGAATAATTCCGCTAGGCGAGAAATAGCTTCTTCTGCTTGCTTGCTAGCACGACCGTGTTTTTCGATCGCCGCCACCATATCGATATTGGCGTCTCTGATTTCATCGAAGCGACGGATAACTTCGGTTAAGTCGATACCAGTGTCTTCGCTTTCGCTTTCGTCATCGTCGCTATCAGAATCGTTATCATCGTCGCTTGTATCGTCAGCAACAGGAGCGGCGGCACCGGCTTGAACACCTGGTTCTGGATCTTCGTCAGAAGGATCGATAAAACCACTGAAGATGTCGCCAACGCGATTTGGATCTTCTTCGGCTTCTTTGAAAGCGTTCATGATGGTTTGCACGGCGCCTGGGAAATAGGCCAATGCTGACATCACTTCGCGAATACCTTCTTCGATACGTTTCGCAATGACAATTTCGCCTTCGCGAGTCAGCAGCTCAACAGTACCCATTTCACGCATATACATACGAACTGGGTCTGTGGTGCGGCCCACATCTGAATCGACAAGTGCTAATGCGGCGGCGGCTTCTTCAGCTGCTGCGTCATCTGCCGCATCAGACATGAATAGCGAATCACCATCAGGCGCAACCTCGGATACCGGAATACCGATATCGTTGATCATGCGGATGATGTCTTCGACCTGATCCGGATTGGCAATATCGTCCGGCAAGTGGTCGTTTACCTGGGCGTAGGTTAGGTAACCCTGTTCCTTACCCTTGGCAATAAGTTCTTTAAGACGGGATTGTTGCGTATTCGCTGACATAGAAGCCCTATTTTCCGTTTTTCTAAGGCGGAAGTAAAACGCCGAAGTATAACTTTTAAGCTAACGTTAGGCCAGCACCACGGCGTATTGTTCCCTCCGAATGCTGGCATTATTTGCAGCTTTTCCATGGGATTTGGCAGGTAGTGTCGGTTCGCGCTGTGTATGAGGTAAAGTTTGGGTCTGATCGATCTAATTTCAAGGTGCTGACACAGATAAATTCTGATCAGCGCCGATAAATATTTGTACGTTTTTTGTTCATTTCGTGGCGCTGGCGTTTTAATTCTTGCAGCCTTTGCCTTTCTTCGGTGGAGAGCTTTTCTCCTCGTTCGAATTTTGCTTTGAGCTTGTTGAGTTCGACATCGAGATGGCGCGCTCCCATGCGTTTCAGTACATCGTTAATATCGTTAGCGCTCGGCGGAATCTGGCCGTCGGAGCTGCTTTCTGCCATCTGTTGTAATTCAGCTTGATAGGGCGTTCCTATCCATTGAATAAGTAAGCCGACGCTGCCTTGTTGTGGTGCTTGTTTCAGTTTGCGAATAACTTCCAAGAGCAGGCGTTCGTATTCCGTTTCGGGTTCTGCATCAGGCAATTCGAGCTGTTGTGCTAGGCTCGGCTGGCGTACCAATTGCGCAAGCGATTTATATACAGAGGGTGCTAATGGGTGCTGTTCTATTTCGCTATTCGGAATGTAGTCGCTAATGTTAATGCTCGGCTCATCCGGCGGTAAATCATAATCGATATTTGCGGGAGCAGCAGGGCGGTTATCCATATCGGCGAGTGCTTCGCTACTCATGCCGATTTCATCTTCTAGGCGCTTTTTCATTAATTTTTTTAACATGCCTGCGGGCAGTTTATTAATGAGCGGCGCCGCCAGTTGATCTAATCGTGCTTTGCCGTCTAGGGTGTCAAAGTCGACCTGTTTCTTTAGAAATTCGAATAAAAATTCTGGCAAGTGCACCGCTTTATTTAACCGTTCTTCAAAGGCTGCTTTACCTTCTTGGCGCACCAGTGTATCGGGATCTTCGCCGTCGGGCAGGAATAAAAAACGTGCTTGTACGCCGTCGCTCAATACGGGCAATACGGTTTCCATTGCTCGTGCTGCTGCTGTGCGCCCAGCGTTGTCGCCATCGAAGCAAAAAATAACTTCGGGTACGATTTTAAATAAACGTCGTAAATGGTGTTCGCTGGTCGCGGTGCCGAGTGTGGCGACGGCGTAATGAATGCCATATTCAGCCAGTGCGACAACGTCCATGTAACCTTCGACAATAATAAAACGCGTCAGTTTCTGGCGAATTTTTCGTGCTTCATAAAGGCCATATAGTTCACGACCTTTTTGGAATATTGGTGTTTCTGGCGAATTTAAATATTTGGGTTTTTCGTCGCCTAATACGCGACCGCCAAAGGCGATGAAACGTCCGCGCGCATCGCGAATAGGGAACATAATGCGATCACGAAAACGATCGTAAGTTCGACCGTCTTCTTTTTCGATCAGCATGCCGCAGGTTACCAATTCACGAAGTGCTTCTTTATCTGTTCCTAGTTCGGCTTGTAATCCATCCCAGCCCGGAGGCGCGTAACCAATACCAAAGAATTTTGCTGCTTTGCCAGATAAACCGCGATTTTTTAAATAATCGACCGCCCGCCCGCGTTGCTCATGCTGACGTAGCATTTGTTCGAAATATTGGCTGGCGGCTTCCATTCGCTTGAACAATCCTTGGTGCTGTTGTTCTTGGCGGGCATCGTGACTGATTTGTTCTTTGGGTACTTCTAGGCCAGCTTGAGAGGCAAGTTTTTCTACAGCATCAGGAAAACTCAGACCATCGTATTCCATAACGAATTTAAGTGCTGTGCCGGACGCGCCACAACCAAAGCAATAATAAAACTGTTTGTCGGGGCTTACGGTAAATGACGGCGTGTTTTCGTTATGAAAAGGGCAGCAGGCGGAGTAATTCTTTCCCGTTTTTTTCAACTTTACGCGACTATCTACCACATCGATGACATCAAGGCGGGCGAGTAATTCGTCAATAAAGCT
This sequence comes from Thalassolituus sp., assembly GCF_034111725.1. Taxonomy (GTDB): domain Bacteria; phylum Pseudomonadota; class Gammaproteobacteria; order Pseudomonadales; family Oceanobacteraceae; genus Thalassolituus. The sequence goes on along the minus strand of NZ_JAWUWR010000051.1, from coordinate 69,947 downwards.
CTGGGGGATACGGCCTGCCATGGTGCTGATTGCTTCTCTGGTTACCGGGATGATGGTTCGGGATCGGTTAGTGTAGACCGAATGGTTATAATCCTAAACGTCAGAAACGCAAAAAGCGCCATTAACAGGTTAATAGCGCTTTTAGCATTGCCCGCAGCTGAATCAGCCCAGTTGAGACTTCACTAGTTGACTGATCTGCGCCATATCGGCACGACCTTGCACCTGTGGTTTTAGGATGCCCATGACTTTGCCCATGTCCTGCATACTTGCAGCACCGGACTGTGCAACGGCATCAGCCACCAGTTTGGCCAACTCTTCTTCGCTCAAGGCTTCTGGCAAAAATTCGTGCAGTACGTCAATTTCGAACTGTTCGATATCTGCCAGATCATCGCGTCCTGCTTCCCGATACTGAGATAGGGAGTCACGACGCTGTTTGGTCATTTTATCGAGAACCGCAAGAGCTCGAGCATCATCCACTTCGATGCGCTCATCCACTTCTATGCGTTTGAATTCAGCTTGAATAGAACGCAGCGCAGTTAGGCGTTGCTTATCTTTTGCGCGCATCGCTGCCTTTACGGCATCTTTGATGGTCGCTATCAAGCTCATAACAAACTCCTCGAAAAACCTGTATTAGTACAAACGCACCATTTTACGCTGTTCGCGCTGTACTTTCTTCAGGTGACGCTTTACTGCAGCCGCTGCTTTACGCTTGCGGATCCAGGTTGGCTTTTCGTAGTGTTCACGACGACGTACTTCAGACAGTACACCGGCTTTTTCACATGAACGCTTGAAGCGGCGTAACGCAACGTCAAACGGCTCGTTTTCTTTAACTTTTACAGCTGGCATCCAATCACCTACGTATTTAGTCAATTCGTTTATTCTGGGGGGGAATCATGGCCCCAGTCAGAGGGCGGGCATTCTAAAGCTTTTGCATCCAGATTGCAAAGCGTAGTTTGGAATTGGTTTAAAGGCCACAGTTGAAGCCTTCGCTAGCGCCTGCTGGCTGCTGGCAGTATCATGGTCGGCTAAACCGTTGTAGGGGTAGTTTATGCGGGTTCTGGGACTGGAAACGTCATGTGACGAGACCGGTATTGCCTTATATGACAGTGAGCTTGGGCTGCTGTCACATCGAATTTATACGCAAATAGCCGTTCATGCGGAATATGGCGGTGTTGTGCCTGAATTAGCGTCACGCGATCATGTACGCAAGGCTATGCCCCTCATTCGTGAGGTTATGGTTGAAGCTGGTTTGACGTTGGCTGATCTCGACGGTGTTGCCTTTACGCGCGGACCAGGCTTAGTGGGCGCTTTGTTGGTCGGTGCGTGCTTAGGTCGCAGTTTGGCGTGGGCTCTCGGGATTCCAGCGGTGGGTGTGCATCATATGGAAGGCCATTTATTGGCGCCTATGCTGGAAGAAAATGCACCAGAGTTTCCGTTTATTGCACTGCTTGTATCTGGTGGTCATACCCAGTTGGTGCAAGTTGAAGGCATTGGTCAGTACACCTTATTAGGTGAGTCATTAGATGATGCTGCCGGTGAAGCGTTCGATAAAGCCGCTAAAATGATGGGCTTACCTTATCCAGGAGGGCCTGAACTTAGTCGTTTGGCTGATTCGGGAAATGCTAAGCGTTTTCGTTTTCCTCGACCAATGACAGATCGTCCGGGCTTAGATTTTAGTTTTAGTGGTTTAAAAACCTTTACGCGTACAACCATTCTTGATTGTGCCGAAGATGGCGTGCTGTGTGATACCGATAAAGCAGATATTTCTGCTGGTTTCCAAGATGCTGTGGTTGAAACGTTAGCCATTAAATGTCGACGGGCGATGAAGCAAACGGGTATTTACCGTTTAATTATTGCCGGTGGGGTCGGTGCTAATCGTTCTTTGCGGGCACGCTTGCAAGAAACGGCGGCCGAGTTGGGGGGGGAGGTCTATTACCCTCGCCCTGAATTGTGTACAGACAATGGCGCTATGATTGCCTACGCGGGTACGCAACGTTTACTCGCTGGCGAATGTTCAGACCTTGCAGTAACGGCAGTTCCGCGTTGGCCGATGACTGAATTAAAACCTTTGGATGCCAAGCATGGATAAGGTGTTTATCCGTGGTTTACAGGTTGACGCAGTCATCGGTGTTTATGATTGGGAAAAGCAGGTACGCCAACCATTAATTTTCGATCTGGAAATGGCGTGGGATATTCGCGTAGCGGCGGCCACCGACGATTTAATGCATGCGTTAAATTATCAGGCGGTGACAGAATTTATTGAACAGTTTGTGCGTGAGCAGCATTTTCAATTATTGGAATCATTACTTGAGCGTTTGGCTGCCGGTTTGCGCCAAGAGTTTGGTATGCCGTGGTTAGGTATTCGTGTAGAAAAACCAGCGGTTGTGCCACAAGCCAAGGCCGTTGGTTTGTATATCGAGCGGGGCGATAGCTAATGGCGCGGGTATTTTTAGGTATTGGCGCGAATCTCGATCCTATGATGAATATTCGCATGGGCTTGGCGCGCCTTGCGCAGGATTTTAAAGTGGTGCAAGTCTCGCCTTGGTATCAATCGCCAGCGCTTGGCTTTTCTGGTCCAGACTTTGTTAATCTAGTCATTGAAATAGAATCAAACATGTCAGTGGCTGAATTATCAGCGCAGCTAAAGCAGATAGAAATGGATTTTGGCCGTGCTGCTAATGCAGTGAAATATTCTTCTCGTGCTTTAGATATTGATATTTTGTTGGTCGATGATTTGTGTGGCGAATTTGATGGTATTGAATTGCCGCGTAACGATATTTGGCTATGTGCTTTTGTTTTAAAGCCATTGTTGGATTTAGTTCCGAAGGCAATTTGCCCTAAAAGCGGTGAGGCCTTTGCCCGCTATTGGCCAGCAGTGGCAAATCAAACGCTGCAGTTAATTTTGAGTGATACTAAGGCACGAAAATCTGCGCGTTCATCGTGGTAATTGGTTTTCTTTCCATTGCTGCAAATGTTGTGCGCGGGCTTTCGTCAGTCCTGCGCGAATCTCTGCCCCTTGTAATCCTTGTTTGATCATATCTTGTGCGTTAATTTTTAACGCTTCTTGAAGTGCCTCTCGGCAGTAATCGGCTTGCGGGTATGGGGTGTTTTCCAGTCCTGTTCGCCCTCTAGCGTCGGCGCTGCAAACAATTAAAAATTGTTCAAAGCGTTCAGGTTTGCGCCAAGCGTCTAGACCGTCGAATAATTTCAGTAAGGTTTCACCACGTAATTCAAAGGCGCGATGCACATGCGTGTGCCATTCGCTGCTCAATAGCGCTAATGTGCTGGCATCGTTCGGGGCTTTTACTCGTTTATTTAACGCTTTAATTGGTTTAATGCCACGTCGCTCATGAGCAATATGCCGTGGCCATTCTTCTGGTGGTGTTAAGCCTTTACCTAAATCGTGAATCAGCGCAGCCCAGCGTACAGCAATTTCATTGGACGTTTTGCTCGCGGCCGATAGGGACATCAGCGCATGCACGCCCGTATCAACTTCAGGATGATGTGCCTCGGGTTGCGGCACACCGAAGAGGGCGTCGAGTTCAGGGAACCAGACTTTTAAAGCTTCGCAAGTTCTCAATACGTCAAAGTAGACCTCGGGTTGGGCTTCACCTAAGGCGCGCTGAGTTTCTTGCCATACCCGTTCGGCCACTAAATGATCGAGTTCACCGTCGCTTACCATTCGCTGCATTAAGTGCATGGTGTCCTCGGCGACCGTAAAGCCTAAAGGCGCAAAACGAGCAGCGAATCTTGCTACCCTGAGTACGCGTAAGGGGTCTTCGCTGAATGCTGGCGAAACATGGCGCAGAAGGCGCTGTGCTAAATCTTGCTGGCCACCATAGGGATCAATAACCATACCGTCGTTATCTTGGGCCATGGCATTGATGGTCAGGTCGCGCCGCAATAGGTCATCTTCTAAGGTAACGTCGGGCGAGAAACGGCAGTCGAAGCCTTGATAGCCTTTGCCGGATTTCCGTTCGGTGCGTGCAAGTGCGTATTCTTCGTGCGTTTTTGGATGCAAAAATACTGGGAAATCAGCGCCGACCTGTTCAAAGCCTTGGCTAATTAATTCATCTGGTGTTGCGCCAACGACCATCCAATCACGATCTTTGATTGGAATATTGAGTAATCGATCGCGAACGGCACCGCCAACCAAGTAAATCTGCATTAGGTTCTCAAGTTCAAAAAAATGGCTGTTGCTAATGCAACAGCCATTGAGTGTAGCCCGAGTTAGGTAGTCGTTAAAGTGTATCGAGCAATTACGACGGCATCTTAGAAATAGAATCCCGTCTCAAGTGCGATACCTGCTTCTTTTTTTGGATCGCTTGGATTAGCAAGTGCTGCGATATCAATATGTACCCCGAATGGCGATAAGCCAAAGCCAAGTGAAATAACTTCACTGTTGCTCGCACTTAAATTGGTGCGGTAACCAGCTCGGATTTGAAAGGTTTCATATAAATCGAATTCAGCACCGATGGCTGCATATTGGGTTGCTTGTTCGTAGGCGACAGGATCGTTTTCTACTAGATCTAAGTCGCCTGCAACCGTAACCCAATTATTGCTGTACGATACACCGGCGCGATATTGCGGCTTAAGCGATACAGTGCCACCTTCAACAACAAGATTGTTTGCACTGCCACGCACCGGCGCATCGGATAGGTCAAAATCTTTGGCAATTAAGTTTTTGGCAACGACACCCACCATCCATTGATTACTTTCACCCAGACGCATGGAAGCACCAATGTCTAAGTTAATGTGACTGTAGGTTGCGCGAGAGTCTTCGATATCACTGGTTTCGATATCGTTTTCGTTGTCCATTTCAGTGATGTAGTGGTATGTCTCGATTGTTTGCAGCTTAGGTGTCACACCGATAGCAACTTTACGATCGGCGATGGTAAATTCGCGTGAGAAACTTAAGCCGACATCAGCAATGCCAACGGCAACAATTTCTACTCGTGAATCTAAATTAGGGCTTTCGGCTTCTGCAGAAATATCACCATTTTGGAATATCTGAATAGACCCATCAGCTGTCTCTACATCGTCTGATGTATAGGTTTGGAATTCATCAAGACTATCTTGAATGTTCGTCGCTGCGGTTTGAGTATCGGTTGGGCTTGCACCGGCTTCGACATCATCTGCCAGTGTATTAATATCGGTCGGAATAGCCTGCGCAATATCAACGTACCCTTGGGCAGCAACACCGTATGCGGTAATTAAATTCTGGTCAGTACCAGTAAAAATAGTTCGGCCAGAAAAATGCACATCCGCATTAACTGAGAGCGCGGCAGCAAATTTTTTGCCCGGCATAGCAACCGCCATACCAACACCGGCACGGCCGCGAATAGGATCTCCAGAAATAGAATTAAGAGCGTCGGTTAATTCTTTAGTAACACCATTTACTTCGCTTAATTGACTATTTACCTCATCGAGGTCGTCGGCAAAATTCTGGTTGGCGGTACGCAGATCATCTGCTTTTTGCGCGTTCGTTCTGCCATCGACATCATCTAAGCTTTCTAATTCAGCAACTAATGCGCTTGATGATATTTGCACATCATTCACTGCACTGGTGAAGTTACTGCCGGAAGCATCGTCGAATAAATCTTCAAATTTTGGCACGGTAATATCAGAAATATCATTGGCTGAATCAATTAATTCTTCTTCATCAGCAACCACGACACCAATAGCTGGAAAGATAATGGCAAAGTCATCATCTGCACGAGCTTGGGATAGCAGGGATGGGTTATATGCGGGAGCATGAGCTAATTTTGCGCTGGCTACCCCGGTATCCCCCATTGCTAGCCCGCGAGCATCCATAGGTAGAAAGGGTGTCGCCATCGCTGAGTGCACAGACAGGGCTGAAATGGCAGCAACCGCAGTTGCAAGTAAGGATGGTTTGATAATCATGGCATGTCCTGTAATGTTAAATAGCCGTCATCTCGGTTATCAGTAAGCCTAGCTGGAGAACGAGAGCTTGCTTGGCAATAGCACAAGGACTATCCTGCCTAACGCGACATTTTAAGAATTCAGCGATTTTCAATGACGTTATCTATTTTGCAATGTTTTACTTCTACACTGATCTCAGCTTCGGTGCCTGCGAAGGCAGTCCGTATGCGTGCTCGTGTCTGCGCGATTTGCGCAATGCGACGATGTTGGCCTGAGAATCTAGTGTAATAACGCTCTATTTAAAAAGGCCGCCGATAATAGCGGCCTTTTTTGTGGTTGTTATTTAGGAGGATGTTTCAATCAGCAAATACAGGTGAAATCATGCTGATTATTATTGCTTATTTATTCGTTATATTTATTTGGTCGACAACCCCTGTCGCTATTCAATTTAGTTTAGGGGGACTCGATTTTTTTACGGCGGTGTCACTGCGTATGTGGCTTAGCGCTTTGTTGTCGTTACCTCTATTACTGATTTTGGGGCAACGGTTAGTGTTAACTCGTCCTGCCTTAATGAGTTATGTCGCCGGTAGTTTAGGGGTCTATGGCGCTATGATGTCGGTTTATTGGGGAGCGGCCTATATTCCCTCGGGCTTAATCTCTGTTTTATATGGCTTGTCTCCCATGCTATCGGGAGCGCTCGCTTATTGGTGGTTAGGTGAACGCGAATTAACGCCGGCGCGGATTATTGCGCTCTTAATTGCTATATGTGGTTTGGCGTTAGTCGTATCGGCACGCATGATGTTCGATGCGGAGTCTTGGCGCGGCATTTTGGGAACGGTAGTGTCGGTATTGTGCTTTGCAGCGAGTGCCGTTTGGGTAAAAGCCGCGAATGCTGGCTTGCATCCTATGGTGCAGACCAGTGGAACACTCTGGGTTTCATCGTTGGCCTATGCACTATCGTTGCCGTGGTTTGGTGTTCATATCCCCGACGCATGGCCGCTTAGCTCAATGCTAGGTTTAGGATACCTAGTTATCTTTGGTTCATTGTTGGGCTTTATGCTGTATTTCTTGGTGCTCAAACATTTACCGACGTCACGAGTGACCCTTATTACTTTGATCGCGCCGGTTCTGGCTGTTTTATGGGGATATTGGTTGCGCGATGAACGACTGCAATGGAGTTCTGCCGGTGGCGCGGCATTGTTGTTGAGCGGCTTAGCCTTGTATCAATGGCATCAGTCGTTAGATCGGCTCTTACGTTGGTTATGGCCATTTAATGGCAAGGCTGTAGCGGCCACGGCCACTGATATTCACGCTACTCAGCAAGAAAAACATTAAACATTTCGTCAATCGGCCGATATAGATTGCATGAGAGCCTATATCGGGTGGGAGATGAATATGAAACAGTCAGGTGTCGCCGGTAAATTACGGGTGTTGGTGTTAGGAGTTGCCACGGTTTTCGGTTTGCAGGGGTGTTCTGATGCACTCATTCAGGATGGTAATTACGTCGAGCAGCCGGAAGCCTATTTTCAACCTGTCGAACAAGAAATTGATCCTATCGCTCCTATGGTGCTGCGCGTCGTAGGCTACGGCGCTACGGATACGACCGATTCCAAAAAGAGCGAAGTGCAACGCCGCTTGATGGCGATTCGAGCGTCGAAAATGGACGCCTATCGCTCTATGGCTGAGCGTGTTTATGGGACTTCCGTTCAAGGTAGCACCACAGTGCGTGACATGGTCGTATTGAATGATCGTTTCCGCTCTTATGTTGAGACCTATATGCATGGCGCTCGCGTCGTGTCCTCCGATGTGATGCCCGATGGCAGTGTCGAAACTGTATTGGAAATGATCATAGATCAAGGGTTCCGTAACTGTTTACAAACCGCAGATAGCCAGCGTTTTAATGTCGATTGTCGGGTTCCCCTTGGTGGCCAGAGTTCTAATAACTTTGCCTCGAGTCAACGTCAACGCGTGCAAGGTGAAGCGAGTGTGCCTGAGGGCGGCTTCTACTTTATTGAATAATAGGGGTTAGCTATGCGTACTTTCTTGTTTGTGAGTTTGATGGCTCTCGTGTCGTTGTCGGCGCCTGCACAGGCGTTAACGGTTGAGGTGGTGGGCGAGGCGGCTCTGACTGGAGCGGTATCTTATGCTCGCGAGCAGGCATTGAAAGACGCTCTGCAACAGGCGACATTGCGCGGTGGTGCGCAAATTAGCAGCACCCAATTAATGGAGCACGGCGTTATCGAACAGGATGAAGTACGTGTGCAAAGTAATGCTCAAGTGCATGATGTGGAAGTCTTGTGGGAAGACAGCCATGATGGTGTTTATCAAGTCGCTATTCGTGCGGAAGTCAGCAGCCAAGCTATGTGCCCAGGTTCATCTCAACGTTACCGCAAGGCCATTGCTGTTGCTGGTTTCGGATTGGCGCAACCGCAACAAGCAACCTATGGGCGCTTAGAAAATGTTGAACAGGCGCTCCCCAGAGTGCTGGTCAATACACTTAATGGGCGTGGCAATGTGCATGTGATGGATGCCTCGCGAATCAGTTTGTATCAAGATCCTCGTAGTGCTCCGTCGACTGAGACAGCGCAGCAAAGATTGACCACCTCGGTTGCGTTAGCGACTCAGCTGGGCGCGCAATATGTAGTATCTGGTGTTGTCCGTGATCTGGATTTTGAACCAGAGCAGCAAAAAAGAGGATTTTCACTATTAGACAGCGTTGGCTTTGGCCACAAAGATCGCCAACGTCAATTTGTTGTTGATGTATTTGTGCACGATGGATTAAGTGGGGCCATGTTATTTCAACGTAGTTACCACACTCAAGGAGGTTGGGGCGAGCGAGCTGATGCCGATGTCGGTTTTGCAACTCCATCATTTTGGCTAACAAATTACGGTGATCAAGTTAAAGATGTATTAACGACCGTTGCGGATGATGTCGGTGAAGTCTTGCGTTGTCAGCCTTTTATGGCTCGTATTGTAAAAGCGCGTGGCAACCGGTTGCACATTGAAGCAAGCGCTGGAGCGGGTATTCGTCCTGGTGATAAGTTTCAGGTGTATCGTACCGGTACATTTTATAATCTTGATCTAGAACCACGTACTGAATTAACTGACATGGCTACCGTGGTAACGGTTAAGCAAGTACAGCCTCAGTTTATTATTGCCGATATGGCATCGTCAGCAGAGCATATGTCGATTCAGCGTGATGACATGGTTATAGCTTGGTAATTAAAAAGGTCATAATAAAAAAGCCGCCTAAGTTGGCGGCTTTTTATTGCTGTTTAATACTGCTGCTGTGAAATTTCGTTCCTAGCTTGTTTGCATCATTTCTAGCTTGTTTGTATCGTCTTGCTATAAATCATCCAAGGTAATAGACGGGCAGCTCATTCGACTTATTTTCTTGTCGTTATCCCAAGATTCTAAATGAATATCGAATCCCCATAAGCTATGCAGATGCTTCAGTACCTCATAGGTATCGCCTGATAACGGCGTACTATTTTGACGTGTGTGACGCAGCGTCATTGAACGATCACCTTCAATATCCACCGATACAATTTGAATGTTAGGTTCACGCATGGATAAATCGTATTGCCGCGCTAAGGTTTCACGTAGCTTACGATAACCATTTTCGTTGTGGATAGCGCCTACTTTATAGGTTGGTGCTTCTTCATCATCGTAAATGCTAAATAAGTGGAATTCACGCATTAGGTGAGGCGATAAAAACTGTTGAATAAAGCTTTCGTCTTTAAAGTTCTTCATCGCAAAATGGACAGTTTCTAACCAGTCTTTTCCTGCTATGTCGGGGAACCACTCGCGATCTTCGTCCGTTGGATTTTCACAAATCCGCTTAATGTCGCAAAACATATTAAACCCTAAAGCGTAGGGATTAATGCCGTTGAAATAAGGAGAGTCGAATCCAGGTTGGAACACCACATTAGTATGAGAAGTTAAAAACTCCATCATAAAGCCTTCGTTGACCTTACCTTCATCGTACAGGTGGTTAAGAATGGTGTAATGCCAAAAAGTTGCCCAGCCTTCGTTCATGACCTGAGTTTGGCGCTGAGGATAAAAGTACTGAGATACTTTACGTACAATACGAATCAGCTCACGTTGCCAAGGTTCTAGCAAAGGCGCATTTTTCTCTAGGAAATAGAGTAAGTTTTCTTGTGGTTCTGATGGATACTGACGGCGTTTACGTGGGGCATCATCTTTTTTCTTTAATGGAATAGTGCGCCATAAATCATTTAATTGTTGCTGGCGAATTTCTTCTCGCTCTTGCTGGCGTACGCGTTCTTCTGCTGCGGATATGGGTGACGGTCTGCGATAGCGATCGACGCCGTAGTTTTGTAGAGCATGGCAAGCATCTAATACGCGTTCCACTTCTTCTTGGCCGTGGCGTTCTTCGCACTTACGTACATAATTTTTGGCAAATACTAAGTAATCAATAATTGATCCAGCGTCGGTCCAAGTACGGAATAAATAGTTGTTTTTGAAAAAAGAATTATGGCCGTAGCAAGCGTGAGCAATGACCAATGCTTGCATCGGAAGAGTATTCTCTTCCATTAAGTAGGCTATGCAGGGGTTAGAGTTAATGACAATTTCGTAGGCCAGCCCCATCTGTCCGCGCTTATAGCTTTTTTGCGTAGATAAAAATTGTTTGCCGTACGACCAGTGGTTGTAGCCAATCGGCATGCCCACTGAAGAGTAGGCATCCATCATTTGCTCTGCGCTAATAACTTCAATCTGGTTCGGATACGTATCCAGCTTATAAATAGCAGCAACCCGGGCTATTTCGCGGTCGTACTCCTCTAATAATTCAAAAGTCCAATCAGAATCCGTCGAGATATAGTTGCTCATATCGCCTCCTTAACCCGATCTTTGGCGAATAGTTCGCGGAATACCGGAAAAATATCCTCGGGGCCGCGTATTTGCGCAAGAGCAAATTGGTTAGCAAAAGCTCGACTTAAATTTTGATACGCCGTCCACAGCGCTTGATGCTGATTCGGGGTGATCTCTATGTAAGCAAAGTATTGTACCGCTGGTAATAATTTTTCTGCCAATATACGTGAGCATACCGGTGAGTCATCGTCCCAGTTGTCGCCATCTGACGCTTGGGCTGCATAGATATTCCATTCTTCTGAGTTGTAGCGATCCTCAATGATTTGGCTCATTAGATTTAACGCGCTGGATACTATGGTGCCGCCAGTTTCACGAGAATAGAAAAACTCTTCTTCGGTTACTTCTTTCGCGCTGGTGTGGTGGCGAATGAATACTATCTCAATGTGTTCGTAGGTTTTTTGTAAGAAGAGATACAGCAAAATATAAAAGCGTTTAGCGATATCTTTCACATCCTGAGTCATGGAGCCTGACACATCCATAATACAAAACATCACGGCTTTGCTGGATGGCGTCGGCACTTTTACTTTGTTGCGATAACGCAGATCAATGTCGTCGATAAAGGGGATGAGTTTTAAACGTCGTTCTACATCGGCGATTTGTTCTTTTAAGCTGTTCAGCATGACTTCGTCAGCTGGAGTTTGCGCTTCGGTATCAAGCAATAGTTGTTGCAGTTCTTTTAGCTTACGCCGTTTACCAGAGCCCATGCCGATACGACGTGCATGGGCATTACGCATTGAACGCACAACCGACAAATTATTTGGTGTACCTTCAGACACAAAACCTGCGCGACGAGTTTTGAATTCTTTGGTTTTTGCTAACGTTTTTTTCACCATATTCGGCAAGGCTAAATCGTCGAATAAATAGTTTAAAAACTCCTCTTTAGTGATAAAGAAAGTGAAGTCTTCTTCGCCTTCACCTGAGTTGCTGGCATTGCCACTGCCAGCGCCGCCACCACCTTGTTTGGGTTTTTCTAACTCGTCGCCGGTACCAAATTGCTTATTACCTGGATACACGCGGTGCTGCTTGCCCCCTTTACCGTGCGATATAACGGGTTCATGGGTATTACGCGTTGGAATACTAATTTGCTCGCCGCGTTCCATGTCAGTGATGGAGCGGCGATTAACAGCATCCGACACTGCCTCTTTTATGTGCTGCTGGTAGCGCTTAAGAAAGCGCTGCCGGTTTACTGTGCTTTTATTCTTGCCGTTCAAACGACGGTCAATAACATAGGACATGCAATTCCCCTTAGGCGCCAGTATTGGCTTTTTACTGCGACTTACGGACGCGCAGATACCATTCGGACAGCAGTCTTACTTGTTTCTCCGTGTAGCCTCGTTCTGTCATACGGGCGACAAAGTCATCATGTTTTCTTTGATCATCGTTAGACGATTTAGCCGAGAAGGAAATAACTGGGAGTAAATCTTCGGTATTCGAGAACATTTTCTTCTCGATCACGGCGCGCATTTTTTCGTACGACTGCCATGACGGGTTATTGCCGTTGTTATTTGCACGTGCACGCAATACAAAATTCACGATTTCGTTACGGAAATCTTTTGGATTGCTGATGCCAGCGGATTTTTCAATTTTTTCTAGCTCTTCGTTAATCGCAACACGGTCGAGCATTTCGCCGGTTTCAGGGTCACGGTATTCTTGATCCTGAATCCAGAAGTCTGCATAGGTGATATAGCGATCAAAAATATTCTGACCATATTCAGAGTAAGATTCGAGATAGGCGGTCTGGATTTCTTTACCGATAAAGTCGACATACTCAGTCGCTAGGTATTCTTTTAAATAGTTGAGGTATCGATTGTGAACTTCTTCAGGGTATTGCTCTTGTTCAATCGCTTGTTCGAGTACATACATTAAATGTACAGGGTTGGCGGCTATTTCCGTGGCATCGAAGTTAAATACTTTAGACAGAATTTTAAAGGCGAAACGGGTAGAAATACCGTTCATGCCTTCGTCGACACCTGCTGAATCACGGTATTCTTGCATCGATTTAGCTTTAGGATCGGTATCTTTTAAATTCTCACCGTTGTAAATCCGCATTTTTGAGTAAACACTGGAGTTCTCAGGTACTTTTAGACGTGATAGTACGGTGAACTTCGCGAGCATACTGAGCGTATCAGGAGCGCAATGAGCGGTTGATAAAGAACTGGTTGATAACAATTTCTCGTAAATCTTCACCTCTTCATCGACACGAATGCAGTATGGTACCTTGACAATATAAACACGGTCGAGGAAGGCCTCGTTGTTTTTATTGTTGCGGAATGCCTGCCATTCGGATTCGTTTGAGTGAGCTAAAATAATACCTTCAAACGGCATAGCGCCAGTACCTTCAGTACCGTTATAGTTACCTTCTTGAGTAGCGGTTAATAGTGGATGCAGCACTTTAATTGGTGCTTTAAACATTTCTACGAATTCCATCAAACCTTGGTTGGCACGACAGAGAGAACCTGAATAGGAATACGCATCTGGATCATCTTGGGAGAAATCTTCCAGTTTACGAATGTCTACTTTACCGACTAAGGCGGAAATATCTTGGTTGTTTTCATCGCCGGGTTCTGTTTTCGCAACACCGACCTGATCGAGAATTGATGGGTAGAGTTTAACGACTTCAAATTTACTGATGTCACCACCGAGTTCATGCAGACGCTTTACCGCCCAAGGTGACATGATGCGACCAAGGTAGCGTCGTTGGATGCCGTAATCTTCTTCTAAAATAGCACCATCTTCTTCAGCGTCGAATAATCCTAAAGGGGATTCAAATACCGGTGAACCTTTGATGGCATAAAAAGGTACGTTTTGAATAAGTGCTTTTAAGCGTTCAGCTAACGATGATTTACCGCCACCTACAGGGCCCAGTAAATAGAGAATTTGTTTACGTTCTTCTAAGCCTTGGGCAGCGTGACGGAAATATGACACGATATTTTCTACCGCATCTTCCATACCGTAAAATTCAGAAAAGGCAGGATAACGTTTGATAACTTTATTGGAAAAAATGCGGCTGTAGCGCAGGTCTTTGGAGGTATCGATAAATTCTGGCTTGCCAATGGCAGTCAGCATACGTTCCGCAGCAGAGGCGTATACGTTGGGATCTTGCTTACAAAGTTCGAGGTAGTCTTGCAGACTCATGACCTCTTCTTGAGTATCACGATATCTGTCTTGATAACGACTGAATACGCTCATGGTGCACCCCTTGTTCGTCTAAAAACGTGTTGTCTAAATTACATATAAATCCGTTAGTGAAATCTTATTCTTAAAACCAGTATGGTCTATGTTGGTTGTGATCTGCCAGATAATTTAACTTTTTCTGACACCTTATTTTTAGTATGCATTCACCGTGCCGGGATGCACCTATGGATGTGTTCGAATGTGATCAATGCACGGTTAAGTTTTTGTGCGTCGAATTGGTGTTAGACAAACGCGGGGAGGAGAATGCGAATATAGACAAACAAAGATAGGAGCGATAGCAGAGATGCTACCGCTGTAAACAGATAGAACGCTTAACGGTTACACCAGTCAGGGGCAACCATTTTCCACATTTCGTAGCCACCATCGATGCTATAAACGTCGCTATAACCCTGCTCACTAAAGAACTGGGCTGCGCCTTGACTCGAGTTGCCGTGATAACAGCAAACCAGTAGCGGCAACTCTTTACCTGCGGTGGCCATAAATTCTGGGAGATTGTCGTTATCAACGCGCACGGCGTCGCGAATGTGCCCAGCTTGAAAGCTCATCGCATCACGAATATCGGCAACCTTAGCCTTACCTTGCTCTAATATCGCTTTGGCATCGGCTGGGGAAATACGTTTAAATCCGCTCATGTGGGTACCTTTGTGCTGAATAGGATCAGAATTTTGGGGTTATTGGGTCCGAGTATACTGAATTTTATGCAGGGGTAGCAGCAACACTAAAGCGCTGTTGGTCTTCTAGTCGTAAGGCCGTTAACGCACCACCCCAGACGCAACCGGTATCCAGTGCAAAGACATTCCCTGCGTTAGCCTGACCGTTTAACGCTGCCCAGTGGCCAAATAACAAACGCGTGGCTGATGCTTGGCGGGGCGTTACTTCAAACCAAGGTTTAAAGCCCGTAGGTGCGGTGTCTAAACCTTCCTTGCTGGTTAGGTCTAGCGTACCTTCGTCATCAACAAAGCGCATGCGCGTCAGGCTGTTGACGATCGTCCGTAAACGATCAAAACCTGTGAGATCGTCCGACCAGCGATTGGGTTTGTTGCCGTACATGTTTTCGAAGAATGGTGTGCAGTCGAAGGACGTTAGTACTGCTTCTACTTCGTGCGCCAACTTTTGTGCGGTGGTTGCCGACCATTTTGGAGGCAGACCTGCATGGGTCATGCACCAATTCTGTGCTTGATCGAGATGCAGTAGCGGCTGATGCCGCAACCAATCGAGTAATTCATCGCGATCTGAAGCCGCGAATATGGCTTTCAACGTATCGCTTTTACGGCTATTGAGCTTGGCATAGTGCATGGCTAATAGATGCAAGTCGTGATTACCCAGTACGCTAATAGCGCTATCCCCTAAGTTCTTAATAAAACGCAGAACTTCCAGTGACTGTGGGCCACGATTGACCAAGTCCCCAGCAAACCAGAGCTGGTCTTGCTGGGGATCAAAGTTAATGTGTGCTAACAAACGTTGTAGCGGTTCGTAGCAGCCTTGGACATCACCGATTGCGTAGGTGGCCATGCGTGTGCTCCGTGGTGAAACAGACTGCGTTAAATTCGTGCGAATATTGGCAGTATCAATTCAATGCGTTCGGTGCTGATAAAGTAAAAACTGGGATGGTGGCGTGAAATAGGGTGCCATCGTCCGCTTGCATGACATAGTAGCCGCGCATGCTTCCTACTTTGGTGCGCAACACTGAACCAGATGAGTAACGGTAGGTTTCCCCCGGTTCTATGGTCGGTTGTTCACCGACAACGCCTTCGCCTTGTACTTCTTGCACATCGGCATTGCCGTCGGCAATAAACCAGTGACGGCTGCGCAATGTCGCACCGTTGTCGCCGCTATTGCGTATGCGAATGTGGTAGGCAAACACAAAGCGGTCTTCTTCGGGGATAGATTGCTCAGCCAGATATTCGGTATTTACGCTGACTTCAATGCTGTCTTCAATATTCATCCTGCGACTCCGGATCACTGTTCAGTGCATCGCTATGTTCAATATCATTGTCTGCGTTATCCGCTTCGGCACTTTTTAAGTCAAACACTGCATCAGAGATACGCACGTATTCTGCTAGTGTTAGACGCTCGGGGCGTAATGTCACATCAATCCCGATGGCTTCTAATGCCTTAGCATCAATTAAGCGTTTGAGGGTGTTGCGCAGTGTTTTACGGCGCATGCTAAAGGCTTCACGCACCACATGTTCAAGCGTTTTGTGATCTTTTGCTGGATACGGCAATACATCGTAAGGGACTAAGCGCACAATCGCAGAGTCAACTTTAGGTGGTGGATTAAATGATCCTGGGCCGACAACAAATAGCGGTTCTACTTTACAAAAGTACTGCGCCATGATGCTCAGGCGGCCATAGTCACCGGTGCCTGGGCCTGCAGCTAGTCGCTCAACCACTTCTTTCTGCAACATAAAGTGCATGTCTAACACCATGTGGTGATGGGCTAGAAAATGGAAGATAAGCGGCGTTGAAATATTGTAAGGCAGGTTGCCGACAATGCGCAGCTGCTGACCCGGCTGTAAAATAGTGCCGAAGTCGAACTTTAGCGCGTCACCTTCATGGATACGGAAATCCGGGTAGTTAAAAAACTTGGTGCGCAAAATTGGGATGAGATCACGGTCAAGCTCGACCACATCCAGCTTGCCACAGGCTTCTAATAGAGGTTCTGTCAGAGCGCCCATGCCCGGGCCGATTTCAACCAGCGCATCGGTTGCCTTCGGGTGAATGGCACGCACAATCTTGTCGATGACATGGTGATCGTGCAAAAAGTTTTGACCAAAGCGCTTACGTGCGCGGTGGCCTTGGGCCTTCTGGGGTTGCTTGCTCATGCTATTGCCTGTGTCGGCAGGACACGCTTGTTTATCTATTAGCGGTCACTGCGGAATAAAAATAAATACGGTTTATGTGCGGTTGCTTGCCATATGAGCAGCAACCGCAATCGCGGTGTTCAAACTGCCAGCATCGGCCTTGCCGGTGGCGGCTAAATCCAATGCGGTGCCATGGTCGACCGAGGTGCGCACTAACGGTAAACCCAGCGTAATGTTGGCAGCACGGCCAAATCCATGAAATTTAAGAACCGGTAAACCTTGGTCATGGTACATGGCTAAGGCCGCATCGGCGTGTTGTAAATGCTTAGGGGTGAATAATGTATCGGCCGGTAGGGGACCGATCAAGTCGATGCCTTCCGCTCTTAGCTGCGCTAAGGTTGGATTGATAATATCCAATTCTTCACGCCCTAGGTGGCCATCTTCACCCGCATGAGGATTGAGTCCTGCGACTAAGATCCGCGGATTCGTGATACCGAAATATTGCTTTAAATCGTGATTCAAAATGCGCGCTACGCGTGAAATCCGATCAGGCGTAATAGCATCAGCCACGGCTCGCAAGGGCAGATGTGTGGTGACTAAGGCAACGCGTAAATCGGTGGTTGCTAACATCATCACAACTTCTTCAACGTCGCAGTAGTCGCGGAAGTATTCGGTATGGCCGCTAAAGGCTATTCCTGCTTCATTGATAATGCCTTTATGTACAGGGGCTGTCACGATTCCCTGCCAGCGACCATCTAAGCAACCGGCAGCCGCAAGGCGCAGGGTTTCTAGCACGTAATCACTATTACGGGCATCCAGTTGACCAGCAATAACCGGTGTGCGCAGAGCAACAGGGTAGATAGTCAGCGTTCCGTTTCCACTCGCACTGATGGGGCGATCTGGATCAAATGCTTGCAGTGTCAGCGGTAACCCCAGTTCTGCGGCACGTTGCTGCAGCATGTCGGCATTCGCGATCACAACCAGCTCGTGCTCTTGCGCTTGTTGCGCAATTTGAATGCATAAATCTGGGCCTATGCCCGCCGGTTCACCGGCGGTAATGGCTAAACGTAGTGTCATTGAGCTTCCTTGATATCCACATACGCTTCGGAGCGTACTTTACGCAACCAGATCGGCAGTTCTTCATCAAAGCGGCGTCCGTACAACATTTGGCGAATTTGGTTGCGTTGCAGTTCTTCGCCAACGTCTGTTTTCTTACGACCCTGGATTTCTAAAATATGCCAACCGAAGCGGCTTTTAAACGGTGCGCTGATTTCGTTAGTGGCCGTATTTTCCATGGTGGCGTCAAACGCAGGCACCATATCGCCAGGATTGACCCATCCTAGATCGCCACCACTGGTACCGCTCCCTGGATCATCGCTGAATTCACGTGCTAGTGCGGCAAAGTCTTCGCCTGCTTGCAAGCGCTCGTACAATTGCTGAATGAGTTCTTCAGCCTGCGCATCATCACGCACTTCGTTGGTTTGGATTAGAATATGACGGACATTGGTTTGATCGATCATTTTAGTGCTGCCGCCGCGTTTTTCTTCCAGCTTGATAATGTGGAATCCGCTGGCGCTGCTGATGGGATCTGATACTTCACCGACCGCTAGCTTAGGGGCAATACCAGCAAACAGGCTCGGTAGTTGCGCTTCTTTGCGCCAGCCCATATCACCACCGTTAAGAGCGGTGCGACCGCTCGATTCTGCCATGGCTGTGCTGGCAAAATTGGCTCCGGCACGAAGGCGCTTGACGATGTCATCAGCTTTGTCATTGGCTGCTCGGTAGGCTTCAGGACTTGCGCTTGAGGGTACTTCAATCAAAATATGGCGTAGGTGATACTCTTCCGCCGAAGCCATGCGGCCAATATCGGACGCGAGAAAGTAATCAATATCTTGGTCGGTGATCTGAATACGCTCGCCAACTTGGAACTGTTGTACACGGCTAATGCGCATTTCATTACGAATTTGCTCGCGAGCATCAACGAAAGATACACCTTCATCTTTCATGGCTTGTTCAAACTGTTGCAAGCTCATGTTGTTTTGTTCGGCGATGCGCAGCATAGCATCGTTGAGCTGGCTGTCGGTGACGCGAATCCCAGAACGGTCAGCCATCTGTACTTGAATGCTCTCTGAGATCATGCGTTCTAATACCTGTTCGCGCAGCACATCTTGGCTGGGTAATTCACTCCCACGATTCTGAACTCGCACGGTATTCAGGCGTTTTTGCAGCTCGCTTTCCATCAATACGTCGTCGTCAACGATGGCGATTACATGGTCGATCAATACCGGTGCTGCTTGTACCGTGATAGCACTGAGCGCAAAGGTGGCACAGGCGATAAATTGTTTAAAAGTCATGATATTGCCGTCTTGAGTATCCATTGATGCCGTCGCTGATAAGTTCATCAGTACCGCTGCCAAAATTGCCTAGCCCTTTTAATTGGAAGCTAAGCATGAAGCCGTAATTTTTATCGGTGGTGTAATCCACATTAGAGCTATTGTTGCTGGAACTTTCGCGATACAGCGCCTGCACGCGCCAGCAACAACTTTGATATTCGAATCCCGCTAGCGACTCTAATACTGGACTAACAGGTTTCTTTTCACTTGCATCGTACTGGCGCAAATCACGTAATTGTCGCGCGACTAGAGCCCAGCGGTCGTTTAGCGCCCAAAATACCCCTGCATCGAGCTGATGAGTGCTGGTGGATACGGATTCCGTGCTAGTCGAATAACTCTGAGTGCGCGTGCTACTTACGTTTAGCATGCGATTATGGGTGCTTTCGTAGCGGGCACCGTACTTGCGCTGCCGAGCATAATCGTAGTAAGAATCCCACTCTAACGTAGAGAAGACAGACCAAGATTCATTTGGGTTCCATTCAACTTCGCCCAGTGTACTGGAAGTTGCGCGTAGGTCGTACTCCCCAACGTTGGTTCCGGTCAATTGCACGTCGCGATCTCGTTGGTAATAAATTCGGCCAACGCTAGCGCGTAGCTGCTCTAAACCATCATCTCGAATAAAGCGGCTGGTTAAGCCAACGCTCATTTGATTGAGATCTGCTAAGCGGTCGCCTCCGGTAAAGCGGTCACCGGTAAATAGGCTAGCGAATGTCACGGTAGTTAACTTGGTATCGAAATTAGGCACAAGATTTTGATTGTCTATATAAGGGCTACGTACATAGTAGACGCGCGGTTCTAATGTTTGTTGATATTCATCGCCAAACCAATCAAATTCTCGATCGAAATAGAGTCCGGCATCGACGCTATAGCGGGCGACGCCATAGGCGGGTTTCTCGTCAAAGCCTTCCAGTGCTAGTACTGTCGCATCGGTATCGTACAAATTGTAACTACGATAGCGATACTCTGCCCCAGGCGTTAGATAACCAAAGGGCCATTCCATAGGATAAAATGCACCAGTATCCGATACGAAACGGTCACCATTGACGGCGCTAAACCCAGATAATGTTTGATCAATATTATTGATGGTGGCTTCGCTGT
Organism: Thalassolituus sp.; assembly: GCF_034111725.1. Lineage (GTDB taxonomy): Bacteria > Pseudomonadota > Gammaproteobacteria > Pseudomonadales > Oceanobacteraceae > Thalassolituus. The sequence continues at coordinate 49,681 of NZ_JAWUWR010000051.1, read as the reverse complement.
CACGGTTAAAACGCGTGGTTTGCAGGGTTTGGGTAAAACGCAGCCCATTAACTGTTTGCGGCTTGTAGTTCCCATTAAATTGCGGCAAACGTCGATATGGACGATTGGTTAACGTGATGTCGTCATCGATTGTTTGGAAGCTTTCAATGGTGACGTCGGCATGCCAATTACCTTGATCGAAAAGAATCTCACCACGACGAGGTAGGTGTGTTGTTCTATCAACGGCAGCACTTGGATTCATGTCATTTAAGTAATCGCTATCACTGACATGATTGTACACCCAACGATGCTGCAAATTTGGCGTCCAGCGTCCGGCTTGCTGGTAGTTGATTAACCAGCGCTCATCTTGCTCAGTAGCGTCGTTGTTGAGGTAAGCGTAATTTAGCTCACCGTCACCCAGCCATTCGGTTTTATGTCGTAATTGGCTCTCCCACACCACACCGCGATCAAGAATATGATGAGGCGTAATGGTAGCGTCGAGATTCGGAGCGAGGTTCAAATAAAATGGTAATTGAATATCTTCCGCTTGGCCGAGTTCGTTGACGGTAAATTTGGGATCTAAAAACCCAGTTAAGCGACGATCATCAATTGGAAAGCGGTAATAAGGGATGTAAAGAATTGGCACTTCGCGAACTCGCAAGCGCGTATGCCAAGCGGTACCAAAGCCTTTTTCTTGATCGAGCGTTAATTCACTCGCGGCAAGATCCCAATCATTGCGGCCAGGTTCGCAAAAGGTAACTGTGGCATCTTCAAGTTCTAGTAAATTATCTGATGGTGTTTCTATGCTTGCCGCAGTGCCGCGCATATGGCGTGCAGGAATGGAATAAGCCGCACGATTTAATGCCACTTGGCCATCAACTTCTTGGTAGGTTGCAGCATCACCGCTAAGGGACAGCACGGGGGTGTTTAACGTCACGTTGCCAGTAAACAGCGCCTGACGTTCATCCGGCTGCCAATCGGCTTGATCGGCGGTTAAAACTCTATCTTGCTGGCGAAATATGACATCACCTTCGAGGTGCATGGATCCGCCAATTTGCATTTCTGAAGCATCGGCATCCGCCTCAATGCGATCGCTATCGAGTGGCGTTATATCGGCAGGGCGATACATGCCGCGACAGAAGGAAGGCAATGTCGCTTGCTCTTCGTCGCTGAGTTCTTGTTTCGGCACCCAGCCGAGTTCGGCGACACTATTCAGACTCAATAGGAGTAAGGCGATGCCATAAACACTTGCGCGCAGATGCTTCACTAACGGTGAATGCCGAACGCCAGTGCGCGGTGATATAGTCGACGGCACATCAGTGCAGGCCGGTAACTTGGGTATTTTTATCATGTGCGGCAGCAAGCGTGATTCCAATATGAAGTGTGATATCTTAGCGCGAATAACATGGTGTGGCGCGCGCAGCGCCCAATTCTAGAACGACTGACACTGAGAGGCCAGCATGGATCAGCGGCGGGACGCACTCGCGCACTGGGCAACGGCGATAATTCGCCAGCAAACAGATTTTCAAATACCACCAGAATTAGAGATGGTATCAGGTGATGCCAGCTTTCGACGTTACTTTCGGTTGCGTTGGCTGGATCACAGTTGGATTGCAGTTGATGCACCGGCCGATAAAGAAGATAACCCACGTTTTGTGCGCATTGCAGAAGACTGGTACAAGCGTGGCGTTCATGTTCCCAAGGTGATTGCCCACGATTTTGTGCAAGGATTTATGTTGCTACAGGACTTTGGTGATCAAATATTATGGCCCATTCTTCATTCTGAATATGCTAGTCGTGCTTCTGTTTTGCACCATTATCAGCAAGCCATTGATGAGTTGTTGCGGATCCAGGCTTTACCTTGCATGCAATTGCCGCCCTATGACAATGCCTTATTGCTACAGGAAATGGCGTTATTTCCTGACTGGCTCTGTGATCAGCAATTGGCGATGGAGCTGACTGCGGAAGAAAGAAAATTATTGGATGACGCATTCTCTTATCTAGCAGGATTAGCCCTCGCCCAGCGTGTCGTCACAGTGCATCGTGATTATCATTCACGAAATTTAATGTTGGATGGCGATCAGCGCATCGCTGTGATTGATTTTCAGGATGCTGTTGCTGGGCCTGCGACCTATGACTTAGTGTCTTTGCTGCGCGATTGTTATGTGCGTTGGCCTGCTGAATGGGTTGATGAACTGGCGAGTTACTACTGGCAGCACGCTCGGCGTTTAGGTATTTGGCACAGCGATTGGTCGGACTTCCGCCAAGCCTTTGATGCGATGGGCTTACAGCGGCATTTGAAAGCAGCGGGTATTTTTGCGCGTTTGAATCTGCGCGATGGAAAAGATGGTTACTTGGCCAGTATTCCAAATACTTGCCAATACTTACTCGACGGTAGCGCTCACGATCCGCAGTTGGCTCAATTTCATCAGTGGCTGCTCATTCGGTTTATGCCGGAGGTAGAGCGCCTTGGGCTAGGACACCGCGAGTCATGAAAGCCATGATTTTAGCGGCTGGTAGGGGTGCTCGTATGGCGCCTTTGACGGATACGTGCCCTAAACCTTTGTTGCCGCTAGCTGGTAAACCGCTCATTGTGCATCACATCGAAAAACTCGTCGCGGCAGGCATTACCGATATTGTGGTTAATCATGCATGGTTGGGCGAAACAATAGAGCAGGCGTTAGGTAATGGATCTAACTTCGGTTGCTCAATTCAGTATTCTGGAGAAGTAGAAGCATTAGAAACTGCAGGTGGTGTCTATCAAGCGTTACCTTTACTCGGCGACGAGCCATTCTTGTTAGTTAATGGCGATGTCTGGACTGATTGGGGTTATGAGCGAGCGCTTACGATCCAGCTAGGTACTAATGATTTAGGTTTTTTATGGCTGGTGGACAACCCTGATCACAACCCGAACGGTGATTTTGCGTTGGCTAATGATGGCTTAGTATTGCCACAACCGGAGATGACGGGATACACCTTCAGCGGCATGAGTTTGTTGCGCCCTGAGCTTTGGCAAGGTTTTGTAGCGGGCGCGCATCCATTGGCCCCAATGTTGCGTACTGCAATGACACACCAACAAATTCGCGGTGAACATATGCAGGCTCGATGGGTAGATGTTGGGACGCCACAGCGTTTATACGATCTTGAGCAGCTTCTATTGGCTGAGGCGACGCGATGAACGTTTGGTTCGGCAAGCTTGCTGGTGCTGTGATTGGATTGTTTAGTGGTGGCCCGTTTGGTTTATTGATCGGTGCTTTTGCTGGGCACTTATTTGATCAAACAATTTCAAAGAATCTACTGGGTAAGCGTGAATCTGAGTGGACGCAAGGAAACCCGGAGCGAGGGCCATTCAAAGATAGTAAAGGGTCAAGTAAGCAAAATACTCGTGTGCAAGAAGTCTACTTCGCGACTGTTTTTCGTGTGATGGGTTGTATTGCCAAAGCCGATGGTCGTGTAAGTGAGCGAGAAATCGCCGCCGCAACGGCCATCATGGATCAAATGGGGTTAACCGGAGATCAGCGTCAAAAAGCCATTGGACTATTCACTGAAGGTAAAGGTACGAATTACGATTTAGCGCCTGATCTTAAATCGCTCAGTTCAGCCTGCCGTGATCGCGATGATCTCATTCAGATGTTTGTTGAGATTCAATTGAGCGTTGCCTACGCCGATGGTCAGTTGAGTCGTGACGAGAAGCAATTATTCTCGCAAATTTGCAAAGCCTTGGGCGTTGGCGCATTTCAGTTTGAATGGATTCATAATCGAGTTCGCGCTGGTGCGCGCAGTCAGCAATCGCAGGGGCGAGCTGGAGGCCGTCAGCAGGCTCCTCGTGCGAGCAAAACATCTGAGTTGAATGATGCTTACGCCATTCTTGGAGTGAAGCCCACTGTCGCCGACGCTGAATTGAAGAAAGCATATCGTCGGCTGATGAGTGAACATCATCCCGACAAGCTAATTGCCAAGGGCTTACCCGAATCTATGATGCGCTTGGCGAAAGAAAAGACGCAGGAAATTCAAACCGCGTATGACAAAATCCGCAAGCATCGTCGCGCCAGTGCTGCTGGCTAATCAACCTTGCCTCGCAATGCCTTTATTTGACCACGCTTAACTTTGCTTTCTACTCGACGCTTTTTCGATGCGAGTGTAGGGCGAGTTGCCATTCGTGTTTTCGGCACAGTACTCGCAGCCAGTAGTACCTGTCGTAAGCGCGCAATAGCGTCTTCGCGGTTTTGTTCTTGGGTCCGAAATTGTTGGGCTTTTATAATTAGCACGCCATCTTGGGTTAGGCGTTGGTCGGCCGTTGCCAATAAGCGTTCTTTCCAGCTCGACGGAATTGAGGAATTCGGCACCGAGAAACGTAAATGAATTGCGCTTGATACTTTATTCACATTTTGACCGCCGGCGCCCTGAGCGCGCACTGCACGTATTTCTAGTTCGCTCCAAGGAATCGTGACGCCTCGGCCAATGAATAAGCCCGTTGTTATTGTGTCCATTAAGCTACCTTTACTTCCGCTAAGTAGAAGGCGATTGCCCAAAAATGGCAAAAAGCGCCCGCCATCACAAACAGATGCCAAATTTCATGAAAGCCAAACCAGCGCGGCCAAGGGTCCGGCTTTTTAGTGGCATAAACAATCGCCCCTAAGGTGTATGCAAGTCCGCCATAAAGTAACCACCATAAAGCACCTTCAGGAATAGTCTCAGTCGCTGGCTCAATAGCGAATACTATGATCCAACCCATTAAGAGATACACAACTGTAGAGAGCCAGCGCGGTGCACTTAACCAAAATAGTTTCAAGAATACGCCGGCTAAAGCCAACCCCCAAACGGCAGAAAACAAACCCCAACCAACCGGTCCATGTAACGGAACGAGGCAGAAGGGGGTATAGCTTCCTGCGATCAGTAGAAATATAGCCATGTGATCTAGGCGTTTGAGCCAGACGATGATGTGATCGGGTGCATGTAATAGGTGGTACAGTGCGCTGCTGGCAAACATTAAGAATAACGTCGCGCCAAAAATAGAGAACGATACCATGTGCCAAATGCCACCGTATGTAGCGGCCTGAACAGTCAGGATGTAGAGGGCAACAATAGCAAAAAGTGCACCGATTAAATGGGTTAAGCCACTGATGGGATCGCGAAAAACTGAATGCATGGTGAGATCTTATTGGGTAAAAGAATGTGAGAGAGCCTTTGCATAAAAGTGTAACGGTGCTGGCTTTCGAGGTTACTCTAGGTACGATACGGTTTTTCTGAGTTACGGCAAGGATAAAAGTGGTAGCGGAGTCGAAGAGTGTGTTGTCAATAATCGACACAGAGGACGATGGAACTGGATTAGCAGGATGGAGTCTGTATTTGATTCGTACCGACGCCGGTAGTTTATACTGTGGCGTTACGACGGACGTCGAGCGGCGTTTTCATGAACATTCGAGTAGTGGGATAAAAGCCGCGAAATCACTGCGTGGACGTGGCCCTTTGACCTTAGAGTTTCAGCGCTATATTGGTAGTCGAAGTGCTGCTTTGAAGTGTGAGTTTGCGGTAAAACGTTTGTCGCGAAATGAAAAAGAAAAGTTGATTTCCGGCTTAAGAAATTTGCCCGAAATTGTTGACGCGAGCGAGGCATGAGCTGCTAAAACCAGCTTAAGGAACAATAGTTGTGCTGGTATTGACGCAATGGCGCGATCAGCAGGATGACGTCATTTTACATGACTGTCACAATCACCCATTAAACTTTGCCGCCCTTATGCGTAGAATGGGCCGCAGTCTTCGACACGGAATCATTAATTAAACATGTTGCAATCCATCTGGGCTGCTCGCTGGTACTTGTTGCTGGGCATCCTGACCTTTCTTATTGTTCTAGTGGTGAATACACCGCTCCATTTTATTTGGCAATATGCTGAACCAGCATTAGGCCGCATGCCGATTCGTATTCAGAATCCTACGGGCACACTTTGGCAAGGACGTATGATCGCTGATGCGCCAGAGGTTGGTCCTGTGCAAGTCACTTGGCGTTTAAGTCCACTGTCGTTGTTGAGTGCTCAGCCTGAATTGACCTTAAGTGTCGATAACGAGCGCGTGCGCTTGCATGGTGAAGCGGCCGTAGCTTTGGATCTGGCAACGATGACCCCCGCCTCTATCGTACTAACTGACGTGTCGGGTTACCTAGATAGCCAAGTTGCGGCTAAGGCACTGAAAAGCATGCGAGTGTCTGTAAAGGGTGACGCCGAGTTGTCTCAACTGAATGGTGAGTTTGATTTAGTCAGCAAACAAGTTCTGAGTTTGGCTGGGCGTCTTATTTACAGTGGTGGTAACGTGCAATTTCCGGTTCAGCGCAATCAGGTCGACGCTGTTCTGCCTATGCTTATTGGTGAAATGGCGATGGAAGGCGATACCGCTGTTATGAATGTTAAAACACCAGAAGGTAAAGATATTGCTCGCGTGTTCTTGCAGGCAGATGGCTGGGGTGGTGCATCAATGCGTAAACGCGCCGTGGATTTGGTTGGTCAGCAATGGCCGGATAAACAGGCGACGGAGGACACGGTTATTTTTGAAGTGTCCCATAAGATTCTATAACCTGAGTCCTTTGTTTTTGGGGTAGTTTCCTTTGATGGAACAAGCAGCAGATATAAAACCTTGGCAGCGCTTAGCGGTGCGCTTTGGTAAGATCGTATTAACGCTTCTGTTGGCCTGGTTGATGGCGCTTTTGGTGTGGCTAATTATCGCCCCTGAGCCGCTGTATCTAAAGGCTCCAGCTAAGGGTGGATCGAATCGAGCGAGTTTCGACAGTGCCGGTGCTGGTTCTTACCATGTGTTTGGCGAGGTGGGCGTTGCTGAAGTTGTTGAAGTTAAGACTGTCGATGCCCCTGATACACGGCTGCGTCTGTCCTTATTGGGCGCGACTCAATCCTCGGTAGAAGAGGAATCAAGTGCGATCATTGCGCGTAAAGGCAGTGGCGGAGATTTTTATCGTATCGGTGATGTGGTGGAAGGTCGTACGCGATTAGCCGCAGTGTATAAAAACAAAGTGATCTTAGACACGGCAGGAAAGCTCGAAACATTGAAGTTTGATGAAGTATCAAGTGCCGGTATTGGTGTTGCCAGTCAAGTGCCAGAACGCAATGAACCGCCGGATATCGACGATCGTGCTAAATCGTTACGCGAACGCTTTAGTCGAGTGCGCAGTACTCAGGATTTTATGATGGTAGCAAGCGAAGCCGCGCAGCAAGATCCTGAAGAAATGTTGAGTGGTTTAGGATTAGAGTCACAAGGATCGGGTAGTGGTTATAAGGTAACTGCTGGATCGATACTGACGCAGGTTGATCTTAAACCTGGGGATATTGTGCTGTCAGTGAATGGACAGCAATTGGGTGATGCTTCAAGTGACTCTAGCTTACTGGAACAAGTAATGAGTGAAGGTTCGGCTCAAATAGAAGTACAGCGCGGAAATAGTCGCTTTATGGTCAATCAGAGTTTTGGATTAAGGAATTAAGTGTGTTGAAACAATGGGTTTTGGCGGTATTGCTACTGATTAGTGTAGTAAGCCCGATTCAGGCGCAGGAAAGTTGGCAGATTAATCTGAAGGATGCAGATATCGGCGCATTTATTAGTCAAGTTGCCGATATTACCGGCAAAAGCTTTGTGGTAGATCCTCGGGTAAAAGGCAAGGTTAACGTTATCACTAGTGAAGCGATGAACAGTCACGGTGTGTATGAACTGTTTTTGTCAGTGTTGCAACTGCATGGCTTTGCAGCCGTACCTGCGGGTGAAGTGATCCTTGTCGTGCAACAAAACGATGTGAAGCAAAACGGCCGCGATTTAGAAGAAAAGGCCGGCATTGGTAGCCAAGAGTTACTGACCAAAGTCATCATGATTAAGAACACGCCAGCGCTTGATCTGGTTCCAATCCTACGCCCGTTAGTGGCTAAGTATGGTCATTTAGCCGGTGTTAAATCATCCAATGCTTTAATTATTTCTGATCACGCGGTGAACATTCGCCGTATCGAACAAATCATTGATCGTTTGGATAAATCCGGTAGCGAAGAGCTGGAAGTCATTCAGCTTAAGGAAGCTTGGGTTGGGAACGTCGTGACAATGCTACAAAGTTTAGATCCGGCGAAAGTTTCTCAAGGCAATGCAAGTAATACAGACAACACCTCGGGCAGCATTCGTGTTGTTGCTGATGAACGTAGTAATCGTTTAATTATTAAAGGTGAGAAAACCGCGCGCGAACGTATTCGTCAGTTGATAGAGCAGCTTGATCAACCTTCGTATTTCAGTGGCAGTGCGCAAGTGATTCGTTTGCATTATGCAGACGCTACTAAGCTTGCAGAAATGTTGAAAGCCTTAATGGCCGATACGTCTGCGGGTAAAGACGAAAATCAAGCGAAAGGGCAAGCGGCTATTCATGCGGATGAAGATTTGAATGCTTTGGTTGTACGTGCCGAGCCGTCGTTGATGAAAGAAATACAAGAGCTGGTGTCATCGTTGGATGTGCGCCGTGCGCAAGTATTAATTGAGTCTGCCATCGTTGAAGTTACCGGTGACAACAGTGCTGCTTTGGGTGTGCAATGGGCTACCGGTAATTTAGATGCGCCTGTTGCGGGTACTAACTTCAGTAACGCTGGCCCATCGTTATCGTCTATTGCCACGGGCATTGCGACGGGTGACGTAGGTTCTGCGGTCGGTAGTGGCTTAACATTAGGTGGCTATAGTGAAATTAATGGCGAAGTTGATTTTGGTGTGGTGATTCAGGCTTTGCAAAGCAATACCGCCACCAATCTATTATCGACGCCAAGTATCATGACGTTGGACAACCAGGAAGCGGAAATTATTGTTGGTCAAAACGTTCCTTTTCGTACCGGTTCAACGGCATCAAGTAGTAACGCCAATCCGTTTACTACGATTACTCGTGAAGATGTTGGTATTACGCTGAAAGTGAAACCACATATTCATGATGGTCAAGCGATTCGTCTCGAAGTCGAAGCCACTGCAGAATCTGTTGCTCAGACGAGTGTTGATGGTAGCGCCGACTTGATCACTAACAAGCGTTCGATTAAAACAATGATTTTATCTGCGGATAAAGAAACCATAGTGCTAGGTGGTTTAATTCGTGATGATGTTAGAGAAGTGGTGAGTAAGGTGCCGTTATTGGGCGATATTCCATTAATTGGCTGGTTGTTCCGCTCTAAATCGACTAGCACAGTTAAAAGCAATTTAATGGTGTTCTTGCGTCCAACGATTGTTAGTAGCTCCACTGGTGCCCGTGAATTAACTCAAGATAAATTCAACGGTATTTGGGAGTTTACGGTGTCTGAAAAATTAGGCGTTGATAGTATCGATGCTGAAATTAACAATCTATTTAAAGGATTGCCAATTCGCGAGAAGTAAGCGAATCGAAGAATGCTGTTGCGGGGGCTCAATAGGCTATTGAGCAACCGCTAATTGCAGGACATCTATTCCCGCTTGTTGAAATAAATCGACTAAACCAATCAGTGGTAGCCCTATCAAGGCATTGCTATCGCGACCTTCTAGTGCATTAAACAGCGCAATTCCTAATCCTTCTGCTTTAAAACTACCGGCGCAGTCATACGGCTTCTCTATATCTACATAATGCTCAATTTCGTCGCTACTCAGCTGGCGAAAACAAACATCAAAGGGCTCGACTAAACTCCATGATTCTCCGGTGTTGGCGTTGAATAGAGCTAACCCTGTATGAAAACGAATTTTGTTTCCTGAAGCTTGTTTTAACTGCCTAATAGCTGTTTCTCGATTGCCCGGTTTACTGACTGCTGCACCATTTAGCACGCAGGCCTGATCGCTGCCAATAATCCAATGATGAGGATATTGTTGGCGTAATGCTTGGGCTTTTTCTAAGGCTAAGCGACCGACGTATTGCTCAGGTGTCTCGTCTGCTTGCTGCGATTCGTCAATATCTGGTGAGGCGCATTCAAAGGGAATGCGTAATCGACTTAAGAGTTCTCGGCGATAAGGTGAGCTTGAGGCAAGTAGTAATTTAAAAGGCTGGGGGCTCATATTTGAGGGTCTTTTATGTGGATGTAAAAAAGGGAAGCTGAGCTTCCCTTTTTTATCAAACTGGAATTATTAAGCGAAGTTAGCGTTCGCGAAGTCCCAGTTAACCAGTGCCCAGAAACCTTTCAGGTAATCAGGACGCACGTTGCGGTAATCGATGTAGTAAGCGTGTTCCCATAAATCAACGGTCAATAACGGCGTAACACCTTCTTCAGTGATCGGTGTTGCAGCGTTTGAAGTATTAACGATGTCTAAAGAACCATCTGCTTTCTTAACTAACCAAGTCCAGCTTGAACCAAAGTTGTTCACTGCGCTGTCATTGAATTTAGCTTGGAAATCAGCAAAAGATCCAAATGCAGCAATGATTGCGTCAGCAATTGCGCCAGTTGGCTCGCCACCGCCGTTAGGGCTTAGGCTGTTCCAGTAAAAGGTGTGGTTCCAGATCTGAGCAGCGTTATTGAAAACACCACCAGATGAAGTCTTGATGATGTCTTCTAGGGTTTTACCGTCGAATTCAGTACCACCGATTAATCCGTTCAATTTTTGAACGTAAGTGTTGTGATGCTTACCGTGATGAAAATCCAGAGTTTCTGCAGAAATATGAGGTTCTAGAGCAGTTTTTTCGTACGGTAGGGCAGGAAGTTCAAACGCCATGGTGTGTCTCCATTCTAGTGCTGAGTCAGGTTGCTTGGTCGCACTCTTGGGTGCATATCCTTCAGAAATGGGGGCAGGTTAGTGGATTTCAAGGGCAAAATTGCAATTGAAAGCACAAATGCCAGATCCATAAAACGGATGGTGAATAATAGCACCCAGTTGCTATCGCGTGCTATTCACGTAAAGCATAGGGTTATTCATAACATTTAAGCTACTAAGGCCGCGATGGACGCCATTAGTTTCTGTGATTAATGCATATGAACTTAAATCTGCCACCGTTTATCAGAAAAAGAGCTGAACAATGGCGTCAATGCAGGTATAACTTGCTTAAGCTTTATTACCTATATAGTTGAAAAACAAACAAAAGCAGTACTTAATCAGAATATTTTTATAAAAATGCGATTTGATTAAGTCGATCGCACTAGCTGCAAAGTAGAGGAATGATAATGGACAAAGAGCAAGCACCAGTGGCGCCTAAAATGACGGCATCCGCTGATGATAGCGCATTGCGTCAACAGCAGGCCCGTCGCCAAGCTGCGCAACGTGCTGCACAAACGGCTAACCCGCAACGAGCAGTTGTTGCTCCTGCGCCAAAAGCTAATCAAACCCTGGGCATTGCAGCTTTGGTCATAGGTCTAGTCGCAGTTGCAGGGGCGGGTTTCTTATTTACTCAATTGCAAGAAACTCAAGCGGCATTAACGAGCGCGCAAGCCGTTATTCGCGACCAGGCTGTTAACATCGACTCATTAAATGAGAAGTTATCGGTAACCGGTGAAAATGCTGATTTATCCGTAGATGCTTTAAAATCGTTATTACGTGAGCATGATCAAGAAATTCGTAAATTGTGGGATGTTGCGAATAAACGTAATAAGTCTGCGATTGAAGATAATACTAAAAGCGTATCGATTGCGCGTTCAGGTGTTGATGGTTTGAAGAAATCACAGGCGCAAATGCAGACAACTGTCGATGCTGCTGCGAAATCAATTGCGGATGCTAACGTCGCAATCGCTGCTGTTCGTCAACGCCTTGATCGTGTTGAAATTGCCGCTAGTTCATTGCCTGCCGAAGCCGAGTTAGCGATTGCGCAAAATAAAGAAGCAGTACAAACGGTTGAAACTACATTGGCTAGTTTGAATGCCACGGTAGAAAAAATGCGCAAAGCTGGAACATCGGGTGATATTGGTGGGATGAAGCTTGAAATAGAAGATATTCAAATTCGTCTCGATCGTATTCAAAATGCTCTCGGTGGTACGGCTCCATGATTTTGCCTGAGGGATGGATGGTCACTCTAAAGCAACCGGAATTGTCGCTAAAGAAATCACCCTTTACCCTCAGACTAACCTATGGACGTTTGTTACGCAGTGTTGGTCCAGCCGGCGCTGCGTTTTCTTCAGGCTTGCGCAGCGATACGCCATCAACAGCTTTCTTTTGTGGTTATCAAGCCGCGATTCGTTTTGTTGATGCCTCGTTAGAGGCTGAACAATGGGGCGCATTTTGCGTTTCCGAGAAAGGATTGAAATCACTATCGTCGATGAAAACTCGTTTAGATCAAGAGCGCGGTTGGCTATCAGGCGTTAAGTCACATGCACTGATGATGGGGCAAGGCATGGACTGGCTGTATATATTAGCCAAGCGTGATGATGATATTGTTGCTCTTAAGATCGATGCCAACAGCGACGGTATTCGAATTATCCCCTCAGATAAATCACAGCCATTTGTGCCAGATGCTGTTCATTCTGCTATTGCGTTAGAGGCTGTTGACGTCAAGGCAGCAGTTATATTTATCGATGCGCACGCTAACATTAATCGTCCATTTCGCTATTGGGAGGATGTATGTGTTGGTTTGGCATTTTCAGGATGGATTGTGCGCCAACTTATTGAGCAGGATTGTGACATATCAATCGAGTTAATTGATGCTATCCAAAAGATTCAGACAGAGTTTTCGAATAATACTCAGGGTTACAAAATAGATACGCTAAAGCTCGTCGATGATTTGTATCGTGAGATGATGATTGCTGGCGATAAAATCCTAGGTGATGCCAGTATTTTGTGGAACAGAGATCGAGTGTTAATGGTGTTAGGTGATAAAGCTAGGCAAACGTTACGCGAAAAAATGGCCGACTAGTCGGCCATTTTTTTAGTTATACAGGTTTTTAGCGCACGGTAACGGTTACTGGAGATGCTAAGGTAGATGTATTACCTATGTTAGGGTTAGGTAAGGTGACCTTTGGCTCCTGAATCGCTGGTAATACATGCGCGTCCTTGTTGCTTAATAAAGGATCCGCTGATTGCTCAACATTTAATGATTCTGCTGATGAAGCTGTTGGCGCTAGTGCTGGCGTTTCAATTGCGGTGTAAGCAAGGTCTTGATTTTGTAAACGCGGAATTTCAATACTTTGTGAAGTCGTGCGGTTGTAGCGCAAGGTATTGCTGTAATCGTAATGATGAGTGCGTTGCTTTGCTTCGGTGACAGCCGCTTCAAGATCGTCCGAATAATAATCATCCTTGTCACTGGGATAGGATGCATCAGCGATGACTAAAGTCGCTAGCGCGCAAAGGAGTATAGAGGACGTTATTTTTCTATACATATGACGGCCCGTTTAGCGACGCACTTGTGCCGTTATGGTTGCACTAGAACGGGCATCCTTCACGCGTAAATCATAATTTTGGCCTTTATAAGTCACGTTTCGTAACAACGTTTCTTTTTTCTGTGGCGCATCATTATTTTCTTTTGGGCTAGTGCCTTGCTCTGTGTCAGTCACGTCATCTTCGGCAATGTTGCGGCCAAGAGCAGTATCGCGGACGGGCTTTTGAGATTCAACAGACGCTGCTTCACCGGCAGCCGTTGGTCCCATTGCGCCTTCAATCACTAAGTTTTCCATCTCAGTATTGAGGAGCTTAGGAAGCGGAAAACTTTTTGACGTTGTACGATTGTACCAAGCATGACCGACATACTCAGTTTTATCTGGCGTATGCTTGGCAGCATCAACTGCCTCGTCCAATTGCGGGGAGTAGTAAGCCTTAACGACATCGTCATATGACAGTGCCGAAGTACATAGAAGCAGACCAGTGGCCAGCAGGGTAACGCGAGATAGACAGCGCATCATTACAACAACCCCTTTTTTGTTTGTTTTTGTTATTTTTTACAACTGTGTCATTATAGATCAAAGATCACTTTGTGTACACTTTATGTCCTACTTTACCGATTGCATCAAAGTCGTTCAACGGTAACAATAGAGCACTGCATCACAGGTCTGATACATTCATGTGAGTATGAACAAACTCGGTTATTCTTAAACAGTATAAAGACCGAATGCCAAATAGGCGGAAGATAATAATGATAAAAACACTGTCTCGTAGTTTCTTGATCCCTGTAACTATTTTTGCCAGCGTAATGGCGATGACGGGTTGCACTAATTTTCACCAGTCAATCGGTGATAATTTTGGGTCTTACCCTAAGTGGCTGTTTGGCCCTAAGGGTCATTACTATAAATCTGTGGGCTACCGTTGGGATTATGAAAATACCGCTTTGGTATATATCTATCGTCCCATTAGCGTCTGGGCTATGGATGAAGTTGAAGCTCCTAGCTTCAACGTCAATAACGAGCGTCTATTTAACTTCAAGGGCGGCGGTTACACTTGGTATGAAATGGAACCTGGCACCTACGATATCGTCGTGCGTCGAGGCATATTCGGCTTAGAAGGCATAGGTGATTTTGTTTTCGCTAAGTATGCAGACTTCGATTTTCAAGTTGAAGCTGGCAAGGTTTATTACCTGCGTTACTCTGAAATAGATCCAGTTAATGTGATTGTTGGTGATAATGGTCTGACTACTGGCGATGGCCCGTTGCAGTTGGTCCCCCATTCCTTGGCGATGAAGGAAATGGAAGATACTAAGATGATTCATCATGGCCGTGATTTAATTACGCAAAACGGTCGCAAAGAGCGTGATCTGAGCGATATGGCCGATGCGAGTACGAATAGTTCTCGCCGTGAATCAAGCTCTAATGCACCAATTCCAGCGAAAGGTGGCATTGACGCACCAGAGGGCTTGAAAGCTAAACCTCGTTCAGAGCAAGAAGAATGGTGGCCATTCTAAATTGAGAACAAGGCATGTGGGCGTTTTAGACTGACACCGCTTGCGCTACAATACCTACCAGACCGACGCCCACTGATGTGGGCGTTTTTACGCCCATCCATTGCCGTTGGCTAACGTGAAGCGCTTTTCAGATATTTCACTATTACGCCTATAAGCCTTTGAGAGAGAGCCGACCATGACTGTGATCAAGCAAGAAGACCTGATCCAGAGCGTTGCTGACGCGCTGCAGTACATATCGTACTACCACCCAAAAGATTTTATTGATGCAGTTCATGCTGCCTACGAGCGTGAAGAATCTAAAGCCGCGAAAGATGCGATGGCTCAAATTCTGATCAACTCGCGCATGTGTGCGATGGGTAAACGTCCTATTTGTCAGGATACCGGTATTGTTACTGTGTTTTTGACGATAGGTATGGATGTTAAGTTTGAAAGCGATATGAGTGTTGAAGACATGTGTAATGAAGGCGTTCGTCGCGCTTACACACATCCAGACAACGTGCTTCGCGCCTCTGTATTGGCTGATCCCGATGGTAAGCGTGCCAATACTAAAGACAATACGCCTGCGATTATTCACATGAAACTGGTTCCTGGTAATACAGTGGATGTGCATGTTGCGGCAAAAGGCGGTGGCTCTGAAGCTAAATCCAAGTTCGCCATGTTGAATCCGTCGGATTCCATTGTTGATTGGGTATTAGAGCAAGTGCCAAAAATGGGTGCGGGCTGGTGTCCTCCAGGTATGCTGGGTATAGGCATCGGTGGTACTGCTGAGAAAGCCATGATGCTGGCCAAAGAGGCCTTACTTGAGCCAGTGAATATTCAAGAGTTGCAAGCGCGCGGCGCGCAGAATCGTGCTGAAGAATTGCGTTTAGAGCTATACGAAAAAGTAAACAAGCTAGGTATCGGTGCTCAAGGTTTGGGCGGTTTAACTACGGTTCTCGATATCAAGGTGGCTGATTTCCCAACACACGCTGCGAACAAGCCTGTGGCGATTATTCCTAACTGTGCTGCGACTCGCCATACGCATTTCGTATTGGATGGATCTGGCCCTGCGCAGTTGAAAGCACCAAAGCTAGAAGACTGGCCAGAAATTAGCTGGGAAGTCGGTGATAGCGTTCGTCGTGTGAACTTGAATACAGTAACGCCTGAAGACGTTAAAGATTGGAAAACCGGTGAAACCGTATTGTTATCTGGCAAGATGCTGACTGGTCGCGATGCGGCACATAAGCGCATGGTTGAGATGATTGCTCGCGGTGAAGAGTTGCCCGTTGATCTGAAAGGTCGTTTTATTTATTACGTAGGCCCAGTTGATCCTGTACGTGAAGAAGTCGTTGGTCCTGCAGGCCCAACAACGGCAACACGTATGGATAAGTTTACTCGTACCGTACTGGAAAAAACCGGTTTGCTCGGAATGATTGGTAAATCAGAGCGCGGTGATATTGCTATCGAAGCCATTAAAGATAACGAAGCGGTTTACTTGATGGCTGTTGGTGGTGCTGCGTATTTAGTATCCCAAGCGATTAAAGGTGCGGAAGTTGTTGGTTTCGCGGATCTGGGTATGGAAGCGATCTACGAGTTTGATGTAGAAGACATGCCGGTAACCGTAGCTGTGGATACCAAAGGTGAGTCTGTCCACAAGACAGGTCCACAGGAGTGGTTTGCTCGTATCAATGCAACGGAAGTTAACTGATCCGCCACTTGGGTTGAATCAGTAACGACATGAAAGGAGCTTCGGCTCCTTTTTTGTGCTTTATTAGTTGTCCACTTAAAATATCTAGGCTTAACGTCAGAAGGAATTTGATATGCGCAGAAAGTTATCAGATCAAGAGTTACAGCAAGCTTTTAGTGAATTGCCGCAATGGCATACAGAGTTGATTGCCGAGGCGCAAAGTATTACTCGTTCCTATACGTTTAAAAACTTTATGGCGGCCCTGACATTTGCGAATCGCATTGGCGAGCTGGCAGAAGCGGCTAATCATCATCCGCAGCTCAACGTTCAGTGGGGTCGTGTAGATGTCTTTTGGTGGTCACATGATGTCGAAGGTATTACCACTTCAGATGTCGAGCTCGCTCATGCCAGTGATGCATTATTTAACACTTTATGAGCCACCAGTACGATGGGTTCGTTCAATATAATGGCTTATTCGAATTTGATATCAGTAATTTCACCATTGTTACTATCCGAAACAAATAATTATTTCTCTGACGTTGTTCATTCTTAACGACGACTTCTAACTGACGCTTCTCCGTTCTCGTCAGAAAAGCGGCGTATTTTTGTCTGCTTTTTAATCAAAGCTTTATCCTCTAAATGTTAATTCCGATCACTTTTTGACGTTGCATGACCAAATGCCCTTTCTAATTAAGAAACGATTGTTTAATAAATGGTTATAACTACGTTACCAAACTGTTAGCTTTGAAATATCAACTATGCTCTGCAAAGCCTTCGTAGATTCCTGAAGAAAGGAAATTGCATGAACTTTCGATTATTTCTAACGGCGTTACTCGCAACTTTTATAGCTGCGGCAAATGCCCAAGATAATGTTCCAGCACTAGATGCAGAAGTAGCTCCCTCCAGCTTGTATACCGGCTTTGAGCAGTTATTGGACGATGATCAAACGCTTGTTTTAGAGGATTTAATTGATCTAGATCCAAATATTCGTCGCGTTGCGTTGTATCACAATGGTGATCGCTTACATCGCCAAATACCTAAACAAGTGCATTTGATGATCGAAAATAAACTGATGCATCGCATGATGGATAGTGAACGTTTTGAAGTTATTCAATGCTTAGAATGCCGTACTACTCAAGTGGCAATGAAAGCCGATAAATTAGAAATATCTCATCCTGCGGAAGACAACCAATCACTACGTAAACTGGGTAAGCAAGTACGTGCCGATGCATTTATGTTTTGGAATGCCTCGGTGCATGAAAATAAATTCACTATTAATTTACGTATGGTCGATGCGCGCGACAATAAATTATTGTGGATAAAAGAATACTCCAAGAAGACTACGCTAGAACAAGAAACCGAAGGTTTTGACAGTGTTACCTATGAGTTTACCGTCGGTGCATGGGGTATTAGTGCAGAGCGCGATAACACGGTTACTAACGCGACAGAAGACGTAAAAGGTATGACAGTATTTGGCATTCGCCGTCGTGAAACGACCAGCCTAGACGACAGTATTGAGTACACATTAGCGCTTGAATACTTCAAAAACTTTTCCAATACCGACTATTTCGATGTATCCGGCATTAATTTAGAAGGTCGCATTATTGCCGATATTCCAGCAATGGATTCGCTACTCGATACCAAAGTTTATATGGGAATAGGTCAATCATTTTATAACGATACTAACTCATTGGTGTTTCGTTTTGGCTTTGAATTCCCTTTCTTTAAAGACGGCTTTGTTGATTACGGCGTGGTTTACATACCTGAAGGTGATGCTCGTTGGCTGGATGTCGCCGATTACGAACGTACCGGAAAATTCGGTGGTGCCAGCTACGATTTAACCCTTGGTTTACGATTTTAGGAATGACTATGAAAAATTTAACGCTTTTCATTTCTGCGATCGTACTGGTTAGCGTTGTTTCAGGTTGCAGCTACGAACGCTCAAATCGCATGCTTAAAGGTTATGGTAATTCTGAATGGGTGGAGGAAACGAAAGCGACGCCTGAACCAGAAGAAATCACCTTGCAAAAAGTAGCCGAGCAAGCAAAAAAACAACATGGACTGATGCATATTCATCGTTATGGTGAAGGCTACGATATTTTACTGACCTTGGATGCTGGCGATAGCGATGTGAAGTTTATTATGGATTTACCATCCAGTAATGAAGAAAAAGCCTCGGGTGATCCTCTGGTAAACGATGATGCTGAACAGAGTGCTGAGGATAAAGCGCTGGCAGAACAAGGCGCAGCAGCTAATGACATTGAAGATACGCAAGCGCGTAAAATCGCCAGTATTGAAGGAATGACTAAGCACATTCTCAATGCTCAAAGTCTATTTTATAAAAAGCAGTATTGGGATGCCTTAGATGAAACCAATGCAGCGTTAGATAAAGTTCCAGATTCAGCTCAAGCTCACGCATTAAAAGGCAGTATCTACTATAAAATGGGCTTGGTTGCAGAAGCACGTACCAGCTGGGAAGAGGCTTTACGCCTAGATCCAGAGTTGGATCAAGTTAAAGCCAGTTTAGCGCGATTACGCTGAGGAGATGGTGATGAAAATATTATCGAAATCTCTCTTAGCATTACCACTACTGCTTATCAGCGGTTTACTTCAGGCAGAAGAAGCCTATGAAGTACCGGTTAAAAAAGACGAAGTAGAGGAAGCGCGCTTTAAAAATGAAATGGAAGCGCGTCTAGGACGCGATATCCAAGCTTATCTTGGTGAAGATCGATTTATTATTCAGGTAGATGCTATTTTAGAGCGCACGCGTTCCTTTGTTAAGCAGGAGGGGACTCCAGCAAAAGCAGCGCCTGATTTACCAAGTAAGCCGCAAGTAGGCTCTCGTATTTCACTGAAACCGGTAGAAGCCATTAATCCCGCGGATTATGAAGAGTTACCTGGCTTACCGGTCAACGAACTGCCGCTCTTAATGGAAAACCAACAGCAGATGCAAACATTGCAGCAGCAAGTACGCAAGTTGCAACAAGAGCGCGACGCAGTAAGTGAGTATGCAGACCAATTAAAAGAGGCTGCAAATCAGGGCTCGCCAGCCATAAAAGCAACGGAAAAAACCATTGGTTATCGTAATGTTATTAAGAAGTTAACGATTACTTTAGTGGTTGATAACACCTTAAAGGATGAGCAGGGTGAGTTTCTGAAAAACTTAATTACGCGGAAATCCCAGCTAAATGAATTGCGCGGCGACACCTTAAATGTTGTTCGCACTGAATTTAATCGCATAGAACCAAAACCGAGTGTGCAAACCTTCTGGGCGCAATATGGCCCATGGATTTGGCTAGCGTCCATGTTACTCGTTGCCTTACTGACCGTTGCTCTGTTTTTTGCTCTTTGGCGTCGTATTCTCAGCGGCGGTGAAACAGTTAATAACCGTCCATTAGCTAATGGTTCGGTAGACGTGAGTGCCGTTGGTAATAACGCCGATAATACAATGAGCAGTCACGCCGACGACGAAAAAGCCCAGCTTAAATATCGTATTAATGAAGCTCGGCAGAAACTCGTCAGCCAAGGTCTATCGCAACCGCATCGTTTTCAACAGGGTGTTGCGCAAGCATTGCAGAGTGCCCAAGCATTTGAGGTTGCCGCTTTATCGATGACTATGGGGAAGGGCTTGTTCGCCAGCTTAGCGCCGCAAGTGACGCCTACTCAATGGCGGCAAATTGATGACATGCTGAAAGAAGGCAATTGGAGTGAGTCACAATTACTAGAAGGTATGGAGCAATTTACCGAGCGTTTGACCAAACAAACGGATGAACATAATGATAATGCACCATTCTCTTTTTTAAGTAAGTTAAATGATTCTCAGGTTTTATATTTAATTAAGGACGAAGATACTCGCATTAAAGCCCTGGTGATGTCGCAATTGCCGGCGCAACGAGCAGCCGATATGTTTTTACGTCTTAATGAAAAAGAGTTAGCCAATGTTGCTTTTGAATTAGGTCAGTTTGAAAGTTTACCTGTGTCGGCATTCAAAGATGTCGCTGATCGCTTGGCGCGTGCTTCATTGACCGTTCCCTCATTCGAGAATATATCTGCTGATGGCTTGTCAGTGCTTATTCGCATGTTGGATAGCATGACAATGACCGAAGAAACACGCTTACTCAAAACACTTAAATCTGAAAAACCAGAAACCTATTACCGCTTGAGACAGGTCTATTTTACCTTCGCGGATTTAGCTCGGACTCCAGATCGTGTGATATCCAACGAATTGCGCGAGTTGGATCGGAGTGTCTTAGCGAGTGCACTATGTCATAGCTCTATTGAGTTTAAACGCCATGTTCTTGCCGCCTTGCCACAAAAATTACGTGCAGGTGTGATTGCGGAATTAAAAGTAGCAGAAAGCGAAAATAGTACCGAAGTTATAGAACAGGCACGTTTGAATATTGTACAGGCGATGCGCGCCGTTATTCGCGCGGGTCGTTTCTCGATGGATGAACTGGTTCAGATCTCACAGGGGTAAGCTATCGTGTTCCGTTTTTCCTTTAGTACCTTAATTGGTTTTTGCGCTGGAATTGGTTTATTTATCTTCGCGGTAATGAGCTCGACAAGCAACTATCAAATATTTGTCAGTATTTCGAGTTTGGCTTTGGTTTTGGGCAGCACGTTAGCAGCGTCCTTAATTAGTTATTCTACGATTGATGTTCTGTGCGCGGTAAAAAGTATGATGCAGACCTTCTTGCATTCGCCGACATCACAACGTCATTTACGACAGGTGGCTCAACGCTTTGTTGAGTGGAGTACGATTTATCGGCAAGGAGGCGTTGCCGCGCTGGAGTCTTCCGTGACATCAGCAGATTTAAAAGACGAATATGTTCGTGATGGTATTGAGATGATAGGCGCAGGCTATAAAAATCATGATATTCGTATTTTATTAACCGATCAGATGGATGCCACCTGGCAGCGTCATACCTTGGAATCTAAGGTGTTGAATACCATGGCTGTGTATTCTCCGGGTTTCGGCATGGTGGGCACGATTGTCGGCTTGATCATCATGTTGGATAATCTTAACGGCGATATGGCTGGTTTAGGCAAAGGCTTAGCGCTCGCATTAATTACCACCTTGTATGGTGTGGTTTTGGCCAACCTATTTTTTAAGCCCGCCGCCAATCAGGTAACTGAAAAGCAAGAGACCATGTACTTTCGCCATCAATTAATTATGGAAGGTTTTGTACTGCTCGCTGAGAAGCGCGACGCTCTCTACATTCAAGATCGGTTAAATGCTTATTTAAGACCCAACGCGCGCATGAAAGCATTGACTGAGGAGCTTGAATGAATCACGCCGCGAAACAGCGTGGCCTGCGTCGTCGTCGCCCTAATTACGATGATTCATCGAGTTCGTGGTTAGTTACGTATTCGGATGCTATTACGCTATTGCTGGCGTTCTTCGTCATGATTTTATCGGTGTCTGATTTAAATCAAGGCAAGGTTGAGGCTTTGCAGCAAGGCTTAGCTGAGGTCAATGCCTCGCAACAACCAACGACTCCATTCACCGATATTAAGCGCGGTTTAGACGACTTTGTTAAAGAAAATGGGCTTGAAGATCAGGTCAGTGTTACGTTGGATCAACGTGGTGTGCAAATTGAATTTGCGAATGTAGCGCTCTACGATTCTGGATCAGCAGACTTAAAAGACAATGCTCTACCCTTGTTACAAGAGTTAAGTCGGGTTATCCGTGACGTCAGTGGCGATAGCCATATGGTTGAGGTCGAAGGACATACGGATGGTGTACCGATAACAACCGAACAGTTCCCGTCAAACTGGGAACTGTCTTCTGCAAGAGCAACCCATGTGGTTAAGTATCTGTTAGCGTCAGGTATTGCGAAAGAGCGCTTAAAAGCCTCGGGTTTTGCCGATAGTCGTCCTAAGCCAGTGATTGATGGCGAGAGTCTAGAGCAGCAGCGTAAAGACAATCGTCGGGTGGTGGTTGCCGTGCGCCGGTATTAATGAGCCTTGCCGCGTCAGAAGCTCGCCTCTCTTATCCAATCTAATCAATTGTCATTAGATTGTTTTTAATTTGTCATCTAATTGCACGCTGTTTGTCATTTCTCTTCTCTAGGATTCTGCCACGGAATAGTTCCTAACCGAATAACGTAGAGAGAGATTACGATGGCTTTTTTTCAAAAAAATCACCTGTTGCAGGCGATCATTTTAGTATCTTCTGCGAGCTTGGTAGCTTGTGGCGGCGACGGTAAAGATGGGAAAGACGGTGTTAATGGTGTCACTACTACCACTACTGTAGATGGTGCGCCAGGAGCTCCTGGTGCAGATGGTGCTAACGGTGCAGATGGTGCTAACGGTGCTGATGGTGCTAACGGTGCTGATGGTAAGGTTCCCTTTGCTAAATTTATTGGTGTCGATGCACCGCAAACCGATGCCGATAAACGTGAGATTTTCGTATCGCAAGTATTGGTTGATGGTAAGTTCTACGGCGGCGAGTACCAGACGCTTGCTCGTTCAGGGACTGAAATTACTGGCGTGACTTTTGGCCAGCTAGTGGATGAAACCGGTACAGTATTAACCGAGGAAGATGGTTCTATTCGTGTCTCCGATTCCAATGAATACACTTCATTGCTGCCGGTGGGTGATAAGCTTTTTTCAGTTTCTCAGTTTGAATCTCGCCCTGGCGCGATGTTCCTGATGGAATTAGATCAAAACGCAGAAAATGGTGCTTTAACCGTTAAAACGCTTTCTCAAATTGACCAGTCTGGGATCGATGGTGGTTGGGTTCATTGCGCAGGATCGGTAACACCTTGGACAACGCATCTAGCTTCTGAAGAATATGAGCCGAACGCTAAGGCACTGCCAACTGCTGTTGAAGCGGCAGGCAATTCGATGCTTGATTACTACACTGGTGATACTCAGTGGAACCCGTACTTCTACGGTTGGAATATTGAAATCACAGTTAATGAAGATGCAACGACTGAAGTTACTAAGCACTATGCAATGGGTCGTTTAGCATTTGAATTGTCTTACGTAATGCCAGATTCTAAAACTGTAT
The DNA here is from genome assembly GCF_034111725.1 of Thalassolituus sp. Taxonomy (GTDB): domain Bacteria; phylum Pseudomonadota; class Gammaproteobacteria; order Pseudomonadales; family Oceanobacteraceae; genus Thalassolituus. The sequence continues at coordinate 26,245 of NZ_JAWUWR010000051.1, read as the reverse complement.
ATATGACTGACGATGGTACTAACGTTGGTTTATACATGTTTATTGCCGATACTGCTGGCGATTTAAGCGCGGGTACTACTTATGCTGCTAAATGGAATCAAACTAGTGCTGAAGGCGCCGGCTCTGCCAATTTAACGTGGGTTGAGCTTGGCCATGCAACAAATGCTGAAATTAGCGATTATGTACATGGTACTAACGGCAAAACAAAAGTGACATTCAATGACATTTTTGATTCCGAAGCACCCGTTGCAGAGGTATGTAGTGAAGGCTTCACGTCGATTAGTGCAAATGGTGTAGGCCAAGAATGTTTGAAGCTTAAAGACGGTATGGAAACTGTGGCTTCACGTTTAGAAACTCGTCGTTATGCTGCTATGCAGGGTGCTACTACCGAATTCCGTAAGGAAGAAGGTATTACCTACGATAGCAAGCGTCATAAAATGTACGTCGGTATGTCAGAAATCTCTAGCGGTATGCTAGCGGGTAACTCTAAGGATATTGGTGGTCCAGATCATATTCAGCTAACAGAACAAAATAAGTGTGGTGCGGTATATGAAATGGAACTGAGTTCAAACTCAGATATGGAATCAAACTATGTTGCTCGCAATATGAAAGGTTTGATCCTTGGTCGTCCAATTGCGGGTAAAGGTTACGGTAACCCTGGTGAAGCACAAGCTGCCGGCTTTGAAGACAATAATAAATGTCATATCGACGGCATTGCTAATCCGGATAACGTTGTTTATGTATCTGGCTATGACGCTCTGATTGTTGGTGAAGATACCGGTTCTGGTCATCAGAATGACGTTATTTGGGCTTACGACTTTGCTGAGAAAGGTTTAACTCGTATCCAAACAACGCCTTATGGTGCAGAGACTACCTCTCCTTATTGGTATCCTAATATTAACGGCTGGTCTTACATGACTTCTGTTGTACAGCATCCATATGGTGAGTCTGACTCTGATAAGGATACAGGTTCGGGCGAAGCACGTGCTTACACGGGTTATATCGGTCCATTCCCCGCTGTAAACGTTCAGTAACATATCTGCCATATCATTAAGGGCGACTTAGGTCGCCCTTTTTGTTTTCTGTTTGGAAGTCAGTATGCACCACTTAAAAATTGCCCTGTGTTTGTTTGTGGTCTGCATGGTGGGTTGCGAAGATAGTTCTTCATCAAATTCGCAAGCGGTTAAGTCTGAGCAGTCTAAATCTACAATGACAGCCGATATCTCGATTAATGCTACGGCGTATATTCCTCCGCAGTGTTTTACCGACCCCGTCGCCGACGGGGTCGAACACAATCCTTGTTATGTGTGCCATACCCCCAGTAAAGAGCCTAATTTTCTCAATGATATTGATGTTCAATTATCTTATGTTTTTCCTGAGTCAGGCTTAAAGAATGAGTGGGACAATATATTTAAAGATCGTAGCGAAGAGATTAAGGCGATTTCCGATGAATCGATTATTTCTTACGTGCGTACTGACAACTACTTCAATAAAGACGGTGAAATAGCCATTAAAAAACGCTTAGAGTCGGTGCCTGAAAATTGGGATAGAAACAAAAACGGTAGTTGGGATGGTTTTATTCCAGACGTCTATTTCAATTTCGATGATCTCGGTTTTGATCATGACCCTAAAGGTACTTATACCGGCTGGCGAGTCTACGCCTACTATCCATTTCCGGGAGCCTTTTTACCTACTAACGGTGCAACTGATGATGTCATGATGCGCTTACCTGAGGCATTTCGTAATAATGAAGCAGGCGACTTTGATTTGGTTATTTATCGTACTAACTTCGCTATTTTAGAATCCTTAATGAATGAACGAGACGTGGCGATTCCGTCTGTTGATGAAACCAGCTTAAATGTCGATCTCGATAAAGATGGGAAATTAGCAATTGCGACTAACGTTAAGTACGAATGGGATCCTAGAAATGGCAAGACGATGAGCTATGTAGGTATGGCCCGTGTTTTACTAGAGAAGGGCGATATTCATCTTGCTGCTCGTCTATTGCCAGAAGGCACCGAGTTTTTACACACTGTCCGTTATATCGATGTTGACGGTGATCAAACTAAGATGGCAACCCGTATGAAGGAGCTGCGTTATTCGCGTAAAAATAGTTGGAGAAACTACTATCAGTTACGCACCATAGTGACAAAAGAAACGAAAGAACGTCACGATTTTCCGGAGCGCACTAAAGTCGTGATCGGTAACATGGAAGATGGTATGAACACCCCGCATGGTTGGACGTATCAGGGCTTTATAGAAGATTCTACCGGTGATTTGCGACCGCAAACTTATGAAGAAACCTTTGCATGTCTTGGTTGTCACGGATACGTCGGTGCTAGCAACGATACAACAATATCCTTTACGCGTAAGTTTAAAGAGACTTCTCATAAAGAGGGTTGGTACCACTGGAGTGAGCGTGGTGTAGAGGGTGTTGCCGATCCGATTCGTGAAGATGGTCATGGCGAGTATGCGTATTACCTGCAGCATAACCCTACGGGTAATGAATATCGCGATAATGAAGAGGTACTAAACAAGTTTTTCACTAAAGATGGTAAAGCAAAAGCTGACATGTTTGAGCAGTTGAAAAACGATATCTCGGTACTGTTGATGCCCACACCAGAGCGAGCAATAGCACTGAACAAAGCCTATAAGGTGATTGTTGATGAACAAAGCTATCGTTTAGGGCGCGAGCCTGTTTTAAATGCACGTGACAAAGTTTTGAAAGAAGTGGAATTAGAAGGCGATACCGGAATAACGGAAGTTCTGAGTTACTATTGAGCGCCGGTTTTAATTTATATTAGCTTTTCTTTCTAAGTAGGGTGTTTCATGCAGAGCGTGATTGTGAATAAGAAAAGGGTTGGACAAAAAATAGCTACCTTGGTAATCGTGCTGGCTATTACCGGTTGTAGCAAGATTACTTCGATCACTGAACAAGCGAAAGAGACTGCTGAGAATGAGCCGTTAGCACCTAGTCTGCAAGCTAGCATGAGTATCAACCCTTGGTATCAATCTGCTGAGAATTCGTTGCAGAGCGACCTCACTAAGTTTCAAACCATTCACAATGAAGTGGGTAGTGCCAAAAACGTTATCTTGTTTATCGGTGATGGTATGAGTATCGCGACCATTACAGCAGCGCGTATTTTGGATGGTCAGCTGCGAGGTGAAAGTGGCGAAGAAAATCAATTAAGTTTTGAAAAATTACCATTTACAGGATTTTCTAAAACCTACAACGTCGATGCGCAAACCCCCGACTCCGCTGGCACTATGACAGCAATGATGTCGGGCGTTAAAACCGACGCTGGTATAATTGGCTTGAGTGAAGAGGTGAGTCGGGGCGATTGTGCTAGTAGCAAGGGGACTGAGGTCATCTCTGCGCTCGAACTGGCTGAAATCGCAGGTATGGGGACGGGCATCGTTACGACTGCACGTTTAACGCATGCTACTCCTGCCGCAACCTATGCTCATAGCCCTGATCGCGACTGGGAAGATGTGTCGGATATGCCTACCGAGGCGATTGCTCAAGGGTGTGTCGATATTGCCGATCAATTTGTGCATTTTAAAGAGCGTATTCAACAAGAGTATGGCGTCAGTGTTGATGGCATTGATGTCGCTATGGGTGGTGGACGACGTCACTTTCTGCCGAAAGATGCTGCATTTAATTCGCCTGATGCCGTAAGTGCTATTGAAGGTGATCGTACGGACAATCGCGATCTAATTGCTGAATGGAAAAAGCTATATCCCTATGGTCAATATGTTATGGATCAGACTGGGTTTGAGTCGCTCACTAAAGCTGCACAATTACCAGTACTAGGCTTGTTCAATGAATCGCATATGCGCTACGAAATGGATCGTAAAAAGGATATTTCAGGTGAGCCATCGCTTAGTGAGATGACAGCTAAAGCGATTCAGTTGTTAGAGGCAAAGGATAAAGGGTATTTTTTAATGGTTGAAGCGGGTCGTATTGATCACGGCCATCATGCAGGAAGTGCCTTTAATGCTTTGCATGAATCCATTGAACTTAGCCAAGCGGTGGCTAGAGCTCAAGCATCTACAAATCCGAATGAAACCTTGATTATTGTGACGTCGGACCATAGCCATGTTTTTACCATGGCCGGTTACCCAAAGCGTGGTAATCCGATTTTAGGTAAAGTTGTTTCTGTCAGTAGTGATCAAGAAGCACTGGCTTTGGATAATATGCCTTATACCACGCTTGGATATGCTAATGGGCGTGGCTTTAAAGATCTAGGTGACGAAACAGATGCTGATCTAGCTTATGAGCATCCTATTGATCAGGGGCGTAAGGATCTAAATTCTATCAATACCCAAGCACCGGGATATCACCAAGAAACCTTAATTCCTTTAGAGTCGGAGACTCACTCTGGTGAAGATGTCGGTATTTTTGCGACTGGTCCGGGCGCACACTTAGTGAGTGGCGTTCATGAGCAAAATGTCATTTTTCATATTATGAATTACGTCGCTAACTTAACGGGTAAAGCGACGTCGACGCTGCCTAAAAAATAGCATTTAAATATAGTTATAAAAAAGCCCTGCAATGCAGGGCTTTTTATTTAGATACGATTTTTTAGCTAGAGACTATTTCGTAACAAGGTTTGTAATTACCTTTTATCTTCATTCTTCCATGCTCTACCATGGCCCTGAGTAGTCGATCCATTCCTTCTAGTATGTCCCGATCACCAGTGATCTGATATGGCCCGTGCTCTCGTACTCGACTCACGCCATCGGCTTTCACATTGCCGGCTACAATGCCAGAAAATGCACGTCTTAAATTCGCAGCGAGTTCGTGGCTCGGTAACGTATGGTTGAGGGCTAATGACTGCATGGCTTCATGAGTCGGATCAAACGGATGTTGAAATTCATCTTGAATGGTCAGTGCCCAATTATAGAAAAAAGCATCATTGTGCTCACGTCTGAACGTCTCGACTTCATGAATCCCAGCTTTCATTCGGCGAGCGACCTTTTCTTCATCGGCTATGATTATTTCATAACGCTGCTGCGCATCTTTACCGAGAGTTTCACCAATAAAGCGATCAATATCGTATAAATATTCCTCCGCTTCTTTTGGCCCTGTAATAATTAGGGGAAACGGTATTCTCGCGTTATCAGGGTGAGACAATACTCCGAGTAAATAAAGGAGCTCTTCTGCAGTGCCCGGGCCGCCGGGGAATATAACGATGCCATGGGCTAAACGAATAAAAGCCTCTAGGCGCTTTTCGATATCTGGAAGAATCACGAGTTGATTCACAATAGGGTTGGGCGCTTCTGCTGCGATAATGCCCGGCTCAGTAATACCAATATAGCGTCCGTCGCGGATGTGTTGTTTTGCATGGCCGATGGTTGCACCTTTCATCGGCCCTTTCATAGCACCCGGGCCACAACCAGTACCAATATCCATACCACGTAGGCCTAACTGGTAACCAACGTCTTTGGTGTATTTATATTCGTGCGGTGCAATCGAATGGCCACCCCAGCAAACTACCAAGTTTGGTTGCATGTCGGGTTGTAAAATATTGGCATTTCTTAGAATGTGAAAAACAGCATTAGTGATGTCTTCGCTGTTATTAAGGTTAAAACGGTGAGCTTTTAAAATCGATTCATCGACGTATAAAATATCGCGTAACACCGAAAATAATTGTTCACGCACGCCGCGGATAATTTCGTTATCGACAAAAGCACTAGCGGGAGCACCAGTAAGTCGTAAGATGATGCCACGGTCTTCTTGGTCGACGACAATATTAAAGTCTTTATATTCTTTCTCTAGTTCTAAATAATCATCATTTAGGCTACCTGCGCTCAATACAGCATAAGAACAGCGTCGCAATAATTCATGAGTGCGGCTACTTACATCTTTAAGTTGCTGGATTTCGTAACGTGAGAGTACGCGTAGGTGGGTCTTTGGGTGAATCAGTTCGTAGTGTCTTGCCATATAGTACTCCTATGCCCACAGTTCCATGGGGCCGTAATGGCTTAATAACCGCAACAGATCAGTGCGGGTAATGATGCCTGTCAACTGATGTTGACGGTTGATCACCGGCAGAGCGCCGAGATCATGTTGATATAAAATTTTTGCTGTTTGGCGTATATCGGTGTTTTCTAATATGCAGTAAACCGGATGCATAGCATGCTGCAAAATATTATTGCCAATGGCTTTAGGTGTTTCGATAAGCGTTGCCATAATGTCACGGTCGAAAACAATTGCATGGATCGCATGGTGTTCGTCGATGACGGGGAGATGTCGATATCCGCTTTCTTTTATGGCTAGCCATGCATCGCCGACGGTGGCCGTTGTGCTTAAGGTTTTAAGTTCGGTTGCCATGATGTCGGTAGCATAAGCAACAATCTGAGGCTCATGCTCAGTGTGTTCTTGGTAGTCGTGAATGGCCTGCTGAGAGTTTTGCGAAGGCGATTTTAGATTCGAGTGTATCTTAGCAACAGCTTGAGTTGCTGGTGTTGCTTTGATTTGCAACGAAGGGGCTGACACGGGCGTTTCAATGCGCCGTCCCATGTCAAAAACATACAATCCCATAGACGTTTGGTACGATCCTTTTCCGCCACAGTTGCATTGACTATAGCAGTGCGACAGTTAAGTGTCATGCACCCGAATACGACATTGCTGCCGATTATAGGTGCTGAACGATTAGGAGTGTTGATCGAGTAAGGTTAACCGATCAAGAATATTATCGGTGTAGCGCATGACTAAAAAGGGCACTAGCTTAGCGTCTGTATTGGTGGCCGCTGTTTGAATAAATATCCATTGGCTCTGAATTTTCGAGAGTAAAGCTTGGGCTTCGTCTGACGTTGCTTGGCTTTTCATATCGACTAAACCACGATCAAATTGTTTACAAAGGGCTGCGAGATCAATTTGATCTGTGGTTAGGGGAGCACCGATAGAAGATGCGGCCCGTTCTATATAGCGTTCTACGACCGAGATCATAAGATTCTTTTGATTGCGGCTCCATTGTTCGTATTCAGAAGGTTTTGTTTCTGAATTTTGTCTCAAATTTTCTCCCAGTCTTTCTAGCTCATTAAGCATGGCGCGCTGCGCTTCGCGCATCAGAGTTACAACCTGCAATTCAGGGTAATTACTTTCTTGGATTTCATTTAGGTTTTGCTTCAAATAACTGTCAAACGTTATCCAACGCTGTTGGATGTTTTGTTTATACGGTAGATAGGAGCCATCCAATTGATTGCTAATGTGCTCATGCAGTACTTCTACTTCACTACGACGCTGGCTAAGTTCGGCAATGCGCTGGGTATTTCCTTCATCAGCTTGGACGTGGTAATACTTCAGCAATAGCATTTTGACGTCGACTGACAATTGAAAGACACTGCGTTCGAGCTCAGAATTGTTGGCATAAGCTGGTAGGCTAACAAACAAGGTGAGGAGCAGGGATCTTAGGAGTAACATAGGTCCATCTCTGTTTTTTGAAATATTTATTAAAAGCTGACGAGAGTTCACCACTAACTGTCTCAGACTGCAAGGGCCAGCTCGGCCTTAATTACGTATTTGGAAGGTTATGGAACGAGTCTACCGTTTAACAATATCCTGTCCTGACAGGGTTGGCATTGTGGCCAAAGTCGGTCAGTTTTTCTCCGCGCATGGTGGATGGATTGTGGAAGCAAACCACTACTCAGATCCAGTGACTAGTCGGTTTTTTATGCGTCATTGCATTCGTGCGGATTCATTGCCATTTGATCTTGAAGCCCTGAAAGAAAGCTTTGCGCCGATTGCGGATGAGTTCGGGATGAGCTGGCAGGTGAGTGATTCGGGTGCGCCAAAGAAAGTAATTCTAATGGCAAGTAAACAGAGCCATTGCCTTGTTGATTTGTTGCACCGCTGGCATAGCAAAGAACTCAATTGCGATATTCCGTGTGTTATTTCTAATCATGACGATTTACGTTCCTTAGTTGAGTGGCATGGGATCCCGTTTTTTCACGTACCAGTGGATAAAGACAATAAAGCGGAACATTTTCGTCGCGTAAATGCCATTGTTGAAGAGCACGCAGCAGATACAATTGTACTTGCACGCTACATGCAGATTATTCCCCCTGAGTTGTGCACGAAATATGTAGGCCAAGTGATCAATATTCATCACAGCTTTTTACCGTCGTTTGTAGGCGCCAAGCCATACCATCAAGCGGCTGAGCGTGGTGTTAAATTAATCGGAGCGACCTGTCATTACGTCACTCAGGAGCTTGATGCTGGGCCTATTATTGATCAGGACGTTATTCGCATTAGCCATAACGATACTGTTGAAGATATGGTGCGCTTGGGTAAAGACGTAGAGAAATCTGTGTTGGCTCGCGGAGTGCGCAGTCACTTAGAAGATCGCGTTTTACTGCATGGTAATAAAACCATCGTATTTTAATCAGATTTTATTTTGCATAAAAAACCGGCAATTGCCGGTTTTTTATGCATGAATTAAGGCCAAGTTTGACCTTAATTCAACGTCTTATAACATTTCGATCGCAACGGCTGTTGCTTCGCCGCCACCGATGCACAAAGCTGCTACTCCTTTTGTACCACCGGTGTTTTTCAATGCATTCATTAGTGTCACGATCAAACGTGAACCGGTTGAGCCAACAGGGTGCCCTTGAGCGCAAGCGCCGCCGTAGATGTTCACTTTTTCGGCATCAAGACCTAGCGCATCAATCGGCATCATCGCAACCATAGCGAATGCTTCGTTGATCTCATAAAGGTCAACTTCTTGGCTATTCCAGCCAGCCTTAGCCAACACGGTTTCAATCGCGCCGCATGGAGCAATGGTAAACTCAGATGGGTGCTGTGATTGCGTTGCATGAGCGACGATACGAGCAATAGGTTTAACCCCTTTTGCTTGGGCAACAGATTCACGCATCAACAATAAGGCAGAGGCACCGTCAGAAATTGATGAAGCGTTGGCGGCGGTAATGGTACCGTCTTTACGGAAGGCAGGACGTAAGCTTGGGATTTTGTCGATGTTCGCGTTAAACGGCTGTTCGTCTTGGCTGACAACTGTTTCACCTTTACGAGTAGTCACGGTTACAGAAACGATTTCAGCAGCGTTTAAGCCTGACTCGATGGCAGCTTTGGCGCGTGTCAGTGAACGAATAGCATAATCATCCATTTGTTTGCGGGTATAGCCTTTGCTATCGGCAGTTTCTTGAGCGAAAGCCCCCATGAGCTTGCCGGTTTCAGCATCTTCTAAGCCGTCTAAAAACATGTGATCTTTTGCTTGGTCGCCATGCCCCATGCGGTAGCCAGTGCGCGCGTTTTCTAAGATGTAAGGTGCGTTGGACATTGATTCCATGCCGCCTGCGACAGCGACATCAACCGAACCTGCTTTGATGGCGTCGTGGGCAATCATGGTGGCTTTCATGCCCGAGCCGCACAGCTTGTTGATGGTGGTTGCACCAGTTGCATCCGATAATCCGGCTTTACGCATTGCTTGGCGCGCTGGACCTTGTTTGAGCCCTGCTGGCAGTACGTTCCCCATGATCACTTCTTGCACGTCAGCAGGCTGAATGCCAGCGCGCTTAATAATTTCTGCGATGGCTATAGCACCTAGATCGGTTGCACTAACGGCGCTAAGGCTGCCTTGAAAGCCGCCCATCGGTGTGCGCGCACCGGCAACGATAACTACGGAATCCTGATTCGACATGAGAGTCTCCTGCAAACACTGAGTAATAAACGGCGTCCATTCTAGTGGAAGGGATAGGTAAATCACAGTCCGAAAGCGGGTGTCGGGTTTGTCACCTTTCAATATCTCAACTATGTTTGATTACGATCAGATACAAAATGAGCTGTGCTTACGCAAGGAATCATACTTTCGAGTGATGAGGGTGCGTGTCTGCCAGATTATAGTCGGTAGCATGTCCGTATGTGGATCGTCCATGTACACGATGTTTACCGATAACCATAAAAACTCATACAGGTAGCAATATGGTGAAGAAGACTCTCCTCAGTCTGGCCGTTGCAGCAGCGACCGCAGGACTGGCCGGTTGTAATATTAGTAGCGTGGAAGGTGATAATAACAAGATAGACCTTTCTCCAGTAACAGCCGGAAGTGCAGGATCAACGCCAAATAGCGTTGCCCCAATTTTCTCTGCAGGTAGCCGTAAGCTGCCACTTAACATTGATTTGCTGTTTGCTGATGCATCGACTTCCGATGGTACGGCGAATACTGCAGATACAACGCCACCAGTGACGACAGCGATCAACAAGCTTGATGGTTTCTCTAATACTGCGGCGTTCTACGTCAACTTTAACGCTGCGTTAGCTCCTGAAAGCGTTATTGCCGGCCAGACTGTATTTTTGATCAAACTGAAAAATGCTCAAGACAACGCTGCTATCGATGCGTTAGACATCACTTCGATTATTGCGAATGGCGGCGCATCTCCAGTGGCTTCTGACCAACCAGTTGGTGGTACTGATTATGACGCTCGCTATATCACCTTAGATGGTGGCGCAACGCACGCAATTCAGATTTTGCCGAAAACGCCTTTAGATCCAAAAACTAAGTACATCGTTGCGATGACGAACAGTATTACATCCGCGAGCGGTGAAGCGGTAACAGGATCGGCAGAATACGAATTATTAAGTGGCTCTTTACAGTTGCCGTCTGCTGCGTTGGCTCCGGTTCGTGCCGCTGTTAAAGGTTGGGAACAAATTGCGGGCGGCTTCCTTGCCGTGGCAACAAGCAATGCAGTTACTCAAGACGATGTGGTACTGAGCTATGCCTTTACTACCGGTGGTACGGTTGATGTTCTTAACGCAATGGCTGCTCCGGCAACCTTCTTAACAACACAGATCACCACGGTTGATGCAGCTGAAGCGGCGATTACTGCGAGTGTGGTAGCGACTGTTCTCGGTGGTGGTGGCGATCAAGCGACGGCGGATGCTACTGCAGCCGGAACGCTCGACACTATTGCCCAAGGTGTCGCGTTACAAATCAACGCTGCTACGATGGCTGGTTTGCCAATCGACAGCACCACTCGTACTGTTTTGAAATCTAGCAGTACTTTAAGCCCTAGCTACTATAAAGGTCTGATTACTGTTATTGCTGATGGCAGTGGTGCAGGCATCGACTCTATCGTTGATCGCCCACAATCCCGCACATATGCGCCGATTATATCAGCTCCAACGACGCCAGTTGCTGTTCCTTACGACACGCTACTGACCGCTCAGTTAACGCCAATAGTAGCGGCAGCGATTGAAGCTCAAGTGCGTGCAAACCCAGCATTGGATGGCGCTGATGAAGCGACTATTCAGGCGGCTGTCGATGCTCAATTGGCTTCGGATCTCAGCTCGACTGTCGCTGCACAAGTTGCAGCCTTATCGTCTGGTGGCAATATTTTCCAAGGTGCCTTAGAGATCCCATCGTTTTTAGCTGATTCCGAAGCTGGTGTTACTGACGCTAGTTTAGGTAGCTGGACGGGTAGCAATGATGCTGCGATTGCTTTGGGACTCGATGGTGCTCCGGAAGACGTTAACGGTTCTTTCAACGTTACTTATCGGTTCCCTTTTGCTGACAAAGTGGGCGACTCTGTAATTCCGGTTATGGTGACTATGCCTGATGCTAGCTGTGATCCAGACGGCGCAGGTCCAGCCTCTGGTAAGCCTGCTGACGGTTGGCCGGTTGTGATTTACCAGCACGGTATCACGGTTGATCGCACGGCTGGCGTATTAGTCGGTAATGCATTGGCTGGTCAGTGTATTGCTATGGTTGCGATTGACCATGTTATGCACGGTGTTGCTCCACTCGATAATGAAAGCGAAGCGAACTCAGTGCGCTTGTTCAACGTTGAGCAAGTCGCGGCAGCTGACGTGTCAACCAATAGCCCATTTGCTGCGGCACGTGCGGGGTGGGTGACTGCGGTTGGTGCCGAAAATGCTCCTGAATTGGCAGCACTGAAAGAACGTCACAATAACGTGGCAAAAGCTGCTGATAGCTCGAATATTGCTATGGTCTTTAACGGTGCTTTAGACGCTAATGGTGATCCAGTAACAGCGGATTCTGTCGGGTCTTCTGGAGAGCTATACATCAACTTGCAGAACTTCTCGCGTTTGCGTGATGGTATGCGTCAAACCGTTCTCGATATGATGAACCTGAACGCATCGATTGGTGATATGGATGTTAATGCTGATGGCACTGCAGATGATTTAGATCCTGCGAACGTCTATTTTATCGGTCATTCACTGGGCGGCATCATTGGTACGACTTTCTTAGCGGTGAATAACGATGCTTCAGTGCAAGCCTACAACTCTGATTTACCATTGGTTAAAGCCGCTGCTTTAGGTAATCCAGGTGGTGGTGTTGTTAAGTTACTTGAAAACTCGCCAACCATTGGTGCGCGAGTGTTAGGTGGTTTGGCAGCTTCTGGTATTGCTCAGGGTTCAACCAGTATCGAGTCGTTCTTTAGTGTCTTGCAGGCGTCTATTGATTCTGTTGATCCGATTAACTTCGCATCGAATCTAGAAACGCTTCCGGTTCTTGTATACGAAGACGTTGGTATCGAGGGTGACGCTGATGAATTATCTGATCAGGTGGTTCCTAACAATGCGCTAACTCCAGTCTTAGATACATCTAAATCGTATCTAGCCGGTACAGATCCACTAGTAACTGAAATGGGTATTACGACCTTTGTAACGCAGGAAACTGCCGTTGAAGGTGGTGCGATTAACATGGATCCACAGTACTACTTCCCGAATGCCGCGAATGACTCGATTGTACGCGCCAATGTTCGCATTGCTCAGGGTACACACAGCACTTTCTCTTCTGCTGATCCGCAGGATGTGTTTGCTGAAACCTTCCAACAAATTATTACTTTCTTTGATCCATATGGCGCAACCCAGCTTTTAGGTTTGCCAGGCGATCAGAAAGGGTTTGTTGTTGAAGACACATCTGTTCTCGAAACATCTAATTAAGCCTTGCGGAGTATAAAAAGATGACAAGCAAAGCTATGTATAAAGTATTTAAGAAAGCCCCATTAGCACTGGCATTGACCAGCGCAATGGGCGCCGCTCATGCGGTTGAATTTAACTTTGGCGATTTCAGCGCCCAGCTTGATAACACCATCAGTTACGGTATTGCGTGGCGTGTAGAAGATCGAGATAAAGATCAGATCATGCCAGCCAACGGCAGTGATTTTGGTTTTACTGGTCAAGGTTCTTCGTACAACTATGACGATGGTACGTTGAACTACAGTCAGGGCGATGTTTATACTCATGTTTTGAAGTTCTCATCAGACCTTGAGTTGAACTACAAAAACTATGGTGGTTTCTTCCGTGGTCGTGCGTATTACGATGCGGCTTTGATGGATCAGGATACGGATTTCAAGCCAATTAACGATGCTGGCAAGAATGCAGCGGGTAAAGGTGCCGAGTTATTAGATGCTTATGTGTGGGCCGACTATGATCTTGGCGATACGCCAGTAACATTCCGTTTAGGTCGTCAGGTTTTGAGTTGGGGTGAGAGTACCTTTATTCAGGGCGGCATTAACAGTATCAACCCAGTGGATGCGTCTGCTTTCCGTAAGCCGGGCGCTGAAGTTAAAGAAGGTTTGCTACCCGTTAGTATGGCCTATACCTCTATCGGTATTACCAGCGATGTAACGTTAGAAGCCTTTTATCAACTTGAGTGGGAAAAGACGCGTACTGACCCTTGCGGTACTTTCTTTTCTACCGTTGATTTCATAGCAGATGGATGCGCGCCAGTTATTCTTGGTGGCATCGCGGATGAACGCGATATGTTAGCGTTCCGCCAAGCTGAAATTGATGCGGGTGTGCCTTTATCATCTCGTGTGTCTCCTGTTACTGAGCGCTTGCCTGATGATCAGCCGAAAGACTCTGGTCAGTTTGGTGCTGCCTTACGCTGGTACTCCGAAGCACTGGGTGATACGGAATTTGGCTTGTACTATATGAATATTCATAGCCGTACCCCGTTCATCAACGGTGCTGTCACGAACTATGACTCTACCGGGACGATCACAGGTACAACAGGTGCGCAGGTTAACACCAACGCTACTTACGACACTTACCGTCCGTTGTATCAAATTGCTTACCCAGAAGACATCCAGATTATGGGTGTGAGTTTTGCGCGTAGCACTGAAAGCGGTATGTCTATCGGTGGTGAAATCAGTTACAAGCCAGATGCGCCACTTCAGTGGAACGCCTTTGAGTTAATCCTTTCTGGTAACGGTGCGCCATACAGCCGCTTGTACCAACAGCGTGCTGAAGAAGGTGGTTCTGCATCTGATCTTTACGGCGAAATTGCTAAGGGCTATGACGAAATTGATATTTGGCAGGCGCAAACCACCATTATCAAATTCTTCGATCGTGCCTTCGGTGCAGACCGTATTTCATTGGTTGCCGAATTTGGTTTGAACTTTATTCCTGATTTACCAGATACAGATGATGCGCGTTATGGTCGTTCTGGTGCTTATGGTATCGGTAATAACGATGGCGTTTGGGATTTGGGTGGCGACACCAATTTCTGTACAGACGGCGGTTCTGCTGCAAACGTCAATACAAGCAACTGTTCTGACGATGGTTATGTGACCAAGTTATCCGGCGGTATCCGTTTACGTGGTGGTATGGACTTCAACAACGCATTTGCTGGCGTCAACATGTCTCCGAATATGTCGGTTGCCTTTGATAAAGGTAATGGTCCTGAACCCGGTTCTCAGTTCATTGATGATCGTTTGACTGTTGGCCTAGGTGTGTCGTTTGTGTACCTAAACCAAACGTCTGTTGATGTGTCTTACACCAACTTCTCTGGTGGTAAGTACAACCAACTTAAAGACCGCGACAACATTAGTCTGTCAGCTAAATATTCATTCTGAGTGTGTTGATCAGATCCGATTTACAGAGGTTTATTATGTTTAAACAACAAGCAAAAATATGGGGCGGCGCTGTAGCGCTGTCCCTGATGATCGCCGGCGCTAATGCAGGTGTTCCCGCGGAGCAAGCCGCAAAGTTGGGTGGCGATGAGTTCACTCCAATGGGTGCAATCAAAAAAGCGGAAGGTAATATTCCTGCGTGGTTAGGTGGTATTCCTGTTGGTAAGGGTGGATTGGATGCGAAGGGTAAAATTACTAACCCATTTCCTGAAGATAAGCCTAAGTTTGTGATTACCGCAGCAAACTACAAAGATTATTCAGCGAATTTAACTGATGGTCAGAAAGCGATGTTTGCTAAGTATCCAGATACTTACAAAATGCCAGTGTATGAAACTCGCCGCACCTCAGGTTATCCTGAGGCTATTTACGCAGCGACAAAGGTCAATGCGACTGAAACTGTATTGTTGGATGACGGTAATGGCTTGAGCAACTTCGTAGAAGGCGCTCCTTTCCCATTCCCACAAAGCGGTGTTGAAGTGGTATGGAACCATATCACCCGTTATCGCGGCGGCAGTGTTGCTCGTGTAGTTGGTCAAGCTACTCCGCAAGTTAATGGTGATTTCACCGTCGTGCGCTTTCAAGATGAGTTCACGTTCCGCAATAAACTGACGGATTACGATCCCAATGTTGATGCCAACGTTTTGTTCTACTTTAAGCAAGACGTGCTATCACCAGCTCGTTTAGCGGGTAACGTACTATTGGTTCACGAAACTCTCGACCAAGTAAAAGAGCCTCGTAAAGCATGGGTTTATAACGCGGGTCAGCGTCGTGTACGTCGTGCTCCTCAGGTTGCTTATGACGGACCAGGTACAGCATCAGATGGTTTACGTACAGCGGACAACTTCGATATGTTCAACGGTTCTCCAGATCGGTATGACTGGCAACTAGATGGCAAAATGGAAGTGTATATCCCGTATAACTCTTACGCTTTGAAAGACGGTAAGTTGAAAGATAGCGATATCGTAAAACCAGGTCATATTAACCAAGATCTAACTCGCTACGAATTGCATCGTGTGTGGAAAGTGACTGCAACCCTAAAAGAAGGAAAGCGTCATATCTATGCTAAGCGCGTATTCTACTTCGATGAAGATACATGGCAGGCGACTGAGATTGACCACTACGACGGTCGTGGTTCTTTATGGCGCGTTGCTGAATCTCATAACGTAATGTACTACGATCAAAACGTGCCTTGGTATTCCGTTGAAACCTTGTATGATTTAACCTCTGGTCGCTACCTAGTACTCGGCTTAGATAGCGAAGAACACGGTGGTTACGAGTATAACTTCAAGCGTTCGCAGGCAGATTACACGCCAGCAGCCTTGCGTCGTGAAGGTGTTCGTTAACACGCTCTCGACAGAATAAAAAAGGGCCGAAAGGCCCTTTTTTATTGTGACTTATTTATGTAATTACATGCTAATCAGCGAATTGGACCAGTATTAAAAATTTAATACGGCACTTAGTTGAATAACACTGGATGAATCTTTATTCAGGTACTCACCACGCAGAGCAACGCGATCAGATGGGTGGAAGCCCATGCCTGCGCCCATCAATATGCCATCGTCGTCCCCGAAATCTAAACCAAGACGAGCCAATACCGAGACTTTGGGGCTGATTTCAGGTAAGCGTTTTTCTCCAACCGCAGCAACCCAGATACCGTTAATTTCATTATTTCTACCATCGAAAAATTCATCGGTTTGGCTGTAGCCAATTTCTAAGCTGGTATCGATATCAGGCATGTCGTCGTTTAACTTATAGCCAAGGAATAAGCCAAAACCGGGAGCGTCGACGCTACCATCGCCAAAGGCAGAATCCACCATGTTATGGCTTAGTGTACCGCCAATATAGAGATTATTGGCCAGGTCTGAAGACGTTTGCTCTTCGGCCATCACAAGAGAACTGGTCGTTAAGACAGTGATAAGTGCAAGGGTCTTTTTCATGATAAATCCTTATTTAATTGCAGAAATTCTGTATCAATAAACAGAAATAGAAAGCGGTTCTTCTTGCAATGCGGCTAGTTGCTCGCGCAGTGATAAAAGGTGTTCAGACCAAAACCTGTGCCCTTCGAACCAAGGGAAGGCAATAGGAAATGCGGGGTCATCCCAGCGCTGCGATAGCCAAGCTGCGTAACGTACAATTCGCACGGTGCGCAAAGACTCAATTAAGCGCAGCTCGTGGTTAGGGAATGGTCGAAACATTTCATAGCCTTCACTAATGACCATTAATTGCTGGCGTTGTTCCGCACGATCACCACTAAGCAACATCCAAATATCCTGCATCGCAGGGCCTTGAATGCAATCATCGAAGTCGACCATGTGTAAAACATCTTCACGCAGTAATAAATTTCCTGTGTGTAAGTCACCGTGTAGCCGTAACGTTTTAAGTTTATCAGCCGGATATTGCTGGTCGATGTGGGCTAGTAAATCTCGAATTAATGATTCATAAGCGGGACGAAAGTCATCGGGCATTAAGCCGCATTTAAGTACTTGTTCTGCGGCGAGGCGAATGTCGTCACCTCCGCGAATAGTCGCGCGTTCGGCGAACGGCTTGCGGCTACCAATGTTGTGTAGGCGCCCAAGCCAACGTCCTAATAATTCTAAGTCGTCTTCGTTGCTTAATTCTGGCGCATGTCCGCCGCGGCGAGGAAATAACGCAAAATAAAAGCCATCAAACTCAAAGACACTTTCGCCACCATGCAAAATAGGAGCAACCACAGGAAGCTCTTCGCGTTCGAGTTCGAATAAAAACTGATGTTCCTCAGCAATCGCTGCGCGACTCCAGCGCCCAGGCCGGTAGAACTTGGCAATTAGTGGCAGTTGGTCTTCGATACCAACTTGGTAGACGCGATTTTCGTAACTATTTAAAGCTAAGATGCGAGCATCGCAGAGATAACCAAGTGAATCGACGGCGTCCATAACACGTTCGGGTGTTAACGTGGCGTACGGATGAGACGACATAATGTTACCTCTATTAAAAGAGCGCCATTATGCCTGTTCTATGCTCAAGCAGACAGCGCTGTTAGCCGACATTATTTGTTGTTTGGTAATGTTCTTGCCAAGCACCAAATTCCCACTAGTCGGGCACCTTGATGGAGCAGGTGAGTCGCGGCGAGATCCGCTGTTGCGCCAGTGGTCATCACGTCGTCGATAATTACGACGTGTTTGTTAGTTAGATTTTTGCTCCCCGCTAATAATCGGGATTTAAGTTGAGTTCGTCGCTGCTGCGCGCTCAATCCACGCTGATCTTTCCCGTATTTTTTTTGCAGACATCCTTCAATAATGGGGATATCAAACTCGCGGCTAAGTTTACGCGCGATTAATTCACTAACATTGAAGCCGCGCCGGGCTAAGCGCCAGCGGTCACTGGGTATGTATACTAGGGCATCAATGCTATCGAGACTATTGGGCGGATTGTCTATCATCCAGCGAATGAAATATTTGAGCCAAAAGCCATTATGTTTGTCTTTGCAGTTTCGAATCCAGTCGCTGAGTGGTGCTTGGTAATGAAAATTACAGTGGCTGTAGTGATAAGTCGGTGGGTGCTGTTGGCACTTGCCGCAACGTCCGGGCTGGGTTGTTGGTTCACTACATTGCGCGCAACACAATCCTTGTTTGGGCAGGGCGTCGCGGCATTCGTTGCAGATGATTCCTTCTTCTGGTGCAGACGCTAAGCAGTAGAGGCAGACGCTAGTCTGCTTTAATGCTTGATTAAAAAACAACCAGTTGTTAGCGATAAATCTTGATCTAGTTGACCAATTCATGAGTATCTTTATCATCCGTGGTAGTGATACAGCATTTAGTTTTAAGAGGTTACACCATGGCGCATGCAGCTGAGAATACCCACGATATCCGTCATGACTGGACGGTGGCAGAAGTTGAACAACTGCTAATGCTTCCTTTTAATGATCTGCTGTTCCGTGCCCAGACGACTCATCGCCAATACTTTGATCCCAATGCCGTTCAAGTAAGCACCTTGTTGTCGATTAAAACCGGTGCTTGCCCAGAAGATTGTGCTTATTGCCCGCAGAGCGCGCGCTACGATACCAAGCTTGAGAAAGAAAAGCTGATGGAGGTCGAAGCGGTTATTGAAAAAGCAAAAGCGGCTAAGGCTGCAGGCTCTGATCGTTTTTGTATGGGTGCGGCTTGGCGTTCGCCACGCGAGAAAGACATGCCCTATGTGATCGCAATGGTGAAGGGCGTCAAAGAGCTTGGCTTAGAAACCTGTATGACGCTCGGTATGTTGGACAATCAAAAAGCCGACGCGTTGGCTGAAGCAGGGTTGGATTATTACAATCATAACCTTGATACCTCGCCTGAGTATTACGGCGAAATTATTACCACGCGGACTTATTCTGATCGCTTGAATACTTTAGCTAACGTCCGCAATGCCGGAATGAAGGTGTGTTCTGGTGGCATCTTGGGTATGGGAGAGACTCACCGAGATCGCGCTGGTTTGCTGGTGCAGTTAGCGAATCTACCGGCCCATCCGGACTCAGTACCAATTAATCAATTGGTTAAGGTTGCTGGCACGCCATTGGAAAACGAAGGTGATTTAGATCCACTCGACTTCATTCGCACGATCGCTGCTGCACGTATAATGATGCCTAAATCCCATGTGCGTTTGAGTGCTGGGCGTGAAGAAATGAGCGAAGAAATGCAGGCCATGTGTTTCTTTGCGGGTGCCAATTCGATCTTTTATGGTGAGTGCCTACTTACTACGCCAAACCCAGCAGCAAACAAAGACCAAGCCTTGTTCCGTAAATTGGGTATTAACTCCGACCATAAAGTCACTCAAGCCCCGCAAGAGTTGGAAGAGATCTTGGTTCAACCGGCAGCCGTAAGCGCGGACAAAGAGCTTTTCTATAACGCATCAGCTGTCTAATATGACAAATGCGTCTAAACGCTATCTAGCCTTGGCTTTTGGGTAGCGTTTAAATTCAATGTTGGTTAAATTGTATACAGATACATCAACATCCCGAGGTGCATATGAATATCGGGTCAACTACTGGTTCTGCGTTTACAACAGCATCTTATGGCGTTAGCCAAGGTTCTGACCAAGTACAACGTGCCGCGCAAACGGTTGCAGATGCAACTACCCAACGTCCTGTTGAAGGAACTGGCAATTTAGCCTCGGCCATGACTGACATGAAGCAAGGTCAGCAAGCCGTCGATGCCAATGCGAAAGTAATGCAAGCGTCAGATCAACAGTTGGGCACACTTATTGACACATTGGCCTAGCTGGTCGAGCGTGAGATTTTAGCATGCAAATTTCAGTCGGTGTTTCCGGTTCGTCAACACCTTCCGGTTCCTTGGTCGGCGCTGTATCGTATTCTATTGATCCTTCACTTCGTCCCTCGCTGACGGGTAAGCCTGCCACCAATGAAAGCCTATATTCTCCAGATATCGTTGCCATCGGTTCTGTCGCTTCGTCGGAAGAAGGCGCTTTTGTATTTGGTAAGCGCAAAGAATCTGATACCTATTCGCTTTCACCGAAACCTAAACCGGTTGATAGCGAAGATGTAGCAGCGGAAGTAAGCTCCGAAAGAAATTCTGAGACATCCTTAGAGGAGGCTGTACTCGCCGAACTGAATCAGTTGCGCCAACGAGATCTTGAGGTGCGTTCGCATGAACAAGCCCACGCGAGTGTTGGTGGTGAGTTGGCAGGGGCCGCCTCCTTTACTTTTGAACAAGGACCAGACGGTGCGCGCTATGCGGTTGCCGGTGAAGTATCTATCGATGTATCACAAGTTAGCGGCAACCCTGAAGCAACCTTAGCTAAGATGCAACAAGTGCGCAGAGCAGCGTTAGCGCCCGCTGAGCCATCGGCTCAAGATCGACGTGTGGCAGCGATGGCGACTCAGCGCATGGCGGAGGCTCGTAGCGAGTTAGTCCAACAGCAGCAAGATTTACTTAATCTAGAACAATCTAAAAAGTCGGATCAGCAGACCTCATTAGATGCAGAATTGAAAGCGGCGAAGAAAACGCAAAAAGAAGCTGAGAGTGGCGGTGATGACGAGCAGGAACGCATTAGTGCCGCCGAACGCTTTGCTGAGTTTAATGTAAAATTACGCCGTATAAACGAGACTTTACTGCGCATTACTCAGCCCCCAGCTGTGCAAGCGGGTTCTCTACTTGATGATGAAGCCTGATCCAATTTAGATCGTGATACTGAAACAAAACGATTAAGAAGCCGACGTCAGTCGGTTTTTTTATGGCACGGATCCGTCGCAGGTGGGCTTGACAATTGGTCAATGCGAACGTATGTTTCAAACACTTGTTTGAATCTAGATCAGTTTGACTGATCCAAACCCTAAACAGCAGCCTAGCTGCAAGAACATTACAGGCAACGAGGTCACCCTAATGCCAGATTATAAAGCTCCTCTACGTGAAATTAAGTTCGTAATGGACGAACTATTGGATATGCCTGGTCATTATGCCAGCATTCCTGCTTTTGCAGATGTTGCAACACCAGACATGGTTGATGCGATTCTGACTGAAGGCGCGAAGTTCTGTGAGCAAGAATTGGCTCCGCTGAACCGCATTGGTGATATCGAAGGCTGTACTCGTAACGACGATGGTTCTGTTACGACGCCGGCAGGCTTTAAAGAAGCGTACGCTAAGTTTGTTGAGGGCGGCTGGCCTTCACTGGCTCACGATGTTGAGCACGGCGGTCAGGGTCTACCAGAATCTCTTGGCACTGTTATGTCAGAGATGGTTGGTACTGCTAACTGGTCTTGGGGTATGTACCCAGGTCTATCGCACGGCGCAATGAACACCATTGCATTGCACGGTACTCATGATCAAAAAGAAGCTTACCTGACTAAATTAGTATCAGGTGAGTGGACAGGTACTATGTGTCTAACTGAGTCACATTGTGGTTCTGACCTAGGCATTCTGAAAACTAAAGCCGAAGCAAATGCTGACGGTTCTTACGCAATCACTGGTAGCAAGATCTTTATCTCTGCTGGTGAACACGATATGTCTGGCAACATTGTCCATATCGTGTTGGCTCGCCTTCCAGGTGCACCAGAAGGTACTAAAGGTATTTCTCTATTCATCGTACCTAAGTTCCTACCAAATGAAGACGGTACTCTAGGTGAGCGTAATACGCTGATCTGTGGTTCTATCGAACACAAAATGGGTATCCACGGTAACGCTACTTGCGTTATGAACTTCGACGGTGCTAAAGGCTGGTTGATCGGACCAGAAAACAAAGGTTTGAACTGTATGTTCACCTTTATGAACACCGCTCGTATTGGTACTGCATTGCAAGGTGCAACTGCGTCTGAAGCGTCTTTCCAAGGTGCTTTGGCTTACGCAAAAGACCGTTTGGCTATGCGTTCATTGACGGGTCCTAAGGCGCCTGAAAAAGCGGCTGATCCTATCATTGTTCACCCAGATGTACGTCGTATGTTGTTGACCCAAAAAGCCTTCGCTGAAGGTGGCCGTGCACTTGTGTACTTGGCAGCACAGCAAAACGATATCGTTAACAAAGGCGAAACTGAAGAGCAACGTAAAGAAGCTGATGAACTGTTGGGCTTCTTAACGCCAATTGCTAAAGCATTCCTAACGGAAAGCGGTTTGGAATCAGCTAACTTGGGTATGCAAGTATTCGGTGGCCATGGCTTTATCGCTGAGTGGGGTATGGAGCAGATTGTTCGTGATACTCGTATCTCTACAATCTATGAAGGTACTACCGGTATTCAAGCACTCGACTTGTTAGGCCGTAAGGTTCTGATGACTCAAGGCGGTTCACTGCGTAACTTCACTAAGATGGTTCACAAGTTCTGCCAAGCTGAAGAAGGCAACGAAGAACTTGCTGCTCTTGTTAAGCCATTGGCTGAAGTGAACAAAGAGTGGGGCGATTTGACCATGAAGATTGGTATGACCGCTATGAAGAACCGTGATGAAGTGGGTGCGGCTTCGGTTGATTACCTAATGTACTCTGGTTATGCCGTATTGGGTTACCTATGGGCTCGTATGGCTAAAGTTGCACAAGATGCATTGGCTAACGGCACCACTGAAGAAGACTACTACAAGGCTAAATTAACAACCGCTAAGTTCTACTTCGCGCGTATTTTGCCACGTACTAAAGCACACGCAGCGACTATGCTAGCGGGTGCTGACAGTCTTATGGATCTGGCTGAAGAACACTTCGCGTTCTAATTCTGATCTATTGATAAAGAAAACCGCGCTTTGGCCATAATGCCGGCGCGGTTTTTTACTTTCTTTACTACCCATTCTCTGGATAGTGGTTAAAATAGCGGCCTTTTGAGCTATTCGCTGGACATCTTGACTCGCGACTGGTGGTCGTTAACGACAAAACGAGGTTAAACATGGCAGATTACAAGGCTCCATTGCGCGATATGCGCTTTGTTCTAGACGAAGTATTTGAAGCAGATAAGTTGTGGGCTTCTTTAGCTGGATTGGAAGGTGCGGTTGATATGGAAACCGCGGACGCCATTCTGGGTGAGTGCGGTAAGATCGCGAGCCAAGTGCTGGCACCGATTAATCGCGAAGGTGATGAAGTTGGCTCAACTTGGAAAGACGGCGTTGTAACGGCCGCTCCTGGTTTTAAGGATGCTTATCAAACTTACGTAGATGCTGGCTTGAACGGCTTGGGTGGTAACCCAGAGTTCGGTGGTATGGGCATGCCGAAAACCTTAGTTGGCCAAGTTGAAGAGATGGTTCAAGGCTCAAACATGGCATTCGGTTTAGCACCGATGCTAACCGCTGGCGCTTGCTTATCGTTGAACGCTCATGGTTCGCAAGAACTTAAAGAAAAGTATCTGCCGAATATGTACTCTGGCGTTTGGTCGGGTGCAATGGATTTAACCGAGCCTCATGCTGGTACAGATTTAGGGATTATTCGCACCAAAGCTGAGCCTTCAGCTGACGGTTCGTATTTAGTGTCAGGCACCAAGATTTTTATCACTTGGGGTGAGCATGATATGGCCGAGAACATCATTCACTTGGTGTTGGCTAAATTACCAAACGCGCCTGCTGGTCCAAAAGGAATTTCATTGTTCTTAGTGCCTAAGTTCTTGGTAAATAATGATGGTTCTCTAGGTGAGCGCAATGCTATGTCTTGTGGTTCGATCGAACACAAGATGGGTATCAAAGGTTCTGCTACTTGCGTGATGAACTTTGATGGCGCTAAAGGCTGGCTGGTGGGTGATGAAAACCAAGGTCTAGCATGCATGTTCACTATGATGAACTACGAACGTTTAGGTGTTGGTATCCAAGGTGTTGGTGCAGCAGAAGCGTCATATCAGAATGCGGTTGAATATGCGTTAGATCGTATTCAAAGTCGCGCACCAACAGGTGCTGTTGCTAAGGATAAAGTAGCAGATCCGATTATTGTGCATCCAGATGTGCGTCGTATGCTGATGACCATGCGTTCGTTCAACGAAGGTGGTCGTGCATTTTCGACCTACGTGGCCGGTTGGTTAGATCGTGCTAAATTCTCTGATAATGCAGAAGAGAAAAAACACGCTGATGCTATGTTGGCTTTGTTAACGCCAATTGCTAAAGCATTTTTGACCGACACTTCTTTGGAAGTCGCGATCACGGGTCAGCAAGTATTTGGTGGTCACGGGTTCATTCGTGAATGGGGTCAAGAGCAGTATGTACGTGATATCCGTATTACTCAGATTTATGAAGGCACTAACGGTATTCAAGCATTAGATTTGATGGGACGTAAGATCGTTGGTAATAACGGTGCGTTCTTCAAATTGTTCGAGCAAGATGTTAACGACTTCATTGCTAGTCAGGCTGAAAATGCTGCAGCTGCTGAGTTTATTGAGCCTCTGAAGGCTGCTATGGAAAACCTAGCAGATCTTACTCAGTGGGTTATCGATCAAGCTCAGGGCAATCCAAACGAAATTGGTGCAGCTTCTCTGGAATACTTGCACGTGTTTGGTTATGCCGCATACGCCTTTGTGTGGGCGCGTATGGCTGTTGTCTCTTTGCCTAAAGCAAATGAAGACTTCTACAAAGCTAAGTTGGCAACTGCTCGTTTCTATATCAAGCGTGTATTACCTCGTTACATCGGTTTAAGTGCTGTTGTGAAAGGTGGTTCAGAAAGCCTGTATGAATTAGACGAAGCTTTATTTGTAACGGCGTAAGCGCTGAAGCAATGATGAAAAAGCCGCCTTCGGGCGGTTTTTTTGCTTGTTAGGGCAATTGATCTGAGGATTGGCAGCGGCTGACCATTCTTAGCGGCCACCTAATAAGGTAAACTTGCGACTACATAACACTATGATGGCTGATGTCGATACACATGGAGCGTTTAAGCGAAATGAACAAAGAACTTGATAAGCGGGTAGAGCGATCGCGCCGTCTGCTCATCAATACATTGCTGGAGTTAATGGCAGAGCGTCCTTATTCAAAAATTTCGGTTGCCAATATTTGTGAGCATTCAAGTGTTGCTCGTCCCACGTTCTACCTACATTTTCGCTCCAAAGACGATTTACTACGTTATTACATTGAGCAAATGTTTTTACAATTTGCCGAGCAAATTGATCCAATTCTGACGGCTTCGCCGACGGTTGATCCTGAGATTGCGACGATTATGTTTCGCCAGTGGCAGGAGCATGCAGATTTAGCTCGCTTATTGGTAGCGCCGGATGTCGAAGCGATTTTGCTGAATGAGTTTAAGCGCTATGTTGGCCATGTGATCGATCGTTTTGTTGAAGCTCACAAATTAAAGATCAGCAGCGATAGTAAGATTCATTATGTCGTGGATTTCTTGGCGGGAGCGTCTTTTTCGGTGATCGTGCGTTGGATTCGCGAAGACTTCAGAGAAACGCCTGAAGAATTATCAGCGCTATATGCCGATCTTTCTCGTCCGGGTCTTATTCAGGTGCTAATGAGCGGTAAGCTTTAAGTTTAGTCACTTGTCGATCAGCGGGTGCCTTGCGGCACCCGTCCTCACGTAGTTAACTCAACAGCATCAAATGGGGTTTGTAACTAGCCCTGCGCGACGACTTTTATCAGCACGGCGCTTGTGAATCTTAAATACTTTTCGCTGTTTTATTTTATAAAATGCAAAATCTTCAGGAGTCACAATTGGAATAGCGTCACATTCCCTTTCAAAGTAATCGTCCCAATTGGTTGTTATTATGTCTTGAATCATCCAAAATGGAGCAAGTTCTCTATGAAATCTAGTTGCTCCTCGATAGAGTTCATGAAATTTCAAACAGTAATCGAAACGATTCCTAATCTTTTCAAGAAGCTTTTGCCTTCCATTAACTTTTGTTGAACAAAACCTGCTCATAAGATCAGGGAAAGAAATATCCACTGAGTCTTTGAGTTCAAGATCCTGCATTACATCTTGATACAGGGTC
>NZ_JAWUWR010000050.1:0-34564 GCF_034111725.1 Thalassolituus sp. | reverse complement strand
CCCGTCACCAAGATCATGCCTTGTGGTTTTGCTAAGGCATTTAAGTACAAATCTTTTTGCTCTGGCTCATAGCCTAGAGCATCAATCCCTAGTTTAGCTGAAGACGGATCAAGGATACGCAGTACGATTTTTTCGCCCCATAACGTGGGTAAGGTATTGACGCGGAAGTCGATGGCTTTCGTTTTGGAAAGCTTCATCTTGATACGACCATCTTGGGGAAGACGGCGCTCAGAAATATCCATTTGCGACATAACTTTTAAGCGTGCCGCAATTTTACCAGCTAAATTCACCGGAGGGCTGGAGACCTCTAATAAAATACCATCGGTACGATAACGTACACGGTAGCGTTTTTCGTAGGGTTCAAAGTGAACATCGGATGCTCCGGATTTAATTGCGTCTAATAAAATTTTATTGACGAAGCGAACGATAGGAGCGTCATCGCCTCCTGCGTTGCTATTTTGTTCATCCTCTTTGTCTCGGGCGTTCGGGTCATCTAAATCAATGTCGTCGAGTGCGCTATCAAGATCCCCGAGAGTATTGTCATTGGCGGATAAAAAACGATCAACGGCAACACTGAGTTTATCTTCTTCAACGAGTATCGCTTCTACCGTCATGCCGGTATTGAACTTGATTTCGTCGATAGCGATCATTTGCGATGGATCGCTTTGGGCAACAAATAAACGATTGCCACGTACAAATAGTGGAAGCACACGGTGCTTGTCGATGAGTTCAGAGCTGACCAGTTCTTTTGGCATCAATTCGCCGTCAAATGCCGCGAGGTCTAACAGTGGTAGGCCGAACTCTTCGGACGCTAGAACTGCAAGCTCTTTCGCTTTGACCAACTTTTTGGCAACGGCCAGTGTGACAAAGCTTTGTTTTTCTTTTTTACAACTGGCGAGTATCTCTTCGGCTTGCGCTTGGTTGAGAAGTTGTTGCTCAACGAGACGACGAGGAAGGCCGGTCAATAACGCCATGTAAAACACTCCATACGGGGCTAAGTTCGGTTATAAAAATTTAGGCTTTATAGCAGTCTATTGATAATACAGACTGAAGCATGATTGTACTCAAAAATTATCAGCAAGGGGTGAGACCTAACCGACAATTCTGGGAGGTAACTAGAAGAAGGAGTTAATAGATGTCAAATTTTAGGCAAAAAATAACCCCGCCTCTTTGCAGGGGCGGGGTTATTTTTATACAAATTACGGAGTAACTACTTGCGGTTTATCTCCAATTTTCGGCAAGAATCTAGCTGGGAACTCACCAGCTCCAGTACTTGTAGCTGTATCAAGCTCGTATCTTACTGCGCCGTTTTCATTTGAGAATGCGTTGAGGTACATAGTTACGCCTTGCAGTGTTGGTTCATCTGAAGGGCCAGCGCCTGCTTTAACGCAGCTGGGCACTGTTGAAGCTGCAGAGTATGTAATCGCCGTAATAACTCCTGAAAATTCATCAGCCGGAGTGTAGATGACATTTTGCACAATACCCAAGCAATTAGCAGCTTCACCGGTTGCCCATTGAACTAGATCTGTTTCTGCTTCCGGTAATGCTTGACCAATAGCTGCATATTCAGACAGCGCCAGTTGGACTGGTCGAACGGCTCCAACGATCTCTGGAGTGGTTGCAGCACGAATTGTGTAAGTTTGATATTGCGGAATCGCAACAGACGCCAAAATACCGATAATCGCGATCACGATCATCAATTCAATCAGGGTAAAACCTTTTTGTAATTTCATAGGAAACTCTCCACTCTCATTTGAGATTTTTTATTGATTGATTGGCCGTTCTGTTTGATCGCCGGGAGGGCTTTCGGTTCGTCTGGCTAATCAGGTCATTCTTTAATGACTGTGCGAAGAGTGTGCCAAGCTTAAAGGCACGCTGCAAGCCCTGTTTGCGGGCATGCATCACATTTTTATAGGGGTTTTTTAATTCTTTTGGCAACTCTGATCATTGCTTGGGCACATGCTGACAAAATTGGTCAGTTTGTATACAGAATAGGCTCTTGCGCTTAGTTTTTAACCAAGCAACCTCATCGACAAATCCACGGCCTTACAATCTTTAGTCAGCGCGCCAATAGAAATAAAATCGACGCCGGTTTCGGCATAGCTGCGTAATGTCGTGGTGTTAATACCGCCAGACGCTTCGAGTTTTACGCGGCCTTGGGTTTTGTTGCGGGTATGTTCAACCGCTTCTCGCATAGTGTCGGTATTGAAGTTGTCGAGCATGATGATATCAGCGCCAGCATCAATGGCTTGATCGAGCTGCTGCATAGTTTCCACTTCGATTTCTACGGGTTTGCCGGGCGCTATTTGGTGCGCTTGGGCAACGGCATTATTGATGCCGCCAGCGGCCATGATGTGGTTTTCTTTGATTAGGAAGGCATCGTACAAACCAATACGGTGGTTATAACAGCCGCCAACGGTCACTGCGTATTTTTGCGCAATGCGCAAACCCGGTAGGGTTTTACGGGTATCCAACAAGCGCACGCCGGTGCCTTGCACGAGTGAAGCGTAGTGACGGCAAAGGGTAGCCGTGCCCGATAAGCTTTGTAAAAAATTGAGGGCGCAACGTTCACCCGTGAGTAGCGAGCGCGCAGAACCTTTAAGTTCAAATAACACTTGGTTGGGGCGTACCCATTGGCCATCGCTGACGCGCCAGATAACGCTTACCGCAGGATCAACCTGATGAAACACTTCGTTCACCCAAGCTTGCCCTGCAACGACAGCGCGATCGCGCGAGATGATACGTGCATGCGCGTTATTCTCGGCTGGAATTAATTGTGCGGTGATATCACCAGTACCTACATCTTCTTCGATGGCGCGAGTAACCGATGTGCGAATATCTTGGGTGTGTAGGCTTAGGTCCATGAAGATCTCGTCAGGCAAAAAGGTATTCAATTAACAATGGGCGGATGAGGCTTGCCGATAGGGTGCTGATTCTACCCTTGCGAGCCGAAAACCTAAAGCTGGTGTAAAAAATTGCTGAAGTAAGTGAGCTTAGCGTTAGAAGGTTCGTATTCCTCTAACGCTGGCCATGTAATTACTGCTGTTTAGCTAGGAAGGCTTTGGTTAATTTGAATACCACAGGGCTTAGCAACAAGAGCGCAATTAAGTTAGGAATCGCCATCAGGGCGTTTAAGGTATCCGCTAATAGCCATGCATTATTGAGATCTTGGGTGGCGCCAATGGGAATCGCCAGCACCCAAACAATACGAAATACTGGAATCGACTTTGGGCCAAACAAGTATTCAGTGCATTTTTCACCGTAGAAAGACCAACCGATAATAGTCGTGAAGGCAAAGACGGCCAATCCTATTCCTACTATGTATTGGCCAACGACGGGTAGTCCTGCACTGAAGGCGGCGGTGGTTAAGTTGGCACCGGATACGCCACTTTGCCATTCGCCGGAGGCAACGATGACTAAGCCGGTAATAGTACAAATAACGATGGTGTCGATGAAGGTGCCAAGCATGGCAATCGTGCCTTGGCGAACTGGGTTATCGGTAGTCGCCGTCGCGTGTGCAATCGGTGCGCTACCCAAGCCAGCTTCGTTGGAGAAAACGCCGCGGGCAACGCCATAGCGCAGAGCTGCCCATACCGTTGCACCGGCAAATCCGCCGACGGCTGAAATAGGAGCAAAGGCATGAGTGAAAATAAGATCTAAGGCGGCCGGAATGCGATCGGCAAAAATAATCAGCAAGACAATACCGGCAAGCACATAACTAATCGCCATAAAAGGTACGAGCTTACCGGCAATATCTGAGATACGACGAATGCCACCAATTAATACCAAGCCAACGAGCACCGCAACCACCACACCGGTAAACCATTCTGGGATCGGTGCGCCAGCAAAGTTGAAATGACTCACTACATCAGCAACCGAGTTGGCTTGCGTGCCGTTGCCAATACCGAAACCCGCAAGCATACCGAAAAATGCAAACAGAACCGCTAGCCATTTGAATTTAGGCCCTAAGCCGTTGCGAATATAGTACATAGGTCCGCCAACATAATGGCCTTGATCATTCTTCTCGCGGAAATTCACCGCTAACACCGCTTCGGAATATTTGGTCGCCATGCCGATCAAGGCAATGATCCACATCCAAAACAAGGCGCCGGGGCCGCCGAGAGCGATCGCGGTGGCTACGCCTGCAATGTTCCCTGTTCCTATGGTGGCTGAAAGCGAGGTCATTAAGGCGTTAAAGCCTGATATTTCGCCTTCGCCGTGCTTATGTCGCCCCAGCCACAACTGCTTAAAGCCATTGCCTAAATGCATGATGGGGTAGGCTTTTAGTCCGACCGTTAGATAAATACCCGTCAAG
This sequence comes from Thalassolituus sp., assembly GCF_034111725.1. GTDB lineage: Bacteria > Pseudomonadota > Gammaproteobacteria > Pseudomonadales > Oceanobacteraceae > Thalassolituus. The sequence continues at coordinate 30,249 of NZ_JAWUWR010000050.1, read as the reverse complement.
GCGATTAAAAAAAGCATTGGTGGTCCCCATGCCCAGCCATTGACGGTATTTAACAACTCCAACATGTCAGATCTCCTGATTCTTTTAATAACTGATTCGACTATATATAGTCATAGACCCAATGCCAAATGCCTATTAGCCCCATTGTCCACCCAATATCGGCTAAGCTGTTGTTAGAAAACCATAAGAGATACAAACGGTTATGATGATTGAAGCAGGACGTTGCCGAGAAGCTTTATGGGTGCCATCGCCCAACTTTGGCGTTCGCCCATGCTCGAATATTTCTCTATTGGTTATTCACAATATTAGCCTCCCACCGGAGCAATATGGTGGTGGTTATGTGCAGTGTTTTTTTCAGAATGCATTACCTGTCGATCAACATCCGTACTTTGCCGAAATTGCTGAATTAAAAGTATCGAGTCATTTCTTGATTGAGCGCACGGGTAAGTTGGTGCAATTCGTTAATCTAAACGACAGGGCTTGGCATGCGGGACAGTCGAGTTTTGAAGGCAGGGATAACTGCAACGACTATTCTATAGGTATCGAGCTTGAGGGTTCAGATGAAACTCCATATACCGATGTCCAGTATAAAGTTTTAGCCGATTTAACCAAAGCAGTGCAACGCGAGTATCCGGCGATCACTATTGATCGGATAACAGGCCATGAACACATAGCTCCAGGCCGCAAAACTGATCCTGGGCCAGCGTTTGATTGGTTGCGATACAGAGGGGATGTGAGGTGATTTTAGTTAGCTGTTTTTTATTTAGATATTTTTCTTATTGAGCAATTTTAGGGAAGTGCCATGAAATTTCTGATCGTGTTTATCGTATTAATGATGCAAGCGCGATTGCCGTTACCGCAGCGTAGTACGCGTAGTCGCAGCTTCGCTAAATGGTTAGAACTGTGTCGGAAATTACCCAAATTTTCTTGGATACATAGGCATGTGCGTTACAGCTTAGTGGTTATTTTTCCCACGGTGATAATTAGCGCGACATTCTTTTGGGTTGAGCTCTGGGCGTGGGGATTGGGCACCGTTTTGTTAGAAGTTTTATTGCTCACATACGTGTTATCGCACATCAGTATTGGTAAACATCTTGATGATTATCGTCATGATTTACGCGAGGGCGATACCCAAGGGGCATATCATTGTGCAGAGCAATTTTTAGCGGTGCCCGAGGTGACGGTCACTGACGATATCAGTGCAATGAACGAGCAAGTCATTCGAGCACTGCTGCATCGCTGGTTCGAATATTTCTTTTTAATGGTGTTTTGGTACATGGTGGCTGATGTCGCTGGTGTGCTATTGGCTTGGTTTAGTGTGCAGTATGCACGCGCGCAAGAGTGCGACGATAGAGCATGGAGATACTTGCATTGGTTAGAGTGGGGACCTGTGCGTCTGCTTGGTTTAACCTATGGCTTGGCAGGAAACTTTATGCGGGCTCTGCCGGTATGGCGGCAGCATCTTTGGCAACTTAATGCCCATAGTGCCGATCTACTTTTTAATGTCGCGAGCAGTGCTTTATCCGCTAACGGCGAACAACGTCGTTGGCATAAAGCGGATGAAAATGCCGAAGAAGCCGCCCGCGACCTTGATGAATGGCACGCCCTACATTTACGTTCGGTGTCGATTTGGATGGTGGTTATTGCCGTTGCCGCCGTCGGTGGTGTTCTTCTTTAAATGTCGAAAATATGTCTGCGTAATCCTATTTATGCTTGCGCAGCGCCTAACCAAGCAGCACCACGTACTCCACTAGAATCGCCATGAAGTGCTTTACGTAGCGGTGTTACGACGGTGTCTGAGAATACAAATTCTCCCCAAAGCTTGGGCACCCTGTCATATATTCCTGCCAAATTAGAAACGCCGCCGCCGAGCACAATGACATGCGGATCAAGGGTGTTAATAACGCCTGCCAAGGCTTTCGCTAAACGAAGTTCATGATTGCGCAATACCTTTGCGGCTTGAACGTCGCCGGTCGCTTCTGCGTCAGCCCAAGCTTCTGCACTTTGATCGATTCCGGTCTCTGCCAAGGCTTGTTGGCGTAAACCTGGGCCAGAAAGTAGCGTTTCCAAACAACCTTTTTGACCACAATAGCAGTCTATTTGTGTGTCTTGGTCGGTGCGCCAAAGTAGGGGGTTGTGGCCCCATTCGCCAGCTATGGCATTCGGGCCGCTGACTAACCCGCCGTTAATAACCCAACCACCGCCGCAGCCAGTACCAATAATGACGGCAAATACACTTTTTGCTCCGGCTCCCGCACCATCAGTGGCTTCTGATAAAGCAAAGCAATCTGCATCGTTGGCAATGGTAACCGCATGTTGGAGGCGTTTTTCAATATCACCAGCGAGATCTTCACCAATAAGACAGACCGTATTGGCATTTTTGATGCGCCCAGTGACGGGACTAACAGCACCGGGAATGCCGATACCTAAAGTGTAGGGTTGCTTTAGTTCATTCGCTGCAGTGGTGACTAAGGAGGCAATGTTATCGACAATTGCTTGATAATCATGGCTTGGGGTAGGGGTGCGTCGGCGCAGTAATGTTTCGCCTGTGGCTGTCAGGGCGATAATTTCAGTTTTGGTTCCGCCTAGATCAATTCCAAATTGCAGCATAGTAACGTGGGGCTTCATAAGAGTTATATATTCGCTCTTATGATACCCCTAAGACGCAGCAGAACAATAAGTCAGAGTAGAACAATACGTCACTGTTAGGTGTGGGTGTATTGCTTCATCATGCTGCGCAGTATATCGGTCGCTTCGATCACGCGGCAGCCACTACCATAGAGGCTTGGCGTTAACTGATCGCTCCACATTACTTCGGCCGTGCACTGTCCTGTGCGGCGGCCATCGATATTGGGCGGAATATCGACTAAATCAATGGTAATCGTTAAACCCGGCTCCATGCGTTGGTAGGTAGACAGCATCAACCCTGCTGTCGAGCAGTTAACGAGTAACCCGAGATATTCCTTGGTATCTGTTTGGAATACGCTCACGGTACTTTTTAGAACCCAACGAGGTTCCATACGTTGATCTGCAGAAGTTTGTTCGGTCATGGGCTTGTGTCCTCAGCCGGATTTTCCTTAAATGGTGTGCTTTACAGTGTAGACCCGAGTCGGCAAAGGTGACATGAAAACAACACAATTGATTTTAGGTGGTGCTCGTTCGGGTAAAAGTCGCTTTGCCGAACAAACCGCAACGGATATTGCACACAGCGACAACCGCGCTGTGGTTTATGTTGCTACAGCACAGGCAGGCGATGACGAAATGGCGCAGCGTATAGAGCACCATCGACGTAATCGTAGCGAAGAATGGCTATGTGTCGAAGAGCCGATACATTTGGCGCAGGCTCTTATCGCAATAGCTAAACAAGATCCCAAAGCCGTCATTTTGGTCGATTGTTTAACGCTGTGGGTAACCAATTGCCTATTGCATGACGGCGATATTTGGCACGAGGAAAAGCAAAAACTCATAGATTGTTTAGAACAACTGGCGCAACCGGTCGTATTGGTGTCAAATGAGGTCGGTCACGGCATCGTTCCTATGGGCCAATTAAGTCGACGATTTGTCGATGAATCAGGTTGGCTTCATCAGGACATTGCTGCAAAAGCCAGTCATGTTACGCTGGTGGTTGCTGGATTCCCCCTTGTACTGAAATAAAAAGATTTAGGTAATTATGACTTCTGCCTCCCGTTCGTCGTCACCTTGGTGGCTGCATGCGACTGCTATACCTGATTTCCGCAGTGAACAGGGAGCACTCGCGCGGCAAAATGAATTGACTAAACCTCCTGGGGCATTAGGCATGTTAGAAGAGGTCGCGGTGAAATTCGCGGCTTGGCAAGGGCAAGTTAAACCACAAATTCAATTGCCTCAGTGCGTGGTTTTTGCCGGTGATCATGGTGTTGTAGCTCAGGGTGTATCGGCATTTCCGCAAGCGGTGACGGTTGAAATGTTGAAAAACTTCATTGCCGGTGGCGCGGCTATTTCTGTTTTAGCGCGCTTTCATCAGATGGGATTAACCGTCGTTAATTGTGGTACGGCAATTCCTTGCGAATATCTTCAGGGCGTTATTCATCGTCCTGTCGCTGCTGGAACAGAAGATTTCTCGTTGCAAGCGGCAATGACAAGTGAGCAAGCACAACAGGCGTTAGCCATTGGCGCAGAAATTGTCGATCAACTAGAAGTGGGTAGCGATCTATTTATTGCCGGCGAAATGGGGATCGGTAATACATCGGCGGCAACCTGTTTAGCGGCGATGATTTTAGATTTACCGGCTACAGCTCTAGTTGGCCCTGGTACGGGTGTCACGGGTGAGAACTTACACCACAAACAGCAAGTATTAGCGGCGTCGATGCGTCGCGCAAAAGAATTTGTAGAAAGCCCTCTGCAAGCGTTAGAGCAAGTGGGCGGCTTTGAATTAGGTGCCATTGCGGGTGCCTATATTCGCGCGGCCCAGCGCGGAATTCCTATTTTGGTCGATGGCTTTATTGCCAGTACCGCAGCTTTGTTAGCCGTGAGACTAAATGAAGGTGTGCGCGATTGGATGCTATTTGGTCATCAATCAGCTGAACCCGGTCATGCGCGTGTATTAGAGGCATTAGATGCTGAACCTTTATTGCAATTAAATATGCGTTTAGGTGAAGGCTCTGGTGCGGCAACGGCACTGACCATCGTTAAGCAAGCATTAGCATTGCACAACGAAATGGCGACTTTCGCTGAAGCTTCTGTCTCTGGGCAACACTTAGTATCTGAAGCAGAATAATGTCAGTAAAAGCTCACACTGTGACACGCATCGATATCATCCGTCATGGTGAACCTCAAGGCGGCGAAGTCTTTCGCGGCCGTGTCGATCATGAATTGACCTCCCTCGGGCGTTGGCAGTTTGAACAACGCACACAACGTTTTGCCAGCTCATGGTCGCGTATTATCAGTTCGCCGCTGCAACGATGTCATTCGAGTGCGAAGCAACTGTCTGAACGCTTAAATCTTCCTTTATTGGTTGATTCTAATTGGCAAGAGATACATTACGGCGATTGGGAAGATAAACTCATCGCCGATGTCATGGCCGAGCAAATCGCTATTGCTCAACAATTGTGGCAAGACCCGCTTAATTTCTGTGCGCCAAATGGCGAGCCCGTACCGGATTTACAGCAGCGGGTGAAATTGGCGTGGAGCGGTTTGTTGAATGATCATAAAGGCGAGCATTTATTAGTAGTGAGCCATGGTGGAGTGATGCGGGTGTTGGCTCAATACCTACTCTTGCTTGATCCTAAAGCAATGAATCGTTTGGCCATTCCTTATGCCGGTTTTATGCGTATTCGTATTGATCACACCGTCGCTGAAAGCGCCACCGAAGAACACTGGTACAGTTTAGAAGCCCTTGATGGCTCTGAATTAAATCAGGTAAACAATAGCGATTCATGACAATGATATTGTGGTGGGCTTTCTTAACGTCATTGGCATTTTTAACACGTTTACCTTTGCCTAGAATACAGCGCTACGATGAATCTATCGCTGCACTATCTGTTATTTTTTATCCGCTGGTGGGCGCCATTATTGGGGTCTTATTGTGCTTATTCGTCGGTGTATTAATTGGTTTTTACCCTCACGCCAACAGTGGTTTAGTCGCTGCATTAGTATTGACTCTATGGACATATCTTAGTGGTGGTTTGCATTTAGATGGCCTAGCCGACAGCGCTGATGCTTGGGTCGGGGGCTTAGGTCAACGCGATAAAACATTGGCCATTATGAAAGATCCGCAAAGCGGTCCTATGGGCGTTACTGTCATCGTCTTGGTGTTATTAATTAAATGGGCCGCACTGGAGGCGCTATTTCAGGCGTTGTTGCAGTCAATGCTAAACGGCCCATTTTGGTGGCCGGTATTTGCCAGCATTGTTATTGTTCCGATACTCGCGCGAGCAGTTGTTATCGGTGTTTTGGCGACAACGCCGTATGTACGTGAAGCCGGATTAGGAAAAAATTTATTGGCGGGAGTAACGCCAATACGAGTCTGGATTACCCTCGTAATTGTGGCGTTATTGACGGTATTGTTAGTGCCAAAAAGTGCAATTTTATTACTGCTTGTCTGGCTAACCGTGGCGGCAATGGCCCGTGCGGCCATGCTAAAACGCCTGCAAGGCTGCACTGGTGATACGCTTGGAGCCACAATTGAGCTTGAAGAAGCGATCTTGTTAGTTGCGCTCGCGTTAGCGATTTAACCAAGGCCGTTGTTGGTAAAAATCGGCTAATGCAGTGCCTAGTTTCGGCCACACAAAAGCTTCGCTGGTGGCTCGGGCTAAACGGTCTAACTGTTGCTCACGGATCGCATTGAAATCGACTGCTTCGACCTCGCCTAACCCAGCCCACTGTAAAATACTGCTTAATGCTGCTGGGGTATCGAGTAGGCCGTGCCAGTATGTGCCTAAGACATTACCATCCTGATTTAAATATCCGCCGGGGTTGCCTTCGCTATCACGAATAACCACGTGTTCAGTGCACGCACTGATGCCTGCATGAATTTCGTAACCAGAGATTGGCGTAGGATTTTGGTTTGCTAATGTCAGTGCACCAGTGACTTGTCGTAGTGTTTTATCGGCCAGTAGTTCAGTACTCATATCGAGATAACCTAAGCCAATACTGTTGCCAGAAGTACCTTCAACACCTAGTAGATCGGTAATACTGTTTCCCAGCATTTGCATACCACCGCAAATTCCTAGTACTTTGCCGCCGTAACGCAGATGGCGGGCGATAGCGTCTGGCCATTTCCCTGGTTGAGTTTGCAGCCAATGCAAATCGGCACGAGTATTTTTTGATCCCGGTAAGATAATTAAATCAGCGGGAGGGGGAGTCTGCTCTGGGCCCACCATAGTTAATTCGATTTGCGGGTGCAGGCGCAAAGCATCGACGTCGGTGTGATTACTAATGCGCGGCCAAACGGGCATGACGACGCGCAGGCGTTGCTCATTGTTATGGTTATTGTTCAGTGTTTGACGCGTATCAATAGCGTCCTCGGCGTCTAAATATAACCCATGTAAATAGGGTAGAACGGCGAGTACCGGTTTGCCAGTCTTTGCTTCTAACCAATCTAGGCCAGATTGCAGTAGCGATATATCGCCACGAAAACGATTAATAACAAAGCCAATAACGCGTGCTTGCTCTGTCTCGCTAAGGCAATCAAGCGTGCCGGTTAGATGCGCAAACACACCACCACGATCAATGTCGGCAATCAAAATAACCGGGCAATCGACAGCCTCCGCAAAGCCCATATTAGCGATATCATTTTCGCGTAAATTAATTTCAGCAGGGCTACCCGCGCCCTCAACCAATACGCTAGCGTATTTTTGTTGCAGGCGTTTATAGGAATCGAGCACGGCCGTCATCGCTGTTTTTTTATAGGCGTGGTAATCCGTAGCGGGTAGATTTCCGACGGTCTTACCTTGAATAATCACCTGTGCCCCAGTGTCGCTGTTCGGTTTTAGCAGTACCGGATTCATGTCGGTATGGGGGGCTAAACGACAGGCTTGTGCTTGCAGTGCCTGAGCGCGACCTATTTCTCCACCATCAGCCGTCACGGCACTGTTTAACGCCATATTTTGTGGCTTGAACGGCGCAACTGAAATACCCAAATCGCTCCAGATTCTTCCCAAGGCGCACACTAAAGTGCTTTTACCGGCATCCGAGGTGGTTCCTTGAACCATCAAGGTACCGTTAAGTTGGTTCATTTTTGGGTTTGACGAGGAATCGAGCTTGGGCATCTGGTACACTTAAGATAATCCATTTAAGCGCTATTGTATGTCAGATGATCGCCAATACCGCATTGTTTAGTCTGATTTTTAGTTTGGAAATAGCCTTCGTGAAAACACTGTCTGCATTCATTTTTCTTTGCTGTTGTTTCAACGCTAGTGTTACGTGGGCGGAAAGCCCAGAGTCATTCGATTTGATTGATGATGACGGTGTGGAGCATCATTTTTCAGGCCCAGTTAAACGTATAGTGAGTTTGATGCCACACGGTACTGAATTACTGTTCGAAGTTGGGGCTGGAGACCTCATCGTTGGGGCCGTGGATTATTCCGACTATCCTGAAGCCGCAAAAAAAATCCCTCGGATTGGCGGTTATAGCGGTATGAATATTGAGGCTATTTTAGCGTTACAGCCGGATATCGTTCTAGCTTGGCCGGAGGGAAATCCCAATAGAGAACTGCAGAAGCTTGCAGCGCTGGGAGTGCCATTATTTGTATCTGATCCAGTAACGTTCGATGGCATCGCTGTTAATTTAGAGCGCTTAGGGATACTTACGGGCCATAAGGAACAGGGCGCAGCAGCCGCTCGGGCGTTACGACAGCAAGTGAATAGATTACGGCAAACGTATCAACACACCGCGCGAGTGCAGGTGTTTTACCAAGTTTGGAATCAGCCGCTGATTACTCAAAATGGTGATACGTTTATTTCTCAAGCGATTGATCTTTGTGGTGGTAGCAATGTGTTCGCCGATCTTGATATTCGTGCGCCGCATATCAATATGGAGGCCGTGCTGGTTGCCGATCCTGATGTGATTGTTGCTAGCGGTATGGGAGAAAGTCGCCCTGAATGGCTGGATGACTGGAAAAAATTTCCTAATTTAACCGCCGTTAAATACGCCAATTTGTTTCATATTCATCCAGATCTATTTCACCGCCCAACATCGCGTTTTTTGCAGGGAACACAACAGTTATGCGAGCATTTGACGACCGCCCGCGAGCACATGGCCGCCAAATAATTGGATTCTGCATTCCTAGCCTAACGCCGTATCCAGCGCCATCATGAGTGCAAGCCTCTTCTGTTGTGGCGCTCAGCATAATCACAGCGTCGACCATGATAGGAATCGTTGATTGTCATGGTTTAATTGTTAGCTTGAGGCTATAGGTGCTACCACTCAATACCAGCTTGAGCTTTAACGCCTGCTTTAAACGCATGTTTTTCCATCTTCATATCGGTAAGTGTATCGGCAAAATCACGCAGTGCTGTTGGTGCGCCGCGGCCTGTTAGGATAACGTTCTGATGTTTTGGGCGATTTTCTAAAGCAACTTTTAAGTCCTCCCATTGCAGATGGCCGTAGGCCAGCATATAAGTAATTTCATCGAGCATGACGGTACGCAGGTTATCGTCACTCAGCATTTCGAGTGCTAATGGCCATGCTTGATCGAAGGCTTGCTGATCTTTTTCTTTATCTTGGGTGTTCCAAGTGAAACCAGATCCCATAACCTCATGTCGTAGATTAGGAAGGGATTTTAAAATTTTAATCTCTCCGCAATCCCAAGTGCCTTTAATGAACTGTACGATACCGGCATGATAACCATGACCAAGAGTACGAATTACAGTACCAAAACCAGAGCTGCTTTTACCCTTGCCGGTGCCAGTAAGTACGATGACGACCCCTCGCTCTTCTTGAGCGCGTTCGATGGCCGCATCTACTTTAGCTTTCTGTTTTTCCATTTTTCGTTGGTGGCGTTCGGCATCGTTAGCGGAATTTGAGACGGAATTCATAGGTTTTTCCAAAGTCGTATGAGTGTTTGTACAGAGGTTAACTATACTGGGTGAAGGACTATGCCCCAAGTCAGGAGCCAAAATGATGGATGACCAGTTGTTCACGAATGATACCGACCCACAAGAGACAAAAGAATGGGTCGATGCCATTCATTCCGTAATTCGCGCAGAAGGTGTTGAGCGAGCGCATTTCTTAATCGAACGTATTGCCGAGCGGGCCACGCGTGATGGAATGCCCCTACCTTATGCATTGAATACTCCCTATCGGAATACGATTTCGCCAGAGAATGAAGCGCCTATGCCGGGCGATTTATTTATGGAGCGCCGCATTCGTTCGCTTGTACGTTGGAATGCTTTGGCGATGGTAATGCGTGCTAACAAAGAAGGTGCTGGAGACCTCGGTGGTCATATTTCCAGTTTTGCCTCTAGTGCCACGCTATACGACGTGGCATTCAACCATTTCTTTCGCGCACCTAACCCGACCAGCGAAACTTCGCCATTAGGTGACTTAATTTATTATCAAGGCCATGTTTCTCCTGGTATTTACGCGCGTACCTATTTAGAAGGCCGTTTCCAAGAGGCGGATTTGGAACGTTTTCGCCGTGAAGCGTTAGCGCCCGGTTTGTCATCTTATCCACACCCTAAGTTGATGCCTGATTATTGGCAGTTCCCTACTGTTTCTATGGGACTGGGGCCTTTGCAGGCAATTTATCAAGCGCACTTTATGCGTTATTTGTCCGCACGAGAGTTAGTACCGCGTAAGGGCCGTAAAGTGTGGGCGTTTTTAGGTGATGGCGAATGTGATGAGCCAGAAACGTTAGGTGCTATTGGTTTGGCGGGGCGCGAAAAGCTCGAAAACCTTATCTTTGTTGTTAACTGCAATTTACAGCGTCTAGATGGGCCGGTACGTGGTAACGGCAAAATTATTCAGGAATTAGAAAGCCAATTCCGCGGTGCTGGTTGGAATGTTATTAAGGTTGTTTGGGGTCGTCACTGGGATCCCTTGCTAGCAAAAGACCGTAAAGGTTTATTGCAAAAACGCATGGATGAAACCGTCGATGGCGAATATCAAAATTACAAAGCTAAGGGTGGTAAATACACCCGTGAGCATTTTTTCGAAAAATATCCTGAGCTAAAAGAATTAATCAAAGACTTGTCTGATGAAGATATTTATAAATTAAATCGTGGCGGTCACGATCCTTATAAAGTCTACGCGGCTTATCATGCGGCGGTAAATCATACTGGCCAACCAACGGTTATTTTAGCGCATACCGTTAAAGGTTACGGTATGGGTATTGAGGCGGAAGGGCAGAACCAAGCACACTCGGTTAAGAAGTTGGATGTAGAGGGGTTAAAAGCCTTTCGTGATCGTTTTGATATACCAATTCGTGACGAAGATTTGGAGCATTTGCCATTTTATCGTCCACCGGCAGATAGCCCTGAATTAACGTATATGCGTAAGCAGCGCGAAAAACTGGGCGGTTATTTACCCCAGCGCACCGAAAACTGGACCGCATTAACAGCACCTGATGTCTCATTTTTTAGCTCGCAATTAGAAGGTTCGGGCGAGCGTGAGATCTCCACAACCATGGCGTTTGTGCGCATTATGTCGCAGCTTGTGCGCGATAAAAGCATGGGTGATCGCGTTGTACCTATTGTGCCTGATGAGGCGCGAACCTTTGGTATGGAAGGTTTATTCCGCCAAATGGGTATTTATTCGTCGGAAGGGCAATTATACGAACCGGTCGATCAAGGCCAGGTCATGTATTACCGCGAAGATAAAAAAGGCCGAATTCTAGAAGAAGGTATCAACGAAGCGGGTGCTTTTGCCGCCTGGATGGCTGCCGCCAGCTCCTACAGCACCAATGGTTTGGCTATGATCCCGTTTTATATCTACTACTCCATGTTCGGTTTCCAGCGCATCGGCGATCTTGCGTGGGCTGCCGGTGATATGCAGTGCCAAGGCTTTTTAATTGGTGCAACGTCAGGTCGAACGACATTGAACGGAGAAGGTTTGCAGCATCAGGATGGTCACAGCCATATTTTGGCTTCTACCATTCCCAACTGTATTTCGTATGATCCTACGTACGCCTACGAGCTGGCCGTGATTATTCAAGATGGCTTAAAGCGTATGTACGAGAAGAAAGAAAAAGTCTTCTATTACATCACCAGCTTGAATGAAAACTACGTTCATCCCGCCATGCCTGAGGGAGTAGAAGAAGGAATTCGTCGCGGTATTTATCGTCTTACGGCTGCATCCATTGAAAGTGATAAAAAGGTACAACTTTTGGGGAGTGGTGCAATTTTACGCGAAGTCGAAAAAGCCGCGGTTTGGCTTGCCAACAAAGGCATTAGTGCCGATGTTTGGAGTGTGACGTCATTTAATGAATTACGCCGTAATGGCTTAGATTGTGAACGTGAAACTATGCTATCTGGGGGCGAGCGCCGTCGTGAAGCGTATGTCACTTGGCAATTGCAATCATCGGCTGGCCCCATTGTCGCGGCGACAGATCATATGAAGTCTTATGCCGAACAAATACGTCCATTTATTCCTGTAAATCGTACTTATAAAACCCTCGGAACCGATGGCTTTGGTCGCAGTGATTCACGCGAAAATTTACGTCAATTTTTTGAAGTGAATTGGCAGCATGTTGCTTGGTCTGCGGGGTATGAATTATGTCGATTGCAACAGCTGGATTTAGCAGAGCTCGAAACTTGGCGAGCAGAGCTAGGTATTGATGCGAGCAAACCTGATCCGCTGTATAGCTAAGGATAAAGCATTATGACAACAGTAAAAATCCCAGACCTAGGTGGTGCCAGTCAGGTCGAGGTGATCGAAATTTTGGTAAAAGTAGGCGATCAGGTTGATGTCGAACAAGCACTGATCGTATTGGAAACCGATAAAGCCAGCATGGAAATTCCGTCGGAATTTGCCGGAACCGTGACGGCTATCAGCGTCGCATTGGGCGATAAAGTCAGCGAGGGTGATGTCTTTATTGAGCTAGATACCGGTGCCGCGAGTGCCGAGGCTGCGCCATTGGATCAGGTAGCGCCATCTGAACCGGCTGAGGTGCAAAGTAGCAGTACTGAGTCTGCGCCGATCGTTGCCGCTAGCAGCGCTTCTGCAGCTTCAACGTCAGAGGTTCAAACCATTGTTGTGCCTGATTTAGGTGGTGCTGAAGGCGTTGAAGTCATCGAAATGCTGGTACGCGCGGGTGATGACATTAGCGATGAGCAAGCGGTCGTTGTTCTTGAATCGGATAAAGCCAGCATGGAAATTCCTGCTGGCGTTGCTGGCCATATCGAAGAAGTGTTGGTGAAATTGGGCGATAAGCTCAGTCAAGGCGATGCTATGTTGCGTATGACGGTGACGACGGCTGAGCCGACACCGGCGAAAGACGTTGCGACAGCCGTGCCTGTCGCTGCGGCTAGCGAGACAAAAGCTTCGACGAATCCCTCTGTGTCAATCACTGCGCCGACGAAGCTTGTGGACGAGCATGCTACTTCAGCGGTGGTTCATGCCGGACCATCTGTGCGTAAACTTGCTCGGGAATTTGGCGTTGATTTAGGCAAGCTGAAAGGCACGGGCCCAAAACATCGAATTTTGAAGGAAGATATTCAAGCTTTTGTTAAGGAGCGTGTGAGTGGTGTGGCTACCGTCGGTGGTTCCGGTATTCCACCAGTCCCTAAAGTCGATTTCGCCAAATTCGGACCTATAACAACAGAGCCTTTAAACGGTATTAAGCGCGCAACGGCAAAAGCGATGACGATAGCATCGTTGAATGTTCCTCAAGTAACGCAATTCGATCAAGCCGACATTACCAGTCTCGAAGCTTTTCGTAAGGCACAAAACGAAACCAGCAAACAGGGCGTACGTTATTCCATTGTCCCCTTTGTGTTGAAAGCCATTGCAAAGGCGTTGGAGGTATTTCCTACCTTCAATTCCTCATTGGCTGAAGACGGTGAGTCGTTGATTTTAAAACAATATATACATATCGGTGTTGCGGTAGATACACCTAAAGGCTTACTAGTTCCTGTTATTCGTAATGTGAATGGCAAAACGGTTACAGAAATCACACAAGAACTGAGTAACAAAGCTGAGCTGGCCCGTTTAGGTAAGCTACCCTTAACAGAGATGCAGGGTGGTTGCTTTAGTTTGTCCAGTCTTGGTGGTATTGGCGGTACGGCATTTACGCCAATCGTTAACCCGCCCGAGGTGGCGATATTGGGTTTGTCTAAGGCCGAAATCAAACCGGTTTGGGATGGAACCAGCTTCCAACCAAGACTCATGTTGCCATTGTCTCTTTCCTATGATCATCGCGTCGTCGATGGGGCTGAGGCCGCTAGATTTGGCCAATGTGTGGTTGGTTATCTCGAAGATATGAGAACCCTGCTTATGTAATGTTCGTTTGGTCTTAGATATGAATTAAGGGTGTGATCACTATGTTTAGATCGCTGATGTGGCCAGGCATCAAGTTTATGGGGCAGCTAAATTACGCTGCCAAATTTGGACTAATTAGTTTTTTGTTCATGGTGCCTTTGGTTGTTCTCAGTGGGCAAGTATTTTTGGCCGCTTTTGAATCATTGAAAAAGACCGAGCAAGAGCTGAATGGTGTTGATGACGTTCGGCGCTTGCTTGATTTTGCACACTTTTTAGAAGAAACCCGCGATCTTGCCGCTGTCACAGGGTTCCAGCTTGATGACGAGTTGAAGAGTTCGGCGAACTCTATGCTAGAAAGTATTCCAAAGCACACTGCAGAATTAATTTCTAGCGTTGACGATGCGGATTTGCAAACCTCGCTTGAAGAGTGGCGCGCGAAGTTTTTACCGCGCTTCAGTGTGACCGGTGAATATCGCCAGCCTACTTTCTTAGATCAGTTCAATTACTTTCAAATTGTTATTGATGAAGTCTATTTAATTGCTAAACAGTACAGCCAAGCCGCTGGTATTTCATTGGATAGTGATATTGGTATTCAGCGCTTAACAGGAATTTTATTAGCCGATTTACCTCAAGTTGAGCGTGCGGTTGGTTTAGGCCATGCGAGTGGTGTGTTTTCATTTGTTGAACAATATTTGCAGTCAGCAACTTACGATTTGATGAATGCGGTTTACGACAAATTATTAGCCGCAGGGCCAGATGCTGATTTAATTATTGTGTCGGCTGAAGCAACTAAGAATCAAGAGCTCATAGATGCGGCGCAAGCCGCCAAAGCAGCGTTAAAGGATATACGAGTAATACTCGATGAAGAAATTATTGCTGCCGCGTCTGTAGAAATGAACTGGCAAGATTTTCATAAGCAATACAAAGATGAAAGAGCGGCTCTGACTAATATCGAAGACCTAGTATTTCCAATGATTAAAAATACGTTGAACAAGCGCTATTTAGCCCAAGAAAAACGCATTACTATTTTAGTGTTTGTTTTACTGACGGCGTTGTCGATTATTGTCTATTTGTATCTTGCCTTCTTTATGTCTATTCGCTTTACCATTAGGCGTTTTGCTAAAACGGCGGGTGATATCGCGCATGGTGATTTAACGCATGAAATTCGTTTTCACGGTCGCGATGAAATGGGGCAGTTGCGTGATGCCTTCAACGGTATGGTGCAAAATATTCGAGCAACCTTAACTGCTGTGCGAGATTCATCATCGTCGGTTAGCTCTAATGTTAACCAAGTGGAAGAAATCGCTAACAGAAGTCGGTTGGCAGTTGCTAACCAGTTGGAACAAACCAGTCAAGTTTCGGTAATTATTAGCGAAGTTGCTAAAGGTGCGGCAGCGGTGACGAATTTGGCGGCTGAAGCCGAAACAGCAGCGCTTGAAGGCCAAAAGAAATCAGATCAAGCAGGGCAAGTCGTTACCCGTGTAATGGATGAGGTGCGGCGCTTGTCGGATGAGATGGCTAACTCAATGGAAGCTGTGAATCGTTTAGCCGAAAACTCATCGAGCATCAGTAGTATCTTAGAAACCATTAAAGGCATTGCTGAGCAAACCAATTTGTTGGCGTTGAATGCGGCGATTGAGGCGGCAAGAGCGGGTGAGCAAGGTCGAGGGTTCGCCGTGGTAGCTGATGAAGTCCGTACTTTAGCGAGCCGTACGCAAGGATCCGCGCGGGAAATTGAAGGCCTAATTAGCGATGTGCAGAAAAATATTGTGAGTGCAGTGGATACCATGCAGGTAAACCGTAATATGGTGGATACGACGGTTAAAAATTCAGCCCAAGTGAGCACCACATTGGCGGAAATTCAGCTCAGTATGGGTGATATTCAAAGTAAAACCAGTGCCATTGTCGTGACCGCTAATCAGCAAAAACGAGCGTCAGACGATTTACAACATAACCTAGGTGCAATCCGTGATAACGGAGAGCAAACATCGATTAATGCTGAGGGTACGGTGGAAGCTGTACGTAAAACGCAGGCGATCACAGATGCTTTAACACAGCGTGTGATGCAGTTTAAAGTCGAATGAAAGAGTAAGTTAAATATAAAAATAAGATGCATAAAAAACCGGCCGCGAGGGCCGTTTTTTTATGGATAACTGTTTACACAGTTAAGCCATTTTAGGTTCTGAAGTTTGTATTGGATTCGAATACTCCAATGTCTCTTCTTCAAAGCTGCTTAATTTCAAAGACGCCATGTCGAGCATGTAGTTTTGATAAAGCTTCCACGGTTTCTTAGTACCTTGGCGTGGAATCGTATTACGGATACGTGCAATGTAACCCGACTGCATTTCAATAAATGACACTTTTTCCATGCTGCTATCATGGTTACGCGGCGTTACTTGGCGCAGACCTTTGTCATTCATGTGCTTCATCAAACCGCAAACCCAGCTAGCGATTAAGTCAGCTTTAAGCGTCCAAGAAGCATTGGTATAACCGAATACCATACTGAAGTTTGGAATGTCTTCGAACATAGCACCACGGAAGCTCATTTTATCCGCGATACTGAGCGGTTCGCCATCCATAGATAATTTCATATTCCCTAGCATTTGCACTTGCAGGCCAGTGGCGGTAACGATGATATCAGCTTCTAATTCTTTACCTGATTTTAGTAATAAGCCTTTTTCAGTAAAGCGATCAATATGGTCGGTAACCACATCTGCTTTACCTTGTTTAATGGCTTTAAACATATCGCCATTAGGCACGGCGCAAAGACGCTCATCCCAAGGATTGTATTTTGGGGTGAAGTGAGTCATATCAAAATCAGCAGGTAACTGACGCTTGATCATGCCTTGTAGAAGGTTACGCGCGGTACTTGGAAAGGCTTTACAGAATTTATAGATGCCCAAAGTGATTGAAACGTTACGGCCGCGAATAATGCGATATACCCATGATTCCGGCAAAATTTTACGTAGACCATTAACCATGATGTCTTCTTGCGGCACCGACAATACATAAGACGGTGAACGCTGCAGCATAGTTACTTTTTGAGCTTTATCTGTCATCGCAGGAACGAGTGTTACCGCTGTCGCACCAGAGCCGATTACCACAACTTTCTTGTCTTGGTAGTCCAGGTTTTCAGGCCAGAACTGTGGATGAAGTACCTGACCTTTGTAGTCGTCGCGGCCTTCGAAGTCTGGGGTGAAACCTTGCTCGTAATTGTAGTAACCGGTGCAGCTGATAAAAAAGCTACAAATGTACTGTTTAGTTTCGCCGGTTTCGCTTAACTCAACGTCTACAGTCCATTGCGCATCTTTGGTCGACCATGCAGCGCTTTTAACTTTGTGGCTGTAACGAATGTGAGGCTCGATATTATATTCTGTGGCGGCTTCGCGAATGTAGTTGCGAATGTCTTCACCGTCGGCGATGCCTTTGCGCTGTGTCCAAGGCTTAAATTCGTAGCCCAAAGTGAACATGTCAGAATCTGAACGAATGCCTGGGTAACGGAACAAATCCCATGTACCACCAATCGCGGTGCGGCCTTCAAGGATAGCGAATGTCTTACCTGCTGCTTCTTTCTTTAAGTGACACGCTGTTCCGATACCGGACAAGCCAGCACCAATAATAAGTACGTCAAAATATTCTTTAGACATGGAAGGTTTCCTAGTATCGACGTTGTTTTTGTAATGTGAGAGGCGTTTGCGCTCATTACGGCTACTGTGTCGTAAAACCACAAGAGTTAACAGGTGATACCGTGACAAAGTTGGGTGATTGATTGATATAAATCCAGTGTCTCCTTGTCACCTGATGCTTCTGCTTTGGTGGTAAGAGAAGCAATATAGGGGCTTAATGTAAGGTTTTTTTTGGCGTGATATGTTACATTTTTGACTCGTGATAAATACATTTTCCCCATCTATTTTTTTAGTTAAATAATTGATTTTAAAAGAATTTTTATTGATTTTTAGCGCTCGTGCAATTTCGTTCTAAGTGTTGTGGCGTGATTGAGATCTAGCAACGCTACTCGTTTAAGCAGGTAAAGACTTGTATGGCACAAGTGCCAATCAATTGCGACACTTATGGCAGTGTCCGAATCTGACAGGCCTTGTCGTCAGACGATTATGAACCTGAGCGACGAAGTTCAAATCAGCTTAGCCAAGACTTTTTTGCCATTGCGAACCTTGATCCCTTCTTCTAAAAGTCGAGTACATTGCCGTATGGCTGCATCGCTATCACTAGGGAAGGAGATATTGCCTTGAGCGTTGATTACCCGATACCAAGGTAATTGGCTGTTGGGCGGCAGCTGACTCAGAACTTTCCCTACCCAACGCGCTCGACCTGGATAGCCTGCCATCGCTGCTAGACGTCCGTAGCTGGTAACAGTGCCATAGGGGATAAGCGCCAGCGCTGCATACAAATGCTGTTCGGCGGTTAACGAAGTATGTGATTGGTCTGGGGGCATGCGCGCATGAATCCATTGGGTAGTCGAGGTCGGCCTCTCATACTACCCAATGACTGCGGAAACTACAGGCGTAAGCCGCCGTCGACTTCAACAACGCGACCCGACATGTAATCGTTCTCGAGTAGGAAGGCGACCGCATTAGCAATATCGTCTGGCTGCCCCATGCGTTTTAACGGAATACCGGCGGTCATTTTTTCGAGTGCTTCTGGCTTCATGCTAGAAGTCATCTCTGTGGCAATAAAACCCGGTGCGATCGCATTCGCGCGAATGCCATAGCGTGCCAGTTCTTTTGCCCATGACACAGCCATGGTGGCTACACCCGCTTTGGCGGCTGAATAGTTGGTTTGGCCCATATTTCCAGAACGCGAAATGCTGGAAATATTAATAATACAGCCACCTTCACCGTGCTTGATCATGCGAATCGCTGCTTCGCGGCCACACAAAAACACACCGGTTAAGTTAACGTCGATAACCGCTTGCCATTGCGCCAATGTCATTTTAGTAATTTCGCCATCTTTTACCTTAACCAGCAAGCCATCACGCAAAATACCGGCGTTATTGACTAATCCGTGCAATGCACCCATCTGGCCGATAATCGCATCGAAGGTTTCTTCAACTTGTTCTTCGTTGGCAACGTTGCACAAGTAAGTGCAAGCTTTGCTACCAGCTGCTTCAACTTGGCGCTTGGTTTCATCCATGTGTTCTTGGCTAAGGTCGATAATCGCAATTTGCGCTCCTTTATGGGCTAAATATACGGCCATCGAACGGCCAAGACCTTGGCCTCCTCCAGTAATTGCGACGACTTTATCTTGAAGGTTCATAGTCGAACTCCTTTGATGCTTTAAGATTATTAAATTGTGTTGAGCTCATTCAGCTTTTTCTTCATACAAGTCGTGATCAACTTAGACGCGGAAGGCGTCGATCAGTAACGGTCAACGCTGCTATAAAGATAAGGAGATGAGATAAGAAGAAGTGGTCACATTATAGGACAGAATTACAAGGCACATCAGCGTTGAATTGATGGATTAACAGGAATGAGCAAGGGGAGTGTCGCCTTTGCGCGATCAGGTGCTGAGTAATAGAGTCGCTAGTGATATGATGACGCCTTTATGACAGTGTAGATGGGTATGACCGACCTCAATAGCACCGACGATTATTATACCGTCGCACAGCTTGCCGCTGAATTTGGCATTACCCCTAGGGCTATTCGCCTTTATGAATCCAAAGGCTTGATCCGTTCACGCCGTGTTGGTCGTGCCATGATTTATGATCATCGCCAGCGCGCGCGGCTAAAAATTGTTTTACGTTCTAAGCGATTGGGTTTCTCATTAGAAGCCACCAAAGCGTATCTTGATCTATACGATGCGGATCGCACCAACCCTGAGCGTCTATTAAGCATGATGCAGAAGTGTCGTCAGCGTTTGGGCGAGCTAGAAGCTCAGCGTCGTGATCTTGAAGCGACCATTGAAGAGCTAAGAGCTGTAGAGTTGTCTGCCCAAGACGATCTTCGTCAGCTCGATCTCGATCCAGAATCCTCTTTCCAAGCCTTTATGGCCGATAACTCCTAACATCTTTCCGTTCGTCTCTAACTCTATTCAAGTTCAGCGCCGGTGCTAATCTGTCATTGGCGTGCATGATTTGCACCTTGTACTCAATTTTTCCTTAGGGTAACTTGAGTTACGTTAAGGTAACTCATTAAGTTGGTGTCTCTCACGGAGCCGTCTTCGACTGCAAATAACAAGAATTAGGAAGGCACTATGGCTTTACCTTTAGAAGGGATGACCGTTCTCGATTTATCGCGCCTGTTACCCGGACCTATGTGCTCCATGCACTTACGCGATATGGGTGCCCGAGTGATTAAGGTGGAAGACACCAAAGCGGGTGACTACACCCGTTTTATGGGTATGCCGAAAGGCATGGTAAGCCCCGCATTCCATATTTTAAATCGTGGTAAAGAATCCATTAGTTTGGATATTAGTAACGCCGAAGGCCATGCGTTGCTCCTTCGTCTGGTTGAAAAAGCCGACATTCTATTAGAAAGCTTTCGCCCCGGGGTCATGGCTCGACTTGGCCTTACGTACGATGTTCTGCAAGCAATTAATCCTAAGCTCGTAGTGTGTTCGATTTCCGGTTATGGCCAGACTGGCCCTTGGGCGGAAAAGGCCGGCCACGACATGAATTACTGCGCAACTGCCGGCGTCTTAGAGCAAATCGGTGAAGCGCATGGCGCCCCTGTTTTAGGTAATTTTCAAATTGCTGATTTAGCCGGTGGCTCACTCAGTGCCGCGATGGCCATTGTGGCGGGGGTCGTTGGTAGCTTGCGTCATGGTGAAGGCAGTTATCTAGATATATCGATGACGGACTGCACGTTTGCCCACAACGTTATCACAATGGCTAGCATGAATTTAATGGGCAAATCTTTGCCGCGTGGCCAAGACATGCTGACCGGTGCGCGCCCATGTTATTCCATTTATGCCACGGCTGATCACCAATACATGGCGGTGGGTGCATTGGAAGAAAAATTCTGGTTTCAAGTATGCGACGTACTTAATAAACCGGAGTGGAAAGCGCGTTATTTAGATATGGGGAGCAAAGCAGAGGAATTACGTGCGCAAGTAGCGGCCGTCTTTGCATCTGAGCCGCAAGCGCATTGGCGCGACGTGTTCGCTGATGCGGATTGCTGCGTAACGCCAATTTTGACTCCCCAAGCGGCGTTTGAGCATCCGCAATTATTAGCACGAGAAATGGTGCAAGAATTAACAACCCCCACGGGCCAGACCATTCGCTGTCCGGCACCGTCTATTAAATATTCCAATAAAAAATATTCAGCTGATTCCGTTGGTCCAGAACAAGGCCAGCATACTCAGAATATCCTGCATGAAGTTAACTGCACAGCGACAGACATCGAACGTCTGTTGCTTAGTGGCGTTGCACGTCAGGCAGGTTACATAGCCCTTAAGGAGAGCAAATAATGATCCCTCGCAGTGTTTATACCGAAGAACATGACATGTTCCGCGACGCGGTGCGTAAATTTATGCAGCGTGAAATTCAGCCAAATATTGAGCAGTGGGAAGAAGACGGTCAAATTTCCCGAGAAGCTTGGTTAAAAGCAGGCGAGGCCGGCATTTTATGCTCTCACATTCCTGAAGAATACGGCGGCGCTGGTGTTGATTTTCGTTACTCTGCTATTGCCATTGAAGAGCAAGGCTATGTGTTTGCGTCAGGCCCAGGTTTCTCTCTACATTCGGATATCGTAGCGCCCTATATTTTGCATTATGGTTCTGAAGAGCAAAAAAAGAAGTGGCTGCCAAAAATGTGTACGGGGGAAGTCATTACCGCAATCGCCATGACTGAACCGGGTACCGGTTCAGATTTAGCCGGTGTGCGTACCAGTGCTACAGAAGACGGCGACGATTACATTATTAATGGTTCTAAAACCTTTATCACCAACGGTCAAATGGCCGATTTATTTATCGTAGTTGCTAAAACCGATACCAGCGCCGGTGCTAAAGGCGTCAGCTTGTTTTTAGTTGAAGCCGATCGCGCAGGTTTCGCACGTGGACAAAATCTGAAAAAAGTGGGTATGAAATCTCAGGACACCTCCGAGTTGTTTTTTGACAATGTACGGGTTCCTAAGGGCAATTTATTGGGGCAGAAAAACGCGGGTTTTATCTATTTAATGCAAGAACTGGCGCAAGAACGTTTAAGTGTTGCGATTATCGGCGCAGCAGTAGCGAAAGCCTGCTACGACGAGACAGTAAAATACGTTAAAGAGCGTAAAGCATTTGGTAAGCCGATCGCTGCTTTCCAAAATACTCGCTTTAAATTGGCCGAAATTCGTACTGAGCTTGCCGTTACGCAAACGTATGTTGATCGCTGCTTAGAATTACATTGCGAGAAAAAACTCAACATAGATGCCGCGGCATCGGTGAAACTTTGGGCTACTGAGGCTCAATGTCGCATTGTTGATGAATGTGTACAGTTACACGGTGGTTACGGCTATATGTGGGAATACCCAGTCGCTCGTGCCTATGCCGATTCTCGTGTGCAGCGTATTTATGCAGGCACATCCGAAATTATGAAAGAAATTATTTCTCGTACTATTTAACACAGGGTAAGGATCATGACTGAAGCCTATATTTTTGATGCCGTCCGTACCCCTCGTGGTCGCGGTAAAAAAGACGGTAGTTTGCACAGCGTAACCCCTGTGAATTTAATGTCGGGTTTATTGCGTGAATTACAAAAGCGTAATGATCTCGATACATCAAAATTAGATGATGTTGTTTTGGGTTGCGTCGAACCCGTAATGGAACAAGGGGCTGATATTGCTCGCACCGCAGTACTGATGGCCGACTACGCGCAAACCGTTGCGGGTACAGTGGTGAGCCGTTTTTGTGCTTCGGGCTTAGAAGCCGTGAACATGGCAGCGGCTAAAGTTAAAGCAGGCGAAGCGCAGATGACGATTGGTGGCGGCGTCGAATGTATGTCGCGTATTCCTATGGGGTCAGGCGGTGGTGCGTATTACACCGATCCATCGGTAACCAATAAATTATCATTTGTACCGCAAGGTATTTCCGCTGATTTAATTGCAACTATGCACGGTTTTTCGCGCGCAGATGTGGATGCCTATGCAGTAGAGTCTCAGCGCCGTGCTAAGCATGCTTGGGACAACGGATTTTTCGCTAAATCAGTTGTACCAGTAAAAGATCAGCTTGGTTTTACCTTATTAGATAATGATGAACATATGCGTCCAGGAGCTACGGTCGAGAGTTTAGGTAAACTAAATGCATCGTTCGAAATGCATGGGGGACTAGGTTTCGACGCCATTGCGCAACAGGTTTATCCACAGGTTGAGCGCATTAATCACGTTCATCATGCCGGTAACTCATCGGGTATTGTTGACGGTGCTTCGGCGGTATTAATCGGTACTCGCGAAATGGGTGCTGCGTTAGGTTTAACTCCACGTGCGCGCATCGTTGCAGCGGCTTCTGTTGGTTCGGAACCAACCATTATGTTAACCGGCCCAGCGCCAAGTGCTCGTAAAGCATTAGCCAATGCACGTATGCAGGCTTCGGATATCGACTTGTGGGAATTAAACGAAGCGTTTGCCTCGGTTGTGATGCTGTTTATGAAAGAAATGGGCATCGACCATAGTCGTATCAATGTGAATGGTGGAGCGATTGCGATGGGCCATCCACTCGGTGCAACGGGTGCCATGATTTTAGGTACAGTGCTAGATGAACTCGAACGCACGAATAAACGCACTGCACTGATTAATTTATGTGTTGGTGGTGGTATGGGTACAGCAACGATTATTGAACGCGTTTAATTCTTTGCTAACGACTGCAAACCATCGACGGGAGAAACGGGATGGCGAATACAATGTTTACTCATGAGATCGACGATCAAGGTATCGTGGTTTTAACATGGAATGATCAAAGCGCGCCGGTGAATTCATTGGCGCAAGCGGCAGTGGCTGCCTTTGCTGAAGTGCTGGAAAGCTTGTTGGTTAACGATGCGGTAAAAGGCATTGTTCTGACATCTGGCAAGAGCGATTTTATTGTTGGGGCTAACCTGCATGAAATTCAAACTATGCCACAAGATCCAGCTACGATTATGGGCTTTATCCGTAAATTGCATGTGTTAATGCGCCGCATGGAAACTGCCGGTAAGCCGGTTGTTGCTGCTTTAAATGGTACAGCGTTAGGCGGTGGTATGGAGATCGCTCTAGCGTGCCATCAGCGCATCGCAGCAGATAACAGTAAAGCTCGTTTCGGTTTTCCTGAAGTGAATTTGGGTTTACTGCCGGGTGGCGGTGGTACACAGCGCTTGGCGCGTTTATTAGGTATTCAAGCAGCGATGCCGTGGTTGTTACAAGCCACGCAAGCTAAGCCTGCTGAAGCCTTAGCTGCCGGTTTGATTCATGCCGTTGTTCCTGCAGATCAGCTGATCAGTGCAGCGAAAGAATGGGCACTAAATAACCCTAAAGCTATACAGCCTTGGGATGATAAAAAATTTCGCTTACCCGGTGGTGAAGTGCAATCGGCTAAAGCCGCACAGGCATTTATGGGTGCGGAGGCAATGTTGCGCAAAAAGACTCAAGGTAATTACCTTGCGCCACAGGCGATTCTGCAAACCTTATTTGAAGGTTGCCAATTGCCGATTGATGCCGCTTTAGAAATTGAAGCGAAATACTTCACCGAATTGCTATTAAGCGATCAGGCGAAAGCTATGATTCGTACTTTCTTTGTCGCATTACAA
Source organism: Thalassolituus sp. (assembly GCF_034111725.1). Taxonomy (GTDB): domain Bacteria; phylum Pseudomonadota; class Gammaproteobacteria; order Pseudomonadales; family Oceanobacteraceae; genus Thalassolituus. The sequence continues at coordinate 5,638 of NZ_JAWUWR010000050.1, read as the reverse complement.
GACGCGAATAAACTGAAAAATCGTCCAAAAGACGTTGAGAAAAAGCAGTTTAAGAAAGTCGGGATTCTAGGTTCTGGCATGATGGGCGCTGGTATCGCTTACTCATCAACGCTGAGTGGTATGGATGTGGTATTGCTTGATACTAAGCAAGAAGCAGCTGATCGCGGTAAAGCCTATTCTGAAGGCATTTTAAAGAAGCGTGTAACACGCGGCAAAATGACCCAAGAAAAGGCTGATGCACAATTAGGCCGAATTCTCGCAACAACGGATTTTAATGATCTTGCCGGTTGCGACCTACTGATTGAAGCGGTGTTTGAAGATCGTACGATTAAAGCCGATGTCACAGCTAAGGCCGAAGCCGTAATTGGTAGCGATGCCATTTTCGCCTCAAATACTTCGACTTTGCCGATTACTGGTTTAGCGCAAGTGAGTCAGCGACCAGAGCAATTTATTGGCCTACATTTCTTCTCGCCGGTGGATAAAATGCCGCTTGTCGAAATTATTATGGGCGAACAAACATCGCAGCATACTTTAGCTTGGGCATTGGATTACGTGCAGCAATTGCGTAAAACCCCAATCGTTGTGAACGACAGTCGTGGCTTTTACCCCTCGCGTGTCTTGAGTACCTATGTGATGGAAGGCATGGCGTTATTGAAAGAGGGTGTGGCCCCAGCATTGATTGAAAATGCGGGTAAAAAAGCCGGTATGCCGGTTGGCCCATTAGCGCTAAGCGACGAAGTCACTTTAGAGTTAATGAACCGCATTGGTACTCAAACGCGCAAAGATTTGGGCGATGCTTATGTTGCTCATCCTGCCGATGAAGTCGTTAAATATATGGTCGAAGAGGCTGACCGTATTGGTAAACGGACAGGTAAAGGCTTTTATGATTATCCGGCTACCAATGATAAAACAGCGAAAAAAATGCTGTGGAGCGGTTTAGCGGTGCGCTTCCCTCTGGCCGTTACACAGCCTGATGCGGATTATGTGGTAAAGCGTTTACTGCATGTTCAAGCGGTAGAAACCTTGCGTTGTGTCTCTGAGGGTGTGATTACTCGTGCCCATGAAGTTGATATCGGGTCTATTTTTGGTTGGGGGTTTGCCCCTCATACTGGCGGTACGATTTCATACGTAGAAACAATCATTGGCATGGATCGCTTTATTGCCGAAGCGAATGAGTTAGCGGATGCCGTTGGCGAACGTTATCGCTTACCTGCCAATGTGATTGAGAAAGCGGCAGCAGGTTCGTCGTTCTATTGATCTCGAAGGTTCTGAGTCTGCTAGGATTTCCCTGATTCTAGTGGATGATGAAACAAAGCCCAGTATTTTGGTACCGGGCTTTTTCGTTTCTAGCGGTCTTGCTTGTGATGCTTAATTCATTTTGATGTCAGCAGCTAAGTCAGCAACACCCGCTTCAATTTCCGCTTGCATAGCAGTGCGTTCTTCATCGGCTTTTTCTTTAGCAATATCTTTAGGGTCAACAAGTTTTATCGCAGGTAATAAAAAAAGCGCTCAATGGTGAGTGCTTTTGTGGTGCAAGTAGGGTTTAGAGTATCAAGCGGTTTGAGCCTCGGTCTTGCAGTCCACTTTGTTTTCTTGCGGGTTAGAGTATTGCAGTTCTTTTGCATTCAGGCGGCTTAACTTAAGCGAAGCAAAGTCTTTAAAGAAGTTTTGGTTTAACTTCCACGGGCCTTTGGTTCCTTGTTGCGGTAATTGATCTTTAACACGGGCAATATAACCCGAACTCATGTCGATAAATGATAACCGTCCAATCGTGCTATCAGTATTCACAGGAATAACCTGTTTTTTACCGGTTTTATCCATGTGCTTGAGCAAACGACAAACCCAATCACCAATCAGATCGGATTTTAATGTCCATGACGAGTTGGTGTAGCCAAATACCATGGCCATATTAGGGATGCCTTCGAACAGCACGCCGCGATAGCTCATTTTATCGGTGAAGTTAAAATCTTTGTTATCGAGGGTTAACTTAATACCGCCAAACATTTTTACGTTCAAACCCGTCGCGGTGATAATAATATCGGCTGTTAATTCTTTGCCAGATTTCAGTAAAATCCCATTCTCGGTAAAACGGTCAATGCTATCTGTGACGACATCGGCTTTACCTTTGCTAATAGATTTATACAAATCTCCGCCAGGTACGGCACATAAACGCTGATCCCAAGGAGCATATTTTGGGGTGAAATGGCTCATGTCGAAATCTTCAGGCAACATTTTTTTATTGAAGCCATAGATGAATTTTCGTGCACGCTCAGGGAAGCGCTTGCAATAATTAAAGAAAGCCATTGAAAGCAATACGTTGCGGCTGCGAATAATGCTATATACCCAAGTTTCTGGCAGGTATTTGCGCAAGCTGACAGCAAAATTATCTTCTGCAGGTACTGGCAAAATATAGCTAGGTGAGCGTTGCAGCATAGTGATTTTTTCTACAGCGCGCGCCATTGATGGGATCAATGTAACAGCGGTTGCACCGCTACCAATGACGACCACTTTTTTGCCAGCGTAGTCTAGATTTTCTGGCCAATGTTGTGGATGAATAACTTGGCCTTTAAAGTCGTCGCGTCCGGCGAATTCAGGTGTAAATCCTTTTTCATAATCATAATAACCAGTACAGCTAACGACGAAACCTGCACTGTATTGACGGCATTCACCGGTATTGGATAGTTCAACATCGACGATCCAACGTGCGGTGTTGCTGTCCCAGTTTACCTTTTTAACGGAATGGCTATAACGTACATGGGACGTCACGTAGTTTTCTTCAGCGGCTTCACGAATGTAGATGCAGATATCGCCTCCGGCGGCAATACCCTTGCTCGAGGTCCAAGGCTTAAAGTTATAGCCCAAGGTGAACATATCAGAATCAGAGCGGATACCAGGATAGCGGAATAAATCCCAAGTGCCGCCGATGGCATCGCGGCCTTCTAATATTGCGTAAGTTTTATTCGGACACTTTTGACTAAGGTGGCAAGCGGTACCAATACCAGACAAACCTGCACCTATGATCAATACATCGAAGTGTTCAATAGACATGGGGAAATCCTCAATAAACAAACAACATCAGCCTTACAAATTTGGAGTAGGGACTGGGCTGAAATAGTTTAAGCCGTTTTGTTCTGTTTGGCTTAATAAGTCTTAATATGAACTATCCCGTTCTGTGCGCTTTTTGAACAGGTCATCGAGGGACAAACTGCTTTTGCGTTGGCCTAAAACTACCTTATTTGTGTTTTTCATGGCCGAATATGTATGTTTTTGGCCGTGGAAGTCAATGCGCCTTGTATTGCCATAATTTGCCCCCAAATAAAGACTTACATTGGCGTCCCCTTTTCATCGGCGACCCGTGACTCCATTGAGTTAATTAGGAGGCCTTGTGCCACTTCTCTTTATATTTATTATCGTTCCTCTTGCCGAGCTAGCCGTGTTAATCAAGGTTGGCAGTTATATTGGCATTTTATGGACCTTCGCACTTATTCTGCTGACGGCGACGATTGGCGTCAGTATTCTGCGCGTGCAAGGGCTATCTACCCTGATGCGAGCTAGTCAAAAATTGCAGGACGGAGGCTTGCCGGCAAAAGAGTTAGCCGAAGGATTTTTATTAGCCTTGGCTGGAGCCTTGCTGCTGACCCCTGGTTTGATTACTGATGCTTGCGGCTTTATGTTGTTGGTGCCGACATTGCGTGGTCGTCTTGCTGGTTCCGTGTTGAAACGTTTTAAGCCTACCATGGCCATGGGCAGCATGAATGGCGGCAGTCCATTTGAGCGCCCGATCAATCCTGCTGATCCTCGTGTTCACCGCGATCAAGGTGGTCACGACATTATTGATGGCGAGTACCGCCGCGAAGACTAAATAAAGCAATTTTTTTACGCCTAGGGTGTTGAAATCAGATTCTGCACCCCAATAAAGACATCACACAGTTTGAAGCAAGGCTCAATGTCGGAATTACCCCTTTGATACTTGCTTCTATCATCAGCAAAAACATGCTTTTACATTGGAGAGACCTTCAAATGAAAATCCGTCCTTTACACGATCGCGTCGTGGTTCGTCGCAAGGAAGAAGAGCAAACTACTGCTGGCGGTATCCTGTTGCCAGGTGCTGCGGCTGAAAAGCCTAATCAGGGTGAAGTGGTTGCTGTCGGTACTGGCCGCGTTTTGACGAACGGCGATGTTCAAGCACTCGCTGTGAAAGTGGGTGACACCGTTGTCTTCGGTAAGTACTCAGGTTCTAACACTATCAAAATTGGTGGTGAAGAATTGTTGATTCTTAACGAGAGCGACATCTACGGCGTAATCGAAGCGTAATTTTCATCAGCTTTGATTCATTCATCTAACTTAATTTTGAAGGAACATTTTTCATGGCAGCTAAAGAAGTAAAATTCGGTAATGAAGCGCGCTCAGCAATGCTGAACGGCGTAAACATTCTTGCTAACGCAGTAAAAGTAACTTTGGGCCCTAAAGGTCGTAACGTTGTTTTAGACAAGTCATTTGGTTCACCAACCATCACTAAAGACGGTGTGTCGGTTGCGCGTGAAATCGAACTTGAAGATAAGTTCGAAAACATGGGCGCACAAATGGTGAAGGAAGTTGCTTCCCAAGCAAACGATCAAGCCGGTGACGGTACCACTACTGCAACTGTATTAGCTCAAGCCATTGTTAACGAAGGCTTGAAGTCAGTTGCAGCGGGCATGAACCCAATGGATTTGAAGCGCGGTATTGATAAAGCGACTGCTGCGGTTGTGGAAGCATTGAAAGCACAAGCTCAGCCTTGTACTGATTCAAAAGCGATTGCTCAAGTAGGTACTATCTCTGCTAACTCAGATGAAACCGTGGGTCAGATGATTGCTGAAGCGATGGCTAAAGTAGGCACTGAAGGCGTTATCACGGTTGAAGAAGGTAAAGGCTTAAACGACGAGCTAGAAGTGGTTGAAGGCATGCAGTTCGACCGTGGTTTCTTGTCTCCGTACTTTATTAACAACCAAGAAAAAATGGTTGCTGAGTTAGAAAACCCAGTAATTCTATTGGTTGATAAAAAGATTGATAACCTACAAGAACTGATTCCAGTATTGGAGGCCGTTGCTAAGTCAGGTCGTCCTCTATTGATCGTTGCAGAAGATGTTGAAGGTCAAGCCTTGGCAACCTTGGTTGTTAACAACCTACGTGGCACGTTCAAAGTAGCCGCGGTTAAAGCACCTGGTTTTGGCGATCGTCGTAAAGCTATGTTGCAAGACATCGCGGTACTAACACGCGGTCAGGTTATTTCTGAAGAAGTGGGTATGTCTTTAGAAACGACTACTATCGATATGCTAGGTACTGCCAAGAAAGTGGTTATCAGTAAAGAAAATACAGTCATTGTTGACGGTGCTGGTACTGAGCAAGACGTTAAAGGTCGTGTTGAACAAATCCGTGCCGAGATGGAAGCATCGACGTCTGATTACGACAAAGAAAAACTGCAAGAGCGTGTGGCTAAGCTTGCTGGCGGCGTTGCCGTTATCAAAGTGGGTGCCGGTTCTGAAGTCGAAATGAAAGAGAAAAAAGATCGTGTTGACGATGCATTGAATGCGACTCGCGCAGCGGTTGAAGAAGGCGTTGTTGCGGGTGGGGGTGTTGCTCTTGTGCGCGCCTTAAC
>NZ_JAWUWR010000049.1:0-27223 GCF_034111725.1 Thalassolituus sp. | reverse complement strand
CCGCCATCAAGAATATGGATGCGCTCCAGCATGTTGCGTTTCAATTGCGCGATTCGGGCTTGGCGTAGTTCAGTGACATTGGCTGACATAGGCTTAAACTGACTCATGGTAACGTTTCGATATTTAAACGGCGTAAAAAAGGTGTCGAATTGTAGCAGAGCCAGAACAGGTTGTCTTACCCAACTGTTTTGCTAGGGTATTTCGTAGAAGGCGTCGAATCAGGTACAATGCAGGCATTATTTAGAGGGGCACCACATGACAACTTACGTAACCATTACTCCGGATGCCGAAGAGTACTTGGCATCGCTGCTCGACAAACAGAGCGTACCGGGGATGGCTGTTCGTATTTTCATCACCCAGCCGGGGACTCGCTACGCAGAAACTTGCCTAGCCTATTGCCGACCTGAAGAGGTTAGTGCCAACGATGTCATTCAAGAAATGGCTAAGCTGCTCGTGTACGTTGAAGCGATGAGCATTCCTTATTTGGAAGAGTCGTTGATTGATTTTGCTAAAGATCGCATGGGTGGTCAGCTAACCATTAAGGCGCCAAACGCCAAGATGCCGAAAGTGAACGCGGATAGTCCAGTCGAAGAACGCATCAATTATTTGTTGTATACCGAAATTAATCCAGGCTTGGCAGCTCACGGTGGTGATGTCAGCTTGGTTGAGATTACTGAAGATGGTGTTGCGGTTTTGAAGTTTGGCGGTGGTTGTCAGGGCTGCAGTGCGGTCGATATGACGCTCAAGGATGGTGTTGAGGCGAGTTTGATTGCTAAGATCCCAGAGATCACTGCGGTACGTGATGTCACCGATCATACGAAAGCGGACAATGCTTATTTCAAATAAGCTTTTCTGTTAGTGAAAATCTAGCGTGTAAAAACCGGCGATTGCCGGTTTTTTTGTTTTTGCGCTGATTATTAGCTTACAAAGCCATTACCCAATGATACTTACGGTAACAGTTGGGTAATGGCTCTAATTGCGAACACTACAAGAAGCTTTCTATAACTGCGCCTGTGCGGTATTCGCCATCAGAGATGGACTCGTGTCTGCAAAGTTTGATTTTTGCCGACAGGGGAGCAACAGGGCCACCACAACTGCTTAGGCTGAGTTCAGCTGAAGCACCCAATGGAAGCGGCTTATCGCTCTGCAGTTGCACGCCGCAGCTACTTAAATCTAAGCAGGTTAGATCGATTTCTTCTCCATTGCTCAAGCGCAGACTGGCAGGTGCGTCGATTTGCATGCGAATGAAATGACGTTTTTCTTGATATTGGCGGGCGTTATAGCTCATGCAATAGCTCCTGATAGGATGTCGAAAAACCGACGTAAAATCATACTTACGAAATTGCAGCATCCTTCGTGCCAAAAACACAGCCATTTGTAGCAGTTACGACAAAGGTTGCTAAAGCATTGCAAGGCCGAGCAGATGGCGTTAGTGTTCGCCCATTGTGTAGGTGTTGGGAGACACGAATGGCCGCAAAAGTGCTGGTCATTGACGATGATTCAACGGTTCGCGATAGTATTTTTGCGTACTTAGACGATTGCGACTACGACATGCTGAGTGCGGCCAGTGCCGCTGATGCATGGGAACTGTTGAGCCATCAAACCGTCGATGCGGTAATCTGTGATCTGAAAATGCCGGGAATGAACGGTATTGAGTTGTTAGAGCGAATCAAGTCCAAACAACCTGATTTACCAGTGATTGTCGTCTCTGGTGCAGGCGTTATGGATGATGTTGTCCGTGCCTTGCGTTTAGGCGCGGAGGACTACCTTGTTAAGCCCATCATGGATCTGGAGGTATTGCAGCATTCGGTGCGTAAAGCATTGGAGCGCAGCCAGTTAGAGGCTGAAAATAGTGCCTACCGCGATCATCTTGAAAAAAATAATCGTGAGTTGAGGTTCGGCTTGGAAGAGCTTAGAGCCGATCAGCTTGCGGGGCGGCAAGCCCAGCTGCGCATGCTGCCGGATCCTCTCGATTTCGCTGGCTTGCATTGCGAACATCGCATCATACCGTCATTACTGTTGAGCGGTGATTTCCTTGATTACTTCGAGCTTGATGAAGATCGCATCGTATTTTACATCGCCGATGTATCAGGGCACGGAGCGTCATCGGCCTTCGTCACGGTTCTGCTTAAAAATCTAACCTATCGCTTGCGTCGTAACTTCCATCGCGGTTCTAGTAGCGATTTGTTGCATCCATCGCAGGTGCTTGATCGCATTAATAGCGAACTACTGGCGTCCGAGTTAGAAAAGCACTTAACCATGTTCTACGGCGTGCTGTGCACTCGAACCAACTCTTTGCGTTACAGTGTTGGCGGGCATTTTCCGATGCCGGTTCTCGTGACGGATGAAGGCAGTCGATATCTGGAAGGACGGGGCATGCCTGTTGGGCTTTTCCCCGAGGCAGAATATCTAGACTATGAGATGGTGTTGCCGGAAAACTTTAATCTTTTGCTCTTTTCTGACGGAATACTGGAAATCATGAAGGAATCGTCCTTGAATGATAAGGAGGCTTCTTTGTTGCGACTCACGTCGGCAAGTAAAGGCGGTCTTGAGCAGCTGAGCAACTTGCTCGGTCTCAACGAGGATCTAGAGGTCCCCGATGATATTGCGATGGCGAGTATAAGCCGAGGCAAGTTATGACATCAGGTAGGGTACAAGTCGCTTTTTACCAACGCATGCACATTATCCGCTTACTGGGTGATGTGCGTCTGAATCTATGCTCCACATTAGAGCGCTATTTGGATGACATTCTTGCGCGTCCTGATTTCGACAATGTCATCGTTGATCTGTCAGCTGCGGATGGTGTCGACAGTACGACTTTGGGGCAAATCGCTAAGATTTCTATATTATGCCGTGACCGTTTTGGCATCGTCCCGACTATTTCCAGCCCAAATCCCGGCATTACTCGGATATTGCTCAGTATGGGTTTTGATCAGGTTTTTCACATAGTTGATGAGCCTTTTAAAGACGAGGCAAGTTTTCAGGAGTGGGTGGCAGATTCTGTTTGTGAAGATGAGGCGCGCGAGCAAGTCATAGCGGCACATCGCGTACTGATGAGTCTAAACGAGAAAAACAAAAACACATTCAAAGAGTTGGTCGATTCATTAGAATCAGATCGCAGTCATAGCTAATGCCGAGTTAGGTTGAAGTTCTTTTATCGCCGATAGATTCGGCGTTTTTCATAGGGGGTTATGTGGATATCCAGCGCGCAGCGGTGATAGGCGGCGGTAGCTTTGGTACGGTTGTGGCCAATATCTTGGCAGACAATCAAATTCAAACAGTGCAATGGATGCGCAACGAAGTTGTTGCCAATGCCATCAATACAAGCCATACCAATTCTGATTATCTGCCGGGAGTTGCACTCAACCCTGAATTGAAAGCGACCACGGATTTAATCGCAGCGGTGAAAGATGCCGATGTTATTTTTGTGTCTGTGCCGAGTCATTCGGTACGCCAAGTCGTCACTGCGTTTGCAGCCGAGCTTAAACCTGAGCAGGCTCTGATTAGTACAACGAAAGGCATCGAGCATGATGGCTTTTTACTGATGAGTCAGGTGTTGGCGGAAATTTGCCCACATAACCCCGTCGGCGTGCTAAGCGGCCCCAACCTCGCCAAAGAAATTGGCAAAAGAGAGTTGGCTGCAACAGTAATTGCTAGTGAAAACAGTGAATTGAGACGTAATGTTCAGGATGCTCTTAGCTGTAGTTACTTCCGAGTTTACGCGTCAAACGACCTCTATGGTGTTGAGTTGGGTGGTGCGTTAAAGAATATTTACGCCATTGTGTCCGGTTTCGTCGCAGCGCTCGGCATGGGTGAAAATACTAAGAGTATGATTATTACTCGCTCTCTAGCCGAAATGAGTCGTTTTGCGGTGGCTCTTGGGGCTAACCCTTTAACCTTCTTAGGTCTGGCTGGTGTAGGCGATCTTGTAGTGACCTGTATGTCGCCGCTCAGCCGTAATTACCGTGTTGGATATGCGATAGGTCAAGGTAAGACACTCGAAGATGCGATAAAAGAGCTGGGTGAGGTTGCAGAGGGCGTAAATACTTTAAAGTATGTACGAGCGCGAGCTATTGAACTTGATATCTATATGCCTCTGGTTATGGGCGCTTACGAGATCTTGTTTAACGGCGCGCAGCCTAAGGATGTTGCCCAAGGCTTAATGACCGGTGATTACGCATCAGATGTTGAGTTTGCATTGCCTAAACATGAAATTTGAAAAGAGTAAAACATGAGCGAATTGAAAAATAGCGTGGCGTCAGATGCCTTTTGGTTAAAGACGCTGTATCTGGTTGGTTTCTTTGTGGTGTATCGCGTACTGGATTTAGTGTTACTGCTATTGACGATTGCCCAGTGGGTGTTTCAGCTCGTTAGTGGTGAACCAAATCACGCGCTGCGAGATTTCGGTAGTTCCTTGGGTAAGTATTTAGCACAGGTCGTTCATTACTTGTCAGGTGCGAGCGACGATAAGCCTTATCCTTTTCAAGATTGGCCTGACGCGGATTAAGTTATGCGTTTAGTTGTCGTAAGACACGGCGCCGCCGTTCCTGGTGGCGATTTGGATGCTGAGCGTGCACTTCAGCCGCAGGGGCATGATCAGGCTAGCGCAGCTGGACAGTGGCTTTATTCTCATAGCTTTAAGACAGCTCAGGTTTTGTCGAGTCCATACCGTCGAGCACGGCAAACCGCTATGCATATCTGCGATAAATTAGGATTACCAGAGCCCTTGCTGCAAGATTTACTGACTCCTGATGCATTGGCGCAGTTGACGGTTGATACATTAACCAAACTCACTGGTGATGTGATTATTGTGTCCCATCTCCCTTTGGTTGGTCGGGTTGCGTCTTTGCTGGTTGATGGTCAAGTAGTCGACCAGCCTTGGTCTACAGGGGAGTGTTGGGTGCTTGAGGGTGATGTCTTTGCTGCCGGCTGTATGCGGGTTGTTGCGGTCTGGGATCCTGGGTGTATAGAGTAAGCCCAGTAATTCTTGCTCTGCTTCACAATATGACTTTAAGTAACTGATTTTAGGTATAAATACACCTTGTCGTTAATCGGTTCAGACGCTAGGTTAACGGCTCAGTAGCTTTGCAGTAATCACTCATAAGTATATATGAAAGACATCCTTCACCTATCCCATGCCAATGGCTTTCCCGGTGGTAGCTACGACACGATTGCAGGCTTTTTAGCGCCGCACTACGATGTTAGGCACACTGACAAGTTTGGGCATAATCCTTTATTCCCTGTTACGGATAATTGGCCTCATCTAGAGCGTGAATTGATCCATTATTTTGAAACAAACTATCAACAACCAGTGATTGCCGTGGGCCATTCATTGGGCGGTGTTCTTAGTATGATGGTGGCGTTTAAACGCCCTGATTTGGTTAAAGCCTTCGTCATGTTGGATTCGCCGTTGTTAACCACAGTGCAGGCTAGGGGGTTGCAGTTTGCTAAGCGGTTTGGATTGATAGAACGCTTTATGCCTATTCGCCGAACAGAGGAGCGCCGCACGGAATGGGCCAGCTTCAATGAGGCAATGGATTATTTTCGTGGCAAGACGCTGATGAAACGTTTTGATGAACGTTGCCTTGTTGACTACGTGAAAGCCGGTACGGAGCCATTTGAAGGCGGTCTCAGGTTGCGTTTTAACCCAGAGATTGAGGCCCGTATCTGGCGATCTATTCCACACACGCTTCGACCCATACATGATCTAGTGGTTCCTGGTGCTGTTATTGGGGGACGAGACAGTGATATCTTTCGACGCGTGAATGGCGCGCATATGCAAAGCCGACTCAATATGAAGGTACGCTGGTTGCCAGGAGGTCATATGTTTCCATTTGAACATCCCGAAGATACTGCTGAGCAAATTCATCAGCTACTGTGCGAGATGCTCGGATGAGTCAGTTGTTTTCTGATCAGATGTCGGGATTACATGGCTTAGATTGGCATTCGCAACATGCAGGGGTTCCTGTCGTTGCATTGCATGGCTGGCTGGATAATGCCGCCAGTTTTTCAGCTCTAGCCCCTTTGCTTTCACATCACCGAATCATTGCACTAGATCTTCCTGGACATGGTAAATCACCATGGAAGGGTACTGATGCTGACTATTCTATCTGGGGTTATACCGATGTTCTGTGGCAGGTATGTCAGCAATTCGACCAGCCAATCCACTTGTTAAGCCATTCAATGGGTAGTGCTACTGCCATGTTTCTTAGTGCGGCTTTTCCTGAACTAGTGAAGTCTGTCGTTATGCTAGATGCCGCCGGCCCGCTCACAACGCCTGAAGATCGCTTGGCAATTCAGTTGCGCGAGGGTGTACTCGCACAGCAACAGTCAATGCGTCCATCCCGAAAGTTTGCGGATTTTGATCAAGCTCTGAGTGCTCGTTTACGCGGCTCTAGCGTGTTGACTGGCGAATGCATTGGTCCTGTGGTTGAGCGCAATTTACAGCCAGCAGTTGGTGGTGAGCCGGGTGAGTTGGAGTGGTCTACTGATCCACGTTTACGCCTTGCTTCTCGTCTGCGCTTAACTGAGTCGCAAGTGAGAGCAACTTTGGCTGCGATTAAAGCACCTGTTATGGCTATTCGTGCCGCGGACGGTTTAATACCGGAAGCTATGTTTAAAGATCGCTTGGGTGTCATTGATGATTGCCGGTTTGTTGAATGCTCTGGGCATCATCACTTTCACCTCGACGCAATTACTGCTCCGGCGATTGCTAAGTGTATTTCTGCATTCTGGCTTGAAGTTGAAGGTGCTTCAGCGTGAGCTGGCGACAGCCTCTTTGGTTTGTGGTGCTCTTGAGTTTATTACTTGTTAGTTTGATGGCCAGTTGGCATGTCCATGAGCGTCTGCATTACAGCTACGACATATGGTATGACGTATACGACATCGGCGAGCACATAGATCATTATGGACCTCGAAATAAGTATATTCATGGGCTAAGCGACCTGAGCAAAGCAGACCGTGTGTACTTGTTTAATCAAATTTCAGATGCGGTGCATGCTGGCGGTAAAGGGCTGGCAGACATTCAGTTCACGGATAAATTTGGTAAAACCAAGGACTTATTACACGACAGCGAAATCATACATTTGCAAGATGTTGCTAATCTCATCGATAAGCTTGATCTCGCTGGAGCGATAGCACTGCTTATATTATTGGCTGGCTTAATTATCCTGCGCATCCATAAAGTGCGTCCGCGCTGGAAGGTACAGCTTGGTATCTTTGTTGGCTTGTTGAGCGTTGTTGGCGCGGTCGTTTTGATTGCTGGGCCAACCGCTGTGTTTTATCAGCTGCATGTGTGGATCTTTCCGGACAATCATCAGTGGTTTTTCTATTATCAAGAATCTTTGATGAGCACCATGATGAAGGCCCCCATCTTGTTTGGCGGCATAGCCGCAACCCTAGTGGGGTTGGGGTTGTTGATTTTCGTGATGGTGTTGCTGTTGCTGATACGTCGTTTTAAATTCTAACGATGCAAGGTGCACGTTTAGAAGTCAGGCTGGCAAACAATTTCAAACAACTCGCCACTCACTGGGTGGCGAAAATCCAGTTCGCGGGCATGTAATTTCAATCTAGGCTCCAGCTCAGCTCCAGCACCGGCGTACAGAGTGTCGCCAACGATCGGATGACCTATTTGCTGCATGTGTAAACGTAGTTGATGAGATCGCCCTGTTTTTGGGTGCAACTCAATACGTGTATTACCATCTTCTTCGGCCATTTTATTCCAGCGTGTGAGCGCATAGCGACCGTCGGAATGACTGATCATCTGTAATGGACGGTTCGGCCAATCAACTATGATCGGCATATTGATACAGCCCATATTGCCTTTAACGCGACCGAGCACGACGGCCTCATAGACTTTGCGGGTTGTTTGTTTTTCGAACTGCTGCTGCACACCGGTCAGTGCTGCCTTGTTGCGAGCAAAGACAAGTATGCCCGATGTATCTTGATCTAGACGGTGAATCACGAAGATATCGCCATAACGCTCGGCTAAGCGTGATACCGCTGAATCTTTAATGTATCGACCGGGAACACTCAATAAACCAGATTGTTTGTTGATGATGATGATGTCGTCGTCAATGTGCAGCAAGTTCATCTGTGTCATGAGGGTAGCGATGCTTATCCAATAAAGTGGTGTAGCGACCGTCAGCACGTCTGCGTGCTAAGCCGTCATTGAATGCTTGGATAATGGTGTCCGCTGCTAGGCTGTCGTCGTTATCTCGAGCGCGGCGGATACTAACACGCAGGCCATGGCTCTCCAAAGGGTTAGGCACGATAAGGCTCTTTGATATACAAGGTGAGCCCCCTTGATCGGGGGCTGACTAGAGTTATCCTTCGTGCTGCGGCAAGTTGCGAATGAGTAAGGCACGTGGAAGTGGAAACGAGTTGTCGTTAAACGCAGATTTCGGTTTCGGGATGCGAACAGTAAAGCCAGACCCAGGGGCGTCTGTTCTTAACTGACCATTCATTGATGAAATCGCTGTTAAGGTAAAACAGATGTTTCCAACGGTGGTCATTAACTCCATGCTGTCGCCCACTTCGAAACGGTTTTTTACTTCTACGATTAGTTCGTCAGCGCTTTCATCTATTACCTCTCCGACAAATTGCTGCCCCGTCGACATAGATGATCCACGCTCGTAATTTTGGTGTTCGTCGTGTACGTGGCGCCGAAAGAAGCCCTCGGTATAACCACGATTGGACATGTTTTCGAGGGTATCCATTAAGTTGTTATCAAAGCCACGTCCGGCTACCGCATCATCAATTGCTTGGCGATAAGCCTGGGCTGTTCGTGCAACGTAGTAGTGTGACTTGGTGCGGCCTTCGATTTTTAATGAATGTACGCCGAGTTCAACCAGTTTTTGAATGTGCTGAATCGCGCGTAAATCTTTCGAATTCATAATGTAGGTGCCGTGCTCATCTTCAAAGGCAGGCATGTAGTCATTCGGGCGATTAGGTTCTTGTAATAACATAATGCGATCCGTCGGCTTGCCAATGCCTAGCGTTGGATCAAACTCGTTCACACCGGTAGGTATGATGTTACCAGTATCGGTTTCTTGCGCGTCATGGGCTTGGTACTGCCAGCGGCAAGCGTTGGTGCATGTACCTTGGTTTGGATCGCGATGATTCATATAGCCAGACAGCAGGCAGCGACCAGAATAAGCAATGCAAAGTGCACCATGAACAAAGACCTCCAATTCCATTTCGGGGCTATGTTCACGAATGTCAGCGATCTCATCCAGTGATAACTCGCGCGATAAGATTATGCGGCTTATGCCTTGGCGACGCCAAAACTCAACCGTTGCGTAATTGACGACGTTTGCTTGTACCGATAGATGAATCTCAGTATCTGGCCACCGATCTTTCACCATCATAATTAAACCGGGATCGGACATGATGAGTGCGTCTGGCTTCATTTCAATCACGGGTTGTATGTCGCGCATGTAGGTTGCGACCTTGCTGTTATGCGGAGCGATGTTGCTGGCAACGTACAGTTTTTTACCGCGAGCGTGCGCGTAGTCGATACCTGTCGCAAGATTGTCTAGCGTAAAATCGTTATTGCGTACACGCAGGCTGTAGCGTGGTTGCCCAGCGTAGATGGCATCTGCGCCGTAGGCGAGTGCGTATTTGAGATTGTTAAGCGTACCGGCTGGCGATAGGAGTTCGGGGGTCATAATGATCACATGAAGCAAAAAGCCGCCAATTTTAGGCGGCTTTATACTTTGCTCATTGATCTGGGTCAGCTTGTTGAGTGTGAGATTAGCGTTCTAATCCAAATAGGCTGGCATCGTTTTCATTTAAGGTGCGGAAAAATAATTGCGGCAGTGGACGTTGGGTTTTGCCGTTAAGTTGTTCTTGCCATTCGTCTTTAAGTGCAGACCAGTATTCTTTTAATGGCTCACTATCGGCGCCTAATTCATCCATTTCTTCATATAAGCCGAATAGGGTATTTTCGATAAGGGAAAGGTCATCGCATTCCGGATCAAATAAGCAGTCGACGGCACTGCTTAAACTGGCAAAACATAATTCGGTTATACGCCATGCAAGACTGTCATCTTCTTCTAATGTCTCGCGCCAATCTTGAAACTCGACATAAAACCGCTGCAAGTTGGATTCGGATTTTAACTCACCGGATAAAAAACTTAGAGTCTTACGTACCAGTTTTTGAAAAGGGGTGATATCGATATTGTTATGCTCGCCCCAAAAAATAACGTGTACTTCATTGATGCTGGCGATGGCTGCGCATATCGCAGAACGCGCCACGGCGCTTGAAGAGCTGAACATAAAAGGGCACCAAAAGGAGAGTCAAAGTGCCGCTATGGTAGTCATTTCATATAGTGATGTATATCAAATCAATATAGGGGGAGAGGTATTTATGGTTCTGGCTAAGGTGGCCTCCATATCTTTTTGTAGTTGCTGAATATAGAGGTCTTAAAATGCAAAATAGGTCACATATGGAAAAATATTGCTGATATATGCTTGTAAATCGCCGTTGACTTTGCATTTTTAATAAGCTTCGCTATTGTTTAATAACTGTACAACTATTGGTGTGTAATAAATGCGATGAACACGAACATTAAGTTTATTGATATCCAGATGCCGGAAAGTGCTTTTAAGGTCGATGTTGATGAGTTAACGCCATTGGGATTTGAATGTGTGTTAGATCCTCAAACAACACGAGGCCTTAGGGATGAGTGTGGGCGATTTAAGGTATTTTCAATTGAGTTAAGTTTGCTAACCCCGCAAGGGCGGCAAGTCGTAACTGGCGAATGCCAGATTCATTCTATACGCCGAGTATCGGCAACGCAGGTTGCTGTGTGTGCACGCTTTACTCATATTGGTGCGAATGGGTATCACTGGATATCAGCTCATATGGCAATGGTTTCGTTACCAGAACAGGGATTTCGCCGACATGGAACTTAATATTGGCTCGGTTTATCGGTGCAGTCGAGTTGTCAGCTGCGTTTGCGACACTGATATACGACAAAGCGTTTATCCGACGATAAAGAATTAACACTCGCAAATAAGCTTTTAAGCTTGGCCAAATAGGGTAAGTGCCTATTGGCTATCACTAGTAATGTGCCACCGGGGTTTAATTGTTGCTGGCTCTGCAAAAACATAGCTTCTGCTATGTTGGTCAACTGTTTGTGTCCGTCATGAAACGGCGGGTTACAGACCACCCAATCTAAAGATTCCTCAACGGCTTGAAGTATGTTGCCGTGTCTCACGTCGATACTTAAGTCATTAACTTCCGCATTTCTGCGGGCTGATTCAACTGCCAGTAGCGAGTCATCGGTCGCGATGACGCGAGTTTCTGGGTGTTTTTGTTTGATACTCAAAGCTAATAAGCCATTGCCGCAGCCAAGATCGCAAACAGTACCGGTCATCGCGCTAGGAAGATGCTCAAGCATTACGCGCGTACCAATATCCATTTGCTGGCGCGCAAATACGCCGGGCAGTGCACTGAGGTTTAGCCCTGATTCGGTTTTGTAACCTCTAAAACGGTCATTGCCGTTTAGCATTGACTCACTAGGGGTTAGCTCGATAAGTCGCGCTTTACGCACAATTTTGTACTGCACATAGCGACTGGCGTTCTGTTCCAGCCACTGCAACCAAGATACTGGGATATGTTTAGCCATGCCTGCAAGATACACAGTCGCTGTTGGTGCTAGCGCAGTTATTAATGCCAGTTGGTCGAGAAGCTGCTCCCAGTTTTTTGGAATCTTAATCAGTACCTGCTGAGCTATTACTGGGCTGTCAACGAAGTTGGCTCGGGCTGAATGGTTGAGCGCTCTATTGCACTGAGTGGCAATTCTGCCACTGGCGCTATCGTTGTAGCTGGCCGCATGAGGTAGGGCGCAAGATAAAGCGCCATGGCGGTCGTTGAGCAGAAGTGTGCTTATCGATGCTGATTGATTGCAGTGCTCAAGCAGATACTCATCCGCTGCATCCCAAGGCAAGCTGACGTGCGCTGGTACTTTTGGGTAGCAATCGAGCGTGAGCCCAGTGTGTTGCCACACGGGCATCAGTAGAAGTCACCTAGATCTTTCTTCTCTAGTAAATCGAGCAGATCAGTTGGTTCATCTTTTTCTGCAGCGGCGCGCGCGGCCTGACGAGCTTCCTGCTTTTCACGTACAGCACGAATCTTTGCATTAAGTTCGTTTGCTGCTTTGTTTTTAGCGTCGGAGCTGGCTTTGGCCTTGATCGCTTGTTCGCGAATAAGCTCTTTCTTAGCTTCAGGGTTTTCGTCCAAAAACTTATCGAAAACAGATTTAACTTTGTTTTTTACCCGCTTACCGGTTTGGCGATCGGTGCCTTCTGCGCGTTGGAGCTTAGAAATGCTGCCGGTTTTGATGCCATGAACGCGGCTGAGTGAGCGGGTTTTCTTCTTGCGGGACATAATAAGGCTACTTCTATCAATTTGAGGCCCATTCTACCGCAGGCGCGCTCGGGTTGGTATCCGGTGACATACAAGTCGTATAATCCAGCGGTTTTGAAATTCGGCCTTTAATGGATGCAATAACTGATGTATTGGCAAACACTGCTTTTCACCCTCGAAACCACGATGCCTGTCATTCTGTTGGTGGTGCTCGGGATTTGGCTAAAGTACCGAGGAATTGTCGATAGCGCTTTTGTCGAAGCTTCGTCCAAATTGGTATTTAGGGTCTCTTTGCCTGTATTGATGTTTATGGCGATCGCAACGGCGGATATTCAGCTTGAGCAGCACTTAGAGTTAACAGCATTTGTCGCCTTGGCGGCTGTAATTGCTTATTTTGCTGCGGTCGGGTGGGCGACATTGGTTGGTGTGAACGTGGTGCAATATGGCGCTTTTGTCCAAGCCTCGTTTCGTAGCAATTTAGGAATTGTTGGTTTGGCGCTTTGCATCAATGCCTATGGCGATGCCGGAGCGGTTCTTGGGGCTCTCGTCCTTGCGGTGGTAACGCCCATTTATAATTTATTATCAGTTTGGGTGTTAGCGCAGCAAGGGCAGGCGGTCAATTGGCGACAGCAGTGGGTTGCCATGGCTCAAAACCCGCTCATTATTGCCATTGTGTTGGCAGTACCTTTTAGTGTTAGCGGATTAGAGATTCCAACGATGGTTGCTCGTGCTGGTAATGCACTCGCTTCCATGACTCTGCCATTGGCGTTGATTGGTATTGGCGCCTCATTGAGCGCCAGTGCTCTCAAACAGGCCAATCGATTAACTTGGCATATTGTTGGGCTTAAACTCCTGGTATTGCCTACGCTTGTTGGGGTCGCTGCGTGGTGTTTAGGATTTCGCCACGAAGAATTAGCCATCATTGTGCTAATGTTCGCAAGCCCAACTGCTGCGGCAGCCTTTGTTATGGCTGGAGCGATGAAGGCTGATGTGAAGCTGACGGCAAACGCTATTGCTTTAACGACATTGGGCGCGGGTATTACTGTCAGCGGCTTCGTCTATGTTATCGGGCTATTACCACTGGTATAGTGAACGCAAAATAAGAATGAATGACTATTACGGAGTTAGCGCGGACGTCTATGAATAAGAAGGACTCTCATTTTCTCGTTTATATTGCCAGCTCAGCATCTCTTGCGTCTGAGCGGTTTGAATGCGAGCGTGTTTGTGCCGCGGCGGGCATGCTAACCAATGGCATGGTTTGGCAGCACGATATTGTCGAATACGATTGGGCTCTGGTGCGTCGGCAAATTGAAATAGCAGATGCTTTTCTGTTTGTTCTTGGTAATGAGTACGGTCAGATATCTCAAACGGGTATCAGTTATCAGCATCGAGAATTGGTTCATGCGCGTTCATTGCAAAAACCGGTCGTTGCGCTAATTAAGAATACCCACGACGGCTCACGACAATCCGAAGATGCTCGTCGATTGGCCGACTTTCACGCCATCCTTATGAAAGAAGTACCGTTCCGTGTTTGGCATTTACGCGATGAATTGTCAGTTCATGTTAATTCGACATTGCAAGGTTGGCAGCGCACTAATGTCGGAACGTGGGTGCGAGAAGCTAAAGTTCCTGAAATTTCGATACCTGTTGCATTCAAACCAGCGCCAAAGATAACCGTATCGACACCTAGGAAAAGTTTTCAATCACCAGGCAAAGAAACAATTAACTTGTTGTTACAGGCGAATGTTTATCGCAATGGCAATCTATCGTTGCAGCGGCAAACGCTAGAGGTGCAAGAAGACCAACTGTGGCTGGGTATTTTACCTTTACTACGCCTTGGCATCAGTGAGGAGCGTCTGCGAGCGCAGGTTGAGAATTCGCTAACGCCCAAAATGAGCGTTTTGCTTCTAGGGCAGCACGAAGGCGCTCATGCGGTGGATGATGTGCGCGTGGAACGTGCTCAGTTTAATGGGATTTTAACGACGTGGCGCGAGCGCGGCTTGGTTGAATGTTCAGCTGATAATGGCCGAACTCTTTGGACGTTGCCGCCGAGTTCCGACTAATTCAGTGCCTGCCTCGAAGTCTGGAGGCGCTTCGTTTAACTATTATCGGCTAGCAGAGCGTTTTTTTGTTCCAATTCAGTCTTCATGCTGTCGCACACCGTGTTGCACAGCTCGAAAATGAATGGGGCGCCTATGGAAAAAAACGCCATATTTCCTTCTTGACGACGACGCACCAAGCCATGAGTTCGCAATGTTGATAGATGCTTTGATACGTTGGGTTGAGATGCACCGGTAACGGTGACTAGCTCTGTAACTGACTTTTCCCCGGACTGTAGGTGATGCAGTATCTTCAGACGCATTGGGTCTGCCAGCAAGCGAAAGCGCTGTGAAATAAGCTCTAACATTTCATCGGATAACATTTGTTGCATGTGTATTCTCCACTAAGCCGACCATTTTATGGTAAATAAGGCTTTTGGAATATAACTGAGTAGATATTTCGTTGGGATTTTCTCGATATTTTCAATATGACGACTGCTGGTTCGTGAAAAATACTGTTTCTGTTGATTTTACGTGGTTGAGTGCCTGACTTTCATGCAAGGCAGGTCAACACTCGGTATACTGCAGGCCATCTGATTAGAGGTGATTATGCGCATATCTTTTGGCTCAAAAGCGATTGGTCGCTTGAGTTTTTGTTTGGCTATCAGTTCCGTTCTTCTGTTGGCGTCATGTTCGCGCCTATTTAGCCCAGATATATTACATATCAGTGGTCCTACGATGGGCACTCAATATCACATTAGCTGGGTTGATACTGGTGACGTTTCGGAAGAGGCTTTGCAAGCTTTGGTAGATTCGCGCCTGCGTGAGATAAACCATTCGATGTCCACTTACGATAAATCATCCGAGCTGTCGTTATTAAATCAAAGAAAGGATGTTGACCCAGAAGCTTGGATCGATGTTTCCGCCGATCTTATGGCGGTGCTGCGCGATGCTGATGAGGTCAGCCGGTACAGTGTTGGGCGCTTGGATGTCACTGTTGGTCCGCTTGTAAATCGCTGGGGTTTTGGTCCTGACGATGAGCGTGGCGTTCCTTCTACTGAAGAGATTGCGAAACTATTGGAACAAGTCGGTATGAAGTCACTCATACTGAGTAGAGATAAAAATCAAATTCGCATGTTGCGGCCCTTATATATTGACCTTTCAGCTGTCGCTAAAGGTTGGGGAGTCGATGAAATCGGACGTTTGCTGGAATCGCATGGCGTTAACAATTATTTAGTCGAAATCGGTGGCGAGTTGCGAACTCGCGGTAGCAAGCCTGAAGGCGCTTGGTCGATTGCGGTTGAACGCCCAGTCTCAACCGTAGCTGATCGTCAGGCCGAACTAATACTTAGCCTTGGCGACAATGCCGTGGCCACCTCTGGCGATTATCGCAACTATTATGAAGAAGGCGGCGTGCGCTATTCTCATACAATTGACCCGTTGACGGGTTATCCGATTCGTCATGCGTTAGCTTCTGTAACTGTGGTTCATGACTCATGCTCTTTGGCTGATGCGTGGGCTACCGCATTAAATGTAGCTGGGCCTGAAGCAGCGATTGCGCTCGCGGAAGCTAATGAACTTGCTGTGTTTATGATCATTCGAGAGGGGGACGGATTTACCGAAATGGCATCCTCTCGCTTTCAACAGAAATTTCAATCAACTCCAACCAATGGTGCAAACCATTAAGGAAAACTGATTATGTCGACAATCGTCATCGCCTTTGGCGTTATGCTGTTCATCGTTGCTGCTATGGCAATTGGTGTGATTATGGGTCGCAAGCCAATTGCTGGCTCTTGTGGTGGTATGAGTGCCATCGGTATGGACACCGCGTGTGATGTCTGTGGCGGTGATAAAAATCGTTGCGAGAAAGAAAGTAAAGAAGCTGGAAAGGCGTCAGACAATGCCGATTTTTACGATGCGACTAAGCGCTAATCCTGCGCTATTGTAAAAATAATCTAGAATTACAAGAATCTTAATTACCAGAAGCTATAACGGAGTATTACGCATGGCGGATTATCACTACGACGTCGTTATCATCGGCGCGGGCCCTGCGGGTGAGGGTGCGGCGATGAACGCTGCCAAGAAAGGCAAGAAAGTAGCGGTCGTTGAAGATAAAAGCATGCTGGGTGGTAACTGTACGCATTGGGGTACGATTCCTTCTAAAGCCTTACGTCACGCGGTAAAACAGATCATTCAGTTCAACACCAATCCCATGTTCCGCGAAATTGGCGAGCCGCGTTGGTTTTCATTTCAAGGTGTGTTGAAAAACGCAGAACGCGTTATCGCCAAGCAGGTTAAGTTGCGCACAGAGTTTTATGGTCGCAACCGCATTAGCGTCTACACCGGCATGGCGAAGTTTGCCGATGATCACACCATTGATGTTTATCATGGCAGTCAGAGCAATACGCGCCTACATGCCAAAGAAATTGTGATTGCTACGGGCTCTAGCCCTTGGCGTCCAAAAAATATCGATTTCAACCATCCGCGCATCTACGATTCGGACACTGTGCTGGAGCTAGACCACACGCCACGCACCATCATTATTTATGGTGCAGGTGTTATTGGCTGTGAGTACGCCTCTATATTTTCTGGCTTGGGCGTGAAGGTCGATTTGATTCACCCTGGCGATCGTTTGTTGAATTTTTTGGATGATGAAATTTCAGATGCCTTGAGTTATCACCTGCGTGATAAAGGCGCATTGATTCGTCATACCGAGCAATTTGAATCAGTTGAGGCCAATGATCGTTATGTCACCATGACGATGACCTCAGGCAAAAAGGTAAAAGCAGACGCCTTCCTTTGGGCTGCGGGTCGTACCGGCAATACCGAGCACTTAGGCCTAGAGGCGATTGGCTTAAAGCCCAATAGTCGTGGTCAACTCGATGTGGATGGAGAGTACCGCACTGCACTTAGCCATGTTTATGCTGTTGGCGATGTTATTGGTTGGCCATCATTGGCATCAGCGGCTTACGATCAAGGTCGCGCTGCAGCGGCAATTATTGCCTCGCCAGAAGATTTTCGTTATGTCGATTCCGTACCTACCGGTATTTACACCATTCCGGAAATCAGCTCGATTGGCAAAACTGAGCGCCAATTAACAGAAGAAAAAGTGCCTTACGAAGTAGGTCAGGCTTTCTTCAAAAATATCGCCCGTGCGCAGATTACTGGTGAAGGGGTAGGTATGTTAAAGATCCTATTTCATCGTCAAACTCTCGAGCTATTGGGTATTCATTGCTTTGGTGACCAAGCGGCTGAGATTGTGCATATTGGACAAGCCATTATGCAGCAAAAGGGCGAAGGTAATACCTTGCGCTATTTTGTAAATACCACATTTAACTATCCAACAATGGCTGAAGCGTATCGTGTTGCAGCGCTGAACGGCTTGAATCGTTTGTAGGTTTAATGGGTTTAAATAGAAACGGCGCTCTTTAAGAGCGCCGTTTTTGTTTCTGGCTTTTAAAGCCGCGTTAATCGCGGTAAGTATAAATTCGCAGGCTTGGCAGTAGTGGTACGTCCGATAGCTGAAAATCGTCGCGACTTTGTCTAGTGCGCCCAACGGGCGGCTCTAGAGGAATGTCTTTGTAAGCTGGCAAGTCCGCGTGAGGATTATCTGTGGGCAGAAATAACGGCAGCGATGCATTCATCGCTTTACGATGAGTTTCGAATACTAAATTAGCACGCACTACTGGCGCGAGGGTTTGCATCTGCGCTAGCTTGGTATCCCCACGTAATTGCCCAAGTCGCTCCAGTTGAATCTGAATGTGAGGTTTGTCGGCACCAAGATTAAGCAGCTTTTCCTCAGCTTCTTTGATGCTGATGCGCTTAATGCTGCGTCCATTGGTATACCAGCTAAAACCAACGCGTTTTGGCATTTCGCTCAATAACGGAATATGCCGTACGCATTGCTTTAAATGCAGTCGCGCCAAACCTGCGTTGGCGAGGTTTTGGCGAAAGCCGATGTGTTCTTCGCTGAGCTGCTCGCTTAGTAATTGCCACTCATTACTTCCCAGCGTCTCTTTCATCTCGCGAATGGCAGCGCGAAGTCGATCTTTGTTTACGTTAATTTCAGCAATATGGGTTTGAGTTTGTGGATCGGCGACGATTAATCCGTGGCGACTGCGTGTTTCGCGGCCATCCTGATTGTCGTGGTACCAAAAGTCGCATAACAAGTCACACAGTGAATTTAACGGTTTTAACCCTACTGCTTGCTCGGTATTACTAAGGGGAAACCAGTAGCTAGGGCTTTGCTGCTCTATATGCTGGCGAAGTTGAGCCATCTGCATAACCAGTGTGGCGAATTGCGTTTTGATATCAAAGATCATATCGAGAAGATTAAGCCTGTGCGCGAGCGAGATGCTTGGCTCTAATAAACTCGCCATGAGGAATGTAGAGCAAATCAGAAATGCGACGAATCATATGTTCTTCGTACTTATCTAAGCCGTTACTGGCGTAAGCGACAGCCCATAACCCAACGATCAACTGAAACTTTTGCGCATCACTGAAACGCTTGTGAACGGCCTCGGTAAAGCGGAAGAGATCGACAGAATCCTTCGCTTTTTCACTGGCTTCCACCATCAACGTTTCAGCAACGCTTTGAGATATGGCGAACAAATTGCTCAACACTGCAACCAAGGCTGTTTGTTCGGCAGTATCAATTGAGTGGTCGGCACTCATGATCTCGACCAGCAATACAGCGGACGCCAATTGGACGTCCACCTCTTGTACCGGCTCAGTCGGTGCTAACAACTTGGAAAAAAGCGCTTTGATCATGCTAGCTCGCTGAGTTGTTGCTCAAGCAGTACTTGATCTGCTGCAAAACGTCGAATGCCATCGGCTAGTTTGTCGGTAGCCATAGTGTCTTCGTTCATCGCCCAGCGGAATTGAGCTTCTGAGGCACTGTGACGCTCAATATGGGTGGACGCTTTTGCGGGCTCCAAACGACGCTCTAGTGGTGTGCTGTCAGCGGTTAATGCTGCCAATAGGTCAGGGCTAATGGTTAGCTTGTCGCAACCGGCCAGCGCCTCGACTTCCCCTGTGTTGCGGAAACTTGCGCCCATCACAATGGTTTTATAGCCATGTTGTTTGTAGTAGTTGTAGATCTGTGTCACCGACACAACCCCGGGATCGTTCTCGCCGCTATAATCGGCGCTAGGGTCTTGAGCTTTGTACCAATCCAGAATGCGGCCTACAAACGGAGAAATTAGAGTTGCACCCGCTTCGGCACAGGCGACGGCCTGAGTGAAGTTGAAGAGTAGGGTTAGGTTGCAATGAATACCTTCCGCTTCTAATTGTTTAGCAGCTTGAATACCTTCCCAAGTGGAAGCAATTTTAATCAATATGCGCTCTCTGCTGACGCCGGCATTGGCATACATGGCTATCAGCTTGCGTGCTTTTTTAATCATAGCTTCAGTATCGAATGATAAGCGCGCATCGACTTCGGTTGAAACCAAACCAGGAATGATGTCGAGAATTTCACAGCCAATGGCCACGGCAAGGTGGTCGCAGGCGTTGATGATAAAATCTTCACCGTTGTTGGCAGTTTTAGCCCATGTTAAGGCTGCTTGAATGTGAGCTTGATAGGCTGGCAGTGTTGCCGCTTTCAAAATCAATGATGGGTTAGTCGTTGCGTCTTGCGGTTTATGTGTGCGGATGGCATCAATATCACCTGTGTCCGCTACTACCACCGTCATTTTACGCAGGGCGTCCAGTTTGCTCATGGTCGATCCTGTTGCTTATATAGATAGTGAGTTAGAGTGTCTTAAGGCAGGCGTGACGTCAACGGAAGGGCGCAAGTCTTTATTAAAAAAGGCCATTCATTACAAATACTTGGAGAAGTTTATGAAAGTTTTTGCTGTTATCGCTTTAATGCTAACCAGTCTGCTGGCTATAGCCGAAGAATCGGTGTGGTTAGATGTTCGATCTGCGCAAGAATTTGGCGGTGGCCATGTGCCTGTTGCGCTGAATATTCCACATACTGACGTGGCAGAAAAAGCGCCAGCACTTATCCCGAATAAAGACACAAAAGTGTACGTTTATTGCCGTTCGGGTCGTCGTGCGGATGTCGCGCTAAAAGCGCTGCAAGCGGAAGGGTATACCAATGTTCATAATGTTGGCGGCTTAGAAGAAGCCGAAGAGCTATACGATACTCAGCGTCCGCGCTGATAATGTCGAGGTGAGGGCTGTAACGCTAGAAGCTCTCACCTAAGCATTTGATCAGTTATATCCCATCAAGGCTAAGGCCTGCTCCATGACCTCGATGCCAGCATCTTTGCGATGTGCATTCTCGCTAAGATGGCGACGGTACATGCGCGCCCCAGGTTGGCCATTAAATAAGCCTAATGTATGGCGAGAAATGTGGTGCAGAGTCGCCCCTTTGCTCAGTTGTGCTTCTATGTAAGGGTACAAGCTTCGGATTAGTGCTGCTTTATCCGCATCTTCTTCACTGATTGAACCTTCGTTGTAATAACGCGCATCCACATCAAGTAGAACCGCAGGGTTGTGGTATGCCTCGCGACCGAGCATGACGCCATCAACGTGAGTCAGCATCTCTGTGATTTGATCGTGATTGGTAATGCCGCCATTGATGATGATTTCGAGGTCGGGGAATTCCTGCTTTAAGCGATAAACGAAATCGTATTTTAACGGCGGAACTTCGCGGTTTTCCTTTGGCGACAAGCCCTGAAGAATCGCTTTGCGCGCATGAACAATGAAGGTTTTACAGCCAGTATCGGCAATTTTGCCAACGAAATCGCGCATGTGCTCATAGCTGTCGAGATCATCAATACCGATGCGATGTTTGATGGTGACATCAATATCCGTCGCATCCTGCATCGACTTAATACAATCGGCGACCAAATCTCCATGACCCATCAAGCAGGCACCAATCATATTGTTTTGCACACGGTCGCTAGGGCAACCCACGTTTAAGTTAACCTCGTCGTAACCCCAATCTTGAGCAAAGCGTGCGCACTGAGCTAGATCGGCTGGATTACTACCACCGAGTTGCAACGCCAATGGATGCTCCACATCATCATAAGCAAGAAAGCGTTCGCGATTGCCATGAATTAGCGCACCGGTAGTCACCATCTCAGAGTACAACACTGCGTGTTTTGTTAACTGCCGCCAAAAATAGCGGCAATTGGAATCGCTCCAATCCATCATAGGTGCCGTTGAAAATCGACGGTTCACGGGTTTGCGGGCGGCATCAGCACTGCAGCGGGTTTGCTCGGATTGGGCAGGGGCGTATTCTTGCGTCATGTTTGAGATAAGCTGGCTTAAAAATAAAGGCCGCATTATCGCATAGAGGGCCATAGGACGCACCAAAAGCGGATTTCAAAACGGCTGCTGTTCATCAGTAACAGACTAAAACAGCCGTGCAAATAGCATTTTTTTTCTTAATTTTTTGTAAATAACCAATCAATATTCACCATTATAAATTGGTGAAATTCACCGGTTTAATTAATGCCCAGACGGTTGATTGAGCAACTCTTCGCAGGCTTTTAGATAGCGTTTGCGATTGGTTAATAAATGCCAGCGCTTGCCACCTACCTGACGCCATAAAATCGCTCCGCGAATACCGGCGAGCAGCAACGCGCGCACTCGATTGGCGGTGTAGTTGGTTTGCAGGTAGGTAGGGTTGCCGGTTACCCGAATACGAAAACTAAGGTTGCTTAACGTTTGTTTGTATAGTCCCGCTAGGGCTGCAACGGTATTTTCGTGCGTTGGGGAAAAGTGTTGAGCTTGGCGCGAGGCGGCATCAATCCCTTGGCCAAGTTGCGAGATCATTGCTGGCGATTTAAATAATTTGCGTTCCAAATGCAGCAGGCTTAGTGCGTAGCGGGTGACGTCGGGGTTTAAACCGCGCGGGTCGCGCTTGCACACTACTTGCACCTGCCGCAAGCCTATTCCTAAGTTGAGCTTGGGGTCGCCATAAACGTCATTAAAATGCTCTGGCGATTGTTCGAATAGGCTTTTTATAAGCGGGTCGCTGGCGTCGCTGGCGATGTCACCCGTGCGCGCGAGTTGTTCTACCAAGGTGGCTGCTTGAAATACCGCGGCGAGAGCAATGGCTTGTTCATGGCTACGATTATTCATTTAAATTTCCTGTTTGTTCGATAACACCGCCGCCAAGACAGTTGTCATCAAGGTAAAACACCACAGATTGCCCCGGTGTGATTGCTCGTTGTGGCTTGCTGAATTCAACACGATAACCCGTTGCGGTGGAGTAAATCGTGCAGTCTTGATCATCCTGACGATAACGTACTTTCGCTTTGCATTGCAGCGGTAGTGAAGAGGGTTCTTCGTTTACCCAGAATACTTGATCTGTGGTCAGCCATTCTTTAAATAGCAATGGGTGCTCTATGCCTTGTACAGCTATCAGTACGTTGCGTTCTAGGTCTTTACCTGCAACGAACCAGGGTGCATCGGGGTGGTTTTTCAACCCACCGATGCCAAGCCCTTGGCGTTGCCCCAGAGTGTGATACATCAAGCCTTGATGTTCGCCAATATCTTCGCCTTCTGGGGTTTCAATTCGGCCCGGTTGTGCGGGAAGATACTGCTGTAAAAAGTCTTTGAAGCGTCGTTCGCCGATAAAGCAGATGCCAGTAGAATCCTTTTTATTGTGCGTAATAAGGTTGTTGGCTTCAGCAATGCGTCGCACTTCTGGCTTTTCTAACTCGCCTACGGGAAATAAGGTTTGTTCTATTTCAGTCGCGGCTACGGCGTGTAAGAAGTAACTTTGATCTTTATTGGCATCAAGACCTTTGAGTAAGCATGTGTTGCCATCACGCTCCCCCCGGCGTACGTAGTGGCCTGTTGCGATCAGATCTGCGCCTAGATGTTTGGCGTATTCCAAAAAAGCTTTGAATTTAATTTCACGATTACAAAGAATATCTGGGTTTGGAGTGCGGCCCGCCTTGTATTCGTTAAGAAAGTATTCGAACACATTGTCCCAGTATTCAGCGGCGAAGTTAGCCTGATGCAGTTGAATGCCCAAGGTGTCACATACTTGTTGCGCGTCAGCTAAGTCATCCTTTGCTGTGCAGTATTCTGTACCGTCATCTTCATCCCAGTTTTTCATGAACAAGCCTTCAACCTGATAGCCTTGTTGCATAAGAAGATAAGCTGATACCGATGAATCAACACCGCCGGACATGCCGACAATGACTTTTAATGCTGCAGTCTCAGTCATGTTTATGGATGCTCAGTAATGACGTCTAGAGGGTAGTGCCGCCCAGAAATATAATCTTCCGCGCACGTTAAAACCATGGGGCTGCGCAAGCGGCTGCTAGAACGAAGCTCTTCAATGGTGAGCCATTGTGGGCCAATAATGCCTTCATCAAGCTCCGCATCGGTGTCGTGGTTTATGGCCTCGCCAATGAGGCAGTAACGATGATAGGTAATGCCATTGGCGGGTGCTGTATAGGTGTAGAGCCCGAGCAGTGCGGTAATGGCGACATGCCAGCCGGTTTCTTCGAGAGTCTCACGGATAGCTGCAGTTTCTATGGTCTCGCCAGCTTCGATATGCCCCGCTGGTTGATTGAATACCGCTTCGCCCGCACTTAGTTCTTCAACCATTAAAAAACGGTCGTTGTGAAACACAATCGTGGCTACGGTTGCGTGGGGTGTCCAGCGCTTATTCATGATGAATCCCGTGTGGAAATCGCGGCAGTTTACCTGAAGTATGGGGTGGCACTCAAATCAGCGGTTTTTTTGACTGGTTTTTTTTGTGCGGCTGATTTGCTGCCCTGAGCGAACATTTTTTCGGTTGCTAGTCGGCTTTTGGCTGTTGCGAGGGTTTTGTTCCTTGCTGCTTGGTGTAGGCATATGAATTTCGAGGGTGCATGAGCTACCGGGTTGGATAAGTGAATTGCTAGAATTGGTCTTATCGAATAACGACCAGCTCCCAATCGCAACTCTGACTAAACGCAACGTAGGGTGGCCGATGTGAGCGGTCATTCTCCGCACTTGGCGATTTCGTCCTTCACTAATTTGAATTTCTAACCAACTGGTGATGTCATTTGCGCGTTGCCTGATCGGCGGACTGCGCTCCCATAATACTGGTTCGGGAATAATGTTCACTTTGGCAGGGCGGGTAGGCCCGTCTTTCAGTACAACCCCGTGACGCAGAGCCTCTAATGAGGTCTCATCAGGTATACCTTCCACTTGCACCCAGTAGGTCTTAGTCATTTTGTGACGCGGATCTGCAATTCTGGCTTGCAGGGTGCCACTATCGGTCAAGAGCAGCAGGCCTTCCGAGTCATAATCCAAACGACCTGCCGGATAATGATTTGGTGTACTAACATAACTGCTAAGCGTTTCACGACCTTCTTTGTCGGTGAACTGACAAAGGACGTTAAAGGGCTTATTAAGTAGGATAAGTGATGGCATAATTCTGTAAGAAAACTACTTATTCTTTTGTCTAGCTTGCATTTTTTGTAGAAAAACTACAAATTAGCGCACCTGAACATAGAGCTCAGAGCAGTCAAATCGTAGCCGGTTCCATATTATCGCACGTAATCGGCGGACAAATAGCCTGATTTTGCGGTGGGTCAAAAGCCTACTAGTTTATCAGGCAGCGCGAAACAGCAGTCAGCAATACGCTACAGGAGAAAGAATGTCTACGCACAATTCCAAAATCATATACACACAAACGGATGAGGCGCCAGCATTAGCGACCTATTCGTTCTTACCTATCGTTAAGGCATTCACTGAATCTGCTGGCGTGGTTGTAGAGACTCGCGATATATCGCTGGCGGGTCGTATCTTGGCCAACTTCCCAGACTATCTTACCGATGAGCAGCGTCAGGCGGATACACTGACAGAGCTCGGTTTGCTGGCGGCAAATCCAGACGCCAATATTATCAAATTACCAAATATCAGTGCGTCGTTGCCGCAGCTAAAGGATGCGCTTAAAGAATTGCGTAAAAAAGGCTATGCCTTGCCGTTATATCCAAATGACCCTGTAACTGAGGCTGATTTTGAACTGCGCAAGCGCTACGACAAAATCAAAGGCAGTGCGGTTAACCCCGTGTTGCGCGAAGGCAATTCAGACCGTCGCGCCCCTGCTTCTGTTAAAGAATATGCCCGTAATAACCCACACGAAATGGGTGAGTGGTCGAGCGACTCGAAGAGTCATGTTGCTCATATGAGTCATGGTGATTTCTATGGCAGTGAAAAGTCAGTAACGCTTGCAGAGGCAACGGACGTCAGCGTTGAGTTTGTTGGTGCTAATGGCACGCATAAGACGCTTAAGAAAAAGCTATCGCTGCTCGCCGGTGAAGTTATTGATGCTTCCGTGCTAGAGCGCAAAGCGCTGCGCGACTTCCTACAGGCTGAAATTGCTGATGCGAAGACGAAAGATGTATTGCTATCGGTGCATTTGAAAGCAACGATGATGAAAGTGTCTGACCCGATTATATTCGGTCACGCAGTGTCAGTATTTTATGCCCCGGTATTCGAAAAATATGCCGGCGTATTTGAAGAACTCAATATCGACGCGAATAACGGTTTGGGTGATGTGCTCGCCAAGATTAAAAAATTACCGGACGATCAGCGTTTGGCGATAGAAGCTGACATCGCTGCTTGTTATACAGGTCGCCCGCGTCTAGCCATGGTTAACTCTGATAAGGGTATTACCAATCTACACGTACCAAACGATGTTATCGTTGATGCTTCAATGCCAGCAATGATTCGCGCCTCAGGAAAGATGTGGGGTAGCGATGGTGGTTTGCACGATACCAAGGCCATCATTCCAGATCGTTGCTATGCGACCATTTACCAAGTAGCAATTGACTACTGTAAAAAGCACGGTGCTTTTGATCCTCGCACTATGGGAAGTGTATCGAACGTTGGTTTGATGGCCCAGCAAGCAGAAGAATATGGTTCGCACGATAAGACATTCGAAATTGAAGGTGATGGTATGGTTCGCGTGGTGGATGCCAATGGCAACACTCTAATCGAACACACTGTTGCAGAAGGCGATATATGGCGTATGTGCCAGGCCAAAGATGCACCGATTCGTGATTGGGTGAAACTTGCGGTGTCTCGCGCTCGCGCGACTGGCAATCCAGCAATTTTTTGGCTCGACGAAAATCGTGCTCATGATGCTCAGTTGATCGCTAAGGTTAATGAGTATCTACCGGAACATGATATTTCTGGGTTGGATATCCAAATCATGAATCCAGATGATGCGACGCTATACTCTCTAGAGCGCCTAAAACAAGGCCTAGATACTATCTCGGTTACGGGCAACGTACTGCGCGACTATCTCACCGACCTGTTCCCGATCCTAGAAGTCGGTACCAGTGCTAAAATGCTTTCCATTGTACCTTTGATGAGTGGCGGCGGTTTGTTCGAGACAGGAGCTGGCGGTTCTGCGCCTAAGCACGTTCAGCAGTTTCTAGAGGAAGACTTCTTGCGCTGGGATTCATTGGGCGAGTTTATGGCTCTGTCGGCATCGCTGGAGCATTTGGCGCACGTTAACGACAATGCCCGTGCTTCTGTTTTGGCTGAGACGCTAGATAAAGCAACCGGACAATTATTGGTTGAGCATAAGTCACCAGGCCGTAAAGTTGGCGGGATTGATAACCGCGGAAGTCATTTTTACTTGGCTCTGTACTGGGCTAATGCTCTTGTTGCGCAAGATAAAGATGCGAGCTTGAAAGCTTACTTTGAGCCTATGGCAAAAGCTTTGGCGCAGAATGAAGCTAAAATCGTATCTGAACTCGAAGAAGTGCAACGTAGCAGTGTTGATATCGGTGGTTATTATTTGCCAGATCCTGCTTTAGCAGAAAAGGCTCTTCGTCCAAGT
>NZ_JAWUWR010000048.1:0-15428 GCF_034111725.1 Thalassolituus sp. | reverse complement strand
TTTAGAAATATTGAATTGGATAATCCAAAAATTCTAGCCAATGGAGTTCAGTCTCGTAACTATGTCGGTAGTCTGGCTGGTTATGCCAAAGGCTCAATACTAAATAATATTTCAGTAAATAATATTACAGTGGAAGGGTATAGCTCTGTTGGTGGCGTCATTGGTTCTTTCAAGGATGCTATATCTGCAACGGATATAGCGGTCACTGGTACGTTGAATACCTATTCGAATACGGGGGGGATTTTTAGTTCTGCAATGGGTGTGTCTCTCGGTAGTTTATTAGTGTTAGAGAATCTAAGTTTCAATGGCACTATTTCGACAGACGACAATGCTGGAGGAGTTGCATCAATAATTCGTTTTAGCAGTCTTACTAATTGTACTATCAGTGGCGAGGTTTCTTCTTATGGTTTTAGTAATGGTGGTGTAGCTTCACTTGTAGCTGATTCAACTGTTAGCCAATGCCAAGTGCAAGCAGATGTTAAGGCTAAGCAGGAAGTAGGCAGTCCATTTACAACTACATCTTATTTCACGGGTGGATTTTTTGGGGATATGAGAAGTTCGCAATTAACTCGCTCTAGCTTCACTGGGAATATTCAATCTATAGATCGTTATGTAGGTGGAGTGACAGGTGCCATTTCGGGTAGTTCGGTTATTCAAGATATTTCTATTAGTGGAAATATTAGTGCAGATGATTGTTGTACCGGAGGAATTGTAGGTGCAGCGGTTTCTTATATCGATTACGATTTAACGTCTGTTGAAATTGATAATGTTATTGTTACAGCAACGATTAACTCGGGTACTAGTCAGTGGGCGGCAGGCATACTAGGCTCTAATTGGGCGTCTGCTGAATTGGTTGAAAGTGCATTTAACGTAACAGATACTTATTGGGATGCTGATTTAGCCAGTGGTTTGCCAGCATCAGTCAATAATATTCCTATGGGCGGTGACGGCAAGTTAACCTTCGAACTCCAATGCCCAACAGCCCCAGGTGATGTAAGTTGTGATCCAACAATCTTCGCCGATTGGGATGCTACCGTTTGGGATTTCGGTACTTCTACCGATTATCCAGTACTGCGGTAAGGTGTTTATCTAACTAAGTGCAAACTTGGTAGATGAAAAATTAAACAGGCGCTTCGGCGTCTGTTTTTTTATGTCGATTGTTTTGAGGCTTTTCTTCTGCATTAGTACGGTTGAAATAGTCTTTGTGGTAATGTTCACCAGTGCTGCCGGAACCCTATTTAGCCTCGGCGGTTATTCTCATCTTAAATAGGAATGATAATTATGAAACACACCGTATTAGCTCTTTTTATGGGCACAACATTAGCTTTGCCTGTATACGCCGACGATTCTAAACAATTAACGCCAGAGCAAGTCGAAGCGATTAAGCAAAAGCGTGATGAAATGCATCCTGAAATGAAAGGCAAAAAGGCCGAGATGGATGCTAAGAAATCAGAAATGGATAGTAAGCGCGCTGAGCTAGAAGCTCGTAAAGCAGAACGCGAATCCATGGAGAAAAAGAAAGCTGAGATGGATGGTAAGGCTGGCAAAAAAGCCGAGATAGAAAAGACAAAAGCTGAACGTGATGCAAAACGTGCTGAACTTGAAGAGCGTAAAGCTAAGCGTGAAGAAATGGATTCAAAACGTGCAGAGCTTGAAGATCGTAAGGCTAAGCGCGAAGAAATGGACGCGAAAAAGGCTGAACTTGAGGAACGTAAAGGTAAGGTCGAGGGTAAAGCCGGAATGGAAGATAAGCGCGCTGAACTTGAAGAGCGTAAGGCGAAACGCGAAGAAATGGAAACTATGGAAAAGAAGCATACTGAAGTAGAAGATCGCGCTAAAAATGAAGCTGCACCTGCAAATAAAGCAGAGAAAGAAGAAAAGAAAGAGAAAAAGTGGTGGCAGTTCGGTGAATAATGACTGAGTCATGATTCAATAAAAAAACCCGCATAATGCGGGTTTTCTATTGTTTAAAAATCGTTCAGTAATTACTGAACTTGATAATCGAACATAGAGAACCAACTCTCCGTTACGTGAGAGTCGTGCTCTGCACCATTAAAGTAGCTTTCTGCGGCTTGGTTATCTTTTAGCTGCACTTCTAAGAACGCAGTTACTAGAGTGCGGAACTTAGCTTTTTGCTCTGGGTTGCTGCTGCCGTACCAGTCAAAGTGGCTAGCACCAGTATAAATTGCCAAACCACGATCAATATTGGTTGGCAATGAAGCGTAATAAGTATCGCTGTATAAAGCGAGAGTATCGTTTTCGCTACCTAGTATTAGCATAGGCTCTTGAATATTACTGTAATTCGGATTGTTCGAACCTAACCACGGGGCCAGTGCAATCGCGCTTTTGTACCCAGTTCCTTTTTCGCCAGCTGCTAGTAATACCCCGCCTCCGCCCATCGAAAAACCCATTAGGTTGCGGTTGTCGAGGTCAATCTTGCCGTTGATCGGGCTGCTGGTACGGCTGTTTTCCGCTTCTAACATAGCAAAGCCACCGTGTTGAGCAGTTGCCCATACTGGGGGAGCGCCATACTTATTTGTTGGTGTCATGGTAATGACGACGACCCCATGGGTTGTAAGATGCTCAGACAACCATACCATTTGCTCTTTGGTATTAGTGAAACCGCCCGTTAACGTAGTCGCAGGATACGGGCCATCATTTAGATCGCAAGGGTAAGTAATACGCGCAGAAGCGTAGGTATCAGAGTCGATACCATCTTCGTATGAGCATACTTCGTAGCTACCGGGATTAGTAAGATCTTGCGCCGTTGGATCTGTTGGTTCAGTTGGAGTACTGCAACCAAAACAACCTTGAAGAAGCACTGCACATGCAATCGGTGCAATGCGGAAAGCGGTTAAATATTTCATACCTGACCCTGCTATTTTTATAATTAGTAGGTTCAGAATACGGATCTAAAGTGTGACGTCATTCGCTTTTTACTACTTTTTCTAAAGTAGTCCCATAGGGGTACATAATTGGCCATACATGACGATTAATCGCAGAGTCTCGGTGATCATTAGGTATCAAACCGGAGCAATGGCCAGTTTGATTCGATACCCTAATGAGCTATTTGCAGTTACCTCGTAAGGTTTGAACACGTTCTTGCAAATATTCTGGTGACGCATTTGAAGGCTGAACTTGGTCGCCAGCAATCAGCTCTACGCGTGACCAAAAGCGACGCGGCATGCGGGTGAGGGCAGGACTACCTTTATGGCTGAAAAAGCTGCCCCATAAACCACGCAATGCCATCGGTATAACGGGTACGGCATCACTTTCCAAAATTTTGCTTACACCATTACGGAAAGTGTCCATTTCTCCAGTGGTAGTCAGCTTTCCTTCTGGAAATATACACACGACTTGGCCATCGCGTAACTCTTCTGATATTCGCTGAAAGGCCATTTCATAGGCTTCTGGATCGGCTTTTTTTGAGTCGATTGGAATGGCTTTGCCGGTACGGAAAATAAAGTTGAGAACGGGAATATTAAAAATAGGCTTAAACATTACAAAGCGAACAGGGCGTCGACAAGCCCCGCCGATAATTAAGGCATCCATAAACGAGACATGATTACACACGAGTACACAGGGGCCTTCTTGCGGAATTTTATGCAAGTCGGTATGGGTAACACGGTAAATAGTGTGTGTGATCATCCAGATTATAAAGCGCATTGCGAACTCTGGAATGACGGTATAGATATACATAACAACGGCGGCGTTGAGCAAGGCTAGCAAGGCGAAGAACTCGGGAATGGTCCAATCAAATACACCTAGCAGTACAAAGGCGGTTGCTGCTGAAAGCACCATAAATAGAGCGTTCATAATGTTGATGGCGGCGATTGTTCGCGAGCGATGTGCTTCTTCCGAACGTTCTTGCACCATGGCGTATAACGGCACTATGTAAAAGCCGCCAAAAATACCGATCAAGGCAAAGTCAGCGATGACGCGCCAAGCACCAGCTTGGCTAATAAATGTCTGAGCGTTAATTAGCTCGGTTCCTGCCGCGAGAAGCGGATGGAAATATAAATCCAAGCCGAAAATAGTTAAGCCAATAGAGCCAAATGGCACTAGCCCGAGTTCTACTTTATGGCCAGATAAACGCTCACACAGCAGAGAGCCTAAAGCGATACCGATAGAGAAGGTGGCGAGAAGAACGGTTACTACGCTCTGATCACCGCCAAGGTTCAAACGCGTAAACCCATAGAGTTGCGTTAGGTAGGCAGCACCTAAAAACCAAAACCAAGAGATTGCCATAATGGCTAAAAAGACTGGTTTATTCGTGCGACTAAAAGCAACCGTCCGCCACGTTTCGGTAAAAGGATTGAAGTTGATTTTAATATCACTACCTAACGACGGCGCACTAGGTATTTTACGGCTCGTGATATACCCCAGTACGGCGATAGCGATAATAATAGCGCCAATAATCTCTGGGCCTTGATCGCTGATAGCGAACAGGCCCGCGGTAATCGTGCCGAGAAGAATCGCAAGGAAAGTGCCCATTTCTACCAAGGCATTGCCGCCCACTAATTCATCGGAACGCAAGTGCTGAGGAATGATGCTGTATTTCGCTGGGCCAAAGAAGGCCGACTGTGTGCCCATTAAAAATAGCAACAGCATTAAGCCCCATGTATAACCCATTAAGAAACAAGCACTGCCAAGTATCATAATGACGATTTCAAGCAACTTAACGTAACGAATTAAATGAGACTTCTCATACTTGTCAGCCAATTGTCCTGCCAGCGCAGAGAACAAAAAGAAGGGCAAAATAAAGAGGAGGGCACCAAGATTGTTCATTAAGTTAAGATCGAGCCCAGAGCTTAATAAACCGAAGGTCACCATGGCCATCAACGAATTTTTAAACACGTTGTCGTTAAATGCGCCTAAAAACTGGGTCCAGAAGAAGGGGGCAAAACGACGAGAGCCCAATAGAGCGAATTGCGAATGTTCGCGTGGGGCAAGGTTATCGAGTGGCTGTTTGTTTTGGCCTTCCATGTGCGTTCCTTTTGAAATTGCTATTAGCTAACCAGATTATCTATCTTACGTTGCTTCGTGTCAGTAGGCTTATTTGCCTAGGGTATTTGCAGTGAGGTGCAAATCAATGTGTTGAGTTTGATAGCACCAAAGTATGTGTTCTTCGGTTTCGCTGCGAAAACGCGTGTTACAGGTATGCTGGAACGGCGTTTCCATAACATTGTGTTGAATGAATTGAACGTCGCCTTTCTCATCTTGCTCTCGCCAGCAAATCATTCCAGCTTTGTCTTTATAGAACAGCAAGTCTCCTATATTCCAGCCTAATCCCGTGGTTTCTTGCACTGCAATATCGTTATTCGTGCTGATGCGTTCAATAGATGCTGAAATTGAAAAATTGTCATTATTCCATTCGATATTTTGGATGTCGGTTGGGCAATTTAACGGGTTACCACGGCGATCTGTATGCTGAAGTCGAATAATAAGTTGATAATGAAGCATGATGCGCGCACTGAATTTGAATAAGGCGACATCATATCAGTTACAGATCCGGCCACCCACCGACACTGGCGGTTATGAACCTTGGCCCAACCTGCAAACCTGCTTAAATGCTGCTCAGTGAATAACAAAAAATTAGCTTTAAGGTATTTTTATGAATCTCATTGGCAAAATTGTTCTCGTAACCGGCGCAGGCAGTGGTATTGGTCGTGAAACCGCCAAAGCCTTTGCAAAGGAAGGGGCTAAGCTCGTGCTATGTGATATCAAACCCGAAGCCGTGGCCGAAACTGCTGATCTTATTGGTAGCGCGGTGGTTCTTACTGACGTTGTTGATGTTGCAAGTAAGGATGCGATGAAAGCGTTTGCTGAGCGCGTATCTGCAGAAGTCGGCGTGGTCGATGTATTGGTGAATAATGCCGGCGTTGGCTTAGCCGGTGGTTTACTGGATGTATCGGAAGAAGACCTAGAGTGGGTGATGAACATCAATCTTTGGGGTGTCATGCACGGTTGTAAGCAGTTTGCACCACAAATGATTGAGCGCAAGCAGGGTGGGCATATCGTTAATGTCGCATCGGCTGCCGGTTACTATGCGTCTGCGGGTATGCTGGGATACAACACATCCAAATTTGCGGTATTTGGTTTTACTGAGGCGTTGCGTGAAGATATGCGTCCATTCGGTATTGGCGTTACTACCGTATGCCCAGGGGTTGTACATACCAATATTATTAATGAAACCCGTATGGCGGGGTCGGCAGATGAAGCAGGCATTCGTAATAAAATCGATAAGATTTATGCCAAACGCGGTTATGGCCCCGATAAAGTAGCTGCCGCGATTGTCAAAGCCGTGAAAAAGAATAAAGGTATATTACCGGTTACTCCGGAAGCTTGGGTGATGTACGTTATGAATCGTATTTCCCCCGTATTTTCGCATTGGCTATTTAGCAAAGTGGAGCGTGCTTCAACTCCTGAAACCGCAGGATCTTCGTTTACACATCCGCAATATAAACGCTGAGTAAAGCGCAAACAGAAAAGCGTGAAGTGCTGCCATTCTGACAGCACTTTGATTTCTTCCTGACACACTCGTTACTGCTGAATATTCAACTCGTAGCGACTCAATAATTCGTCATTCGGGCCAACGTCTTTTCGTGTGTTTTCGAAATGTTTGGCCGCTGACTTGTCATCTTTTAAATACAGATCAAACCAAGCAATCGCCATGGCTTTATAGCTTTCGTGATTGGTGGTGATTTCTGCACGATACCATTGCTGATGACGGCCATTGCGATAAACGGCCAGCGCATTATCAACTCCAGCGCTGGTCACTCGGCCGTAGATCTCCTCAATAGACTCGTTGGTTACGAGTAAGTCACGATCTCCGGCAAGAATCATGGTGGGTACTGCAACGTTTACTTTTAAGCGATCTTCAGCCTTCAAAAATGGTGCGAAGGCCGCTAATGCTTTCACGTCTTTTTGCAGTTCACTACCGGCTAGTAACGTGCCGCCACCGCCCATGGAGAAGCCCGCGATGCCGCGGCGTTCGATATCTATTTTGCCTTTTAATGGGCTGTCGATTCTGGTGTTCTCTGCAACGAGTGTTTTTTGTCCGCCAATATGAGCGGCTGTCCATTGTGGTACGTCGCCGTAAATGTCAATCGGCGACATTGCGAGTACGACGTATCCTGCATCGGCCATTGCCTCTGCCATCCACTGCAAATTGCGGTAGGTATTGTTGTAGCCGGCCGTAAGGGTAGTTGCGGGTATTGGCGCGGTTAATTCACAGGGGTAGAAGAATACGGCCTCTTTGTAAGCTTCGGTAGCGGGCATTTCATGTTGGCAAGTCTGAGCTAGAGCTTTTAATTGAATTGAACTTAGAATGATTGCTAACAGTAATGGCATGGGCAGATGCGTAAATTTGGTTTTCATACGTGTTCCACATTCTTATTGTTTTTAATGAGTTACATGAAACCTAAACGGCTTGAAGAAGAGTTGCAACTTTCTAACCACAATAAAAAAAAGCCCGCTAGTTTCCTAGCGGGCTTTTTACTTTTATTTCAGGCTAGCTGAGATAAAAGAGGGCAGTCTGATTAGGCGAGCAGTACCTGTTTAGCTGTTGGCAGCGATAATATCTCGCAATACCATCGGCAGAATGCCCTTGTGGCGAATCTGCTCAAGTTCCGATGAGGTATCCACGCGCGACACCAGCTCATGTTGTTCGGTCGAGCCGTCAGTGCGCTTGATCGTCAGTGTCACAGAACCTCGTGGCGTCAGGGTATCAATGCCCGCTAGGTCAAAGGTTTCGGAGCCATCTAAGTTCAGAGAACCCAGAGTCACGCCTTCGGGCAGTTGCAGAGGCAATACGCCCATGCCGACTAAGTTGGACTTATGAATACGCTCAAAGCTCTCGGCAATAATGGCTTTTACACCCAACAGCGCCGGGCCTTTAGCCGCCCAGTCCCGTGATGAGCCAGTACCGTACAACTTACCGCCGAAGACCACAGACGGCGTGCCTTCCTGCTGGTAGCGGGACGCGGCGTCGTAAATCGACATCTTGTTCGCTTCGCCATTGGCATCGTAGTAATTCGTCACCGCACCTGTGGTGCCCGGCAGCATCAGGTTTCTTGCTTTCACATTACCGAAGATACTGCGCAGCATGACATGGTGGTTACCGCGACGTGCGCCGAGGGAGGTCAGGTCATTGGCATCCACGCCGATCGACAACAGGTACTCTCCCGGTGCTGAATCCGGGCGGATGCGGCTCACAGGCGAGATGTGGTCAGTGGTGGTGTTGTCATCACACATCACCAGCATACGTGCGCCGCTGATGTTGTTCAGTGAATCGGCTGGTGTTTCTAGAGCGAAGCCGTCAAAGAAGGAGATTTCCTGAATGTAGCTGGACTTCTCGTCCCACTGATACACAGGGCCAGTCGGTGACTCCAGCTTCTGCCAGGTCTCCGGGCCATCGAGTGAGTTTTCGTAGGTTTCACGGAAGGCTTTCGGGTCCATGCACTCGTGCATGGTTTGCGTAATTTCCGCGTTGCTCGGCCAGATGTCCTTCAGGAACACATCATTGCCCTGAGCGTCTTTGCCCAGCGGCTCTTTGGTCACGTCGATATTCACGTTACCGGCCATCGCCATCGCAACAACTAACGGCGGTGACATCAGGAAGTTGGTATCAACATCCGGGTGTACACGGCCTTCGAAGTTACGGTTACCCGACAACACGGAAGACACAATAATGTCGTGGTCACGCAACGCGGCTTCAATGCTCGGCGCCAGTGGGCCGGAGTTACCGACACAGGTCGTACAGCCGTAACCTGCGGTGTTAAAACCGAGGGCATCAAGATGCTCCTGCAGTCCGGCTTTGGTGAGGAAGTCAGTCGCTACCGGTGAGCCTGGAGCAAAAGAGGTTTTTACGCCGTCCGGCACTTTCATGCCCAGTTCGTTGGCTTTCTTCGCCAGCAGGCCAGCGGCAATCAACAGACCCGGGTTGGAGGTGTTGGTGCAGGCGGTAATCGCGGCAATCACAATGGCACCGTCTTTCAGCGTGCGCTCTGGCAGCGACTGGAAGATACCGGCTTCGTCCGCCTTAGTCGGCGTTACTGTGACTTCTTCTGGTGTGCGAGAGCCTGCAGTAGCAGCTTGTTGGAATACCTTGCCGATATCGCCCAGCGGCAGTCTGTCCTGTGGTTTTTTCGGTCCGGCGACAGACGGTTCGACGGTAGACAGATCCAGATGCAGCAGGTCAGTGTAGCGCGGCAGTTTTTGGCCAGATTTCCACGCCATGTTCTGCGCCTGATAGTAGGCCAGTGGCAGGTCGCCGTCGCGGCCGGTCGCTTTCATATAGTCGGCGGCGATTTCATCAAACGGGAAGAAGCCCATGGTCGCGCCGTATTCCGGTGACATATTGGCGATGGTCGCACGATCTGGCAGAGATAGGTTAGCGCTGCCTTCACCCACGTATTCAACGAATTTACCGACAA
Source organism: Thalassolituus sp. (assembly GCF_034111725.1). GTDB lineage: Bacteria > Pseudomonadota > Gammaproteobacteria > Pseudomonadales > Oceanobacteraceae > Thalassolituus. Next base: position 5,991 of record NZ_JAWUWR010000048.1, on the reverse strand, counting down.
CACCGCGCGGGTACTTACGCAGCATTTCGGTGATGGTTAATACCAAGTCAGTTGCGGTCACGCCTTCTTTCAGTGCGCCCGTTAGCTCAACACCAATCACTTCAGGTGCCAGCATCTGCATTGGCTGGCCCAGCATAGATGCACCGGCCTCAATACCGCCGACACCCCAGCCAACAATACCCAGCGCATTGGCCATAGGCGTGTGACTGTCCATACCGATCAGAGTATCCGGGATCATTAGCTTGTCTTGTTTCCCATCTCCCTGTTCTAAGTACCCCTGAGCCAGATACTCCAGGTTCACCTGATGCACGATGCCTGTTTGCGGCGGAATAATTCGAATAGTGTTAAACGCCTGCGCACCCCATTTAAGGAAGCCATAACGCTCTTTGTTACGCTCGGCTTCCAACTCGCCATTAATGCGCAGCGAAGCAGGGCTGCCGGTGTTATCCATGGTGACCGTATGGTCGATCACCAGATCAGCCCGCACCAGAGGTTCAATGATCGCAGGGTCCAATCCCATACGCTGTACCGCTGAGCGCATCGCTGCGAAATCGACGATGGCAGGCGTACCACTCAGATCGTGCATGATCACACGACCAGCAGTGAACGGAATTTCTACCGGCTCTTGTCCCTGATGCGCTGGCCAGTTACCCAGTGCTTGAAGCTGCTCAACGGTAATGCCGTTTTTGCCGACATTACGGGCGATACCTTCAAGGATTGGGCGCAGAGAAAAGGGCAGTTCATCCAGATTGATGCCTAACTGTTTGGCGGTTTCTGGCAGGCTGTGAAAACGATGAGACGTGCCTGGCAGAGTCTTAATAGAGCTTGAAGGGTCAAATTTGCTGATGGATGTCATGCTGGATTCCTAGAGAATACAGAGATTGGCGAGGCTTTAAGATGGTCAGCAATTTTAGCGGTTCGATGGGGTAAATCAAGGTTGGTGAGCGCCGGTTCGGCTGGATTGTATACAATCTTGCGAAATTCAAGCTTTAGCTTGCTGTGTTATTGGGTGTCGTGGGAGCAGTGTTGCGCCTCATCAGTAGCGCTATGAGCCGTAAATCTCATATTTTCGGCTCATAAATGAGCGATATTTGAGCCGTAAAGGCAAGCTTTGCGGCTCAAGATAATTTTCTGGATGAGCCGGGAGGGTGAGGTCGCCTTGATACGAACGTCAGCCGAAGAACGTGTTAGAGAGGGGACTCCAGTAATAGCACAAGTAGCGGCTTAGTTGGTCACATTGTGCTCTGCATTGTTAGACATCAAGGCTTCGTGACCGTACCTACCCCCGCAATTTTTACATCAAATCCTCGTTGAGAAAGACTTTCAAATGCCTTGGAAAGGTTCACTTTACTAAAAAATGGTAAATTATCCTTCAAGGTTGATGAATCTTCGCCAAGTATTACAAATACAACTTCTACACCATCACTTTTGAAGTTATCTAGCGGGATAGTGTCCTGTAATCCATTACTCACGCGTTTAAGAACTTTTCTAGTCTCTTTTCTAAACTCTTTATCACCCAACAATATTTCTGCTGACACACTACCTTGCGCAAATAAGTGACTTAAACCAGCCGAACCACCTTTTCGGTGCTTGACATGAATATACTGCTTGTTTGCAGTCATTAGGTCACAAAGCTCAATGGATGTTGTCGTTCTGTTGCTTTTGATTAATTTTTTATCCAAAAGGTAATAAGAATGAACATTGGCAGCCCTTATATTGTAGTCACCTTCGGTCTCAATCTTATCTTTTGTCTTACCATCAGCAACTTCAGTCCATGTATAAACTTCAGGGAATGGCAAGCTAGATATAGGTATTTGTGAAAGCGTCTTGTTTACTCTAGTCATAAAGTCAGTAGCGATTTCGTACCATGCCCCAGCGAACAGCACATATACTTTGTCGCTTGTTTTATGCTCAAAGTAAATTGATTTATATATTTGGTGTTCTGTTTCATTCTCATGGATATCGTATACAAATAGCCGGTCTCTCCTTATTGACTCAACAGATACAGCTGTAAGATCAAGATTTGCATAATAGTCTTTAGTTTCAATCGTAGGGTTTATATTGTTTTTGGAGCGCGTAAAGCTAAAGCCCCAAATAGAGTCCCAATCAGCCAACTCAGGGATAGTGACACATATATTAGGGCTTTTAGCTTTCAAAGCAGTAACAAGATGATCATCTAGATTCGAAATTTCAGAAGATTCCTTAATCTTCCTGATGTTATCTACCCATGAAAATTCACCTTTGTAAGAGTCATTGTTGTAATAGCTAGAAAGCGTTGAGATTAAATTACTAATTTCATCGATGTTTAATTCTATACCAAAAGAAAATACAGAATCACCTCCTGAGATATTCTTTAAGTTGACACTTGATTTAGGTGAACCTGTTACTGCCCTCAGTACATCTTTCGAAATATCAATCCCAAAGACACCGACATCTGACTCTCTCGCTGCTTGAGATTTTTTTTGTACAGCTTGATCATCTAAAGTAAGAAGATCAACACTTCTCAAGCTATCGTGCTTTAAGGTGTTCAGCGCTGTTTTAATTCCAAAATCATGTACTAAATACTTAGTATCTAAGAGATAACGACCATGCCCGAAAGTAAAAGCCATTGTGTTGTCGGGAGCTTTAATAATTAGTAACGCAGAACTAGATCTATTCGATAGTTCATCCAAACCTACACCCGTAACTTCTTCAGTAAACGTAGCCCACTTAGGCTTTTTCTCCTCTGGAATTTTTACGAATAGACGCCCGTCTAGATCATGTTGAGTATCAATGTCGTAGGAATTTACTTGTGCAGAACTCTTTAGGAACTCGCTGACGTCCAGGTCTTTATATTCATCTTTTACGAGAAATGAATTTAGAAAGAGGTACGGATTTTTTTTATCACCATCCATTGCGGAATGCTCCATGTTTGATACTTAACGAATAAAGCTGGGGCGCGAAGCATCCCCTAACCTTTAATTGTTATATTTTCTGCTGCAATTTGTTGAACTCTAAAAGCTCTTTTCTATGCTCAACACTTAAAAAATCAATAAATATAACCATGAATTGCTGGTACATCGTCCATATTGATGACTTGAAATAGTCAACTAATTCAATAACCTTAAACTCATGTTCACATTCGCCGTAACATAGTTTCTTTATCTGAAGCTTACCATCAATAACTTCAAATGATCCCGACTCTCTAATTAATCCAAAGTTTGGATGCGTCCATTTTGATTTCTTTTGATAAAGTTCATTCAAAAGGTACTCATGCTTTTTTGCATTTGCTTCATATACGATTGAAGCGTAATGCTCTGCGATAGCTTTTCTACATTTTGAATGTCCAGGAGCAACTGAAGTACGGAACCATTTTTTTAAGTCGGTATGATCTCCACTTTGAGCACGAATTTTAAAGTATTGAGCGACATCCAAAGTTTCATCTACCTCCCTAATAATAGATCCGGCATACCAGTACCCCTTCGATAGCAACTCAATAGCTCCTTTCAGCAAACCGATAGCTCTCGATAAAAGCATGTAAGATGCAAACTCCCAGGTTTCATTGCTTAATTCGTTAAATACATTCTTATAGTCTTTATGGATTTCTTCTATTCGGTCAGCCCATTGCCGATAAACCTTTAGCATTGCCTGCCTCGATTTGTACAACTGGTCTTTTTCTTCACCAGTAAAAACATGAAGCTTATGTTTATTTTCAATCTGTATTGAGTTGAGTAATGCCTTGTAATAGTCACTTTTAGAGGAGCAAGTCGTGATATACGACTGCGGCACCGATAGCACACCTCGATGATTTTTTAGAATCTTTGGCTTGTCTTCCCTTATCCATTTTTCCATCTGAGATTCTAACACTCCAAGTGAAGTAGCAGCGTCTCCGATAGGAACAGGAATATCAGTTTTTGCCACGAACCCTCCTAGAAATATAACAGTATATTCGTGAGCGTTTTGACGCTCCGCTTCCTTTCGATGTTTCGAGCATAACTCCCCGTTACCACTATTAAAAGTGCCTGAGGCGACGCCTTTTGCCAGTGTGGAAGCGTACGTGCTCGTTTACAGACTCGTGTCGTCTTACATTTGGGCATCTAATAGGGAGCTCACTCGAACTTAAAATGCACTAAAGAATGAGTGTTTTATGCGGGGTGGGGGCAGTCAAACCCTGTAAGACACAAAAAAACCGGCTCCTCTTTCGAGTGCCGGTTTTTTATTTGTTTAACCCGCTGCCTTAACGCGAAGGTCAGGGCAGTGGGCTGATCGCCTCAAAAACTGTTAATTAAACAGCTTTCAAAGGGATCGCTGGACGAGCCAGGTCTTTAGAAGGTGGAGCGAAGCTAGTTAGGTTAATACCGTAAACCGCTGCTTTGTACTCATCCAGAGTCGGGAAGCGACCCAGAATAGTAGACAGAACAACCATTGGGGTAGAACCCAGCAGAGACTCACCTTTCTTCTCGGCGCTGTCTTCTACTACACGGCCTTGGAAAAGGCGGGTAGAGGTCGCAAGAACAGTATCACCGGCTTCTGCTTTCTCTTGGTTACCCATACACAGGTTACACCCTGGGCGCTCTAGGTACATGATGTTTTCGTACTTAGTACGGGCCGCTTCTTTTGGATTGTTGTCATCAAAAGTGAAGCCAGCGTACTTAGATAGAGTGTCCCAATCGCCTTCAGCTTTCAGCTCATCAACGATGTTGTACGTTGGTGGCGCAACAACCAGTGGCGCTTTGAACGTGATAGGTCCGTTCTTCTCTAGGTTGCGCAGCATGGCGGCGATGATCTGCATGTCACCTTTGTGAACCATACAAGAACCAACGAAGCCCAGATCAACTTTACGACCGTTGTAGTAAGAAGCTGGACGGATCACGTCGTGAGTGTAACGCTTAGATACGTCTTCGTTGTTTACGTCTGGGTCAGCGATCATTGGTTCGTCGATCACGTCTAGGTCTACAACCACTTCAGCGTAGTACTTAGCGTTGTCATCCGGAGCCAGGGCTGGCTCTTCACCAGACTTGATGCCGGCAATACGCTTGTCAGCTAGGTCGATCAGGCCTTGTAGCATGCCCGCTTCGTTGTCCATGCCTTTGTTGATCATGATCTGGATACGAGACTTAGCAAGCTCTAGAGACTGAACTAGGGTGTCGTCAGTAGAGATACAGATAGACGCTTTCGCCTTCATCTCTGCAGTCCAGTCGGTGAAGGTGAAGGCTTGGTCAGCCAGCAGCGTACCGATCTGTACTTCGATTACACGACCTTGGAATACGTTTTCGCCACTGAATTGCTTCAGCATTTGTGCTTGAGTGGCGTGTACGATGTCACGGAAGTCCATGTGAGGCTTCATAGCACCTTTAAAGGTTACTTTTACAGACTCAGGGATTGGCATGGCTGATTCGCCCGTCGCCAGTGCGATAGCAACGGTACCGGAGTCCGCACCGAATGCTACGCCTTTAGACATACGAGTGTGCGAGTCACCACCGATGATGATTGCGCGGTCGTCCACAGTAATGTCGTTCAGTACTTTGTGGATTACGTCAGTCATTGAGTGGTAAACGCCTTTCGGGTCACGTGCAGTGATTACACCGAATGCGTTCATGAATGCCATTAGCTTAGGCGTGTTGGCCTTAGCTTTGTTGTCCCATACAGACGCTGTGTGACAACCAGATTGGAATGCACCATCAACGCTTGGCGAGATGGTCGCCGCCGCCATGGATTCCAGTTCCTGACAGGTCATTGGGCCAGTCGTGTCCTGAGAACCCACGATGTTCACTTTAACGCGCACGTCAGAACCGGCGTGCAGAGGCGTCTTGGACTTAACGCCTACCGCGTTACGGTTGAAGATTTTTTCAACCGCAGTCAGGCCCTGGCCTTCGTGAGAGATTTCTTTAGATGAGGCGTAAACACCCGGTGCTTCAATGCCCAGAGTTTCAGCCGCGAAGGTTTGCAGTTTCTTACCGAAGGTTACCGCGTAAGAACCGCCGGCTTTCATGAATTCAACTTTCTGTGGAG
>NZ_JAWUWR010000047.1:0-141206 GCF_034111725.1 Thalassolituus sp. | reverse complement strand
TCAGCGCGTCGTGCGTTGACTCGTAAAGTGAAGCGTGGGGGCAAAATTTGGATCCGCGTTTTCCCTGATAAGCCAATTACCGAGAAGCCTCTTGAGGTGCGTATGGGTAAAGGTAAGGGTAACGTTGAATACTGGGTTTGTCAGATTCAACCAGGCCGCGTTCTCTATGAGATTGAAGGCGTTCCAGAAGAGTTGGCTCGTGAAGCTTTCGCTCTGGCCGCTGCTAAGCTGCCTTTTGAAACCGCATTTGTTAAACGGACGGTGCTGTGATGAACGCAACTGAACTGAAACAAAAATCAGTAGCTGAGCTGCAAACTCAGCTAGAAGAACTGTTGAGCGATCAATTCAAACTGCGTATGCAGAAGGCGACTGGCCAGTTAGGTCAAACGCATCTAGTACGTCAGACACGTCGTGATATCGCTCGCGTTAAAACCGTGCTTGCAAGCAAGGCAGGGGAATGATCATGAGTGAGAACACAACTATTGCACGCACTATGAGTGGTCGCGTTGTCAGCAACAAAATGGATAAGTCAGTAACTGTACTTATCGAACGTTTTGTTCAGCACCCGATTTACAAGAAGTTCGTGAAGCGCTCTACGAAAGTAATGGCGCATGATGAAAATAACGAATGTCAGATTGGTGACACCGTTACGCTAAAAGAGTCGCGTCCTTTGTCTAAAAACAAGACATGGGCGCTGGTAAGTATCGACGAGCGCGGCGCCAAGGTTTAATACCTGGCGAAGCTAGTTAAGGAGCGAGCAGCATGATTCAAACTCAATCAATGCTTGACGTTGCCGACAACAGCGGCGCGAAGCGCGTACAGTGCATTAAAGTACTGGGCGGTTCACATCGTCGCTATGCCGGCATCGGTGATTTGATTAAGGTATCCGTGAAGGAAGCGATTCCACGCGGTAAAGTTAAAAAAGGTCAGGTAATGAACGCAGTAGTAGTACGTACCCGTAAAGGTGTACGTCGTCCAGACGGCTCTATCATCCGTTTCGACACCAACTCTGCGGTACTGTTGAACGCGTCTCTTGCGCCGATCGGTACACGTATCTTTGGCCCTGTGACTCGTGAGCTGCGCTCTGAACAGTTCATGAAAATCATTTCCCTAGCACCTGAAGTGCTGTAGGGGAGGGGACGATATGTTAAAGATTCGCAAAAATGACGAAGTAGTTGTTATTGCCGGTAAAGACAAAGGCAAACGTGGCAAAGTACAAAAAGTACTAGACACCGGAAGCTTGGTTGTAGCTGGTATTAACATGGTGAAAAAACACCAGAAACCAAATCCGTACCTACAGCAACCAGGTGGTATCGTTGAGAAAGAAGCGAGTATTCAAGCTTCCAACGTTGCTATCTGGAACCCGAAAACTGAAAAAGCTGACCGTGTTGGCTTTAAAGTTGAAGGCGAAAGCAAGGTACGTATCTTCAAATCCACTGGCGATCAAGTTGACGCCTAATCGGACTGGGTACTGCTATGTCACGTTTAGAACAACTGTACAAAACTGAAGTAGTAGCCAAGCTGAAAGAAGAGTTTGGTTACAAAAACATTATGGAAGTGCCACGCGTTACCAAAATCACCCTGAACATGGGTGTTGGTGAAGCATTAGGTGACAAGAAGTTGATGGAAAGCGCCGTTTCCGATATGGAAGCGATTGCTGGTCAGAAAGTCATTGTTACTAAGGCACGTAAGTCAGTAGCGGGCTTTAAAGTTCGTGAAGGCTGGCCAATTGGCTGTAAAGTTACCCTACGTCGCGCTCGTATGTGGGAATTCATGGATCGCTTGGTAGATATTTCTCTACCGCGTGTACGCGATTTCCGTGGTATTAACCCTAAGTCGTTCGACGGTCGTGGTAACTACAGCATGGGTGTGAAGGAACAGATCATCTTCCCGGAAATTGAATACGATAAAGTAGACAAGATTCGCGGTATGGATGTGACCATCACAACAACTGCCAAAACTAACGATGAAGGCCGCGCTCTACTTAAAGCGCTGCAGTTCCCGTTCCGTAACTAAGGAGTTAACCATGGCTAAGATTAGCATGAAGAATCGTGAACTGAAGCGTGAGAAGTTGGTAGCAAAGTTCGCCGCAAAACGCGCCGAACTTAAAGCAATCATCATCAACGTAGATTCATCTGATGAAGCTCGTTGGAACGCACAACAAGCATTGCAAAAGCTGCCGCGTGATTCGTCATCAAGCCGCCTGCGTGCACGTTGTCAAATGACAGGCCGCCCACACGGTGTATACCGTAAGTTCAAGCTTTCACGTATTAAGTTGCGCGAAGAAGGCATGAAGGGTAATGTGCCTGGCCTTAAAAAAGCTAGTTGGTAAGCAATTCCCCCTTCCTCTAATCCGGAAGGGGGGCGCTGTACAACAGAGGTAATATTAAATGAGTATGCAAGATACGTTGGCGGACATGTTCACCCGCATTCGTAATGCCCAGCAAGCTGGTCATTCGAATGTAAGCATGCCGTCTTCAAAAATTAAGAAATCAGTGGCCGAGGTTCTAGAATCTGAAGGCTACATCGCAGGTTTTTCAGTTGAGTCAGGCGTTAAGCCGACTATGACGATTGACTTGAAATACTACGAAGGCAAGCCAGTTATTGAACGTATCCAGCGCGTAAGTCGCCCTGGTCTACGTCAATATCGCGGCACCACCGAACTGCCGAAAGTTGAAGCAGGTTTGGGTGTGGCTATCGTTTCCACTTCTAAAGGCGTTATGACTGATCGCGCTGCTCGTGCTGCGGGCGTTGGCGGTGAAGTTATAGCGACCGTATTCTAAGGGGAATAACGATGTCTCGCGTAGCAAAAGCTCCTGTACAAATCCCAGCTGGCGTTGAAGTAACTGTCGCTGCTGAGAAGATTTTGATTAAAGGTAAGCAAGGTCAACTTGAGTTGGACGTTCATTCTTCTGTAAATATTCAGAAAGAAGAAAACGTTTTAACTTTTGCTCCAAAATCAAACGACAAGCAGAGCAATGCTCTAGCTGGTACGTTCCGCGCATTAGTAAACAATATGGTTACTGGTGTTAGCGTAGGTTTTGAGAAGAAGTTGGTCCTGCAAGGTGTTGGTTATCGTGTAAAAACCACGGGCAACACTCTGAATTTAACACTGGGCTTCTCTCACCCTGTCGACTACGAGCTGCCAGCAGGTGTTACTGCTGAGACTCCTAGCCAAACTGAAGTGGTTATCAAAGGTGTTGATAAGCAGCAAGTTGGTCAAGTAGCAGCTGAAATCCGTGGCTATCGTCCACCAGAGCCTTATAAAGGCAAGGGTGTTCGTTATGCTGATGAAAACGTGCGTCGTAAAGAAGCCAAGAAAAAGTAAGGTCTAGGCCATGAATGAGAAGAAAAAAGCTCGTTTACGCCGCGCCCAGAAAACACGGATAAATATCCGTGAGAAAAGCGCGGTACGTCTGTGCGTATACCGTACGCCCAGACACATCTATGCTCAGATCATCTCGGCCAACGGCGCTAACGTCTTGGCTACTGCTTCTACTGTAGAAGCTGATCTGCGTACTGAACTGACTGGTAATGTTAACGCTGCCACTAAAGTTGGCCAGCTGATTGCCGAGCGCGCGAAAGCCGCTGGCGTCACTAAAGTAGCGTTCGATCGTTCTGGTTTTAAATACCATGGTCGTGTTAAAGCTCTGGCTGACGCGGCTCGTGAAAGCGGCCTGGAATTCTAAGGGTAAAGATCATGGCAAATAATTAACTTAATAACGATCGTAACAACGACCGTAACGAAAGCGAACTCCAGGAAAAACTGGTACAAGTTAACCGCGTTGCCAAAGTTGTAAAAGGTGGTCGTATTTTCGCCTTTACCGCTTTGACAGTAGTGGGCGACGGCAATGGTCGTGTGGGCTTCGGTCGTGGTAAATCACGCGAAGTGCCACTGGCTATCCAGAAAGCAATGGAACAGGCTAAGCGCAACATGGTTACCGTACAATTGGACGGTAACACTTTGCAGTATCCTATACGCGCCCGTCACTCTGGCGCTCAGGTATACATGCAGCCTGCTTCTGAAGGTACGGGTATTATCGCCGGTGGTGCGATGCGTGCTGTTCTGGAAATGGTCGGCGTTAAAAACGTATTGGCTAAGTGCTACGGCTCAACTAACCCGGTGAACGTCGTTCGCGCAACCTTTAATGGTCTAGCGCAAATGAAGTCTCCGGAACAAGTTGCAGCTAAGCGCGGCAAGTCTGTTGAAGACATCCTGGGGTAATCTGTTATGGCTAATAAAACCGTAAAAGTGACCCAAATACGAAGCACTATTGGCAAGTTGCCAAAGCATCGTGAAACCATGAAAGGTTTGGGTCTCCGTCGCATTGGTCACACCGTTGAGTTGGAAGATACTCCATCTGTACGCGGTATGATCAACAAAGTTCAATACATGATTAAGGTTGAAGGGGAGTAATATGCGTCTCAATGAATTGAGCCCAGCTCCTGGTTCTAAACCTGCTGCTAAGCGTGTAGGCCGTGGTATCGGTTCTGGTCTGGGTAAGACTGGTGGTCGTGGTCACAAAGGTCAAAAATCGCGTTCTGGTGGTAAAGTGGCTCCAGGCTTCGAAGGCGGTCAGATGCCTATTCATCGCCGTTTGCCAAAATTCGGTTTCGTTTCTCGTCAAGCACAGTATGTTGCTGAGATTCGTTTGAACGAGTTGGCACTGGTTGAAGGTGATGTGGTTGATTTAGCAGCTCTTAAAGCAGCAGACGTTATCGGTGAGAAGATTAAATCTGCTCGCGTGATCTTGTCTGGTGAAGTTAAGAAAGCTGTGACCGTTAAAGGTTTAAAGGTCACTAAAGGCGCTAAAGCTGCTATTGAAGCAGCAGGTGGAAAGGTCGAAGACTAATGGCTAGGCAAGGCTCACTACCACAGGGCATGCAATCCGGATTAAGCGAGCTTTGGGCTCGCATCCGATTCGTCCTGCTGGCAATTGTTGTATATCGTGTGGGTACCCATATACCGGTACCAGGCATTAATCCAGACGCATTGGCGCGCCTGTTTGAACAGAACCAAGGTACTATCTTGGAAATGTTCAACATGTTCTCCGGCGGTGCACTGGAGCGTATGAGTATTCTCGCGCTGGGCATCATGCCTTACATTTCTGCGTCGATTATCATGCAATTGTTGACGGCAGTGACGCCTCAGCTTGAGCAATTAAAGAAAGAGGGTGAGTCTGGGCGTCGTAAGATTACTCAGTACACCCGCTATGGCACCGTATTACTGGCAACCGTTCAAGCATTTGGCGTTTCCGCCGGCTTGGCGAGTCAGGGTGTTACTTTCTCAGCTGGATTGGATTTCTACATCACGGCCGTACCGTCATTCGTGGCAGGTGCTGTGTTCATGATGTGGCTAGGAGAGCAAGTTACCGAACGTGGTATTGGTAACGGCATCTCGATTCTGATTTTTGCTGGTATTGTTGCAGGCTTGCCAAGTGCTATTGGTCAGGCGTTTGAGTCTGCCCGTCAGGGCGACTTGAATATCCTGTTGTTACTGGTGATTGCTGCTCTTGCGGTTGCTGTGATCGGCTTTATCGTGTTCGTAGAACGCGGTCAGCGTCGTATCACAATCAACTACGCCAAGCGCCAGCAAGGCCGTCAAGTATTTCAGGCCCAGACCAGTCATCTGCCGCTTAAACTGAATATGGCTGGGGTTATCCCGGCGATCTTTGCCTCAAGCTTACTTTTGTTCCCTGCGTCTTTGGGTCAATGGTTTGGTCAAGGCGAAGGCATGGAATGGTTGCAGAAGTTCAGTAATGCGTTGGCTCCTAGTCAGCCGCTTTATATTGTTCTGTTTGCAGCTGGAATTATCTTCTTCTGCTACTTCTACACGGCGTTGATGTTCAACCCTCGTGATGTTGCAGAGAACTTGAAGAAGTCAGGCGCGTTTATTCCAGGGATTCGTCCAGGAATTCAAACAGCCAATTACATTGATAGCGTACTAGGTCGTTTGACACTGTTCGGTTCTCTGTATATTGCCGCTGTGTGTCTGTTACCTCAGTTCTTGGTAGTGGCTGCAGATGTTCCTTTCTATTTTGGTGGAACGTCATTGTTGATCGTTGTGGTTGTCGTTATGGACTTTATGGCGCAGGTGCAATCGCACTTGATGTCGAGCCAGTACGATTCACTGATGAAGAAATCAAATCTTAAGAATTTTGGCTCAGCACGCTGAGTCAGATTTAGGAGACCGTCATGAAAGTACGTGCGTCTGTTAAAAAAATCTGCCGTGAATGCAAAGTAATTCGCCGTAACGGTAGCGTGCGAGTGATCTGTACAGATCCTAAGCACAAACAACGTCAGGGTTAATTCTTCTGACAAGGCCGGGTCGCGATTCAGATAACTTGATTTCTGATCATGTTATCTGTATTATTCGCGGCCCTTTCATTAAGTAAGTGTAACGGAGTTAGACATGGCCCGTATTGCCGGTGTCAACATTCCTGACAACAAGCATGCAGTTATCTCTCTGACCTATGTCTATGGCATTGGTAAGACGTCTGCCCAGCAAATCTGTGCCAGTACTGGCATTGCTGAGAGCACCAAGATTGGTGATTTGAGCGAAGAGTTGTTGGATGTTGTTCGTAACGAAGTAGCAAAATACACGGTTGAAGGCGATCTGCGTCGTGAAGTCCAGATGAGCATCAAACGTTTGATGGATATGGGTTCCTTTCGAGGCATCCGTCACCGTCGTAGCCTGCCACTTCGCGGTCAGCGTACTAAAACAAATGCCCGTACCCGTAAAGGTCCGCGCAAACCGATTCGTAAGTAATTTTACTTACGATCGGGTTTTTAGTGTAGCTGCATTCGACTTGTTGCAGTGTTGATATTAAAAGCAGGATTTAAAAATGGCTAAGCCAAATAGATCACCAAAGAAGAAGGTTAAAAAGACGGTAGTGGACGGCATCGCCCATATACACGCCTCTTTTAACAACACCATCGTAACCATTACCGATCGTCAAGGTAACGCTCTGTCATGGGCTACCGCCGGTGGTTCTGGTTTCCGTGGTTCTCGTAAGAGCACTCCTTTCGCAGCTCAGGTTGCTGCGGAGCGCGCTGGGGAAGCCGCCAAAGAGTACGGCCTCAAGAATCTGGACGTGGAAGTTAAAGGTCCGGGTCCTGGTCGTGAGTCTGCCGTTCGTGCTTTGAACGCATGTGGATACAAAATCGCTAACATCACTGATGTGACGCCGATTCCACATAACGGCTGTCGTCCACCTAAGAAGCGTCGCGTATAAGGAGGCTGAGAAATGGCACGTTATATTGGTCCTAAGTGTAAGCTAGCACGTCGTGAAGGAACTGATTTGTTCCTAAAAAGCGGTGTTCGCTCACTAGACACAAAATGTAAGATGGAAACCAAACCAGGTGTACACGGTGCTGGTCGCGGTCGTCTGTCAGACTACGGTCTACAGTTACGCGAAAAGCAAAAAGTGCGTCGCCTGTACGGTATCCTAGAAAAGCAGTTCCGCAGTTACTACAAAGAAGCCGCACGCCGTAAAGGCGCGACTGGTGAGAACTTGTTGCAATTGTTGGAAGGGCGTTTGGATAACGTCGTATATCGTATGGGCTTCGGCTCGACTCGTGCGGAAGCACGTCAGCTTGTCTCTCACAAATCTATCGTTGTGAACGGTCAAACTGTAAATATCCCGTCTTACCAAGTTAAGACAGGCGATGTAGTAGCGATTCGCGAAAAATCCAAAACTCAGGATCGCATTAAAACTGCTCTTCAGTTGTCATCACAACGTGCCGATTGCGCATGGATTGATGTCAATGCGGGCAAGATGGAAGGAACTTATAAATCAGTTCCTGAGCGCGCTGATCTCTCTGCTGAGATCAACGAAAACCTGATCGTGGAACTTTACTCTAAATAATAGAGGAAATTAAGGGGCAGCTATGCAGCGTGCAGTTAATGAATTTTTGACACCTCGTCACATCCAGGTGGACGAAGTAAACAATACCCATGCCAAGGTAACACTTGAGCCGCTAGAACGCGGTTTTGGTCACACTCTGGGCAATGCATTGCGTCGTATCCTGCTGTCTTCTATGCCAGGCGCAGCGATCGTCGAATGCGAGATCGATGGCGTTTTGCATGAGTACAGCGCGATTGATGGTGTTCAGGAAGATGTGATTGAGATCCTACTGAACCTCAAAGGTGTTGCGGTCAAATTGCATGAACGTGACGAAGCTTCTCTAAGCCTGACCAAAGTTGGTCCTGGCGTAGTGACAGCTGCCGACATTCAACTGGATCACGGTGTTGAGATTGCAAACCCAGGTCATGTTTTAGCTCATTTGGGCGAAGGCACTGAACTGAAAATGAGCCTGAAGGTATCTTCTGGTCGCGGCTACGAAACTGTTGAAGCTCGTAACCAAAACGATGAAGAGACTAAGGCGATTGGTAAATTGCAGCTTGATGCTACTTACAGCCCAGTTAAACGTGTTTCATACAGCGTAGATAGCGCTCGTGTAGAACAACGCACTGACTTGGATAAGCTGGTCATTGATCTTGAGACCAATGGCACAATTGATCCAGAAGAAGCGATCCGTCGTTCCGCGACTATCTTGCAACAGCAGTTAGCAATTTTCGTAAATCTAGAAAACGACGAAGTCGTAGAGCAGATTCGCGAAGAAGAAGAGATCGATCCGATCCTACTTCGTCCAGTGGATGACTTAGAGTTGACCGTTCGCTCTGCTAACTGTCTGAAAGCAGAAAATATTTACTACATCGGTGATCTGATTCAGCGCACTGAAGTTGAGCTGTTGAAGACTCCTAACTTAGGTAAAAAGTCTCTGACTGAAATTAAAGACGTTCTTGCGTCACGCGGCCTGTCGTTGGGTATGCATCTGGAAAACTGGCCACCTGCCAGCCTCCGGAACGACGACAAAGTGCTAGCGTAAGCGGTTCGTTCAGTTAGTTAAGGAATTAAACCATGCGTCATCGTAAAAGTGGTCGTCACTTCAATCGTACAAGCGCACACCGTCAAGCTATGTTCAAAAACATGGCGGTGAGCTTGTTCGAACATGAAATCATCAAGACTACTCTGCCAAAGGCAAAAGAGCTGCGTCGTGTAGCTGAGCCGCTGATCACACTTGCAAAAGTGGACTCAGTTGCTAACCGCCGTTTGGCCTTTGCTCGTACTCGTAGCAAAGAAGTAGTTGGTAAGTTGTTCACTGACTTGGGTCCTCGTTACCAAGCTCGTCCAGGTGGCTACATTCGTATTTTGAAATGTGGCTTCCGTGCGGGTGATAACGCCCCAATGGCTTATGTTGAATTAGTAGATCGTCCAGTTGCTACTGCAGCTGACGACGTAGTTACTGAAGACTAAGTTAGTTAGTGTCAGTTTACTGATGCGAAAAACCCGCGATGAAAATCGCGGGTTTTTTTATGGGCGCTCGCTAATAATCAGAGCACGGTGCCGTTGAGGCCTAAGCCTCACGGGCGCAAGATTATTTCTCAGCCTTTAGGAAATTGGCTATTGCTCGTATCGCACCGCGCGATTCAGGCATGTAGCTGCCGTGAATTTGGAATACATGCCACATATCGGCAAATTCCTGTAAAACCACTTCATTCCCAGCCTGCTTGATTGCATAGGCAACCCGACGGGCGTCATCAAGCAGTATCTCGTCGGTACCGACTTGAATTAGTGTTCGCGGATATTCTTTAAAATCGCTGAAAAGCGGGGATATTTGTGGGTGGCTTAGTGACTGATCGCCAGCATATATTTTTGCCGACGTTCGCAACCACTCGACGCTAAGCATCGGATCTATGTTGGCGCAACGTTCAATGCTGTTGCCGCTGCAAGTTAAGTCCGCCCAAGGTGATAGTAAGACTAACGCACTAGGCTCGGCGTATTCGCCAGCGCGAATTGCCTGCATAAGAGCAAGGGTGAGACCTCCACCCGCGGAGTCACCTATAACAACGATGTTTTGATGCTCTGCTAGCAACGCTATATATGCCTCTAGGGCATCTTCTACCGCAGCAGGGAATAATGACTCAGGTGCTAAGCGATAATCGATTAAATAGCCTTTGTATTCTGTCTCTCGTGATATCCGTGCAACGAGTTCTCTGTGACTAACCGGTGAGCCAATGGTATAGGCTCCGCCGTGTAAATAGAGAATTGCGCCGCTGTCCATCGCAGGTGTGTAGCTACGTGCTGGAATATTAGCTAAGCGGCACTCTTCTTCCTTAACACCATTCGGCATTGGAATAACGCGCTGTAATGCATCTAACCGTTTGCGCTGGGAGGCAATGGATACTTTGGGTCCTAACTGGCGTTTCACCACTTGGTTTACAAATAGGCGAGTCGCCCGTGCTAAAAAGGAGGGCATATGAAATTACCGAGTAGGAAAAAGAGCGGGCCGTTGGGGGCCCGCAAAGCAGCAGGACTGGGTGCACATCCTTGCGCAACGATCATGAAGATGGCCTAAGCCAATACCTGATAATCTACTCCCGTCCTGCGTAAGTTTGGGCAGAGAGCTGTAAAGATTGGTCATGCATAAGTGAGTATTTAAAGCGATGTTTATGGTCATAGCAGAACCATACTTAGCCAAGGCACATAGGTGATGATGATGACGGTGGCTAATAGAATAAAGAAGAAGGGCAGCGTCGCTTTATATAGGGTCATCACTGGTTTATTAAAGCGGAAGCTAGCAATAAATAAATTCATGCCTACCGGCGGTGTGAAATATCCCAATTGCATATTCGCCAAGAACAAAATCCCTAGATGGATTGGGTGGATACCATACTGTACAGCGATCGGCAGTATGATCGGAATCATAATGACGATGGCTGAGAAGATGTCCAGCATCATTCCTAAGATTAGCAAGAATACCGTTAGCAGTAATAGGAATGTGAATCCGTCACTGACGTGTGCCTGAATGTAGCCAAAGATAGCCTCAGGTACCCCAGCATCAATCATGTAGTTAGTGGATGCGAGGGATACGCCTAATATCAGTAAAATAGCGCCAACGAGTTTCATCGAGTCGCGCATAACGCCGGGTAAATTACTAAAACTGATTTCGCGACGAATCACTACAGTGACGATTAGTACGTATAACGCTGTGATGGCAGCGGCTTCAGATACGGCGAAGAAACCACCGTAAATACCTCCAAGTACGACGAAAGGCAGAGGAATCTCCCACGCGCTGTCCTTGATTGCAGCCCACGCTTCCGCGCCATCAAAAGGCGCAGCTTCTTTCTTAATATGACGACCTTGCCAAGCGCTATAAAGCGATAGTGCCACAAGCATAAGCAGACCAGGCAAAAGACCCGCAAGAAACAGATCATCAATACTCACAGGCGTGTCCAAAGCCATTTGCTGGGCAATGACGCCATACAGAATCAAAGGTAACGACGGCGCGAACAACAATCCAAGACTACCGGATGTGGTTACTAGACCCAGATTGAACTGCTCTTTGTAGCCTGCTTTATTCAGTGCCGGTACTAACAATGCGCCCAGTGCCACTATGGTCACGCCTGAAGCTCCTGTAAATGCTGTAAACATAGCGCACGCTACAAGAGCAACGATGGCCAGGCCACCAGGCATCCAACCAAGAAATGCATCGGTAATTCGTACGAGGCGTTTAGGCGCTTGGCTTTCACCGAGCAAATAACCAGCAAAGGTAAACAGAGGAATAGCGATCAGCACGGGCATTTCGGCAATGCGATAGATTTCTACGGCCATAACTTGCAGGTCGACATCACTCTGCCAAAAGCCCCATAACGCGCTTGCAGCAATGACGGTGAATAACGGGGCACCAGCTATGGCGAGCAAGAATAGAATGAGAGGAATAATAACGCTCATGCGTTTTTCTCCAAGCCATTAAACGCTGTATCTAGACTTTGCGCGATAAATCTCAGGCCCATCAAGCCAAAGCTAAAAGGAATAATAGCTTGTAGCGGCCAAGCTGGAATTTGAGCAAAAGCAATATCGCCGAATTCGCGTGATACAGCGAGAAATGCATAGCTATGCCAAGCAATAATACAGCAAATGACAGCGGCAAAACTCAGAGTTAGGGTTGCCAACAAACGTTTGGTGTTTGGCCCAGCTAAGCGATTAATTAGATCAATAGCAATGTGCTCTCGAGTGCGTGTTGCTAACAAAGCGCCTAGCAGACCAAGCCATAGCACTAAAACTCTTAACAAGGGTGGAATCCAGCTGACACCGCCTCCAAACAACGAGCGCGCGAGAATATCGAATCCCGCCAGTAAAATCATAGCGAGTAGGAGTAGCACTAATAGACTGTCTTCTGCTCGATGCACCCAAGTTACGAGTTTCTTCATTATTTAGCCTGACGTAATTCGATGAGACGCTGTTGCAGCTTTTTGTATAAATCGACGGGATAAACGTTCTTATCGGCAAGAGCAGCAATCGCACCTTTGGCTAATGCTTGCCATGCGGTCTTGTCAGCTTCGGTCAGCTCTACGAATTCGATACCGTTTTGTGCTAGGGCTTGGCGTGCACCGGCTTCATCAATTTCGTTTTGTGCATCCATTTTCGCGAAGGTAGCTGCCATAACACGTTTGACGGTTGCTTGATCAGCCGGGCTGAATTTTTTAAAGGCAGAATCATCAACGACCATCATGCCAATCAAAAACACCAGAGGGTAATCTGTGGCGTAATCGAGTTTGGTATGCCACTGCAATGCAATCGAGGTCGAAGGGTTAACGGCAACTGTATCGATCAAACCAGTTTGTAAGCTGGTATACACATCTGAAACAGGCAGTGCTATGGGTGATACGCCACCGTTTTCGAACGTTGTTTGGCTGATCATATCGCCTTCAGGAACCCAAACTTTGCGATCTTGAACATCGCTTGATGTGCGGATCGCTTTATTCGACATCAAATAAGCAAACCCGCCTTCTGATATGCCGAGTACGACATAGCCATTCTTCGCTAGATCTTGAATAATGTACGGATCGAACTCTTCACGAATTGCACGTACTTCTTCTAAATTGCGGAAGGTGAATGGCAGGCTATAGAGCTGAGTAGACGAGGCGATTTGCGCGAATGCACCAGAGGCAACAGCACCACCTTGCAGTTGGCGGATCTGCATTTTACGTAGCACGCTCTTGTCGCTACCTTGTACGCCGCCTGGGAAATATTTAACGTTTACGCGACCTTCCGTTTCTGTCTTTATTTCAGCAGCCGCTTCGCGCAATAGCTTCATCCAGCTAGTACCATCGGGTGCCAGTGTAGCAATTTTTAGCGTGGCGGCTTGTGCCCCAGATGCTAGTAGGCTTAAGACTAATATAGCGGGTGTTAGTAATTTCATTATGGTCTCACTCAAAGTAATCAGCGGATTCAGCCAGCAAAAGATGCGCTTGGCGTTGTGCTAAACGATTGATCAAGGTTAGGCCTTCAAAATGGGGATCGGCACTGAGAGTTTCTTGCAGCAAACGATCATGCAGTTCTTGTTCGAACATCAAACGGGCGTATTGTTTCGCAAACAGTACCTTGGCCATGAGATTGTGGCCATCGGTTAATTCGATAGCGCGCTCAAAGTGCGCTCGACCTGCTTCTGGTTTGCCGCCTAATGATGGTGGAAGTTGGGTTTCCAATACGCCTAAATAGACTTGCACAGTGGCGTTGTCGTATGCCGGATCATGGCTGGCTACCCAAGTCATTAGGATCGTTACTTTTGATAACTGCGCAATGGCATTCCAGTCGTCAGTATTAGCTTGAATCCAACCGGCCCAAGCAGAAGCAAATGCGTAAAAAACGGCAATGTCGTCGCTGTCGTAGTCTAAATATAGGGCGTTATTGAGAGCATCCGCAGGACCATCCACTAGACGACAAGCATCATCATCGTATTCGCACAGTGCTCGTCGGGCGTAGGTCATGGCTTTGTCGGCCATTGATTTAGCTTGCTCTTCATCTTGAGCAAATACGCCGGCATATGCTCCATACAAACGAGAAGCGGCAAGTAGGAAGTCTTCGTCATCGGGATAAGTTAGAACCAAGGCATCTAACAGTAGTAAATAGGCAGGGGCGCCAGCGGCTACTACCGCAGGATCATCTTGGTTCATCATGGAACGAGATAGATTGCTCGGCAGTCTGCCAACAGAGCAGGCGGCCATTACTAGGCACAGCCCTATGGTCAAAATCGATTTCATGTCAGGCACTATTGAGATTTGGAGCACGGATTGTACACCGGTTAGGGTGACGGTTTCACTAAACCCAGACACTTGTCATTCAGGCGCCCGGGAGTAGGTTGAGGCATTCATCGACTCAAGCGTTAATAGCCTACGTTTAAGCCAGATCTTGTAGGGCAATGTGATCGTCCGATGATGCAACACTGTAGTCGATGCCAATACCTCGCAGAATCTCCCATACGGATTGATTTGGGCTATATTCAGCGATGGTTTTCTTCGCCATAAATTGCGCGATTTCCTGAATCGATTTAATCAGGGCGTAGTCGGCTGAGCTGCTATTTAGGCCATCAATAAAGTTATGGTCGATCTTAACAAAGTCAACCGGTAAGGCTTTTAGATAGCGGAATGAGGATTGCCCAGTACCAAAATCAGCAAGCACGAACTTACAGCCAAGACTGCGCATTTCGTGCATGAAATCGGCGGCGTCATCGAGATCTTTAATGGCAGATGTTTCATTCAGTTCAAAGCAGAGCTTATTAACGGGCACGTCTTTTTCTCTTGCCTGCTCAAAGATGTAGGCTAACAAACTTTCATCGTTGATAGCGTGCCCCGACAGGCGCAGAACGAAACGCTGAATTGTCGCAGCAGTCTCAGGGTTATCAGCCAGCCATTGCACCATCTGTTCGATAATCCAGCGGTCTAACATGTACATGCGGTTATAGTTTTCAGCGGCTTGTAGATACTCTAATGGCGGTATTTGAGCGCCATCCTCGTCTGCGATGCTGATAACTACTTCGTATTGAATATGTCCTTTATGCCGTTCTTGAATCGCTTTGATAGGAACGCACAGGACCGATAGTTGTTCGTTTTCAAGGGCTTGGTTGAGCTTGTTCCCCCAATGCATAAAGGCATCTTGGCGTTGGCGTGAAGCGTCATCAAATTCGTAGCGCACAATACGGCTACCGCCACGGTCTTTGGCTAGCATGCAGGCCGATTCTGCTTGTTCAAATAACAACGCGGCTTCTGTGGTATCGGCATTTAATTCGGCCAAGCCCATGCTGACATGAACGCGGAAGGTGCTTTCGCCCGTTGGTATATCGAACTGTTCAATTGCCTTACGCAGAAGTCGCGTACTGGCTTCTGCTTGTTCGATATCGTGGCGCGGGAACAATACTGCGAATTCATTACTGCCTATACGGGCACAAATGGCGTCGCCATCATGATCTTCAATAAGTGTCGCGATGGCTTGCAGGCAGATGTCACCGCCTTCCACTCCGTAGTTTTTATTAATCAACTTAAACTGATCAATATCAATCATGCACAAGGTCTGCGGCACGCCGCTATGCAGATGTTGTTGCAGTTGTTCTTGTAGTAGATACAAGAAATGCTGACGGTTTGTTAGGCCGGTAAGGGCATCAATGTTTGCTTGTTCGGATAGGTCTTTATAGATCTGTTGCACTAGGCTATCAACGCTCTGGTCAACCGCCGATTCCTCAGCTTCATATAAGCGCTTAATGGAGCCATCTTCGAGTGCGATTGCGAGTTCGTTGAAGGTGAAATCTACGATTTTCATACCGCTATGATTAACGCAGGCGAAGCGCGACATATCGGCCGCAATCCAAGCAATTGATACGGTTTGATTGTTACTAATGATGAGCAGGCGATCGCCCATTTGCAGATTTCGTGCGCGCCGAGCGCCTTTACCTTGCAGCTGCTGATCTTCTTGTTCTTCAATGAATTCTGGCAGATCAACGGTTTCTCGTACTTCGCCGTGACTGAGGTGCTCTTCTGCGGCTTCTAGTATCGCTTTATGCCATGTGTCATGGCGCGGCAGAGGACCGTTCAGTTGATCTAGTTCTTGGCGGGCGAGATCCATCATGGGGGCGAACTTGAGCATGAGCTCGCGACGCCCAGTGTTGTTGCTATTAAATAGTACTAAGGTTTGGCGATAGAGTTTCACTGCGCCTTTAAAGCGAACGCTATCTGGGCCTTCGCGCAGCAGCAGTAAGCACAGCATCTGTTGCCAGCCTTCACGCAGCCACTCAACTACACAATTGGGCAAAGTACGGCCAGAGATATCACGACCAATTAAGGCGTCGATACGACGACGCGCCATGGCTAAGCGATACTCGCCTTCGGCGGTTTGTGCGACGCGCTCGGCGTTCTTGCGGGCCTTACGTTCAGCACTGCCAACCATGGTTTGCAATGATTCTAATAACTCATCCAATTGTTGGGGGTTATTTTGAATATCGTCCGTTAGCGGGGTGATTAATTCTTCTAGGGTCGCCTGAATCTTGCCTTGGCCAGTAGTGGTCAAATGTCCTAAGCGTGCCAACAAGTTCAGCACTAAGCGCCCTGGGTGATCTTGATTGAACAGTAAGGTGGCATCATTCAGCATCAAGTGCAGTAACGGCCAGCCTAATTGTGAGATCGACGGTTTGATAAAGTCAGCAATTTGCGGGTTGTCTAGTAAGTCGCGGGTGACATGCTCAATGGTGTCGATTGCGTGACGCGTATCTTCGGGCAGACTTACGTCTTGGCGAGCAAGTTCGTGCTCTAACTCATCGAGTACGTGGCTGTCTGGCAAGGCATTAACTTGCGACATCACCGCAACTAAATCGGTAATTTGTTCTGGCGCAGCTTCGGGTAAGGCCGGAGCTTCGCTTTCTGGTTGCGAGCGTTGATAGCGCAACGATAATAAGTGTTGAATGTTTTCGTAGGCCTGGCGTGCTTCTTCGTGATGGCGTTGGAAGTCGGCCATTGATGGCTTATTGCTGGCACTATCGGTGTTGCCTGCGCTGTACTGGTTTTTTGGCGCTTGTGGTTCTTTTACTGAATTTGCAGTGCCGGCAGTCGGCTGCTCCGTTTGAGCATAACTTGCCGTCGTTGCCGCCTGCGGACGTTCATCTTGCTTAGGTTTACGATAGCGGAATGTCAGTGGGATATTAATTTGGCGAATGACATTTTGATAAGTCGACGTCAGTAAGGTTAATGCCGCGTGTTCGAATGTATCGAACGCAAGCTCTCGCGCCTCATGTGGTAGGCCAATGGTTTCAACACTGTCGCGAAATGCTTCGGTTACCGTATTTGGGCCTATGGGGTTAAAGCAGTTTTCGACAGAGGCGCTGGAAATGGTATCGAGTAGCTGTCTAAGCTCGAAGCTTTCTTTGTTCAAATGCGATTGCAGATGTGATGCGGTTACTTTTGCTAATAACCAATCTTCAAAATCGCTTTGGTGTACCAGTGATAATGCAATCGAACCTTCATAGTCTTCTGATTCGTCAGAGATTTTAGCTTCACCATCCATCCAGCGTTTTAATTGATGAGTTAAAATCTGTGAAAAACGCTGAAAGAATTTGTCACCCTGCGCTTTAACTTGTTTTTCTAGCTTCAGCCATTGTTGCTGCTCTGCCGTATTGCGAGCTTGATTGGCCTGATCGAAGGTACCTTCTAAAAATTCGGGGAGCCACTGGCGCGGTAATCTTTCGATGAGGCGAGATGCTTCGCTGACAAACAGCTTTTTAAATGTTTCGCGTTGTTCGCTAGTGATACCGCCGCCGGCACGGCTAGATTGATTAACTTCTTGTAGCTGCAAGAAGAGTTGGTCGTCGGGCTCGTGCAATTTAATGCCAACAACTTGATTGCGTTGAAATACCCACTCCACAGCAATATTGACTGGGTTTGCCAGTGAAAGTTGCAATTGATGCACACCCGCGGTGCCTTTCAGGCTGCCGTGCTGCCAATTAAGTTTCATGCCGCTGTGCGAAAAATCCGTCACGATACAGTCGAACTTGCGCCCATCGCTAAGCGTTAATAGCGCATTTAGCTGGCTGGTGAATCTTGGGTGTTCACGTAAATCCGCGGCCATTGCACTGTCCATAGGTTCTATAACCGTCTGCCAAACGGTTGTGGTGAGTTGCTCAGGGGCTGCTCCGATTGCTATGTAATCTCGGAATTATTGCCGTGTTTTGTATATGCTCTCGTCACATCTGTGACTAAGCCTTTTATTTTCGTCATTCCTGAGCCTAGGCTGCTTCTGAATATACCACTGCCTGAGCCTAGACTGCTTCTGAATATACCACTGCGATAGCCGCAAGCCTAGGGAGGGGCGGTATCAATAGAATGGCTACACAAGACAAATGAAGAGTTGAAATCTTCATGCTTATGTAGTTATATCTTGACCTATTTCAACAGCTCTACATCCAGCTGCGACGTCTTGTCGCATACGCAGTCTTTGCCAGTTTGAGATACTGGCGCTCCTAGTTCTGGAGGTTTGAGTGATGCCGATATTTAAAACGTCTTCAGACAAAGCCTCTATGTGGTCTTCCGCGCTAATTCGTGAATTGACTGCGCTACTCATTATCAAGCTGGCCCTCATTTGGGGTATTTATACGCTGTATTTTTCCGACTCGGTCGAGCAAGGCCGTGTTGATGAGGTCATGACTGAGCAGTGGGGATTACCTGTCAGCCCATCCGCTACCGATTCTAATATGAAGGAGAACACCCATGATCAGTGAAAGTTTGGTGGATCTATCGCGACTGCAATTCGCGATAACCGCGCTATACCACTTTCTGTTTGTTCCATTAACGCTGGGGTTAGCGTTTATTTTAGCCATTATGGAATCTGTGTATGTCATGACCGGCAAGCAGATTTATCAGGATATGGTGAAGTTCTGGGGCAAGTTATTTGGTATTAACTTTGCGCTGGGGGTAACCACTGGCTTGACGATGGAGTTTCAGTTCGGCACCAATTGGGCTTATTACTCACATTACGTCGGTGATATTTTCGGTGCGCCGCTGGCGATTGAAGGTCTGATGGCCTTCTTTTTAGAGTCTACTTTTATCGGTTTGTTTTTCTTTGGCTGGGATCGTCTGACGAAAGTGCAGCATTTAGCGGTGACTTGGTTGGTGGCCATCGGTTCGAATATGTCAGCTTTGTGGATTTTGATCGCAAATGGCTGGATGCAGAACCCTGTTGGTGCAGAATTCAATTATGAAACCATGCGTATGGAGATGATGAGTTTTTCAGACGTTATTTTTAATCCCGTAGCGCAGGTTAAGTTTGTGCATACCGTGTCGGCAGGCTATGTAACGGGTGCTATGTTTGTACTCGCTATCTCGGCATTTTATATGTTGAAAAAACGCGACTTACCCTTTGCTCGTCGATCATTTGCGATCGCGTCAAGCTTTGGTCTAGCGTCTATTTTTTCGGTCATTATTTTAGGTGATGAGTCAGGTTATGAAATTGGTGATGTGCAGAAAACCAAACTTGCAGCCATCGAAGCCGAATGGGAAACCCAAGAGCCGCCAGCCGCGTTTACCTTAATTGGCTTGCCGAATGAAGCAACCCAAGAAACCGACTACGCCATTAAAATTCCTGCCATGCTTGGGTTGATAGCGACGCGCTCGGTGAGCCAAGAAATTACCGGCATTAAAGACTTACTGATTGAGCACGAAGAGCGTATTCGCAATGGCATGACTGCTTATGCAGTGCTGCTGAAGCTAAAGGCGGGTGATGTGTCTACCGCAACGAAAGCGGAATTTGAAGCAGTAAAAGATGACTTAGGTTATGGCTTACTCTTGAAGAAATACACCAACGATGTCGTCGATGCGACAGAAGAGCAAATTAAGCAAGCCGCCGCAGATACTATCCCAGGCGTTGCCCCTATGTTCTTTACCTTCCGCATTATGGTGGGTTTAGGCTTTTTGATGCTCACTTTGATCGGCTTGTCCTTTTACTACAGCGCACGCCATACCGCCGAGAAACAAAAGTGGTTATTGCGCGCTTTGATTATTTGTTTACCTGCGCCTTGGGTGGCCTGTGAAATGGGTTGGTTTGTTGCCGAATTCGGTCGCCAGCCTTGGTCTATTGGTGAAATATTACCAACGCACTTATCTGTATCAACACGCAGCGTGACGGATCTTTATATGAGCATTGGCGCATTTATTGGTTTCTACTCACTGCTGCTCGTGGCTGAAATGTACTTAATGATTCGCTTTGCGCGTTTAGGACCTTCGAGTTTACATACTGGTCGCTATCATTTTGAACAGCCAAGTAATCACACTACTACTCACGCACCAGCGTAAGGATATTCACCATGGATTATGAAACATTAAAACTCGCTTGGTGGGTGTTGATCGGTGTTCTGCTGATTGGCTTTGCGGTAACCGATGGCTTTGATATGGGCGTAGGTGCCTTATTACGCATTATTGGTAACACCGATAATGAACGTCGAGTAATGATGAATACCATCGGCCCGCACTGGGATGGTAATCAGGTGTGGTTTATTACGGCTGGTGGTGCCATTTTTGCGGCATGGCCGATCGTGTATGCCACGGCTTTTTCGGGTTTTTATTGGGCTTTACTCTTGGTGCTATTTGCCTTGTTTTTCCGTCCGGTAGGGTTTGAATATCGCTCTAAAATTGATGATCCACGCTGGCGTGGAGCTTGGGATTTGGGCTTAACCGTTGGTGGAGCCGTTCCTGCTTTAGTCTTTGGCGTCGCATTTGGTAATTTACTGGTGGGCGTTCCTTTTGGTTTCGATGAGTTTATGCGCTCCACCTATACCGGATCGTTTTGGGCATTATTGAATCCATTTGCCTTGTTGACGGGTGTCATCAGTTTGTTGATGTTGGCGATGCATGGCGGGACTTATTTGCAAATGCGTACCGATGGCGCTTTGCACGAGCGTGCGCGGAAAACCTCTTTGTATTTAGCCGTTGTGGTTACGGTAGCATTTGCCGTTGCTGGTTTTTGGGTAGCTAATCTTGATGGTTATGTCATTAGCGCTATTAACGATGTGACCAAAGCAGTAACGCCGTTGCAAAAAGAAGTGATGCTGCAGTCGGGCGGGTGGTTGGAAAATTATGGTCGTTATCCGTGGATGATGAGTGCACCAGCCATGGGGTTTGTTGGTTTATTGTTAACTGCCTTATTTTCAATTGCTAATCGTGGGGCGCTAGCCTTTGTTTCTAGTTCTTTTGCTCTAACTGGAATTATTTGCACTGCAGGTTTTAGCTTGTTCCCATTTATTATGCCGTCGAGCACGTTCCCCGCTCAAAGCTTGACCGTGTGGGATGTTGTTTCGAGTGAATTAACGCTGAATATTATGTTCTGGGTGGCTATGTTTTTCGTCCCTATTATTTTGAGTTACACCGCATGGGGTTACTACAAAATGCGTGGTCGTTTAACGACCGACTTTATTGAAAACAATAAATACAGTACTTACTAGTATTCGGGTGTTGTTAATTTAAGGAATTATTTATGTGGTATTTTGCTTGGATTTTAGGCGTATTGTTGGCTTGTTCATTCGGCATTATTAATGCGCTGTGGTTAGAAGTGAATGAAAACTTAGATCGTGATGCTGATGTCCCAGAGTGAAAAAATAGAGGCGGCGGTAAGCGCGGATGGCGATCACAAAACGCCGATTAATTACCGCGCTTATGGTCCTCTTTATCACGTTTGGGCGAGGGTGCTGTCATTACTGACAGCGCTCGGATTGTCTGGTGCATTACTGGTTATGCCTCATTTGGTTGCTGCTGATACCATGAGCTTAAAACATGGTCCGTTATCCTTGGCTATGTGGGGCATTAGTGCCGGTTTTGTGCATGGTATTGGTTATATCCCTGAAATGCGGATATGGCGTTTTACATTAGGCCCAGTGATTGCTTGGCCGGTTATGACGTGGACAGCCTATAGTTGGTTTTCTGGCTACTTAAACTGAATACATAATAAGTGAGATTGCGTAATGATGATGAAAAAAGAAGATTTTTTAGCCGCCGCTCAAGCATCGATTTCACCCATTACTGCGAATGAAGCCGAAGCGCTATTAGCATCAGGTGCTGTGGTGCTAGATGTTCGCGAGCCGGCGGAGTTTTATGCTGGCCACCTACCTAGTGCTGTTAATGTTCCGCGTGGAGTATTGGAATTTCGCGTCGGCGACCATCCCGCTTTAACCGATACTTCAGCGACTATTTTACTGTATTGCAAAAATGGTGGTCGTAGCACTTTGGCGGCCCATACACTCAAACAGATGGGATTCGATAACGTACGTATGCTGGTTGGCGGTTTTGATGGATGGACAGGTACTGTTCATAAAATTGAAGTTGACCCTAGTGTTTATCAGTAGCATTTGTCTATGAGGTTCCATGTGCGCAAGTTAGTGATTATGTACTTATGTTTTTTCGGTGTATCCCTGCATGCTGGAGATATGGAATCGTTAACAGTAGAGGCTCGTTCTCAAAGTAAAATACTAGGGCAGTCGTTGATGGCCGTTTTGAAAACGAGCATACAAAGCGAAGGTCCTGAAGCAGCAATTACCGTATGTAATTTGAATGCGCCAGACATTGCCGGAAGTTTAAGTCAGGCTGATTGGCGTGTTGGCCGTACCTCACTAAAAATACGTAATAGTGATAATGCTCCCGATGCCTGGGAAAAGCAGACGCTAAACGAATTCAATGATCGAATTCAGGCGGGCGAAAACCCAATGATGGTTGAAGCCAGTAAGATTATTGACGGCGAATTTCGTTACATGAAAGCCATCCCTACTGCGGAAATGTGTGTTACTTGCCACGGCTCTAATGTGGCACCCTCAGTGGCTAGCAAAATACACGAACTGTATCCTGTCGATCAGGCCGTTGGCTTCAATGTCGGCGATCTTCGTGGAGCCTTTACCTTGCGAAAAACCTTACAGGACTAATCTAATGGCTGATCACGTAATTAAAATCGACTGGCAAGCACAGGGCGAGTTCTCGCACGAAGGCTTTGAACGTCGTCATAGCATTCAGTTTCAATCCGATGTCAGCATTGCTGCTGGTGGCGCAGGTAACGAATACGGTGCCGATCCAGAGCAAATGTTGGCCGCGGCGATGGCCAGTTGTCATATGCAAACATTTCTAGCTTTGGCTGCTAAAAAACGTTTAAAGGTAGAGAGCTATCGCGACACGGCAGAGGCTGAATTAAGCCAGCGCGATGACGGTAAATTTTGGGTTAGTCGTATTACGCTAAATCCCAAAGCTACGTTTAGCGGCGATAAAATTCCGGACTCTGAGGCTATTCGTGCTATGCACGATAAGGCACATGAACATTGTTTTATTGCTAATTCGACCAGCAGTGAAGTGGTCGTAAATATCGCCTAATCTGCACACATCATGCATTGATGCGCGGTTGGAATCGCTTCTAGTCGCGCAGCATTGATGCTTTCTCCACAGGTATCGCACTCACCGTAAGTGCCGTGTTCTAGTTTATCGAGTGCATGATCAATATCTTGTAGTTCGTGGTGCCATTCATCACCTAGCGCCAACAATACATCGTCATTTTCGCGCTCGGTAGCTTGCTCAGCAAAATCAGCGGACAAGGGGGCATCTCGGTGGCTAGCATCGCGCTCGACCTTATTCGCACGTTCAAGCAACACTTTTTGTCGTGCCACTAAACGGTCGCGGATTGCTTCAGTATTCATATTCTCTCCTTTTGATAGCTTCTCTTAGCATAGCTGAGGGCTTAACTATCACCTTGATCTGAATCACAGCGTGGAACTAGTCTTATATTTTGTGCATCCGAAAAGTGCAGTCTATCGTATATCTATTACCGGTAGAAAAAACGCGTATTCCCGTAACGGAAACCTACCAAAGGTAGAGCACCATCCATGGATTTAGAAATTGAATTGCGACTCTTAACTGAGACGGCGCAAGGGCGAGAAGACGCTTTTGCCAAATTATATGAGCGTACTAACAGGCGTTTGTATGCAGTAGCACTAAACTTACTGCGTCAGCCTGATAGGGCAGAAGAGGCCGTACAAGAAGCTTATGTGCGCATTTGGTACAACGCTGGTGAATATCACCAAGAGCGTGGTTCTGTACTAACTTGGATGAGCAGCATCGTCAGATATCGCTGTTTAGACATGCTGCGCAGCCGCAAGTTGCGTGAAGATAAGCAGGATGAATTTGAGGGTGACGAGTCGATACCAGAGACTGAGCAAACAAGTTTATTGGATGATTTAGTGTTGACTGAAGATGCACCGCAGTTGGGTGCCTGTATGCAGACGTTGGACGAGGGAGAACAGCACGCCATTCACTTGGCCTACTTCCGCGGACTAACGCATAGTGAGATTACTGAGCAGCTGGGATCGCCGCTGGGTTCGGTTAAAAGCTGGATTCGCCGAGGTTTACAGCGCCTAAAGAGGTGTCTGGAATCATGAATTACCTGACTAAAGAACGGAAAGATGCCCTGGCCGCAGAGTACGTACTGGGTACGTTGCATGGCGCTGCTAGATCACGCTTTCAACGATTGATGCGAGAGCACGCCGAAATTCGTGAGCGCGTCTATTACTGGGAGCGCACCTTAGCGCCAATGACAGAGCGGTTATTAGACGCTGTGCCTTCGACACAATTGCTGCGCAAAATACAATTACGCCTTGGGCATTTGCCTGAAGCCGCCAATGATACGGAAGATGCTATTGAACATGCGGCTGAAGAAGCAGCGGCAAACACTAACTGGGGTTGGTTAGCGGCACTATCAACGGCTGCTATGCTAGTGCTCGCGGTGGTTTTGGTGATGCCAAGCAAGCAAGTAGCAATGCCTTTGACACAACAGATCGCGATTATTCAGAATGCTGATCAACAGCCGTTATGGTTGCTGGAATTAAGTGACGATGTGTTGCATGTGCAGGCGACGGCAGCGGTTGAGCAAAGTGCCGATCACGACTATGAGTTATGGATAGTGGCCTCAGACGGACGCGCACCTATTTCATTAGGGGTTGTTCCTGAGTCTGGGGTGCTTGATGTGCCGCGTCATGAAGCCTTTGATAGCCTCCAGATTGCGGCGTTAGCGATCAGCTTGGAGCAACCCGGTGGATCTGTCACTGGGTTGCCAGGGCAGGTGCTGTATACTGCGACGCTGACACACCTTGTGAATAAGTCGTAAGACCGTACAAAACAAAAAGCCGGCACTAAGCCGGCTTTTGGTTACTTACGATGGCGTCTTACTGACGAATACCTTCGATATGGAGTTCAATTTCAACCTGAGTTGACGCTGGGCCTAAGTTATAGTCGATACCATAATCTTTCAATGTCAGCGTGGTTGAACCTTCAAAGCCCGCACGATACCCGCCCCATGGATCGTTACCTTCACCGATGCGAGTCACTGGAAAACTAATGCTTTTGGTCACGCCATGCAGGGTAAAGTCGCCAGTAATTACACCAGTGCCTTCGCCGGTTGTTTTAAAGCCGGTACTTTTAAACGAAGCTTCTGGATATTTACCGGTATTTAAAAAATCAGCACCTCGCAGGTGCTTGTCACGCTCGGCATGGTTTGAATCAACGCTGGTAGTATCAATGGTCACATTAATTGCAGATTTGTCTGGCGCAGCTGCATCATATTCAAACGTGCCGTCGAAGGTGTTGAAACGACCTACCAACCAGCTGTATCCAAGATGTTTGATCTTAAAGTTGACCGAAGCATGTGCGCCTTGGTGATCGACAGTATAGGTGGCTGCTTGGGTTAATGGAGCCGCTAATGTCGCCGCGCTGAATGCCAAAGTTAATAGTAATTTTTTCATGTTTTATCCTATTACAGTTAAATGTGTTTTATTCGTTATTTAAATTCATTTGAATTTGATTCGGGTCTAATCATGCGCAGCAGTGTTTTATCTTTGTCTATAAAGTGGTGTTTTAACGCCGCGACACCGTGGAACGTCGCTAAGGCAATAAGCGACCAAGCCAGCCATTCGTGAACTTCGCCTGCGACGTCTGCTTGCCCATTGCCCGTAAGTGTTGCTGGCACATCGAACAAGCCAAATACCGTGATCGCTAGACCGTCAGCGGTGGATATTAAGTAGCCGCTGAGGAACAACATGGCCATCAAGGTATACAAACCTAAGTGCGCAATGTGGGCCGCTTTATTTTCTAACGGTTTTTCCGACAAAGGTTTTGGTGTTGGGTTCAGTAAGCGCCAGCACACACGAGTGAGCCATAATAGTGCGACTAATATACCGGCACTCTTATGCAGGTCGAGGGAGCCTTTGTACCAAGCGTCGTAGTAGGTTAGTTCAACCATGTAAAGGCCTAATCCGAACATAGCGACAATAGCAAGCGCCATAGTCCAATGGAGTAGGATGGCTATCCAGCCATAACCAAGCGGGGTGTTCCTTAAATTGCCTGACATTCGAAATCGCCTCCGCGGCTGGTCAGTTGCTTGTAGGTCATCACATTAGACCTTTCTGAGTGTGATAAATAGGTACAAAAACAGACAACTATTGTGCAAATATGCACAATTAGGCCGCTGAACTTGTTCAAAGTGGAGATGAGTATGGATTCTGGGTATCGCTGGGATGATTTGCGCGTAGCCTATCAGGTGGCGGAATCAGGTAGCTTGAGCCGAGCCGGTCAGCAGTTAGGTATTAACCACACGACAGTTCTGCGTGCGGTTAATCGCTTGGAGCAGCAACTCAATTTACGTTTGTTTATTCGCCATCAGCGCGGCTATCAACTGACCGATGCCGGTCATCTGATGTTAGAGAAAATGCGCCCAATCGTCACCGATATGCAGTTGTTGTTTAACACTTTGTCGTCGCTTGAAAGTTCGCCTTCGGGCACATTACGAATTTCCACAGTATCGGATTTTTCGGCTTTCTTTGCGCCACTGCTGCATGGCTTTCGTCAGCAATACCCGCAAATTCGGGTCCAAATTGTTGCAACCGATGATGTCTTGTCCCTTGCCAGTGGGGATATTCACGTTGCCATTCGTATCGGTCAAGAACCGCGCGAACCAGACATTATTGCTAAGCGCTTAATGTCTGTTAGGTTGCAATATTATGCAGCCCAAAGCTACATAGACAATTACGGCGTGCCGCGCTCATTAGCGGACGTAAATCGTCATTTGTGGGTTATGCCAAGCGGCGAGAAACTGCGACTATCGGGTATTGATCAGCTATTTGAGCGGTTGGATTTTCAGCAAGTGGCATATCAGAGTAATAGTTTTAACGACATAGAGTCTGCCATTCGCGAAGGCATGGGGATAGGTCCCTTAAGCATGGTGCGTAAGCCATTTGGCTCAGAAGATGGATTGCAGGTAGTTGATTTTGGTTTGCGCACAGGCTCGGCTGATATGTGGTTCGTATATCATAAGGACTTACGTCAAAGCACACGTATTCGAGCTTTGCAGGATTTCCTGTTAGCGCATTTACCTGCGGTTTAGAGAGTAATATTAGAGTTTTGAGCCTTCAAGATGACTAATGCATGAAGGCTCAAAGTAAAACGAATTACAGCAGCGGACTGGCAAATCCCATTTGGCTTGACAAGCAAGACCAGCGCTGGCCAATTTGGAATAAATTACTACTGCCTAAGCGTTTCATAAAGGAATCGAAGGTTGGATTCTCATAGGCTTGTGGTTGTTCTAACAGTCGTTCGACAGCCGCTTCGACGAGCTCATCTAAGTCGTTAGAAAATGGCTCGCCAATCAAGGTATGAATAATCACGTTGGATAGCGCCATATCTAAAGGAATTAAAGGCTGGCCAATGCGATGAATACAGGCTTCGTTGACCTCTTCCAATAAACGATGAGCTAAATAGGCTTCATCCATGAGCGCAGCTAAACCGACTTCACTATTGATTGCTTGTGGTGGTGTCGTGAAAAATTCGGCGGCAATGCGAATCACAGGTTCAACGGCATGGCTCAAGCCTGTTATCTGAGCGGCATCACTTAGATCGGTCAGCATGGCGGGTACGTTACTGATATAGCGCACGACAAATTCGCACAAACGCTGTGTCGCATCATTTTCTGGTAGTTGCACAACGCGTGCTACTTGATCCAAGCGTTGACCTAAGACTTGCTGTAAATGATGGCTGGTTTTTTCTTCGGCAATGGCGTTGTGAATCAGTACTTCGATACGTTCCATGGTCACAATTCGACCCTCTTCGGTGGCTAATCATTACGACAGTGAATTCTAGTGACTGACAACTGACGGTATAAAAATCTAATAAAATCAAATGTTTACGAGTCAGTTTCTGCCTCTTGGAAAAAAGTATAGTAAAGATTGACGCCTACGCTAGGTGATTTACATAAATTTTTTCGGGTACCGCCAGAGTGTCAAAAAGCCGTGCAGCATAAATAGAGCGCGAGCTACTAAGAATCCGTAAAATGCTAGCCATAAACCGTAATTTGAGAAGGGTAGTAATAGCCACCATAAAGGTAAAAACACCAGTAATGCTGCGGCTAACATAGCGTTGCGCATGAGTGCTGTTCGCGCCGCGCCAATAAAAATACCATCGAGCCAATAGCTGGCAACACCGACTAAGGGCAATAGGAATAAGAAACCTTGGTATTCTTCTAAGCGCGGAAGTAGGCCAGGGTTGTTGGTTAGAACGCTTAATAGCGTTGGGCCAAAACTGAAAAAGCCAATGGATAGCAAAGCAGCCATCGTCACCATATTGCTGCCGGATAACCATAAGATACGTTTTAATAAGTCTGCGCGAGCGCACCCCAGTGCTTGTCCTATTAGGCTTTCTGTTGCATGAGCAAAGCCATCAAGGGCATTAGAAATGAGGAGTAACAAGGTAATAAATACGGCATTCACGGCGAGTATTTCTTCTCCTTGTCGTGCTCCTTGGGCGGTAAAAAATGCAAACACACTGAGTAAGCAAAGAGTACGGATAAATAGTTGATGATTAATGCGTACGAGGGGCGCTATAGCTTGCCAGTGTGGACGTTGCAACCACAAGACAGCGGAGCTGATCGACGAGGAGTTGTTCTGATGATTCTGCTGATAGTAACGCCACACGCAGATAACGCCGATGATACTGGCGCTGTAATCGCCAATAACGCTGCCCCAAGCGACGCCGTCGCTGGTCATATTTAGGTGATAAACAAAGAGGTAGTCGAGTAGCGCATTCACGAGATTTGCACTTGTTAGCATAAGTAGCGGAATACGAGTTTTCCCTAGGCCAATAAACCAGCCAACTAAGGTGTACTGTAGTAACACCGCGGGTACGCTGAATAAACGTATCTCAATATATTGCTGGGCGTGTGTTTGTAGCAGTGAGTTATTCGATATCTGTGTGTCGCCAAATAGCGGTAGCAACCAAGGAATCATAAATTGGGCGATGACGGCGATTAGCAGTGCCAGAGGTAACGCAAGCCAGAGCGCATTTTTGAGCACATCGAAAACGCCGTTTACTTCTTGAGTTATCGTATCGCGACCATAGGCTTGTGCGGTTAATGCCGTTGTTCCCATGCGTAAAAACCCAAAACTCCACAGCATAAAGGTAAACAACTGGCTGCCTATGGCGACCGCACCGAGGTAAGTGACATCGTCTAAATGACCCAATATCGCAGTATCGACTAAGCCGAGTAGTGGCACTGTAATGTTGCTGAGCATAATCGGCCAAGCTAGTGCGAGGATGCGACCTTGTGTCGCAGTTAGCGGCTCAATTTCGGGGCTATTGGCAGAGTGTGAAGGCGTCATGGCTGGTACAATAACAGCAATATGAACATTGGTAATCTCAATCCCGCATCTCAATCCCACATCTCAATCCCACATCTCAATCAGAGGCATCCAGATGTTGAACGCAACACAGCGTATTTTCGCTTCAGTGCTCTTTTTTTTGTTAGTGTCTGCAATGATTACTGGTGGGGCGCTAGCGCGGCTGAATGGGCCTTCGGCAGTTGGTATTGATGGCGTGCGTATTTTTAGCCGCGGAATTCCTATTTCTGACGGTCAGTTTAGTGCTCAAACCGGTAACTCATTTCATCTTAGCGAATTATCAGGAAGCTGGAGTTTGCTCTTCTTTGGCTACACCTACTGTCCAGATGTTTGTCCAATGACCTTGGCAAATTTAAGCAGGACTTGGAAGCGCTTACCGTTGGATGTGCAGGCACAATTTAATGTTGTATTGGTGAGTGTTGACCCCGAGCGCGATTCACCGGCGTCGATGGCACCTTACATGGGGTACTTTAATCCCAGCTTTATGGCATTAACTGGCAACCCTGCGGCGCTTAAAACGTTAGCAACGGAAGTGAATGCGTTTTTTGCGCGTGTCGAACGCGATGGTGATTTAGCGTATTTGATGGATCATTCGGCCAATATAGTATTGATTGATCCCGCAGGGCAGTATCGAGGTTATATCGAACCACCGTTAGATCCGCAAAGACTAACGGGCGTTATGCAGCAGCTCGTTAGTATGCCGCGTTAGATATTAGCGCGCTGCTTGTAAGCGGCCTGCAGGAATACTCGCTAAGAACAAGAGCATCGCGGCAACCACGATACTTGGTCCTGCGGGGGTATCCCAACGAAAAGATGCCCACATACCGAGTAGCACTGAAATTACACCAGCAACACTCGATAGACCCACCATTTGCTCCGGTGTGCGAGCAAAGCTACGTGCGGCTGCCGCCGGAATAATGAGTAGCGCACTGATCAGTAAAATGCCGACGATTTTCATTGCTAGGGCAACAACGATTGCCAGCATCAATACCAGCAATAAATTCAAACGCTGGACTGGGTGACCATCAATACTAGCCAGTTCAGGGCTAACCGTGACGGCCAATAACGCACGCCATTGCCAAAGTAACAACAGCCCAGTGCTGATGGCGGCGAGCAAAAGCCATAGAGTATGTTGGCTCTCGACGGCGAGTAAATCACCAAACAAATATCCCATTAAATCGATCCGAATCCCATCTGTTAAGCTAAGCGCAACTAAGCCTACCGCTAGCGTGCCGTGGGAAACGATACCGAGTAAAGTATCGGATGATAACCGCGAGCCACGTTGCAGTGGCAGCAGTATTAAGGCTAACGATACTGAGCCAATAATTAACGCCAAGGTCAGATTGATATCGGTGAGAACACCGAAGGTGATACCTAATAACGCACCGTGTGCGAGAGTATCGCCAAAAAATGCCATGCGTCGCCAAACTACAAAGCTACCGAGCGGCCCAGTGGTGGCAGCCAGTAAAATCCCTGCCAGTAACGGCATCGTCCACCAAGGTGTGGTGAAGTCCATCATGAGTTAGATCCTGAGTGATGATTGCAGTGCCGGTGGTGTTTGTGATCAACCGATAAGGTATTAGCTGGTTCGACATGCCCATCAATGCAATGCGCATGATCGTGATGATGGGTGTAATGGGCGATTGGCGCTTCGCGCTTACCAAACAGCTGCAAGTAAGCAGGGTCGAGCGAGACACTATCAGGATGGCCAGAACAACAGACATGGCCATTCAGGCAAATCACCTCATCGGTGGCAGCCATCACCAAATGCAAATCGTGAGACACCATTAACACCGCGCAACCTAACTCATCGCGCAAAGTTGGAATCAGTTGGTATAACTCTAACTGGCCTTGCACATCCACGCCTTGAACTGGCTCGTCAAGTACCAGTAGTTGCGGTTTGAGTAATAGAGCACGTGCCAACAACACGCGTTGCCATTCACCACCAGAGAGATTGTGAACGGATTGCTGTTCCAGAGCTTTGATACCTAAACGTTCTTGCCAGTAGTGGATTTGGTCTTTTTTAGCGCCACGCGCCAGACGTAAAAAACCACCGACGGTTAGAGGCATGCGCTCATCTAGCGCCAAGCGTTGCGGCATATACCCTATGTGTAAATCAGGGCGTTGTAATACGCGCCCACTATCGGCTTTCGTTAAGCCTAGTAATACGCGAATTAAAGTAGATTTACCGCAGCCATTGGGGCCGATCAAGGTAATGATTTTACCGGGCTCAATTTTTAGCGATATATCATCAAGCACGACTTTTTGGCGTAAGGCTAAGCGCAGATTTTGCGCTTCAATTAATGCTGACGATGCGTTCATGCATTTGCCCCGTTAGCAGCTGCAGTTGAATGTTGGCAGCTAGGGCAGAGACCGGAGAGTTCGATTGTTTGTTCTTCTATAATAATTCCTAATTCTTCTGCGAGGCGAGTGTTAACGTCTTGCATACGCTCGGGTGATAGTTCCAGTGCATTGCCACACAAGCGGCAGATAAAGAACCCCGTTGTGTGATCTTGCCCAGGATGAGCACAGCCAATAAAAGCGTTGAGCGAACTAATGCGATGAATCAGACCAAGCTCTAATAGAAAATCTAACGCACGATAGACTGTTGGCGGCGCTGAATTGAAGCCGTCTTGGGCTAATTGCGGTAGCAGTTCATAAGCGCCTGTCGGTTTATGATTTTGCCAAACTAACTCTAATACGCGTTTACGCACTGGAGTTAAGCGCGCGCCACGGGATTCACACAAGTTCTTGGCATTAGCTAAAGCTGCCGTTATGCAGGTGTGATGATCATGCGGTGCGTAGACAGTAGAAGTCATGACGTAAACCTTAGGTTATAATGTAGCAATTCTACGATACCTAGGCTGCGAGACAATGAAGAATTTGCGTTATTTGTTGGGTTTAGTTGTTTTATCTACCCTAACATTTCCCGCCATGAGTGCGCCCAAGCCATTAAATGTGCTGGCAACACTGCATCCGTTAGCCTTAATTGCGGCATCGACGGTTCCTCCCGAGCAGCTTGAAGTGCTAGTGCCAGCGGGTATGACGCCGCACGACTTTAGCTTGCGACCGTCCGATATCGACCGATTGCAAAATGCCGATATTATTTTTTGGGCTGGTCCAGAGGCTGAGCCGTATTTGCGTGGTTTTGCTAAACGTTGGCCCGACAAACATTGGATTAACTTAGCCATTTATCGCCAAGAGGGGCAAAGTGACGATCCTCATGTTTGGTTTTCGACTGTGATTGCTTTGGCGGCTCAAGCTGATCTAGCGGCATTGTTGGGGCATGACAACTCTGAGTTCGCGCAGAGTGTGGCTGCCTCCGTACAATTCAGTGAGGAGCAACTACAGGGCTTACAACAGCGAGGCTTTTTCGTATTTCACCGCGCCTACGACCACTGGGTTAGTGAGCGAGGTCTATTGCAATTGGGGGCTTTTACCTTGTCGCCTGAACAAAAACCAGGCATTCGGACCTTGCAAGCTATGCGTGACCAGCTAGCCAATGGCGAAGTCGTATGTGTGTTCAGCGAACCTGAATATACTCCAGCGCTGGTGGATTCTGTCGTCGGTGATTTGCCAGTGAATCGAGCAGAACTTGATCCGTTAGGTAGTCATATTTCTGTGACAAAAGATGGCTACGCTCGGTTCTTAGATGACATGGCGATGCGCGCGCGCGCTTGTCTTGAGCCTAGAGAAAATTAACCGACTAAGACTTGCACTATGTGCTCTCAGAGGTCAGGGTTAATAATGACCGATTGACCAAGAGAGCATAATGAACGATCCATCGCATACGTATCACGCAATCAGGCAAACAACTTTGGCCTTATGTACGCCGTTGGAGCCTGCCGATCATGAGTTGCAAGCGGCGGCTTTTACTAGTCCCGCGAAGTGGCATCTAGCCCACACTACTTGGTTTTTTGAGACCTTCGTTTTACTACCCAATCTGAAAGGTTATCGCCCCTTCAATCCCCTGTTTGAACAGCTTTTTAATAGCTATTACAACGGCATAGGCAAGCCATACCCTCGCGATAAGCGCGGCTTGTTATCACGTCCTTCGCTTGCTGAGGTTCTGCGCTATCGTCTCTGGGTTGATGAAGCGATGCAGGCTCTATTGGCTGATACTCGCCTCTGGCCCCTGATTGAACTGGGTCTTAATCACGAGCAACAGCACCAAGAGCTGTTACTCACAGATCTACAATATTGTTGGTCTGTGAACCCGCTTGCCCCCGCTTATGCTGCGCCAATGAATGAGACCAAATTTGTCCACCAAGAAATAAGCTGGCACGAATTTGGTGGTGGTATTCACAGTATTGGTCATCAAGGGCATGGCTTCTCGTTTGATAACGAAGGGCCGCGACACTCGGTTTTAGTGAGTGACGGCGCGATCGCTCATCGCTTAATTACGACCCGCGAATATTTAGAGTTTATGGCAGATGATGGCTATGAGCGCCCAGATCTTTGGTTGGCGGACGGCTGGGCTTGGGTACAACAAAATGCCATTGAAGCACCTTTATATTGGCGTGAGACGCTTGATGGCTGGCGTCGTTTTAGTTTGCACGGCGACCAGCCACTGGCATTAGATAATCCGGTGACGCATGTGAGCTTTTATGAAGCTGACGCTTATGCGCGCTGGGCGGGTGCTCGTTTACCGACGGAAGCAGAATGGGAACTCGTGGCGTCAAAACATGCGATTGTTGGTGGGTTTCAAGAGTCGGCTTATTGGTATCCCCAAGGTGCAGCGAACAACAAATCGCTGCAACAACTTTTTGGTGAAACATGGCAGTGGACCAGTAGTACTTATCAAGCTTATCCCAAGTACAAACCCGCCGCCGGTGCTGTTGGCGAGTACAACGGCAAGTTTATGTGTAATCAAATGGTGTTGCGCGGAGCATCTTGTCTGACGCCTGTTGCTCATGCTCGAGCTTCGTATCGCAATTTCTTTTATCCCCATGAGCGCTGGCAATTTACCGGCATTCGTTTAGCGCGTTTTTAGTTAACGCAGCAATTATTACGGACCTTAAATAAAAGAGGATGACCATGGAACGTCAGGCATTACAAATTTTTGATGATTTACCTGCTCCGGCTGATATTCGTTCAGAGGTATTAGCTGGCTTAAACTCTAGTCAGAAAACCTTACCGGCGAAATATTTCTATGACGAACGTGGTTCACGTTTATTCGAAGAAATTACCCATCTACCTGAATATTATTTAACACGAACTGAGATTGGTTTACTGCGCGAATACGCCGATGAAATCGCCGAAATTATCGGGCGTGGCTCTGTTTTGTTGGAGTACGGTAGTGGTGCGAGTATTAAAATTCGCTTGCTGCTCGAAGCCTTACGTCCACAGTGTTATGTACCTATGGATATTAGTCGCGAGTTTTTAATCGCTTCCGCTTCACGCCTACTCGACGACTACGAATGGCTCAATATTTACGCTGCATGTGTCGACTATTCTCAAGACATCGCATTGCCGGATCAGCTGTTAAATGCCGGTACGAAAATGGCTTTCTTTCCAGGGTCGAGTATGGGCAACTTCACCCCTGAGCAGGCCAATGATTTCTTGCGTCGAGTGCGTTCGACTTTAGGTGACGGCGGCTATTTTTTATTGGGTGTCGATTTACTAAAAGATGAATCGATTTTGCAAGCCGCTTACGATGACTCTCAAGGTGTTACTGCCGCATTTAATAAGAATGTCTTGCGTCACCTAAATCGCACCTTAGATGGTCAATTTAACGAAGATCGTTTCGAACACAAAATTGTTGTCAATCATCTTCTCTCTCGTGTCGAAATGCACCTTGTGAGCTCCATCGATCAGATGGTTAATATTGCCGGTAACACTATCGCCTTGCGCAGTGGTGAAACAATTCACACCGAAAACTCTTACAAATATCGGTTAGAGCACTTGATTGATATGGCAGGGTCTTGTGGGTTTGAGTGTACGAATATTTGGACCGATAGTAATGAATATTACGCGCTGATTATGCTGAAATGTGGCAGTTGAGCCATTAACGGCATGAATTATCCTTGTGCTTTTGCGACGTGCTGAGACAATTACCATTAATTGGTAAGTGCAGTTTCAGCATAGCGATCGACGATAGCCTAAAAGGATAAGTATTATAATGGCCTACAAGCGATACCCTTTCTACGATTTGCATCTCTTGAATCGTGTCATTATTGGGGTAATGGCAATACCAGGAATACTGTGTGTTGCCGGTTTTATTCATGGTTTTATGACCTTGCAACAACTTCATGGGCTGGCTGCGACTGACATAATCACGCAATTAGATGCTGGGTTGCAAAGTCGTATTGCCCTAGATAGTCTTATTCGTATTACGCAAATCAGCCTGACCGGTGTGCTCGGTATATTCTTTGGCTACTGGCTCTTCTATGCGGTGCGCAATTTAGTCTGCCTATACGACGAGAAGCCGCATACTATAAAAAATACTCTTATTATCTTTATGCGCATGCTGAGCTGTATCTTTTTAGCATTGCGCACCCTTGCGTCCATGCGCCATAGATCGGCTCCTGAGCATCACAACTTTGTCCCAGATTCTTGGTTGCTGCCGTTGTGGTGGTTGGCTTTGGTTGGTGCTAACGTGAGTAAAATCGTTGCCGTCTATGTGCTACTTAACGTCGATTCAGTCGCCCGCCTGATTGAGGGGATGATATGGATGAGCGCTGCTTATGTCTTGTATTTAGCCATGTATATATTAACGGCTATTTTGATTAACGAAATTGGTTACTGGCAGCGTGTTAATTGGCAGTCGCAGCAAGACTTGCCCGCAGAAGAATAATTGCTTCAAGCAAAAATGGGATGGATAAATATTTAATAAGGCCGCGTAGGAGATTTTTGCATTCTCTCATACGCGGCTTTTTAGTTTTAAAGGTTTCTTGCGTCGTTTAAGCCAGCTTCCCAGCTAGAGCTAAGAACGTCATCTTCATATGGACACACTGCCTTGCGGGCGTTGCGCGTACCTTGTTCAAAGCCGCGTTGATATGCCGCTTCAACGGGATCATCGGAACTACCGCTTGGTGTTTGTTTAAACAGACGCAACACGCTTGTTTGCCATTCGACCATCATTAAGTAGGTTGCTGGCACTAATAACAAGCTAATAAGTGTGGCGAATACCACCCCGAAAGCCAACGACACCGCCATTGGAATTAAGAACTGTGCCTGCACACTGGTTTCCGAAATAAGTGGGGCCAAACCAACGAAGGTAGTGAGAGACGTCAACATAATAGGGCGGAAACGAACACGACCGGCTTCGCACACCGAGACAAACACATTCTCGCCTTTAGCGCGTTGGGTGTTGATGTAATCAATCAATACTAAGTTGTCGTTTACCACCACGCCACTAACGGCCACCATTCCCACGAATGACCATAGGGTTAATTCTAGATCGAGAAGGATATGACCGGTAACCGAACCAAGGAGTCCAAAAGGAATCGCATATAGCACCAACAGTGGTTGGCTATATGAGGAAAACAAAACCGCCATCATTAGGTACATGGCTAAAATAGCGAACAGGTAGTACTTCATTAAAATATCTAAGAACAAAGTGACTGCACGCTGGTATCCACCAACATCCCAGTTAATGCCGGGCATGGTTTTCACTAAGCCGTCGAGGTAATTGGTCGCTAAATCAGTTTGAATGTTTTTCACTGAATTTTGTGCAGGGTTAACGAATGCACTCACTGAAATAACGCGTTTACGGTCATAGCGTTTAATATGAGTTTTAGACGGACGATATTCGATAGTGGCAATGGTCGATAAGCTA
This sequence comes from Thalassolituus sp., assembly GCF_034111725.1. Taxonomy (GTDB): domain Bacteria; phylum Pseudomonadota; class Gammaproteobacteria; order Pseudomonadales; family Oceanobacteraceae; genus Thalassolituus. The sequence continues at coordinate 103,861 of NZ_JAWUWR010000047.1, read as the reverse complement.
ACGTACTGGCCCGGTGCATATTCGATATGCATGTTTTCTAAATACCAAGGCGAAGAACGTTCATCTTTTGGCAAGCCAACCCAGACTTCGACTTCATCATCTTGGGTTTGAATGCGCTGTACGACATTCCCTTGGAAAGCGCGGTTAATTTGGCGGATAACGCTCTCAAGAGTTAAACCAAGCGCTACAGCGTTGTCTTTGAGTTTGATTTCGGCTTCCTGTTTCTCTTCTTCTTGAGATGTATGAATATCGAAAGTGCCATCGTAATCGCGTAGTTTCTTGGCTAATTGATTGGCCGCACTCATTAAGTCGTCGATGTCGTAACCAGAGAATTCAATTTGAATATCTGGATTGGTCGGATTCAAACTTGCGCTATATTTCAGACTGGTGGTGTCTTGGATGTCGCCAGCGAGTTCGCGCCAGCGGGCTAATACATCTTGGCCACTATAGGTCCGAGTTTCAGAAGAGGGCAGTTCAATAATGACCTGACCTTTATGATCCATACTTTTATCTACACTGTAAGAGGTAAAAGTATTCTTTGGTGCAACAACTGAGTAAATATGTTCAATTGCACTGGCGTCTTTAGCTTCGTATTCAGCTTGAACTTGATCTGCTGCAGCAATTAAGTGTCTTAACGCTTTTTCGGTTTTTTCACGCGGCGACCCTTCAGGGAAGGCAAAATTAGCAACTACGACATCGCCTTCAATAGCCGCAAATAAAGCGGTTTTAATCCAGCCTTGGCTAAGCAACACAATGAACAATGCGAAAACGACGGTAAAAGTCAGCACTACAAGCCCTTTATTGCGCAAACATACAGTCAATACCGGGGTGTAAACCCATTTTATTAATGTATCTAGAAAAACAGAGAAAACATTTTGAATCGCTGTTAATACCTTATTGCCCGGCTTCTCATTCTTGTGCGTACCAGATAAATGCGCCGGAAGAATATATAAGGATTCTATTAATGAGAATATTAGTGTGCTGATCACAACGATAGGGATGGCTCGCATTAGCTTCCCTTCAGGTCCAGGTAAACTCACTAATGGCAAAAAGGCGACAACGGTTGTGGCAACTGCGAAAAAGATCGGCTTATAGACTTCGAATACGCCCTGTAATGCGCCTTCAGTGCCATGCAAACCTTTTTGATTTTGTAGATGGATAGATTCGCCGACAACCACTGCATCGTCGACAACAATACCGAGTACAAGGATAAATGCGAATAGCGATACAATATTGATGGATACATCGAACACCGGAAGAATAAAGATAGTCCCAAGGAAAGCGATTGGAATACCTAGACTCACCCAGAAAGATAAGCGCGCGCTTAAAAATAATAATAAAACGATAAACAGCAGTACCAGACCGCTAAATGCGTTGCTTACTAATAGGTCCACGCGGCTTTGGAAGTTTTTCGATTCATCTTGCCAGACATACACTTTCACGTTTTGCGGTAAATTACTGTCGGCCAAGTGATTGTGAATGACATCCGAAATATCGGTAATATTTTGGTTGCCAACACGGAATACATCGATGGATACCGCTGGTTGACGATCAAAAGAAGCTTGGGGCAGATTACTGAAACGGTTATCGATAATATCGGCGATATCGCCCAGCCGAACTTCGCCCCCGTCGGGGTCGGCGGCGATGACAATATTGGCATAGCTCTCACTAGAATCTCGATAGGCATCGCTGGTAATGAGTACGTCGCCTTCTCTCGTTTGTAGCATGCCCCCGGGTAAAAACCCCGACTGCTTTTGAATCATTGCGCTTATTTCATCAAAGCTAATTTGATATTTCTGCAAATTGAAAGCGGGAATGCTGATGCGGATTTCCGATTTTTTCATATCTTCGAGTTCAACAATACTCACCGCACTAAACTCGAGTAAGTCGGTGCGTAATTGCCGAGCTGAAGCCGTTAATACGGAATAACTAACAGGGCCGCTAAGAATCAATTTAGCAACGCGGTTTCGTACTGTCAGCTCGACAACGTCAGGTGTTGTTGCTTCTTTTGGTAATAAATCTTTTGCTTCTAGACGGCTCTTTACTTCATCGACGATTTCTTTAGTAACAAAGCCTTCATCAACATCAAGGGTGATCGAGCAGATTCCCTCGTAAGCATAAGAGGTAAGATCAATAGTCCCTTGAATATCATAAATACGATTTTCAATAGGGCGGCATACGCTCGACTCAACGGTTTCAACCGATGCACCAGGCAGCTTACTTTGGATGCTAATACGTTCTAACGAGACGTTAGGCAGCAACTCTTTACGTGTTTCAGGTATCGACAGGAAACCTAAAACTAAAATACAAATCATGCATAAGTTAGCCGCAACTGGGTTGTTAGCAAACCAGCTAATTGAGGATTTCATACGATAAATCTACCTCAGTTATTACTATTGCTGGATTGGCTAACAGGAATAATACGCGTGCCTTCGGCCAAACGATGGAAACCACCAGACACAACACGAGTACCTTTTGGTAGTAGAGTATCGATATATACTTGATCGCGACCACGATATATCACAGCAACTTCTTGCGAGTGGAGGCGATCTTCGTCATCCAGCAACCAAATAATGTTACCAGGCTGCAGAACTTCGCGAGGCAAAATGCGCAGATCGTCGATCACTCTTCCTTTAATTTCGGCTTCGACAAACGACCCAGGTAGTAACGATTTCCCGGAAGCATTGATCATAGAGTCCGCATTCACTTGAGCGACGACATACATTAATTGGTTTTGGCCGCGCTCACCGTCTTTACGGACGATATACCCAGTCCATTGCCCATCATCTTGATAGCTACCTAGCTTTACTACAGGAGTGAAGCGTGGACCTTGTTCCGAACTGAGCTGATCTTTGAAACCGATGATGTCGAGCTGTTGGTCATTGATCGGCAAACGGATCTCCGCTTGGTTCATACTATAGATAACGGCAACTGGTGCAGATGCTTGTAATAAATCGCCTTGATGAACATAAGATTCAATCACTTTACCGTCAATCGGAGCGCGAATTTTTGTTTCTTCTAGCTGCTTGTAGGCATAGTCCAGTGCGGCTTGCGCCGCCGCGACTTGGCTATTTGCATAACGTAATTGCGGAACAAAGCGAGCGTATTCCGATGCGTTCTTTCCAGTTTGGCGTTTTGCTACTCGCGCATTGGCTTCAACTTCCTCCAGCTTTAGTTTCACTTGATCTAAAGTCGCCTGCTGTTGCGCAATGTCGAGGATGATATGCGCTTCATCAAGTTCAACTAAGATATCGCCTTTATTAACAAAAGCTCCCTTTATTAAAGAGTCACTAACATTCACCACCAAAGCAGATACTGAGCTAGCCACTTTGTGTACCTTTGCGGCCGTCACTATTCCTCGGGTGTATACGGGAATCGATTGGCTTGCGATCTCAACTTCGATGTAGGGCACTTGTGGAATAATAACGGGCTTTTCGGTAACCACCGGTTTTGGTGCATTGGTGTAAAAATAGTAACCAGCGCCACCGCCAATAAGTAATACGATCAGCACCAAAGTAAGGGTTCTTAAGATTTTCATGCTTAGTTACTGTCCGTTAAATACTTTTGCCATTGTTCTAGGCAGTGTTTGGTTAATCCTGGCTTCTTGCCGATATACGGATGTAGCTTGAGGGCTATAGACATTTTTCCATACCATTCAGTAACACCCGTCGAAATCGGATAGTTTTTTGATCCTGTACCACAGCATGCCAATACGTCGTCTTTTCGTTCTCCAGAATTTCTTTCATCGGGAATAGGCCAGCTTCCCAGATAACTGAGTGACCCTGCGAAAAAATTCTTTTTGCTCGAACTTGTATAAATACGTTTAACGCCGGCGTGTCCAATCCACTTACCAATATGCGCAAGCTTCCACAGCATCCAATGGCTCTGTGATTTTAGTTTGTCTCGCACAATATCTTGGATTTCATTGGCAGTGGACTTAGTGTTAAGTGCTAAGTTAAAGCCAGATGAATGGTTCATCGTTTCATCTTCTAGCTTTACACCGCCACGCATATTGACAGGATAAAACCAATAATACTCTTGTTCTCCGTCAAGAAGTTCAGAGGCAACCATTTTGTTTAATGAGTAGAATATAGTGGTTGCTACGGAAACATTCTGTGCCGCTGCTTTTTCTTTCAATTTTAAGGTTGCAGCTTCATCAAGAATAATACACTCCAGCTCTCCGCGATCGCTGTTAGAATATTCAAAGGTTTCCTTCCAACGAATTTTCTTTGGAGCCGTATCTTGGTATTTTCCTTGACGTTGTTTCTTCAATACATCAAAAAATTTAGGTTCGCTGGTATCACGATTGGTTGGTAGTGGTGTGCAAGGATAGCCATATTTTCTCAATTCGTGAGCATATAATCCCATACCATCCATTTTTGCATGTTCATAGCTCGTCCATTGCATAGTTTTAGTATTGTGATCGTACCAACCCGCATGTATTTCATCGCTAATACCTAACTGTTTGCGAACATTGAACCACATTGCTATGTAATCTTTCTTCTTCTGCACACTACTGCTCCTACAGACGAGATGTTTCTAAATACATGATGCGGTCAGAATCCAACTCGCTCGCGGGATCCTCTCCATAGAATGTAAGAAAGTGGCGACTAAACAATTCAACCTTTTTGTATTTGTTCGCGACGGCGTGTAAAGGATCATTAACATCGAATCCAAAGACTAAAGCATCGTAGCGCGTGTTTTTTAATTCACGACGCGCGAAGGCGACGAGGTCGGCAAAGGTCTCGGATTCGTTATTGGCGATTACAGTACTATGCAAGTATAGATAACTCGTTAATGCGCCTGCAGGTGGCAAGCTTAACCCGCCAAATATCTTGGTATAGAGATTATAAAACGGTCGAATGTACTGCATGCCGTTAGCGTAGCCTGCAATGCGCGTTTGCTTGAAATTCTTTTGATCCCATAAACCAGTCATTCCAATGAGATTTTGGCGGTCGCCATTACTCTCGAAGGCAAGGAAGAAATCGCCTAAGCGAATATCTCGATAATAGTCATTATCGGTACCTATTAATGAAAAGTCATAGCAAGGGTAAAATTGCTTTTTGCGGGCTTCCTTATCGAAGAATGCTTGCATGATGACAACGTCATCGGCAGTTGCGCGACGAACATGATGCTTTATTTTACGCTTTTCAGTGCGGCGCAAATCAATCATATTGGTGCGATATCGCCCCGCGGGGTAATAAGTAGGAAGCACTGTTCGACCACTACTCACGGTATCCATTGATGCTTTATTTTCTTCGAGAATAACCGTTTGCATCCATTCATCTTTCGTTTGCTCTTTATAATGCTTGAACATCCGATAAAGAGCGCGTCCGCCTTGCTGGCTACGATGAATACGTAAATCGCTGGCGTAGCGCACTGCTTGCGGGACACCATTAATAAATACATTTCGCTTACCGATACTGAAAGCACCGACAATGATTTTTTCTTGAGTATCTTCCATGACCCAAAGATCAGGATCGCTCGTGCCTATATAAGTGGCATAAAAATAATTAGGCTGACGTTCAAAATTTAACTGAATGCTACCTTCTTGCGGTGTATCGCCAAGTAAATCCAGTAGCGCCTGGGAATCTTCAGGCACTGTTGGGCGTATAACATAGCGCTGACTCATGCACTGCGCTCCGTGTGTTCGTTTAACGACACTTTTAACGCCTCAGGTAACGGCTCGCTTTGCCATAACACTAATGGCTCGACTTTAATGTTACCGGCGACCATGCCGCCAGCAATTTTATGGCTGGTATATACATCCATTGCGTCATCTACGATTAACAGTTCGGCCTTGGCGAGCTGGCCTAGCTCTCGTGCAAGCTTGTAATGGAAGTGCTGACAAAGGCTGTTTTCTAATTGCGCACTGAGTTCAGCTCCGTGAGCTTTAGCCTTTTCGTCGCCACTGCATAACAGTGCATAGGTTGGTTTGGCGCGGAATTCGTTGGATGGCAGTGCTAATAAGGTGACTGGTGCTATGCCATGTTTGCCGTCAAATTCGTTAATCAAATTAACGGCAACATCAGGAGCGAGTTTTTCGCCAACCATGTCGACGCCGTCAATACGGCTGATGAACTGCAAGCATGGACATTGGTTAATGAAGCCAGTGACTAGCAATTGATCTTTCGTGGCGTAACGCAGTAAGCCGTTACCTGTGGTCAAAATTGGGCGAACACGTTGCCCTTCTTTTAATTGCCAAGCGGTTAAAATTTCTTGGGTTTCTAAGTCTTCGAATTCGTAGAAGTGACTATTGAGCGATAGCGGATATTTGTCGCCAAGAGGGAAGGTTACGACGCCTTCAGTAGCCCATAGACCTTTACCTTGAAAGCCACTATGGGGAAAAATTGCATGTAACTTTTCTGCCCAGCCTTTTGATGACGATGTGTCCCAAGAGCTGATCAATGCAAGGTTCGGCCAAAGCGCTTTGGTGATTTTCGGCGATATTTCACCATCCCAAGCGGCCATGATTTTGGCGGCTTCAAGATTTTTTGGAGCTTCTAAATACGTTAGGGTTTTAAACGGTTCAACCCATTCACCAGTACGTAGCACTTCAGCGATAGCGGCACGGTGTTCTTGCATCAGTTGCAAGATACTCATGGCAAACGTTGGGCTCCATACCGAAATAAACGATAAATCAGTACACGAAGCTAAGTAGCACGAGGTCGCGAAGAAGGATTCTTCTGATGATTCTGCTAGCGATACGGCTTCCGGCACGGCCATGGTGCGGGCCATAAAAATGCGTTTCCACCAAGGCAGTAATTTCAGGTCGTCGTTAATGCTCTCGCTGACTTGGTTGCGTAGATCGCTCGGAACCCAAGATAGCGACCAATAGTGACGACCTTTTTTGATACCGGGAAAGCTGCTGTACAGATCCGACATCCAAGGGCTAATCGCACCGTCTAGCTCATTTAAGAATGCCTGAGTATAAGGAATCCATTTGATTTTAGACGTTGAACCACTGGTTGGTTGGTAGCGTTCACAGCCTTCGCTGGTTAGCATCGGACGATTGTTTTTTTGCTGCTCGACAATCATGTCATGCCAGTGATCATAGTCGGTAACAGGGATGCGCTGTTGGAATTCTTCTAGCGACATGTCGGCTGGCACGTTGTGCTGCTCACCACTAGCGCTACCTGCAACGAGTGCTAATGTCGAATGCAGTTTAGCGCGTTGAATACTCTCCAATTGTTTGCTCGATTCGAGCATCTTCTTGGCGCCCTGACGGGTAAGTTGACTGGACGCAAAGTGTAGCAATGACGTGGTCAGAGAGTTTAAAGCAGACATTCAATATAGCTCCTGGTGCAATGACGGCACTCTTAATAACAGTGACAACCATCAAGAATCTTGGAGTTCTTTTGGGTTGTATTCTCAGCCGCTGTCAGTCCCTATTAGGAACGCAGCAGCTGGATGTTCTCTGGATTTCCAGAAAAATAACGAGGCAGGCATCTATTCAAGCACAGTACAGATCTATCCTGTTGATCAGCTTTTTGCTATCAATGGCTGTGTTGAGCATTAATGAGCGGAATTCGTGTTTGAGAATGCATCGTTATTTTAGTTATCTTCAGCTTAGGTTTTCTCGTTAAGGGAACGATTGTTTTCTTATTATTAGAACCGACGCTGATACGATTAGATTTAATCACAAAGCGCTCATTATGAAAATTCAGCGGTTATGCATAAAAGTCGATTGGCTCATAATATCCTTTCCAATTCCCTTGAGTTTTTGGCCCTTTTGTACAGGTCTGTTGCTTAAGTTTAAAAGCAAGACAATAGATATTGGTGATTTCTGTTTTCAATAGTATGACGATGCGCTTTTTCTTTTTAAAAATCATAGTGTTATATATCTTGCCTAGTGATTTTAGATGACAATTGGTTAAGCCAATTCGGCGGTGAGACGAATGTTTTAAAATAGCTTCTAGCAAGTGATTTTTTATTGGAATAAAACCTGTTCATTGTTGCGAAAATAGTACTTTTGCGCCTTTTTCAACAATCGGGCGTTAATTGTGCTTGGTTTGCTTCCAAGTCGTGAGGGCTTAGAATGGCTGCAATTTATTTTCTCCATCTTCACTTTGTTGATCGTATATACGGATACCCATCGTTATGACCCTAGCAGTTGTTACTCTTGCGGCCGGTAAAGGCTCGCGCATGAAATCCGATTTGCCCAAAGTTCTGCACCCTTTGGCAGGCCGTTCAATGTTAGCGCATGTGTTGGCTAGCGCTCGTCAGTTGGAACACGCAGATCAGCATGTGGTGATAGGGCACGGTGCTGAACAAGTGCAGCAAGAATTCGCCAATCAGAATGTGAGCTGGGCGCTGCAAGCTGAGCAAAAAGGCACTGGGCATGCGGTTGCACAAGCGATGCCTGCGATCGCCAATGATGCTGTGGTACTGGTGTTGTACGGTGATGTGCCGTTGATACGCGCTGAGACCCTGAAGCAGTTGGTTAAAATAGCCAGTACAGGCAACACGTTGGCGCTGTTGACGGTTCATCTCGATAACCCTACTGGCTACGGTCGCATCGTTCGCGATGAGGTTAGCAATATTCTGGCGATAGTGGAGCAAAAAGACGCGTCGGCGGAACAGCTGCGAATTAATGAAGTGAACACCGGTATTTTGGCTGTGTCTGCAGCCCATTTGCATGAATGGCTGCCTAAGTTGTCGTCGAATAACGCTCAAGGTGAGTACTACCTAACGGATGTGATTGCCATGGCGGTGGCGAATGGTGTGGGTGTGCGCGCAATTCATCCGCATAGCGAATTTGAAGTTCAAGGCGTGAATGACCGCCTACAGTTGGCGCAACTTGAGCGCGTTTACCAACGTCAGCTGGCAGATAATTTACTCCGCGATGGTGTTTCTTTAGCGGATCCAAGTCGTCTCGATATTCGCGGATCACTGACTGTCGGGTCTGATGTCAGTATTGATGTCGGTTGCATCTTTGAGGGCGACGTAACGATTGAAGACGGCGTTACTATCGGCCCTTACTGCATTGTGCGTAACAGCCACCTTGGTGCTGGCTCGCGCATAGAGAGCTATTCGCTGATTGACGAGGCTCGCCTAGAACTGGATTGTAATGTTGGCCCTTATGCTCGTCTTCGTCCTGGGGCGGAGCTGGCGGAGGGCGCGCGTGTTGGTAACTTCTGCGAGATTAAGAAATCCCATATTGGTAAAGGCTCCAAAGTAAACCATCTAACCTATATTGGTGATGCCACATTGGGGGCAGATGTAAACGTTGGTGCCGGTACTATTACGTGCAACTACGACGGCGTAAATAAATTTCAGACCAATATTGGTGATGGTGCTTTTATTGGATCCAATTCGTCTTTGGTTGCTCCTGTGACGGTGGGTGCTGGTGCAACGGTAGCCGCAGGCTCAGTATTAACTAAAGATGTTGCGGACAGTGAATTGGCTGTTGCTCGGAGTAAACAGCGCAATATTAGTGGCTGGCAGCGCCCTAAAAAAAGTAAGTAGTAAATTTAACTTGGCCTATTTGCATCCAAACTAAAACTTGCAGCGTATCTCTTGGGATTGAATTGTTAACTCATCTCAAAAAGGTACGCTTATGAAGAATTCCATCACACGTTCAGCTCTGGCTATCGCCATTGCCGGTTTGGTTAGTAGCGAAGCTGCATTAGCCTCTAGTCATCGCGAGGCTCCCAACGTTACTCGCTTACCTACCATCGATTCTACCGATTTTTATGCTTTTAATAGCTATCAAGATGGTCGGGAGGATTTTGTAACTTTCATCGCAAATTATATTCCATTGCAAGATGGTTATGGTGGCCCGAACTATTTCGCAATGGACCCTAATGCGGTTTATGAAATTCATATTGATAACGATGGCGATGCCATTGAAGATTTAACCTTTCAGTTTAAATTCCAGCAGGCATTGGGTGTTAGCGGTGGCGTAGCTCTGACGATTGGCGAAGGTGATAATGCCAAGCAAGTTGGCATTCCACTCAAGAACTTCGGTAATGTTGATAATGATGGCAGTGTGAATTTTAAGGAAACCTACACCGTTAAATTAATTAAAGGTGATCGCCGCGATGGAATTGCGTCAGATTTAACGGGTGATAATGGAACCAGCTTCTCAAAGCCTCTCGATAATATCGGAGAGAAATCGTTCACAGATTATGATACTTATGCTTCCACATTTATTCATGACATTACTATTCCTGGTTGTGATACGGGCAGTAAAGTGTTTGTCGGACAGCGAAAAGATGCATTTGTCGTTAATTTAGGTCGCACTTTTGATTTGGTAAATTATGTACCGTTGGATAATGGTACTAATCAAAGTGATAGTAACGATGATTTACTCGATAAGAACGTTACTACCATTGCTCTAGAAGTGCCTAAGTCGTGCATTACTGGTAGCGGAAATGGCGTTGTGGGTGGATGGACTTCCGCGAGTTTACCGCAGGCACGTATTTTGAACCCGCAAGCAACAATTGATAAGCCTTCAGTCGATGGCGGGGCTTTAGTGCAGGTTTCTCGCTTAGGTATGCCACTCGTTAACGAAGTGGTGATTGGTTTAAATGATAAGGATCTATTCTCTTCTTCTGAACCAAAGGATGACGGTCAATTTGCAGATTATGTAACGCATCCTACATTGCCTGCATTACTTGATATCCTATTTAGAACGCCACTTGGCGCTACCGATAATATCGCGCCATCAAATATTCCTCGCAATGATTTAGTCACCGCCTTTTTAACAGGATTTCCTGGTGTTAACCAGTTGGCTACCGTGACCGGTTCTGAAATGCTGCGATTAAATACGGGTATTGATGCAACACCAGCTGCCGATCAGAGTGCGTTTGGTGTTGTTGCAGGTGATCTGGCCGGTTTTCCAAATGGACGTCGTCCAGGTGATGATGTAGTTGATATTGCATTGCGCGTTGTTATGGGTGCTCTATGTCACTCGGTAGACCTCGATGGTGACGGCACTGCTACTGATGATTTAGGTTTGTGCACGCCGAGTGACGCGCCAGTGGGTGATCAGCCTTTCAGCGATCTTGCACCACTCGATGCAACTTATGTTGATAATGAATTTCCATATTTGAAAGCGCCATTGGCTGGCTCAGTAAATCCATAGGCGAGAGGTTATGAATATGAAAATGACTACCCAGTTTATCTTATCCACATTAGCTGCTAGTACTTTACTTTTATCTGGCTGTTCGGATGTGTTCGATGACGATAAAAAGCGGTCTGATCCTAATAGAGTAACGTTAGCCGGCTTGGTTGATGACATCTTTTATGCAGACGCAGAGAGTGAGCCAGTAGCCATTAATGATTTAATAATTGATGATAATACTGATCAATACTCGTTTGATTATTTGCTGCACGGCGAATAAGTAACTAGCCGCCGAGTAGATTACTCGGCGGTTTTTTGCCGGAGTTATAAAAAGCATGAAGCAAAAAATTATTTCAGTACTGTCTCTATTTTTACCGCTTTTGGCTCAGGCTGAATGGGTGCCTACTCACGCTGACGAAATTATTGCTGAGTGGCCGCTTGATAGAGTTCCTACCACTGTTAGTCGTGATTTTTCAGCTACGGGTGTCGTAGAAATATTCGAGGAGATAGATCAAGCATTAAGAGTTGCTAATCAACCAGGACAAGCATACCGCTACAGTCGGGTTGAGAGCATTTTTCAAGCGTTACCTGAATCTGAGCAGTCTTCCGTTCGCGGTCTATTTGTACATGCCCGTATTGATCAATACCAGCACCAGTTTTCAGGAGCGATTAAAACTCTGAGAAAATTAATTTTACAGCAGCCGAAACATATCAGCGCGCATTTGTTATTGGCTCGCCTTTATACCTTACAGGGCGACAGCGCTGCGGCTAAGTCTAGCTGTGTTCGCATGATCGGACTTACAGATGTATTAACGATTGCCGCCTGTTCGTCCGAAGCTCAAGGTAATGTGAATGCCAGACTGTTAAGTCAAATAGAAAATATGATTATTCAGCAAGGTTGGCCTAACGATGATCGCGCCATATGGCTTGCACAGATTCTTGCCGAAGGGACGATGCAAACAGGACGGTGGGATGTCGCTTCGCAGTGGTTAGATGCAATGATGAACAGGCGTGCTCCTGCAACACTAACACTTAGTTTCCTAGCACAATGGAGCGATATTCAATTGGTACTCAATGAGCCTCAGCGTGTGATTGATGTATTGGGCCCTATTGTTTCTAGTAATACTGATAAGGACGATGCTTTATTGTTGCGTCTAGCTATTGCTGAATCGTCGTTGGGGATGTCGTCGTATTGGACAGACATCATGAGTGATCGAGTTGCATTACGTGAGCAGCGCAATGATCAATTGCACGCGAGTGAAATGGCTAGATTTTACTTGGAGATTGAAAAAGACATTAGCAAAGCTGAGCGTTGGGCCAATATCAATTGGCAAAAAAATAAGAGCTACGAAGATGAACGGCTATTGTCATTGGTGCGCAATTCACTAGCGCAATCTAGCGTAGAGGGTTTCGAATAATGTTTATCCTGCGTTTTTTTCTCTTGAGTGTTCTTAGCGCCTCAAGTGTTCATGCACATCAAGCAAGTACTGCTTTTTTAACGGGAAAGATCGGTGACGATTCGATATTGCAAGTAGATTTACAGTTACGCTTATTTGATCTTGAGCGAGCTATTGGTATTGACTCTAATCATAACGGCCAGGTGACTTGGGGAGAATTACTGCAGCATAAAAATGAAATCGTAATTTATCTTAAACGCCATTTTTCAGTCGAACAAAACAAACAGAATTGTATCGTTAATATACCTTCTAATTGGAGTATAGATAGTCATTACGGCGAGGCCTATCTAAGTGTTCCTCTTAATGTTATATGCCAGAATCCTGAGTTGTTTTCTATTTATTACTCAGCATTTATGGATTTTGATAGCCAGCATAAACTTTTGATTAATCTTAATTATGATGGTCAATTAGTCTCTAAAATTCTAGCGAATGAACCGCGCTTTGTGGTGGTTAATCCAGCGAGTAATAGTTCACTCTCAACCATGGTAACTTTCATCGTGGAGGGTGTTGTACATATCTGGAAGGGGATTGACCACGTACTATTTTTATTAACGCTACTACTGACATCGGTTTTGGTAAGAGTTGATGGTAAATGGTTACCGCAACCGAGTACCCGATCGGCTTTAAAACAGTCAGCTCTATTAGCCAGCATGTTTACTCTTGCCCATTCCATAACACTAACGGCAACTGCATTGAAGTGGGTGGTGTTGCCAAGTTACTGGATCGAATTGGGTATCGCTTTTTCTGTTGCTATTGCCGCTTTGAATAATATTTGGCCGATGGTTCGCCAAATTTCGTTGCTGGTGTTCGTCTTTGGGTTACTGCATGGGATGGGCTTTGCGAGCGTTCTAGCAGAGTTATTGAGTGATGGTGAGGCGTTACCGGTGCTAATCGTTATCGCTTTTAATATCGGCGTTGAGCTTGGTCAGTTAGTCATTGTACTGCTAGCGCTGCCTGTTTTATTGGTATTGCGAGGACGAACTTGGTACCCCCGATGGATAATGAGTACCAGTTCATTAGGGATCGCAGCGACGGCATGCTTTTGGATTATTGCTCGTTCCTAGAATGTAAGTTAGTCACTTTCCAGTAGTCGAATAGCTAAACGCACGAAATCCTGCGAGGTCACGATGCCGATTAGTTTGTCGTCGGCATCAGCAACCAAGAGACAGCCTTGTTTCTCTCGTCGCAGGGTTTCTCCGGCTGCTTTAAGCGAGACACCCGGAGCCACGGTTGTTATATCGGCTGATATGCAGCTTCCTATCTCTGTGCGGCTAAAATAATCTTGTAGATGGTGAGCACCGAATTTGTCGGTAATACGAAATGCTTCTCGTAAGAATTCTTTTTGGCTTAATAGACCTACGAGACGACGGTTATTGTCAATGATTGGGATATGGCGTACCTGGTGTTCGCGCATTAAGCGTTCTGCATCTAAAAGCGTGCATTGGGGTGTGAGCGTGAAAAGCTCGGTGATCATAATGTCACTAATCGTCTTCATAGAGTCACCATCTGGCCTGATTTGATAAGCTGTTAGGCTTCCTTTTTAGTAAAGCAGTAATTGTTCAAACTGCTATGCTTTGGTGCTGTCAGGCAGTAAATGTTGCTCAGGCGAGGAGTTTAAAATGAGTATCAGTCATCACATTCGTAACTATTATGAGCAGCTGGTTGCGGAGGAAATACTTCGACAACTTAAGGATCGGCCTTTAGACGCTGAGGTTAGGCGCGATTCTGAGTATATGGCCGATGTTGCTTGTGTGGCGCTAAATCGTTTGCCCCCACGCTACATTCGACATGAAGTAGATATGGCGTTTTATATGTCTCCTGATGAATTGATAAGCACAAGAGATAGCATTGAACAAACGGTGGCCGCTGCGATCATTTTTGTTGAACAACACTCGCGCAAAGATTAAACAGGCGTGTAGTATGGTTTTAATATATCGTTTAGTTATGATCAGCCGAGTTTAGTGTGATCGAAAACTGCAAAATGGAGTGATGCATGAACATATTGCTAGTCGACGATGATGAGGAGCTATGTGCTCTGTTGCGTCGTTATCTGGAGCGCGAATTGTTCAAAGTAACCGCGGTACATACTGCTGACGAAGGGTTGACCGAAGCCCTGAGTGGTCGTTATCAAGCGGTTGTTCTAGATATTATGCTTCCCGGTGGGAATGGTTTGGAAATTTTAGCGGGCATACGCAAGCGCAGTGAGTTGCCGGTGATTATGTTGACGGCTAAGGGCGATGAGATGGATCGTATCGAGGGCCTAGAAATTGGCGCTGACGATTACATTCCCAAACCCTGTAATCCACGCGAGCTATCGGCTCGCTTGCGCTCTATTTTGCGTCGTGGGAGATCGAATGCGGTCGCTTCGTCTTCTGTCCAGTTAGATGAACTGACTATAGATTTCGATCAGCACCAAGTGAGTCGCGACGGTGAAGTCATTGACTTAACGGTGACGGAATTCAATATTTTAAGCGTTCTGGCGCGGGATGCTGGCAAGGTTGTGGATAAAAATCGTTTGGCTGAGCAGTCTATGCAGCGCTCGCTCACGCTATTTGATCGCAGCTTGGATATGCATTTGAGCAACTTGCGTAAGAAGCTTGGGCCGAACCGCGATGGCGAAGCTCGTATCAAAACCATTCGCGGTATTGGCTACATGTATATTCCTGAAGAAGAGGTGGCGTAAGCCAATAGAGTGCGAGGCGTATTCCTTAAAATTTATTTAGCCTTCATGGTCACGACCCTCATTACCACGGTCGTGACGCTTCTGCTGGCATCCTATTACCGTCAATGGTCTAACGATTCCGTTAACCTTATTGCTCCTACTGGCGGCTATATTTCAGCCGCGGAACTGATCCTACAGCGCGGTGGTGAACCCCTATTGCTAGAATGGTTACTGACCTTTGAGCGTCACCCAAGTGTTAATGCTTATGTGTTCGACGATCAGGGTATTAGCTTATTGCCGGATGTGCCGTTATCGGTTCAGGATTATGCGTTTTCTTCCGATTCGTATGTGGCCAAGGTTAATCCAATAGGGCGTTCCGAGATACTGGTAAAGGCACCGCTGCAAGGTTACGACGGTCGAGTGTATTTATTAGTCGTTGAGTTCATCCATCCTCTCGTTGTATTCAACTTGCCGGAGTATTTGGCGTGGGGCACGTTAGCTTCGCTCTTGCTCTTTGCGCTCTGGAGTTTTGTACTGTCGGGGTATCTCACTCGGCCTCTACGTTATATGCAAAAAACTGTACGATCTTTTGCCAACGGTGATTGGTCTGCACGGATGAATCCAAACTTTTTGCGTCGCAAGGATGAGCTCGGCGAATTGAGCCGTGAGTTCGATCATATGGCAGCATATTTGGAACGCTTGATTAAAGATCAGCGGCAGTTGGTCAGTGATGTATCGCATGAGTTGCGTTCGCCGTTAGCGCGTTCGGCTATCGCTCTGGAGCTTGCGCGTTTTGATGCGGTGCCAGAACAAGTGGAACACTTAGATCGCATTGAGTTAGAGAACCAACGACTCAACGATATGATCGAAGATTTATTAGGTATGGCGCGCTTGGAAACTCAACAAGATCATAGCCATTGGAAGCGAGTCGACTGTCACAAGTTGCTAACGCATATCGTTGATGATGCTAAGTTTGAGCACCAAGGTAGTGAGCTAAAGTTAACCTTACACGGCGAACTCACAAAGGTGACTGGGGATACCAAGCTACTGGCGTCGGCATTTGAGAATATTATTCGTAATGCATTGCTGCATACAGCGCCAAGAACCTCCGTGGATATTGATATTAGTTCTCGTCATGAAAACCTGCGCATCATTATTCGTGATCACGGACCCGGTGTTGAGGAGAGCAAGCTGCAAGACCTTTTACGGCCTTTCGTTCGTGCTGAGTCTGCTCGTGAACGTTTAGGTTCTGGGCACAGAGGTTTTGGCTTAGGTTTGGCGATCGCTCATCGTGTGGTTTTGCACCACCGTGGCAAGTTGCGATTACATAATCACAAGGATGGTGGCCTTATCGTATTGATAGATTTGCCAATTGGGCCGATTCCAAAGGTTCGATAGTCTCTTTACGTGCTGTTTACGTCAACTTGACTGTGCGTTTTTGTAATCTCGCTGTTACACTCAGTAAGTATTTATAGTAAGTATTTATAGTAAGTATTTATATTCAGGGTGTTTTGCGTGCGAGTATTGTTGTCTGTTGCGCTACTAGTATTGTCCTCTTTTGCTATGGCGAATCCGCCAGCGGCAGGTGCGCGTCCGGATATGCAGTTGGAATGGAACAATACCAATCCAGAGCAACGCCAAGCCCTAGATACTTTCTATCAGTCTCTACAAAACTTCTCGGCTCAGCCAGAAGCAAATCAGCGTATTATGCGCGAACAGCATTTAGAGCAGTTACGGGATATGTCGTCGGAACAACGCCAGCAAATGTTCCGTAGTTTCGTGCAGCAGAGCGAGAGTCAGCGTTTCCGTTGAAACTAGCTAGCAAGTTTATTGTTAGGTAACTTTCCGCACATATTGTAAGTATTCCTTGTGGGCCATTCGTCATTTCGGCCATAGACTTTCTTTTTGTTATGCCTAGAGTAACCATCTGTTAACTCACAGACGTCACGGTTGCTAAATCCCTATGAAAACCCGTATCACTGAATTGTTTGGCATATCTGTTCCTCTTGTTTTGCCTGGTATGAGCTGGATTTCAACACCTCAGCTGGTGGCTGCAGTCAGTAATGCTGGAGGGCTTGGTATTTTGGCAAGTGGCCCACTTAATCCCGAACAAACTCGTGCTGCTATTCGTGAGATTCGCACGCTCACCGATAAGCCATTCGGCGTTGGTGTGACGTTGCTGATGCCAGGTGCTAAAGAGAACGCTGAGGTTGCATTGGATGAACAAGTGCCAGTGATCAACTTCTCATTAGGTAAAGGCGATTGGTTGATTAAGCGTGCACATGAGTACGGCGGTAAAGTTATCGCGACTGTGGTGTCTGAAAAACACGCTAAATCGGCAGAGAAAATTGGTGCCGATGCCTTATTAGTAACAGGCCATGAAGCTGCTGCACATGGTGGAAACGTAACTTCGTTGGTTTTGATCCCCTCTATTGCTTCTAAAGTATCTATCCCAGTTATCGCTACCGGTGGTTTTGCTGATGGTCGTGGTTTGTTGGCTGCTTTGTCGTTGGGAGCTGAAGGCGTTGCCATGGGATCGCGTTTTGCGACCAGTGCTGACAGTCCATTGCATAGCAAGGTAAAAGATGCGGTAGTTGCACGCAGCGAACAGGAAACGATTTACTCGAAGAACTTCGACGGTATTCCTGCTCGAGTGATGCGTACGCCACGCTCAATCAAAGCAACACGAAGGCCTATGAACTTCTTTATTGCTTCTTGGCAAGCCACGAAGGCTGCGAAGCTGGTTAATCAGCCAGTGTGGAAAATTATGGTTGGTATGCTGGCTATGATGGATAAGGTAAAGCTGTTGGCTTACTTCGGCGCTAGTGTACCGCGTCTGCAAGCTGCCACCATTGATGGCGACCTAGAAAAGGGGGTGCAGTTTATTGGTCAGACTCAAGGTCTGATCGAAGACGTAGTATCCGTAGATGTGCTGGTCAAACGCATCACGGCAGAAGCCCAAGCGCTTCATACTAAGCAGGCAGCGTATTGGGCTAACTAATACTTCACTGTTTGTGTTTCGTTCCAATTGATATCGGGCCTGCGCCGGTATTAATTGGAGCTTTATATTTCCCTTCTGTTATCCCCACGTAGTCTTAATGCCGTCATTTAGTTTCTGACTAATCTATCGCTTATTTTTGTCGTAAAGTGCCCAAAAAATGGCAATTATGTAGTGATTTGTTACTGCGGCTTATATAGATACGGTTGCGGCTCCAATAGTCAGTGCTGCCTTGTTGAATTTTCATACACTCAGTCTGCATTTGCCATATGGGCCATTGGTCCTAGGTGTTTGCCAAAACAAAAATAACAAACAGAGTAATGATTATGAAACTGAAGTGCTTAGCATTGGCTGCTGCCATTGCGGTGTCTGCGCCGACATTTGCCATGTCATCAACCCCTGAGACTGGCTATACCGAAACAAAATATCCGATCGTGCTTGCACATGGATTGTTTGGCTTTGATAGCTTGCTAGGTGTTGATTACTGGTACAAAATCCCAGAGACACTGCAAAAAGATGGCGCAAGCGTGTATTTGACGCAGGTGTCGAACTCGAATAGCCCGGAGATTCGTGGCGAACAATTCATCTCTCAAATTGAAGAAATTCTTGCTATTACCGGCGCGGAAAAAGTGAACTTGATCGGTCATAGCCATGGCGGTCCAACGACTCGTTATGTGGCTTCTGTGCGCCCGGATTTGGTTGCTTCGGTAACATCGGTCGGTGGTGTGAATAAAGGCACTCCAGTGGCACAGACTCTTCAAGACTGGAGCGAAGGTTCTACCGAGTTTGCATGGCTACTTGATAATTTAGGTAACGCCCTATCGACGACGATCGATTTCTTGTCGGGCGGCGGTTATGAGCAAGATCTGCTGGCCTCAATTGGTTCGATGACCTTTGCCGAAGCTGAGCGCTTTAATAATGAGCATCCTGCTGGGATTCCTGCGACTGCGTGCGGCGAAGGTGATTATGAAGTGAATGGTATTGGCTTCTATTCTTGGACGGGTGCTAAGCCAGTAACGAATGTATTGGATATTTCCGATTTGATTACCGCTGGTGCGTCTTTATTGTTTACCGATGGCGAAGCCAACGACGGCTTAGTCGGCACATGTTCGACTCACCTAGGCATGGTGGTGCGTGATGACTTCAAGATGAACCACCTAGATGAAGTTAACCAACTGTTGGGTATTCATCACTTAACGGAGACGGATCCATTAACTATCTTCCGAACGCACGCTAATCGTTTAAAGCTAGCAGGCTTTTAATCTATGAAACGGTTCATGATCTTTGCGGTAGCGTCTTTTTTTAGTGTTATCGGTTGGATAGTGAGCGATATAGGATCACAGGACACTGTGATCCGTTCTTTGCCGATGGAATATGCATCGGCTGAGAATGCAGACGTTGGTGCTGCCGCGTCGCTAGGTGGGTCAGTGCTAGATAGGTCTGTGAACGAAGCGGCTCTTCGTACGTTTCGCGGCGCGTCTGAAGATGGCAAGTTACGGGTTGATGAAGACAATCATTTGGTCATTGATTTACAGCTGCGTCATTGGTTTGATTTTCATTTGTCGGCCGTGGGCGAGTTGAGTATTGCCGATATCCGTAATGTGATGACCGAGAGAATATTGCGGCTGCCATTACCGGCCAGAGATGAAGCCTTGACTGTGTTAAAAGATTATTTGGGCTACTTGGATGCTCTTGCCGCATACGATGAAACCACGGCTCTAAAAAATCAAATGAGCGATGCGTCTAGTCGTATGCTCACTCGCTTCGAGTGGCAGCAGCGCTTGCGGCGTGAGTGGCTACAACCTGATGTCGTAACGGCCTTTTTCACTGCTGATGAGCTAATTGACAATTACACCCTACAAAAATTAGCACTGCTGCGTAATGGCGTTAATGCTACCGAGCTCAAACAATTGGACGAATCTCTGCCTGAAGCAGTACAGGTGATGCGTGAACAATCACATTCCGTGTTAACGCTGAATCAAGAAATGGCACAGATGCAGGCGCAGAATGTGAGTGCAGAGGATCAATATGCTTGGCAGGTACGCGAGTACGGCGAAGAAGCCGCACAACGCTTAGCACAGGTAAAACAGCGCCAAGAGGAATGGCAACAACGTTTAAAAGATTATCGGCACTATAAACAGTCGTCTGAGCTACAACGACTGGCACCGCAAGATCGCGATGATTTATTGCAAACCTATCGTGACGCTCACTTTACGAGCCTTGAGCAGAAGCGAATTGGGGCGGCACTGGCGTTGCTGAAGGAGGAATAACGCTTTCTTGGTCGGCAGCTTGCAGAAGCTTTTGCAAAGGCAGGAACAATGCAGGCGCCGACATTAATAAATTTTCACTATAAATTTCGGGGTTTGCACCAGCGGGGAGAGGGTGTATATGCCCAACCGTCGCGCCCGATTCACGTGCAATCAGTTGTGCGGCGGCGAAGTCCCACGGCTTAACGGTTTCGTAATAAGCGTCCATTCTTCCGCATGCTAACCAGCATATATCCAAGGCTGCAGAGCCCAAGCGACGTACGTCAGCACAGCGGGTGAGTACGCTATTCAAACGCCCCATCAAACGCGGTAAATCATCTTTTACATAGGGAAAGCCAGTCGCGACCAGCGCTCGGTTGAGCTCAGATTTTGAGCTGCAACGAATAGGATGGTCATTCAAACGCGCGCCTTTGCCAGCAATCGCATGGAATGTTTCCTGCATAAATGGATTATGAACAACCGCTACTTTAGCTTTGCCTTTGTGGTAGTAGGCAATGGAAATAGCCACTTGTGGGTGGTGGTGCGCGTAATTTACGGTGCCATCAATGGGGTCGATAATCCAAAGGTGTTCAGCATCGGTGCCGCCATCTGGATTGAGCTCTTCTGACAGGATTTGATGGTCGGGATAAACTTGGCGAATGCCTCGACATATTAATTCATCGGCAGCTACATCGGCCTGAGTAACGAGTTCCGTGCCGCCTTTAAACTCTACTGAGAGTCTTGGCCTCTGTTGACTGATAAGGTTTCCCGCATCAGTGGCAAGGCGCAATGCTAGCGTGAGTACATTAGTTATATGCATAGTAACTCCTGGTTCAACGGGCCGTTGGCCGCGATTGAATATGCGTAGCGACGGTAACCATACCGCAGAAACCAGTTGTTGATATTCGTCTGGTCATTGCGGAGTGCAACAGATGTTATATTATTACTTTTTAAGCGGACTAACTAGCTTTCTATGATACGCGTTCATTTGATCACCGGCTTTCTCGGTGTAGGAAAAACCACTGCCATTCTGGACGTATTGGCGAATAAGCCGAGTCAGCAAAAGTGGGCAGTATTGGTGAATGAATTTGGTGAGGTTGGTGTTGATGGCACCATTCTCGCCGCACAAGGTGCCGTGGTGAAAGAAGTGCCAGGCGGTTGCTTGTGCTGTGTATCTGGTTTGCCATTTCAAATGGGGCTTAATCTTCTTATTGCCCGCGAAAAGCCGGATGTTATTTTAATTGAACCCACGGGGCTGGGGCATCCGCGCAATATTCTTAATATGATGGCGGCAGAGCATTACCAAAGCATTTTAGAGCTGGGTGCCACCATTTGCTTGCTCGACCCGCGGCATTTATCCCAGCCGCGTTATACCAGCAACGACGTATTTAAAGATCAATTGCAGGTCGCTGACGTGCTGGTGGCGAATAAAACCGAGCTGGCCTCGCCGGCTGATAAGTCTGCGTTTGATGCTTTGCTTGAGCGTTCGCAACCGGCGAAAGCCGCCTCCTATTGGACGACGCAAGGTCATTTTGATTTATCCTGTTTGGAGCTTGCCGCTAATCCACAGCGGCGCGTGCAATTTCGTCCGGCAACAAATATAGGAACTTCTGGGCTGACGGCTCTAAACTCGCCTCAAGTTAATGCGCAGGAGGCGTCTGATGTTCTCGATGCGCGTGAATCTATACTGGCTTTAGAGCCAGGGCAGGATATTCGTTGCCTACAGAATCAAGGCGATGGGTATTTTTCCGTGGGTTGGTTATTGTCTGGTGAATGGCAGTTCTCGTTAGCAGAGTTACGCCATTGGCTAAACACGATTAATCTACAGCGAGCCAAGGGCTTACTGCGTACAGATCAAGGTTACTTTGTTCTCAATTGGCGCGACGGCGCCTTAACCGAAATGCCGACACGAGCGCTGGAAGAAAGCCGCATTGAACTGATTCACGATGCAGCGCTTAACGCCGATGAATTAGAGCGAGCATTGTTGGCTTGCCGAATTAATTAATACCAACTTTATTAATAAAAAAGGGTGTTGAAAAATGAAGTACTGCCCACAATGTACATCTACGTTAACGGATGCTGTTATTGATGGTGAGGCTCGAATTGCCTGTGCCGCTGAGTGTGGATTTGTTTTTTGGGATAACCCAACGCCGGTGGTCGCCGTCGTGGTTGAAACGCCAGATGGCATTGTGCTGGCGCACAATAAAGCATGGCCTGAAGGTATGTTCAGTATTATTACTGGATTTTTAGAACGCGGCGAAACGCCCGAGCAGTGCGCCTTACGTGAAACCGCAGAAGAATTAGGATTGCAAGGAAATAAAGCCGAGTTTATTGGTTTTGAATTATTTGATGGTCGTGGTGTTGGTGGGCAGATATTTAATCAATTAATTATTGGTTTTTATGTATATGCCGAGGGTGACATTCGTCTTGATGAAAACGAGTTGGATCAGGCAAAAACGATTTCCCGAGAAAAAATAAAAAGCTGGGATTCAGCCACTGGAAAAATATTGCAACGCTGGATTGATGGCTTAACTCATTAAAAACGATGAGACATGGTCATCTCGCATCAATAAAACTGTCAATAAAGTGTCTTAGATAAGCAACCTAGATGTGCCCCAATGGAACAGCCAATTTTTAGCTTGCGGATGTTCCGCACATTGAGGACGCAATGAAAACACAACTCCCTTCGATTGCCTCGGCGCTGACACTAGCGCTGGCATCCGTTAGCCATGCTGACATTTTGATCAACGAAGTCGATGCCGATCAAACAAGTACAGATATCGCAGAATTTATCGAGTTATTTGATGGTGGCTTAGGCAACCAATCTTTAGATGGCTACAGTCTCGTTTTTTATAACGGCAGTAATGATCTAAGTTATCAAGCATTCAGTTTGGATGGGTACAGCACCAATAGTGATGGGTATTTCGTCTTGTGTGGCGATGCGGCGCAAGTGGCAAATTGTGATTTGGATGTCTCGCCAGATTCTAATTTAATCCAGAACGGTGCGGATGCTGTTGCATTGTATGTAGCTCCTGCCAGCAGTTTTCCAACGAATACTGCGGTAACGACCACAGCATTAGTGGATGCCGTGGTTTATGACACGAGTGACGCCGATGATAGTGGTTTACTGGCATTGTTGAATGCTGGACAGCCACAACTTAATGAGAATGAAAATGCTGCAAGCACAACGGATTCTATTCAGCGTTGTGGTGGTGCTGCTCGTGATACTGATGGCTTTGTTGTCGCTGCTCCTACTGCAGGCGTCGCTAACCAATGCAGTGTCGTGGTTGAGCCAAGCATTGGTTTATGCGGTGACGAAGCGACGGGAATTCATGCTATTCAAGGCGCAATCTCTGACGTCAGTAATGATACCAGCCCATTACTCGGCCAAAGTGTGATTGTTGAAGCAATCGTTACGGCAGATAAGCAAGGCGGGGCATTGGCCAACGGCGATTCTTCGTACCAATACAGTGGCTTTTGGCTACAACAAGCGGACGATGCAGTAGACAGTGATCCGATGACATCCGAAGGTGTATTTGTTTATGACTACACCGATGCAGTTAATGTCGGTGATCGGGTTCGTTTGCAGGGCACGGTATCTGAATACAATCAAGTAACTCAAATCAGTCAAGTTAGCGAAGTAGTTGTTTGTGCTTCAGGCCAGACTTTGCCCGCGGCAACTACGATTAACTTACCGGTTGCAGATTTGAGCGCGTTAGAAGCGCTTGAAGGCATGCGCATTGCTAACGAGCAGGGCTTGGTCGTTAGTGATTTATTTGGTACTGGTTACGGTTTTGGAAATTATGGTCAGTTTGTGGTGTCTTCGCGCTTGCATTTCCAAGGTACTGAAATTGCCTTACCCGGCTCGGATGCCGCTATCAAAGCGGTTAATGAACGCAATTTAGATGCGTTGTTAATTGACGATGGTGTATCAGCATCTTACCCAAGTTTTATTCCATTCCCAGATGAAACAGGTTTTTCTGCATCCAATCCAATGCGCATTGGTTATCAAGTACCAGCAGTTGCCGGTGTAATGCATGCGTATAAAAATAACTACACCATCATTCCTGATGCCATCACCATTGATCCAACTCATGCGCGTACGTTAGCCCCTGTGGTTGCAGCGGATGTCAACTTAGTGATCGTTGGAATGAACGTACTCAACTATTTTAATGGCGATGGTTTAGGTGGTGGTTTCCCCACCTCTCGTGGTGCGCCAACGGCTGATGCTTTTGCCATTCAAAGCGCTAAAATCGTGAGTGCTTTAACCGCAATGAATGCTGATATTATTGGTTTGATGGAAATCGAAAATGACGGTTACGGTTCTGAAAGTGCTATTCAAACTTTGGCTAATGAATTAAATCAAACACAAATGCCAGGCTTTGAATATAGCATTATCACTCCGAATTCTTCGTTGTTAGGTACAGATGAAATTGCTGTTGGTTTATTATATAGAGCTGGAAAAGTCACTCCGGTTGGTTCTGCTTTGGTATTAAATACTGAAAATTCGCCATTGGATGATAATTCTGAACCTTTATTTGATGATACAAAAAACCGCCCAGCGTTAATTCAAAGCTTTGAGGTTAATGGCCAAGAAATTACCATTGCAGTGAATCATCTTAAGTCGAAAGGATCGGCTTGTGGCGAAGTCGATGAAGGCAACGACGGCCAAGGCAATTGTAATATTAAGCGTACACGCGCGGCGCAAGCATTGGTTGAATTCTTGGCTAATGTTGAATCTGACGGCGTTATGATTCTGGGTGATTTAAATGCCTACAGCCAAGAAGATCCGATGCAAGTATTTTACGCTGCTGATTTTACTAACTTAAAATACACAGCAGCATCAACCGAAGCACAACCATATTCATACTCGTTTAGTGGTTTGTTAGGTAGCTTAGATCATGCCTTGGCGACAGGTGTTATTGCTGAACAAGTCGTGAGCGTGGACGCTTGGCATATTAACTCTGTGGAAGATTCATTGGTTGATTATTTAACCGAAGCCAATGGTCAAACATTCAACTCGGTTGATAATTATGCTGAACCGGATGCGTATCGTTCCTCGGATCACGATCCCATTGTCGTTGGTTTGAATTTACAAGCTCCGGTTACCAATAGCGCTCCGCAACAAGATAACGAAATCCCTGTTGTTTTGGTTAACCGCAGTAATGCCCGTATTGCTGTCACCGTTAGTGACTATGTAATTGATGCTGATGGTGATGAATTAACGTATTCAGCTAGTGACTTGCCAGAAGGTTTTAGTTTATCTAATGATGGCCAGTTAACGGGTGTTGCTACACAGAGCGTAATCGCTATGTTGCCGCTAACGTTAACTATCGATGTTACTGATGGCTCAGACACTATAAGTGTCGCGGTCGAGCTTGAAAACAACAGGCGTTGGTATCGCTTACGTCAGCGTTGGTTGGCTTTTTTAGAATGGCTGCGCGGATAATTAATCGCAATTAATCATGTTTAAAAATAGCCCTAGGCGCGTCGCGTCTGGGGCTTTTTTCTATTTAATTCTTTTTTCAATTGCTTGACCCATTGATCTACCCTTTTTTCAGTTAATTCGTGTTGGCGATCTTCATCAAGTCCTAATCCTACAAAGTGGCGACCATCGGCGGTTAATGCCCGCGATTCTTCAAAGTCGTACCCTTCAATAGAATAATAGCCAATCACAGTTGCTCCACGGTCGCGCACAGCATCGTGCAGTAATCCCAAAGCATCCAAAAAGTAATAACCATAACCGAACTGATCACCCAAACCATAAAGGGCAATCGTTTTGTTGGCAAAACTCATATCTTCCAGTATTGGCCAAAAGTCTTCCCAGTCGGCTTGAATGCCGCCGAAATCCCAAGTGGGTATGCCCAATATTAATGTCTGATATTGCGCAATATCCTCAGCTGCACAGCTGGCTATGTTGTGAATTTCGACCACAGCCCAATCAATTTTTTCTTGCAGTAGATAAGCAACTTCTTCGGTATTTCCCGTATCAGTACCGTAAATCAATCCAATCCGTTGCATAAATAGCTCCTTAAATGACGTAGCGAGAAATAAAAGAAAAATCACGAGATAAGGCCTTGATGCGACTATTACTTCCTGGTTGCGCTCGATACAAATGCTGTAAAGCAAAGAAAGGTTGATACAAGTATTCGAGGCATTGGTGCCGCCATGCTTCACCGCAACTGACGTTAACTCCGGTATCGCGCAAGGTGTTGTAGATGCGTCTTAGCCAGCTTTCTTGCAGGCGTATGAGATCACGCTCACCGGCTTCTTGGGCGAGCTCTAAACCGGCATCTAGGTAATCATTCAGCCACTCATGATGTAATTCATCGCCGTGATAACTACGAATGGCATCTTCCAAGCGCTCTAAGCGCAGAATACAAGAATTACGGTGTTCTCGTTGTGGTACAAGATCGGGAAAGGTCGTTATGGGGTAGATATCAGAGTATAGCGACATAGGTATTCCTCCTTATTTGAAGAATACCTTAATGAGAATGATTACTATTTGCAATATGGTTTGGTTGAAATATAACTATCAATTTTTAGTAATTGATAGTTAGTGCCATTCGAACGACTTTTCTTGGCCTTTATTTAACTTAATCCAGCCGTTATCACTGGCGGCATTTTCGTCGCCTTCTTTCCAACCTTCGGCGCTGCAGCGAATCTCTGTTTCTAGCGCAGAGTGGGCTGCACGAGCTAATTCTAAGTCGGTATGCCAAGTCGTATCATTTTGCTTAAACCAAAGGCTAGCGAAATTTTTCTCAGCGCCTTCATTTAAAAACACATCCATATCGTTACAACGATAGTGATGGTGTCCAGCGGCAGATTTAATGATCTCAACTTTGAACAAGGAGGCGAGCCAGTTATGCACGGCTTCTGGGTTTGCCTTCATGATATAGATTTCTAAATCGGGAAGTTGGTCAGTCATTGGGGTTTGAGATCCTTAATATACGGAAGAGGCTTAGTGCTATGTAACCAATTAAGGCAGCCAAGCCACCGATGGATGCGAGTGCTAATCCAGCGAGTGCGGCCATTTCTTGCTGCCAAGATGGTAAGAGTAAGCGATCTACGCCAATAACAATACCAAGGCCCGCAAAAAAGCCGACAGCACCCCATACAAACAAACCAAGGTAACGTCGATCATTGTGCATTTGTCGCTTAAGTATAGAGCGCCAGTCCATCGGTCCATCCGATAACGATGAGGTGAGTAGTGAGCATAGCAAATCTAAAAGTCCTGTTAACGGTTAAAAAACGGTCGTTTGAATGAATCCCATAGCTGGCGCACCTTAGAGCCTGTTGTTAATAAATTACACACAGAATTATCCACAGCAATTGTGGATGAGCTTGCAAGGTTGTCCCCAGATGATCGAGGGGTGAGGTGCTCTGCCAGAACATTAAGTCATTGTTTGGTCAGCTAACTCAAATGGCGTGATTGGCTATGCTTATCCTATGAATAATAAGGAGTTTTTAATAACGATTTGAACTGATGCAAATCTGTACGACATTTTTAAAGCTAGTAATAATGGGGATTTAGACCACTTGTCTCCAAACTATCCACTAGTTTATCCACAGAATATGTGGAAAACCTTTGTAAGCTAGGCATAGGTTGTGCACAGCAGCGACAATCCTTGGTCGGTTGGTCGAAATTTTATCGATATTGGTGAGTAGGGCGCCGGTGGTGCGTTGCGCGACCCCCGAGCCAGAGTCTACTTTCACTCCCTGTTAGCTCCGCACAGCACCAGCGTAATTCCCATATTAGGCCACCCTCATAGCCTGAAATAATCGTAATCCAGAATCAAAATTTCGTCTCTGTGGCACGATGTCACAGGGGGGTTGTCTATTTTTTGATCTTTGTCGCATGCATTTGATTGAATTCGCTGGGGGCTTTAGGTAAACTCCGCGCTCCTTTTTATCCATCCAAACGACAGATGTTGTGGTTTAGATGGACTCCTTGCCTTACCGGATCCCCTGGGAGGCTATAACCCACGAGGAGTTGACAATGCGTCACTACGAAATCGTTTTTCTGGTTCACCCAGATCAAAGCGAACAAGTACCAGCAATGGTAGAGCGTTACACCAACACCATCGAAGCGACTGAAGGTAAAATTCATCGCTTTGAAGATTGGGGCCGTCGTCACTTGGCTTACCCAATCAATGATGTTCATAAAGCTCACTACATTCTTATGAACGTAGAATGTACACAAGAAGCTTTAGATGAGCTGACGACTAACTTCCGTTACAACGATGCAGTTCTGCGTAACCTAGTTATCCGTCGCGACGAAGCCGTTACTGAAATCTCTCCGATCAAAGCAGCTGAAAGCCGTGAAGATCGTCGTCGTCCTGACACTCGCTCAGAA
The DNA here is from genome assembly GCF_034111725.1 of Thalassolituus sp. Taxonomy (GTDB): domain Bacteria; phylum Pseudomonadota; class Gammaproteobacteria; order Pseudomonadales; family Oceanobacteraceae; genus Thalassolituus. Next base: position 75,074 of record NZ_JAWUWR010000047.1, on the reverse strand, counting down.
TCTTCGGATGACAGTGCAGATGTTGAAGAAGATGATGCAGATGATATCGAAGACGATTCATCTGAAGATAACGCAGAATAAGAGAGGATTTGAGTCATGGCACGTTTTTTCCGTCGTCGTAAGTTCTGCCGTTTCACTGCTGAAGGTGTAGCGGAGATCGATTACAAAGATATGGATACCCTAAAGGGCTATATCACTGAAACTGGCAAGATTGTACCAAGCCGCATCACTGGCACTCGCGCTAAATATCAGCGTCAGTTGTCTACAGCGATCAAGCGCGCTCGTTACATTGCTTTGCTACCGTACACTGATCAGCACGACAACTAAGTTAAGCTGATTATTAACGGATGAAATCTCTGGCCCGATGGGCCATGAGTCGCCAGTTATACGCGTTTATCGCGGTAGCTGGCACTCTAATGGTTCCCTTGTTGTTCTGGATCGGAGGCGCACTGTCAGCATTAATTATTATGCGACAGGGCGTGAAGGACGGTGGTCGAGTGGTTCTCTGGGCATCACTTCCCGCAATTGCGTGGAGTGCGATCGGAGATTCAACGGCCCTGATTACGGTAATCGGCGCGAGCTTGATTGCCGTTGTTCTGCGCAATTATCAACGACTCGATTGGGCGTTGTTATTAGCGACAGGATTGGGAGTAATGCTGTTTGCTTTGCTACCTCTGCTATATGGCGATGTATTAACCGCCGTTATTAGCGAAATAGAGGGACAAATTATGACAGCGTTGACAGAGCAGCCAGACATGGCCGCAGCTGTTCAACCTATGGTGGCTCCTGTCGTCAGTGGTGGCTTAGCCGCCCTGCATGTAATTATCTGTATTTTGTGTCTGTTTTTGGGACGCTACTGGCAAAGCGAGTTGTACAATCCGCAAGGGTTTGGCCGCGAGTTTAATCAGTTGCGATTACCGCTAGCATACAGTCTACCGGCCACTGGCTTGGTATTGTTTGCTGGGGCGTTACAGCCAAGCATGGTAGGTGTTTCTGTTGTCGTAACAGTGCCACTATTTTTTGCCGGATTGGCGGTGTTCCATGGTGTCGTGTCAAAGACACGAACCAGCTCGAATTGGTTGGCTGTATTGTATGTAGCCGTACTGGTTTTTGAGCCTTACATGTACACATTACTAATTTTCGTAGCGTTATTGGACAGTCTTACCGACATCCGGGCGCGACTAAAAGACACGGCTGAGGACGAATAACCCTAGCCCTGTAATGAGGATTTATTGATGCAAATTATTCTTTTAGAAAAAATCGCTAACCTAGGCACTCTAGGTGACCAAGTTTCTGTTAAGCCAGGTTACGCTCGTAACTTCTTGTTCCCACAGGGCAAGGCAGTTCCAGCAACTAAAGTAAACGTAGAACAGTTCGAAACACGTCGTGCCGAATTGGAAGCGCAAGCTGATGCTAACCTTGCTGAAGCAAATGCTCGTAAAGAGAAAATTGAAGAAATCGAATTGTCTGTTGCCGTTAAAGCGGGCGACGAAGGCAAATTGTTCGGTTCTCTGGGCAACCGTGACATCGCTGACCTTGCTTCTCAAGCGGGTGTTGAAGTGGCTAAGTCACAAGTTCGTCTACCAAACGGTCCTATCCGTAACGTTGGCGAATTTGACATTACTATTCAGTTGCACGCAGAAGTTTCTGCCGTACTGAAATTGCACGTTGTTGCAGAGTAATTAGTCAATGATGGCGGGGCGTATGTAGCCCTCGCCGCCAGAATAAGGCACTATTGGTTCGCACTAATAGTGCCTTTTTTATTGGAGTTTAAGGGACGTTCATGAACGACGATTACTCACCGGATCATTCTCACAATAGCGAAGCGAGCAGCGCTCGTATGCCGCCTCATTCCGTTGAGGCAGAGCAGTCGGTATTGGGAGCCCTGATGTTGGATGAGCGTGCCTGGGAATCTGTGTCTGAAACCATTCAAGACAACGATTTCTATCGCCACGAGCATCGCTTAATCTTTCGTTCGATTACGCATCTCACCGCCAGCGAGCAACCGATTGATGTCGTGACGGTTGCCGAAGAGTTAGAGGAGCGTGGTCAGCTCGATAAGATCGGTGGCGCCTCTTATTTAAGCCGCCTTGTCGATATGACACCGTCTATCGACAACTGCGAAGCCTATGCTCAGATCGTTAACGAACGCGCACAACAACGTCGCTTAATTGAAGCAGCTAACGATATTATTGATAAGGCCTATGAGCCAGCGGGTGATGACTCCCTGACCTTGGTATCGGATGCCGAAAAGGCCATCGCGCAAATTGCGGAAGGCAGTCGTAAAGATGGCGGACCACAATTGGTTGCGCCGATTCTAAAGCAAACGCTCGAACAGCTTGATCAGATGTTTAACCAGCCAGACGGTTTAACCGGTATTACTTCTGGTTTTACCGAGATCGATAGCCGCACGTCCGGGTTCCAGAAAGCCGACTTAGTGATTGTTGCCGCGCGTCCTTCGATGGGTAAAACCACTTATGCTATGAACTTGGTTGAAAATGCTTTGCTAGCAACCAAGCGACCAGTATTGGTGTTTAGTCTAGAGATGCCGTCCGAATCCATCGTGATGCGTATGCTGTCTTCTATTGGTCGTATTGATCAGACTCGTATTCGTAGTGGTAAATTAATTGATGAGGATTGGCCAAAGCTTTCAGCGGCGGTGAACTTATTAAAAGATTTACCTTTATATATCGACGACACTGCAGCGATTACACCGCAAGAAATGCGGGCGCGAGCACGTAAGGTGTATCGCGAAAATAACAACGACCTTGCCTTGATCATGGTCGATTACCTGCAATTAATGCGTGTATCAGGGCCGTCGGAAGGGCGTACTCAAGAAATCTCGGAAATTTCGCGGACGTTAAAAGTGATCGCGAAAGAATTTAACTGCCCTATGATTGCGTTATCGCAGCTTAACCGCTCGTTAGAGCAGCGACCGAATAAACGCCCCGTGAGTTCCGACTTACGTGAATCAGGCGCGATTGAGCAGGATGCGGATATTATTCAGTTTATTTATCGCGATGAAGTCTATAACGAAGACACGCCAGATAAAGGCGTTGCTGAAATTATTACCGGTAAGCACCGTAACGGTCCTATTGGTACTGATCGCTTAGCGTTTATCGGTAAATATACCCGTTTTGAAAATCTCGCCCGAGGTTATGACGGCGACGACGAATACTAATCGGGTTGCGCACTAATTGCGCACCCTTTAAGGCGAAAACACTTCATGAAATTCACACCAGAATTAACGTTTGATGGCGGACTGGTTCGCCCACTCACAGCCGACGATGTCGACAACCTATTTGAGATTTATCAGCACCCAGAGATTCCGGGTCAGCGTGTTATTGAAAATCGCGAACATTTACAGCGCATGATCGATTTAAGTGTGCAAATGGCAGCGACTCAGCGCGGCATGATGTGGTTGCTAGAAGTGAATGGCGAGAGCCAAGGCTTAGTCAGCATTTATGATTGGCAGCCCTCTTTGCTGCGCGCAACACTTCGGGTTGATGGTTTGCCGACTTTAAAAGACGCTTATCGTGCCGCAGCTATGAATGCCTGCATGAAATTTATGGCCGATAAATATCACCTGCGTAACTTTGCTTACCAGTGGATTGATGGTCAGCAAGACAGTTTGAAAGTCGTTGTTGAGAGCGTCGGTTTTAAACCAGCCGCCGTTCTGCGTGATGCATGGCGCACCGCAGAAACGAGCTTCGCTAATGTGGTGCAATATCACTGTGTACTTGATCGCGCCAAACCGGTACCGCGCAAACTAGGTGACGATGATGAGCTTGGTCAAAATGTATCGGCCAATGGCGTCGCAGGACGTGGTTCTGTCGGAGGTGACGCATGAGCTGGAATTTCGAAACCGCAAATTTTAGTGTGCGTTTGCCAGTGATGGATGAAGATGGCCCACAATTATTTGAGCTATTAAAAAATCAAAATGCCGCCGCTCATATTCCGCGTTTAGCGCAAACGGTTGATGCTCAAGCGTTGGATGAGCTGCGGCGTATGACCATGCGTTTCGACTCGCGCGAAGCGGCATTTTGGTTGGTAGAAGGTCGTTTTGATAAAAAAATATTCGCCCGAATGGGTATTCAGCACATTAATTGGATGATGCTGAATGCGCAGTTGGTGTGGGAGTTAGACGACGAACTAACCGACGAAGGCGTATTGGAATTTGTGCCGCAATTACTCGAATATGTTTTTGCAGCGTTAAAGCTGCATCGTATCGAAATGCGCTTAAAGCCACAGCAAGAACGCCACGAACGTTTATTAACGTGGTTGGGCTTCGCCAAAGAAGGCTGCTTACCTGCGCAGTTAGAATTTGAAGGCGAATCAGTGGATTTAGAGGTTTGGTCGTTGCTAAACCCAACACCACTACAAGATCTCGAATAAAAATCTTGGCTAAAAAATTATAGTCATGACGATTAACAAAAAGGTGCGTATTTAACGCACCTTTTTTGTTACTTGTTCGCTTAAATTTTAGCTTGTAACTGCAACCAGAACGTTCGGCCCGGCTCATTAACGCGGTCGGTCGTTTCATAGCCAGTAATCGTCGCACCACTGCGTGAAATATGCTCGGCATAGGTCACATCAAATAGGTTATCAATGCCTGCACTGACTTTGATATTTTCAATCAGCTGATAGCTGCCATTAACCGAGAACACATTAAAGCCCCCCGTTTTACCAATATCCTGCCCAACGATATTGCCAGTATTAATGGCGACACGATTTTGTTCATCTACTAAGCGTAACAAAGCACCAGTAGACCAGTTGTTGCGCTGATAATTTAAGCCAAGGCGCATCTCTAGCGGAGAAATCTGGCCAAGTGCCGTGCCGTCGGTATCGTTCTTACCATGAACCCATGCCAAGCTCGCCGTGGTATACAAGTTGGTGGTTAGATTGTATTTAGAGTCGACTTCTGCACCGTAGGTTGTTGCTTGAATATTCCGCGCAGTGGAGGCGTAAGCGCTAATGTCAGGTAATTGTTCAATTAAAATGTAGTCGTCATGTTGAGCATAAAATGCCGATACCGAGCCACTCACACGTTCGTGATTAAATAATAAGCCGGTATCGAGCTGAGTTGTTTTTTCTGGATTAATTAAAAACGTACTCGCCATACCCGTCATCATTGGTGTGGTTGCCGCAGGATTTTTAGTGCGCTCCCAATAGTCTGCACCGCGTTCGCTATGGCCAATGCCGGCATAAACGCGATGGGCGATATCCAATTGTTTTTCATAGCGAATAAAAGCACTGGTTAATGTATTAACGTCTTTTTCGCCGCTGGTTGTTTTATTTAAACGCAGATCTTCCGCTTGATCGCGATTAACACGTAGGCCGGTGTAGACACTGCTGCCATCGTTATAATCATGGTCTAACTCAGCAAATACCCCTCGGGTACGAAAGCGCATATCGTCTACGCGCGCAACGCCATCAATATCTGGCGTCATCATCATATTCATCATGTTATTGGCCAAACGAATACGGTGATTATTACGCTGATGATCAATACCTGTGCGCAAGGTTGTTGTTTGGCCTAAGGCCCATTCGCTGCTCAGGTTAGCACCTATGGTTTCGCGATCAGGATTGCTGACCATTTTCATACCCGTGCTATCGCGCAGGGTGAAGTTATCCATGACGTGATCAACATAATTGCGATACACGCGACCTTTGAGTTCAAGTAGTGAATCATTGATATTGGTTTGCTCGACGTTTAATGCTGCATTGTTGCGATCGAAGGCAACACCATCCATGCCGCGGTCAGCATAACGTGCTTCACCGTCGCTACGCGCGCCAGAAATCTCGATACGGCTATCGCGTGAAGGCGTCCAACCTAATGCCGCATTGCCACTCCAGCGGGTATAAGCGGAATGTACTTCGTTGCCATCGCCATCTTCATAATTATTGGCATCGGTGCGTGTGCCATTTAAATCGATATAGCCATCGTTGGTACCGGCTAATACATGCGCCATTTGATCATTGCGATCTGCCGAGCCAAATAACACGCTTGCTTCGCCTTGCCCATTTTGCATGGAGAAATCCGGCGTCGCACGTTCGAACAATACGGTTCCAGCACTATTGCCGGAGCCGTGCTGAACGCTTTGTGGGCCTTTTAATACCGTTACTTGATCGTATGCTTGCGGAAAGACATACGCGGTTGGTGGGTCCATACGGTTACCACAACCACCCAAAATCGTTTCGCCATCCAGCATGATGCCAAGACGTGATCCCGCCATCCCGCGGAATACCGGATCGCCATCCGTCCCGCCTTTGCGAATAACCGAAAACCCCGGAATGCTCTTTAATAAATCGGCACCATCGTGCGCAGGCATTGGCTGACGCGGCGCTTTAGGGTCGGTAACAACCGTTAGAACCGAATCAGTTGCCTGTGCAGTCACCACCTGAGTTGATAATTGGATGGGCTCTTGATTTGAGTCTTCTGCGCTGGCATTGGTGCTGATGGCTAATATCGCGATAGCGAGAAGAGAAGGGGTATGCATGTAACGCATTGAATTATCACCAATAAGTCAGTTTTATTGGCGGGCAGATTAGCAGAAGGTGTTTGAGTTAGCGGTGTGGCATGGTGTCGCAGGGTTGCTGCCGCAATTCGATATGGATGTCGTGTATTAAAGTAAGAAGTCTAGTTTCAGTATTCTAAGTGAAGTGCCTTGAGTGGAACTATATGCAGGGTGTGTGGGACTGACTGCTAGCCCCTCCTATTTTGCAAGCATATTTTCAGTTCTTAAATAGGCCCTGATTAGTTTCTCGTAATTGTTTTTGACATCATCAAGTTTTTTAAAGGCTTCTTCTAAAGGTGCTCTTCCCTGAAGGTCGCTTTGTGATGTATATTTTTTAGCCGCTGCGTTAAATTCGTTAAAACAATTTATGGACTTTTCATGACACTCTAATAGATCTTTTGGCAAAATAAAACGCACTTTACCTTCAATAGAATTCCACTTTATCTGAAATTTTTCTAGCTCCTCAAAATAGGACTCTTGCGTATTTAAATCATCCCCATCAGGAAACCGGATAATATCAGCTTCAGCAGTCAGTTGGCAGGTTCGATAGTGAGAGTAGTAGATATCGTAATATTCAAGAATTTGATTCAAATGATTACCATAGGATGTTTTGGAGAAACTTAATTCATGTTCGATACTTTTTAGCTTTTCCTCAATCACTCCTCTTTCTAATTGCAATATGCGCCGTGCCCACAGGCTTCCTAGCCACGATGCAAGTCCAAAGATTACTGTTGCACCTATGCCAAGTGTCGATATAGTTGTAATTAAAATCTGTTTGAAAAATACTATATCCATGGAATTCACTAAATTAGGTTTTAATGGTTTGCTAATTGACGAGCATTAGAGCGTTTATTTGAGAGCGCTTAGGCGGCGGAATTATCTAGCGGGCACATCGCCTTATTATGTTTCACTGCGACTCAATTGTTTCTAACCAAGCGGTCATCATAGAGCTAGTATTACTCAAAACGGGTGCGAGTGTCGTAGACACAGTAGTGGTACATTTTGTTAATTTCTAATGTAGCGTTCAATATCAGTACATAGTGTTTTGGATTGATTCTGAGCCTCTTCTAGAGAAGAGACATACGTATAGAGGTATTCTTTATGTTTTGTACGAAAAAGTACTGCAATATATTCGTCAGCCCCCTCAGTTTCACCCTCAACTTCTCTAAACGAGACCTCTATTATTTCTACTGGCTTCACAAGATATTGAACTGAAATTTTCTCGGATTTTAACTCTCTACCTTCAACCCATTGCTTTCTATTCATATCAATAAACTCTATATGAATTCATGATGAAAACTAACAACTAATCTGACAGTCATTACAATAATGCCTGATTGATCCGGAACGTCAATGCCGATGGTATTTAAAATACGAGATAAGGAGCAAAATGCGAAGCAAGTCCCATGATGCCAAAGCCGAGAAAGGAACTCATCTCACTAGTGCATAACCATACATTGCTGTATTTCGCGCGGTGTAAGGCGCGCATGATTATGCGGAGTAGACAACGAAGGAGTAATTTGAACAGAGTCACTGCGGGATCGAATATCTATTACGGGAGTGTACTAGCTAAGCTCTCGTCATAAGAATAATTGACGCTAGTCAAAGGACAAAGGAACGAACCCTATGACAACTTATCGCTTATTAAATAACGTTAATGAGTTTCACGAAGCCTTGGTCGACTTTCGGGAGATGCGTAAGCAGAGGGTTAGGGGTCAAGGGTTCGAGACCCTCCGTCACCGATGAGTACTAGTTTGGGTATTCACTAGGACATTTAGCATTATTAGAAAAATCACTTTCATTTTCGAAAAAAAAACATGAATATTGTCAATAAGCCAATGACCATTAAGTAAAATATACTTCAGGCTAAAAATTAAAGGGAAACGTTCTTCGTCATATCCGTTTATAGTCAGGCAGCTCCCAATCTCATCCACTTTTTCATGGTGGCTACTGATATTAGTCATATAATTTTTGAATAGTAACTGGTTTACTGCATCTGGATTGGTCTGGTAATTTGTGCCGAGTAGATTAGGACTAAAGAAGTTCTCAGCCATTTCAACGATATTATTCTTATTTGCGACTTCCTGATATTGTGAATACTCTCGATACAGTACCGAAGAATTATGAACAGTTGCACAGCTCGTTATAAGTAGAGAAAAAAGGATGCTTGCAATGATGATTTTCATACTCAATGCCCCATGATTTTCTCATCCAAGTTGAGGTAGATGCTAACGACCAGCTATAGCATCATAATTTTTTTGGCCGCTATCATCGGTATAGTTTATGGCCAATTCGGGGGAGAGCTAATGAGGTGAAAGTCCTCTATAGGAAGGTCACCATCCTTAGCGATTTATTTCGTTATTAAATGTTAACTATTAGCGAATGGCAAGGGCTTGGCTGGGAGCGGCTAAGGCTACTGTTCACGCAATTCAACCAACACAAATGAGGCTCCGCCTACGCGGCGCTACTTTCGCTTAGCCAACCGGTAGCGGTTTCCTCTAGTTGCAAAGTGAGTTCGCGATTTTTTCTATCTAGCTGGGCTAAGCGTTGCAGCAGGTTGGAAATTGGTCCTTCGCCGATGCTTTCCATGTACAAGTCACGAATGGCTTTATCGGCCAGCACTAGAATTTTAGTCTCGCCTTTTTCCCACTTGGCGACCATTTGATCCGTTCGATCGAGCAACATGCCAAGTGCTTTTTGTGAAAGATCTAACTCTCCACGTAAAAAGCGAAACTCTTGTGGTGTTAAAGCTGCTTCTTTATTGGCTATACCTTTGCCAATGGCTTTGTGTAGGCCGTCAATATCATGGATGGCAATGGATTTGCCCGATGGCGTATTTTTCTCTTCATAGCCATTTTTCAAGTACACATTGTCTAGACCACATGCTTTATAGTGATACATGGCTAGCCCTCCCAAGTGGTTACAACGAGACAAGTTGAATTTTTACGTTCAACGAGTTTTGCGATGACTGTGATTTTTTCACCGGCGGTGATTCTGCTTAATCTGCAGCGCCAGCCGCGTTCCTTATCGGTACACCATTCTGCATTGCCTTCTTGATCTCCGTCTCTCAATACTCGGAGCACTTGTCGCGTAGTAACGCCGCGCTGCTCCATTCTGTCGAGCGCGTGATCTAAAAACTCCACGAAATGTGTGCTGGAATCGGCAATGCGTTTGATTTCAGCCCTGACTTCGTGAGCTTTGAATTTGGGTAGTTCGATGGCCATGGGTCAGTCCTTTGCTCCAAGCCTGTGGATAGTATAGCTATAATTATTATAGGTAAATGGCTTTTGATAATCTTTACAGATGAGAGGAAGTGACCGTTCTTCTAAACCTCATTCTCATCCTGCACTATAACCATGGCATCGCCGTCGTTATCTATCTGCACTAAAAACCGAATCGGGCGGCAGCACACTTGGCAGTCTTCGATGTAGTCTTGTTCGTCTTCTGAGGTATCGATCAGCACTTCTAGGTTTTCGCCGCAGTAGGGGCAGTAGACGGTGTGGGGTTGTAGTTCGTACATATTTTCCTCGGTGGGTTTGGTCTTTTACTGGGAGGTAGTTGAAGCGGTTTATTCGGTCGATTCTTGTCCTACCCAAAAGTCGCATCGCTCATTGAGCATAGCAGTGGTAGTGTCGAAGCATATTTATGTTTGCAGGTTTGATTATGTCTGCCGCTCTTGGCCCTTCTCGTTCATTGTATGCTGCGCTTACGTTGCTGATTGCTATTCCGTTGTCGGTATTTCTGTTTTTTAGCCCTAAGCAAAGTGAGTCGGCAGCGGCGGTGGATACCATTTCGACGGTGGCGGGGGAGGTTCGTTCCCTTACGATGGCGGGTGGTTCGGAAATTCAGTTGAGTGAGAATACGCAGTTATCGCGGCGCATCAGTGATGATCAGCAACGTTTGCGCTTGGTTGGTGGTGAAGCGACCTTTGTGGTGATGGAAGATCCGCTTCGACCTTTTTGGGTGCAAGCTGGGGATTTTCGTTTGCGTGCGGGTACGAGTGCATTTCGTATGACGCTGCTGGATAAACAATTAACTGTACAGGTGTTAGAAGGATCTGTGCGGGCGCAGTGGGCGGGAGATGCGCAAACGCTCACCGCCGGTGAGCGTATTCAAATTAATCTTTAAGTAAGTCTTGCAGGGCGTGCAGACGCTCTTGTTGTTCTTTGCGTGGCAGGGGCACGCTGCTGTGCTCCGGTAGCGCCTTCGGCAATTCTAGTTCTATCTCTTCGCCTTGTTGTATACGTTGCAGCAATAATTCGTAATTACGCTTAAATACAGGAAAGGCGACCGACTCAGGTTCATTAGCGAGAAAAAACCAATCGCTGGCGCGACCGGCGTAATAAATTGCGGGGTGCGTCCATGAGTATTCGCGCTTAGGGGAGGGGGCTCGGCAAGCTTCCATGTAGGCCGCGTGCGTCGACGGCAAGCCGTGGACGTCGGCAATATCACAGCGCATGAGCACTTCATGTACATTCGGTAAATAGGTACTGTCTTTTACCGTTTTTTCGGCGGCGCGCATAATCACTTGGCCGCTGTAGTCGGCTAATAATTTCGCCCACAAGCGTTTGGCCATGATCATGGTATCAAGGTCAGGAAACGCTTTTAAAAACTGGTTGTGATAATTAAATCGAAACAGTTCAAAAATCTGGTTTATCGCTTCTTTTTGCTCAACAGTCGGCTCATGGGCGATGGCGCCGTTATCACCAGCTTGTATCGTTGAGTCTTTGGATGCTTGCTTCAGCTGTTGTGTAACCCGGTTTAGCAGTTGTTTGCTGTCCATTTGCATCTCCTACAGGCTGAGCCAAACGCTTGCCCCATTGTTGTTTTACGTACTGTAAAAAGCGGCTATTCCAACTGTTATGAACTTGGTTGGAATCACGCCAGTACAGCACAAATTCGGGTACTAAATTTTGGGCAAATTCTTGTGGAATATGACCCATGGCTAAAATATCAAAGCAATCGGCTGCCGGTTGCCAATTATCGACAATGCGGCTGGGCAGAGGCGAATGTTCTACTGCCGATGTGTAGCGCGCCCATTGCTGACGAACGTGCTGGATAAATTTGCTGTTCCAAGTTTTAAAGGCATCACCGCGCTCGCTCCAATACAAAATAAACTCGGCCACGGCGTCTTCAATAAACTGTGGATCAATGCCCGCACGGCCTAAAATCTGGCAGGCATCAGCACTTGGCTGCCAATTTAATGCGATGGGTTTGGCTTCGTCTTGCGCTGGATTAAACGCGGTACGTTCAGGAATGCGCGCATTTTTTTGTGCGTCATTTTGGCTAAATACCCACTGATTTTTCACATGACGGAAAAATCGGGTATTCCAGTCGTTGCGGTTCGCGCCTTGTTCTTGGCCTTGCAATATAAAAGCATCCATTTGCGCCCAGCTAAATGCGCGTGGAACACCATGCTGTTCTAACCGTGCCAGTGTGTCTTCGTTGGGTTGCCACTGGCCATTGAGCGGTTTATGCGGTGTGGTCTGGCCTGGAATGGGTTGCGCAACGTTGGCTGCTTGAACAGTGTTGGCCGCTTGCACTGAGGGCTGAGCGGGTTGCCGTATCGCGATGGTGCTGGTATCCGCTGGAACTTCAGTAACACCTTGGCTGCCAAAGCCAAAAATCAGACCCTCGGCATCGGGAAACATAGGCCCCTGCAAGCTGAGTAACCCTTTGTCGATCAAGCTACGCAGTACGCGGCGAATGGATACATCGTCCCAAAATGGCAGTTGCAGGCGTAAGGTTTGGCAATGTAACCGTGCCCATTGGTTGCTTTGCAAACTGGCGGCGTCATTCAGTATCGTCAGTAATACCGCTTCTTCCAGCCCGATCGTGGCCGCGAGCGTCGCAGACAGGGCAATGGTTTTATCGGTAAATAACGGGTGGCTCGGCATGAATAACTTCCGGGTACTGAATAGGACTGACATAATGACTACGGTCATTACAGGGTTGCTGTGATGGGTCTATTGTACTGATTTTCTGGATTGTTCCCACGCTTATGACACGTCCTGTTCGCGCATTACTCAAATGGTCTAATTTGCGTCACAATTATCGTGTGGCTAAACGCCACGCTGCCGCCTTGGCATATGCCGTGATCAAGGCCAATGGCTATGGTCACGGCTTGGAGGCTTGTGCCAATGCGCTGGCATCCGAAGCGGATGGTTTTGCCGTTGCCTGTGTCGATGAGGGTCTGCGTATCCGTGCTGCGGGGTTCGATCATTCTATTCTTGTTCTGCAGGGTGCCTACAGTGCTGAAGAATGGCAAAAGGCAGCCGATCATGGCTTGCAACTGGTGGTGCATCACGAACAACAGCTACAAGAATGCCAAGGATTAGAGTTTCGTTACCCTGTGCCGGTTTGGCTAAAGATAAACAGTGGTATGAACCGCTTGGGTATTCGTGTGGATGATGCTAATTCGATCATTATTCAAATTGAAGCGAACGATAATTTGCAGCTGGTGCACGTGATGAGTCACTTTGCCACCGCTGACGAAGTCGACGATGCGTTTTTCACTGAGCAGCGTCAGATTATGCTCAAACACGACTGGCCGGTGCCGTTGAGTTTGAGTAACAGTGCAGCGCTGATGCGCGACGTGAGCATTGCCGAAGCCGTGAGTCGCCCTGGGATTATGTTGTATGGCAGTTCGCCATTGGCAGAAAAAACAGCGTCTGAATTGGATTTACGCCCCGTGATGAGTTTGCAGTCGGCGCTCATTAGCACACACGAGGTTGCGGCGGGCGAGGGTGTTGGTTATGGCCATAGCTGGATTGCCGAGCGCGATACCAAGGTTGGTGTAGTCGCCATTGGCTATGGCGACGGTTATCCACGTCATGCGCCTGCGGGTACGCCGGTGAATGTGGCCGGTGTCGAATGCCCGCTGATTGGTCGTGTTTCGATGGATATGATTACCGTTGATATAACGGATGTGCCGGCGGCGCAAATTGGTTCGTCGGTTGAATTATGGGGCGAGCTGGTGGACATTGATCGCGTTGCGGCACTGTGCGGCACCATAGGTTACGAATTATATTGCCAAGTGACGCCGCGGGTACCGCGCATCACCTTACAATAAAGGTGCAGTAAAATTGCACTAAGGCATGATCCGCAATATAGGAAGAGCAAGATGACACTGGATGATCTCCACGCCTATTTGCGGACTAAGCCTGACAGCATTGAAGACTTCCCCTTCGGACCCGAGCCGAGCGTTTATAAAATCGAGGGCAAAATGTTTGCTCTCGTGATTCCAAGCCAAGACGGTTGGCGCATCAATTTAAAATCTCCACCTGATGAAGCGATTCAATTACGCGATGTATTCACCAGCGTTATTCCCGGTTATCACATGAATAAACGTCACTGGAATACGATTAATTTCCCCGGCGATGTGCCTGAGGCTGAATTGCAGCGCCAAATCGATATGTCTTATGCATTGGTGGTTAAGGGCTTACCTAAAGCAGTACGTTTACGATTGGAAACGCGTCATTCTAGTGGTCTGCTGTACCCCAATTAATGTTCAGTTTTTCCGATTAATCCCACATTATTTTTCCGTCTATTTCGCGTTTATCCCCTTTATAATCTCGATGTAGGCTCGTTGTCATCGTTGTGTAATCTCCTCTTCCAAGTTATGCGTGAATATTCATATGTTGTTTGCTCTTGGCTAAATCATATCTTGCGATGCAAGCGTAACAGCGCCACAATTTCTGCTTTATATTATTCGCGCTATTCACGACTTCATTCGGTGGTATAGCGATTCAGGAGATTTCGTATGTCGCTTCGTCGTTGGCTAGTTACCGGGCTCGGATGTGTTGCAGTAACAGCGGGGCTAGCCACCTTTAAAGTATTGGAAATCCAAGGTTTTATTGCCATGGCCGAGGCTTATCCTGAGCATTCAGAAACCGTTGGTGGTGCGGTAACAAAAGCGGCTAAACACCAAGCTTATAGTGAAGTCTTGGGCGAGGTCGTCGCTCCCCAACGCTTAGAGGTACGGAATGAGTTGCCGGGGAAAATTATCAGCATTGGTTACGCGTCGGGTGAAAATGTCGCCAATGGCCAGCTATTAATTGCTTTGGACACGCGCATAGAAAAGGCCCAATTAACTGCTGCGGAAGCGCGCTTCACCTATGCTAAGAGTACTTGGGAACGAAGCCAATCGTTAAAGGATGATAAAAATATTAGTCAGCAAGGTTACGATGAAGCACGAGCCAATTACCTGGCTGCGCAAGCTGAAATAGAAGGCCTAAAAACAACGATTGAGAAAAAAGAAATTCGTGCTCCTTTTGTTGCCCGGACTAGTATTCATAATTTGGAAGTCGGCCAATTTCTTCAACCTAATATGATAGTGACGACGCTTATTGGTATAACGGATTATTTATGGCTGGATTTTTCATTGCCACAAAAAATTCCGCCATTAGATATTGGCACGATTATCACTGCGACAGTGAATCAGCGTGAATATCAAGCCACGGTTATTGCTAAAGAGTCTGAGGTTTCAACAACGTCGAGGCAATTAGGTTATCGAGCACGGGTAAATAATACCGATGGATTATTACAAGTTAATTCCGTTGTTCGTGTTCGTGTACCTTCAGGTCCAGAGATCGAGGCTATTGAAACTGTTGATACGGCCGTTGGTCACGATCGCTTTGGCGCCTATGTTTATGAACTCAAGCCCGATGGTGATGCTTATCGCGCGAATCGTATTGGGATTAATTTACTTAGCAAACAGGATGGTCGCGCTATTATAACCGGGGTTGATGCCGGTACTTTTATTGCTGAAGTTGGCACATTTAAGTTATATCCTGGCCTTAAGGTTTATGTTTCTCCACAAGTATTTAGCGTTGATGACAATGCTAAAACCTCTGCCAGTGCAGAGGGGTACTAATTATGAAATCCAGTCCGATGGATGTGTTTATTCACCGTCCAGTTGTCGCAATAGTATTGTCCTTGATTATTTTACTCGCAGGTTTTGGCGCGACGCGGCAGTTACCAGTGTTGCAATTTCCTCAATTAGAAAGTGCCTCACTTGAAGTTACTACAATATATACCGGCACTTCCGCGGCAATGGTGCAGGGATTTGTAACTGAGCCAATTGAACGCGCGATGGCGAGCGTTCCGGGGGTTGATTATGTCGATTCGCAAACGACTGCGGGTGTGAGTCGTGTTACTGCATGGTTGAAATTAAATCAAGACAGTAATGATGCTTTAGCCGAGTCGACAGCGCGCTTGAGCCAGATTCGTTACGAGTTACCACTAGGTGCAGAAGATCCATCGATATCCGTGCGGCGAGCGGATCGACCTTATGCTGTTTTCTATTTAGATGTTGTTACTAAAGAGCTTGATCGTGCAGTCGCATCGGATTATCTCAGTCGTTACGTTAGCCCTTTGCTGTCATCTATTGAAGGCGTACAGCGTATAACATTGGAAGGCGGACGCAGCCCAGCGATGCGAATTTGGATCGATCCAACAGCGCTAGCAGCATTAAATCTTTCGGCTGAGGATGTTCTAACGGCGTTAAGAACTAATAATATCATTGCCAGTATTGGCAGTAGTGAAAACGCCCGTCAACGAATCAATATTTTGGCAAATACCACATTATCAACGGTAGACGATTTCCAGCAGTTAGTCGTGCATGAAGACAATAATCAATTAGTAAGATTAGGCGATATCGCCCGCGTTGTTATGGGTGAGGAAGAAGGCGAGATCGATGCTCGTTTTTCAAAGCGCGATACGACTTATATTGCTGTTTGGCCATTACCCGGTGCCAATGAAATTGATATTGGCGATGCACTCTACAAAAAACTAGAAGAGATTAACCCAACACTGCCGGCTGACATGCAAATTAATGTTGGTTTTGATGGCACTCTCTATATGCGCGATTCGTTGCAAGAAATCTTCACCACACTGTTAGAGACCATCTTTCTTGTTGGTATTGTGGTTATTGCCATGATGGGCTCGTTTCGAACCGCTTTGGTGCCTTTAGTGACCATACCTATTTCAATACTTGGCGCTATTGCTGCTATATACATGATGGGTTTTTCTCTCAATTTATTAACAGTATTGGCGATAGTCTTGTCGGTGGGGCTGGTTGTCGATGATGCGATTGTTGTAGTAGAAAACGTTGCGCGTTATATGCGCCAAGGTATGTCGAGAACTCAAGCTGCGCTCACCAGTTCGCGTCAATTGCTTCTGCCAATTATTGCCATGACTCTTACTCTTGCGGCTGTCTATGCGCCTATAGGATTTTTAACGGGATTAACAGGCATGCTGTTCCGTGAGTTTGCTTTTACGCTTGCGGTGGCGGTACTTATTTCTGGCGTCGTTGCGGTTACTCTCTCACCTATTATGAGTGCGTATGTATGTGATGAAGGGGGCCAAGAGGGAAAGGTAACTGCTTGGGTAAATACTCAATTTGATTACCTGCAGAGTTGGTATGTTAGATTTTTGGGTGGGGTATTTGTTTGGCGAAGTCAGGTTATCTTCGTTGCCATTTTCATCTCTTTATTATCAATTCCCTTTTATCTTATTGCTCAGAAAGAACTTGCACCTGTAGAAGATCAAAGTTCGATTACTGTGATTATTGAATCACCGCCAGAATCATCTCTAGCCTATACCAATGAACAAATGGATTTGGTTATTGACGAGCTTATGAAGGTTGAGAGCGCTGAGGGTGTTTGGCAAATTCTGCAAGCTGCCGGCGGATTTGGTGGCCTAGAGCTAGGGCCAAATAGCGAGCGCGAAAAAAGTGTCCAAGAAATAGTGCCGCAAATTTATGGTAGCTTGTCTGCTATTGAGCCACTGCGAGTCTTTCCCGTTTTGGATTCTGCTCTCCCCACGGCAGGTCAATTTGATGTTGAATTGGTTGTGCAGGGTGTTGACGATTACAATACGATGCGCGGTTACGTAGACCAATTAATTGGTGCTGGCTTTGCTAGCGGTAAGTTTATGTTTGTTGATAGTGACTTGAAAGTCGATCTATCTCAGGCGGAGCTGCAACTAGATCGTGATCAAATTGCTGAGTTAGGTATGACATTAGATGATGTGAGTCGCCAGTTAGCCGTTTTTATGTCGGGTAATTATGCCAACCGATTTGATGCTAACGGTAAGGCATATCAAGTTATTCCTATGATTGCGAGTGAAGCAAGAGAAGTGACAGATCAGTTACTTCATTTACAAATACGTATTCCAAATGGCGAATTAATTCCCTTGTCGGCTGTTGCCAGTGTGAAGCAGACGGTTGGGCCAAGAGCGCTAGGGAAATTTAATCAACAAAAGTCTTTTCGAATTTATGGTGGCGTTATTCCCGGTACCACTAAAGAAGAAGGGCTATCAGTATTAGAAGACGCCGCTAAGAATATTCTTCCAGCGAGTTATCACCTCGACTATGCGGGAGAGTCCCGTCAAATTAGAAAAGAGGGCAATACCTTAGTGGGGGTCTTATTAATTGCATTGGTTGTTGTTTATCTCGTACTGTCTGTGCAGTTTAATAGTTTCCGCGATCCTCTAGTCGTGTTGCTTGGTAGTGTTCCTCTGGCTTTGGCTGGCGCCTTAATGCTGCCATTCTTAAGCCTAACGAGTATTAATATTTATTCGCAAATTGGCTTGATTACCTTAGTCGGACTCGTTGCTAAAAATGGCATTCTTATTGTTGAATTTGCTAATCATTTGCAGCATGAGGGCTATCGTAAACTAGAGGCGGTTACCGAAGCCGCAGCAACGCGGTTGCGGCCAATATTGATGACAACGGGAGCAACGGTCCTAGGTCATTTTCCTTTGGTATTGGTGACTGGGCCGGGGGCAGAAGCAAGGAATAGTATTGGTATTGTGCTTGTTGGCGGCATGTTAATCGGGACTATTTTTACCTTAGTGGTCTTGCCTGTTATTTATCAGGTATTGGCTGAAGATCATAAGAAAAAACATATAGCGGGTAATGATGAAGAGGTTGAGCAGCCGTCGCTAGTGTAATTACTAGCGCTGTCTTTTGGTGTTGCG
The DNA here is from genome assembly GCF_034111725.1 of Thalassolituus sp. GTDB lineage: Bacteria > Pseudomonadota > Gammaproteobacteria > Pseudomonadales > Oceanobacteraceae > Thalassolituus. The sequence continues at coordinate 56,574 of NZ_JAWUWR010000047.1, read as the reverse complement.
TCATTTAGTGACATCTCTTTCGGCAATGATAGCTGTATCGTATTTGCTGTAGCGACTGTTCCACCCATGGCAATCTCTGTTGGCTTGCTAAATAGTCAGTTGCTGGTCTTAATGGAGCTATTCCAACTAGGCTAATTTTTTGGCCTACCTTACTATTTATCAATTGCATGGCGTTCTTGTCGGCATAGGCCGATGTGGCGCATAGGAGATTTCAATGATTAAAGCTTATGCCGCTCTAGAAGCTGGTGGTGAACTGCGTTCGTACGAATATGATCCAGGTCCATTGGGCGCTCATGATGTCGAGATTGCGGTTGATTACTGTGGTATCTGCCATAGCGATTTATCCATGCTGAACAACGAATGGGGTATTACCCAGTATCCTTTCGTGCCGGGTCATGAAGTGGCTGGGCGAGTCAGTGCCGTGGGCGAGCATGTGAAGAAATTCAATGTCGGTGATCGCGTGGGTCTGGGCTGGCATTCTAGTTACTGTTTAGACTGCGGCACCTGCATGGAAGGCGATCACAACCTTTGCCGCAGTGCGCAAGGCACGATTGTGGGTCGTCATGGTGGCTTCGCTGATAAAGTTCGTGCACAAGCTGCCAGTGTTGTTGCTCTTCCTGATGATATTTCCAGCGAAAGTGCTGGGCCACTGTTCTGTGGTGGTATCACGGTTTATAACCCTATGGTGCAATTTGACTTGAAGCCAACGGCTAAAGTCGCGGTGATTGGTATCGGTGGCTTAGGTCATATGGCGGTGCAGTTTTTAAATGCTTGGGGCTGTGAAGTCACGGCGTTTACCTCATCTGAAGCGAAGCGCACAGAAGCGCTTGATCTCGGTGCTCATCACACGCTCGACTCGCGTGATAAAAGCGCGTTAAAAGAAGCCGCAGGTCGCTTTGATTTAATCCTTTCTACGGTTAACGTTACGCTCGATTGGAACGGCTATATCAATACCTTGAAGCCTAAAGGTCGATTGCACTTGCTTGGCGCTGTACTAGAGCCAATGTCGATTAGCGTTATGGCGCTCATGGGCGGTCAGCGTTCCGTGTCTTCATCACCGGTTGGCAGTCCTGCGACGATTGCGCAGATGCTTGAGTTTGCGGCTCGTCACAGCATTGCTCCGCAAGTTGAGGTGTTTGATATTGCCGATGTGAATAAGGCTATTGAGCGCTTAGAAAACGGCAGTCCACGCTATCGTGTTGTGCTGAAAGTCGGCAGTTAATTCGATTGTTGTTATTACTCTAGTGAAAATATGGGTGGGCTGGGAAACTAGGCCCACCTATTGTCGTGGTGTACCCATAGATGAATTCTCCAAGCGCCCTCATTATTGAAGGTGGAGCCATGCGCGGCATTTTTAGTGCGGGCTTGCTCGATGTATTTATTGAAAAGGATTTTTATCCTTTTGATTTTTGCTACGGTGTTTCCGCCGGTGCATCTAATGCTGCTGCTTATTTGGGCGGTAAGGTTGGCCGGAACTATACGGTGATCACGGACTACTGCCGTCGGCCCGAATTCAAAAATGTAAGACGCTTTTTAATGGGTGGTCATTTAATTGATATCGACTGGCTTTGGGACGTTACTGAGCGCGACTTAGATATTGGCCTTGATGCCATTGCTGCAAAAAAAACTCAGTTCTTTGTGGTTATGACGGAAGCCGATACTGCCGAAGCGCACTACATTGAGCCAACCTCAGAAGAACTATTTCAAGCGATAAAATGTTCTGCGAATATGCCGATTGCATTTAAAAATCGCGTGAGTTTTCGTGGCCATGATTGGCTAGATGGCGGTGTTGCAGATTCTTTGCCGGTTGCTGAAGCCTACCGTCAAGGTGCACGGAAAATTGTGGTGGTGCGCTCGAATCCGTCTTCTTATCGTAAGCAAGCGTATCGTTTGCGGGCTTTGTTTCCTTACTTGTTAAAGCAGTATCCCGCGGTTGCTCGACGATTGCAGCAGCGCCATGCCGAGTACAATCAAGCCCTCGATTTTATTCGTAACCCTCCAGATGATTGTGAGGTGATTGAAGTCTGCCCACCCGAAAGCTTCGTTGCTGGTCAGTTTACGACCGATCTTGATACCTTAAATGATGCTTATGCGATGGGGAGAGATGAGGGTGACAAATTGATTACATATTGGGCTGAGACATTAGTCTAGCGGTAATCTGAGCGTGTGAGACTAATGACTGATAGCCGTCGTGATTAAATAGATGTAAATCAACAGTTGATTTGCATAATCATGATCTCGTGCATGCAAGTAATACTTAATTAAGAGATAATCAATAATAAATTCATATTGGAGCTAGAATTATGTCACGCAAGTTGTTGGTAACCATACACTTATACTTAGCCGCCTTTTTCGCTCCTATTATCGTCATAATGGCAGCGTCTGGCGGCTTGTATCTATTTGGTGTTAAAGGTGAGATGACCGCTGGTGAGTCAGTCATTGTGCCTGATGCCCAGCTAACAAAAGATAGCGCTGCACTTGATGATCAGGTTCGCACTCTACTCGAGCAGGCCGGTATTGATGCAGACTTCGAATACGTAAAGGTGCGTAGCAATGAAGCACAAACTCGTCCAACCAGTCGCGATTATTACCAAATTAAAAATATAGCGGATGGTGTCGAAATTACCGCTATGTCGCCAGATTTGCAGGCCAGCTTAATGGAACTGCACAAAGGTCATGGTCCTAGCCTATACAAATGGTTAGAGAAGGCTTTTGCCGCCGCCTTAATCTTGATCATGTTATCGGGTTTGTATCTTGGTTTGCAGTCACCCATGCTAAAGCAAAAGACAATGGTTCTGAGTGGTGCTGGTCTTCTTGTTTTTGTAGTGCTTGCTTTACTGTAAATTATTGACGGTATGTTTGATTAAAAGCCGGATCTATTCCGGCTTTTTTGTGGCTGATATCTAAACAGAAAAAAGCGTTTTTGATGCCCGACTGTGGCGTAGCATCAGTTCGGTAATATTCCCCCCCAGCCATTGCTTGTTTTTTACTTTCCAATGTCCTCCTATCATCACTGCATCCGCTTGGCTGGCACCGCATAATACCAAGGCCGCCAGAGGATCGTGAGCGCCGCTAAAACGGGGTTCATCTAATTTAAAGAGCGCTAGATCGGCTCGTTTGCCAACAGCTATTTCGCCGATATCATCGCGTCCTAATACTTGCGCAGAGCCTTTGGTTGCCAGTGTTAATGCATCGGTATGGGTAAACTCATCGGCTTCATAACGCAGACGCTGAATGAGGAGGGCCTGACGAACTTCTTGCATTAAATTGCTGTGGTCGTTGGAGGCGCTGCCATCAACACCTAAGCCCACCGGTGCACCAGCAGCTTTTAGTTCGTTAATTCGACAAATTCCGGATGCCAAAACCATATTTGATGACGGACAGTGGCAAATTCCAGTGTGGGCAGCTCCCAAGCGTTGAATTTCTTCTTCGTTGAAATGTATACCGTGGGCAAGCCAAGTACGATCATGGAGCCAACCAACGGCGTCGAGATAATCTAACGGGCGTTGCCCAAAGCGTTGCAAGCAAAACGCATTTTCGTCTTCGGTTTCGGCCAAATGGGTATGCAACCTAACTTGGTATGTTTCCGCTAATTCGGCACTAGCAACCATAATGTCGGGAGTTACCGAAAACGGTGAACAAGGCGCGAGCGCGACTTCTAACAAGCCACCACTGTCCTGTTGGTGGTATTGGCGAATCAGGCGCTCGCTATCGGCGAGTATGGTTCTTTCTGTTTGTACGACCGACTCAGGGGGCAGGCCACCATCTTTTTGACTTAGACTCATAGAACCGCGAGTTAAGGTCGCACGCATGCCTAGCGCCAATGCCGTACTGGCTTGAATATCAATGGCATTTTCTAAGCACGCGGGAAATAAATAATGATGATCTGCAACGGTTGTGCAGCCGGATAGCAATAGCTCCACCATGGCTAGTTCGGTCGCAACCTGATGTGCATCTGGGGTCAATTTAGCCCAAATCGGATATAAGGTTTGTAGCCAAGGAAATAGCTTTTTATTGAGTGCTGGTGGGCAAGCTCGGGTTAGAGTTTGGTAAAAGTGGTGATGGGTGTTGATCAATCCGGGCAGAACGACATGCTCAGCGGCATCCCATTCTTGATCAATAATATGAGTAGGCTTTTGACCTAATCCGACCAGCTCTTGGATGATGCCGTCGATGATGACGATGCCATTACTGGCGTCTGAGTGGTTAGCGGTGAATATTGCGCGCGGATTACGAATCCAAAGTGTTGTCATACAAGTTCCCATATCCAGAGAATGGGCCATAGATACAACTGTAGCCATGCCCCAACCGTTATTGTGCTGGTACATGGCAGTGACTTGCGTGTTAATCTGCCAAGAATAAGCCGCTAATATAGCACCTCATTTTTTAAAATTCGAGGATATTACCTTGCTCAGGAATGACAAACTTAACACCCAGATCATTTAATGCATTTATCTGAGATTTCATCTCTTTCACGATCTTCATGCCATCAAGGCCCGCATCGGGTTTAATGTGCGTTACCACGATTGTTAGATCTTTTAGCGAGCGTTTGGGATCTTTCGGATTAATAATAGTGGCTAGCTCGTGCAATGAATGCAGCAGCCAGCTGGGCGTCATGTGGCCAAAAAGTAGTTTGTCGGGGCGGCCATTTAGGTAAGACGACTCGATAAAAATTCCATCTAGTTTTTTGCTTTTAATGAGCGGCGCAACCTCGATCCAAAGCTGCTTTAATAGCTCAGAATTTTCGGGTTTGTCATCGCCGGTGTCGCCTAAGTAAAGAGCGTAGTGATTATCAGAATGGATTAAAAATGCCGTTGACGCACCATGCTCAACATGGCTAAGAGGGAAAATTCGAACCGACATTTTGGTGTCTGGAATGGGTAGTTCACGACCATGACTCATATCCCAGTATTCATATTTATTCAGTAGCGGCGCAGTACCTTGGTCAGCGAAGTTAGCGAAAATTCGCCAATTAAAAATATAGTCTTTTAAATCGTTTATGACATTTGTCTGCGCTAAAATTGGTTTTTTGGTATCTTCGGGCGAATTAATGATCATACCTGCGATATGATCAAGGTGAGCATGAGATATTAAATAAGCGTGAATTAAACTGAGTGGATTTTCTAGCGCCGCTTTCTTATCGGTTAAAGCCAACTTATTAAATGCGCCAGATTTTTTAGCGGCGTAAAATCCTTCTCGAATAGTGCCGCCATCAAGGGCAATAAACTTATCACTGCCTTTTGGCGCGATGAGGTAGCACGACATGTTGCCTTCGGCTAGGCCGCCTGAAGTGCCTAATGGCAACACGGTCCAAAACTTCTCTGCAGCTAAGGCTTGTGTGCTTAATCCTAAAGCGCAAAAAAGTACCAAGGTTTTTACCAAATTCAGCATAGGAAGCATCCGTTTAGGGCATTCGCTAAGGTAAATTGACCTTTGGTGGTGGCTTTAAGCCGCAACCGGTCAAAATTATATCTTCTAAGAAGTCGCCGATGTGTTCAATATCATCTTCTTCATATTGGCGCTTGTTAGTCACTTCTAATACTTGAGTGTCAAAGTCGGCATAGTGCTGAGTTGCTGACCAAATCAAAAATATCAAGTGAGTTGGGTCTATCGCACGTATTTTTCCCTGATCGATCCAACTTTGAATGATAGTCGATTTATCTTTAACCCATTGACGCATCGCCTGGCTTATATGACTTTTTAAGTAAGGTGCACCTTGTATAATTTCCATCGCAAAAATTTTAGAGGCGTTGGGATGGGTATAAGATAGTCGAATTTTGGTACGAATAAAGCGACTTAGTACATCGGCAGGGTCACTTTCTTCAGACATATCCGCTAATACTTCGTTCCAGTTAGCAATAATGTTTTCGAGTAAAGCCAGATAAAGATTATCTTTATTTTTAAAATAATAGTGAATGTTTGCCTTCGCTACACCAGCTCGATCGGCGACGGCTTGCATGCTTGTGCCTTTGAAGCCGTGCAAAACAAATTCTTGTTCAGCAGCGGCAAGAATATTTTCGCTATTGCGTTCACGTATTTTACCCGGTTTATATTTTCTGTTGGTCATGCAGTATTTACCTTATTGCTCTGCCGCAGTATAAACTTTTGGTACGCAGAATAGTAAGGGTTGTTCGTACTATTCTGCTTTAGTAGGGATTCGCTAATCTTTGATGGTCAATACTAGAAGCCCCTTGTTATATGGAGGTAAGACGACATGAATGATTCCAGTTGGGTCACATTGGAGGGTGTTTCAGCCCCTAGCTTAGCGCTAGAGGCTGTATGTATTACTTTATATCCGCGGATGTTGGGATTTTATCTTTATATACATCCCAATTGGTGAGAATAGTATCCATTACTTTTGTGCCAACGACATAGGCAGACTCAAGTGACGCTTCTAAACCGGCATAGCCCTCGTTCTCTGCCAGTAGATTTTCTGCCGCGGTAACACCAGGAGGTGGCATAGTGTAGTTACTGCCCGTGCGCAATACCATGACACGGTCTTTATCGACCTTGCCGATATTATCGAGGAAAGATAAAGACATAAATGTGCCTGTATCTTCCATTGCTGAGGTAACAAATTCACCTTTACCTTCGGTCCAATAATCAGTCCACTTGTTGGCCCATTCATTCATTATTTCGCCATGCCAGAATGTCATCGCTGCAAGTTGGTCGCCTTTTAATACAAACGGTTTGCGCTGTGCGTTGGGGTGATTAACATAAAGTTTACGAGTTTCATCTAAGCTCTCGAAATCAGGAAGTACCATATCTTTGGTTAGATCGAACGCCCAATTCGTTAGCTCTGGATTCAACTGTAACATTTCGCCTGTTGGCGCTGGTTTATTCGGATCGTATGGCTTCTTAGTGTAACGAGCAAAATATCCCGTTTCCCAATCCGCTGGCATTTCGCGCGGATCAATTTCGTGCGCTAAATCGCCATCAACTAAGTATTCAGCCCAAGCGGCAGAACCAATAGATGCATCTTCTGGATCAATACCAGCAATACCGGCGATTAACCAATAGGCATGCGATAGGTCGAAGCGAGGGTCCATACCTAAAGCCATAGCTGCACCTGCCGAATGCGAGGTGCCTATGCCAGTTACCATGCCCAGCACGCCGGTTTCTTCATTCATGTAGAGGTCGTGATAAGAATTAGCAAATTCGAACTTGGTATCGAGGTGCTGGCGCTCCTTCCATAGCTGGAACTCACCCGCAGTATCGCCTGTGTCTTCACCAATTTCGAACATAGTAACAACCACAAACTTAACGGGAATGGGTTTTACTTCGGGGTTTGCTGAACCATTTAATGTGGTATCGGTGCTGTTGTTGCAGCCCGTTAATATAGCGGCGCTTAACGCACTGAGTGTGAGTACTTTCATTAAAGGTTTAATCATTGCTCTTTCCTAATTATGAATATAAAAACAGGTGAAATTAACTATTCTGGTTTATCCAGTTATGCTGGCGCTTTAAATCTTCGGCATACTTCAGCCAACTTTTAGCGCGGCGTTCGGCATAATCGTAGGCAATGGCATTGCGAAAGGCTTTCATGCCATCAGAAAATTTAGTTTGTTCGGTTAGGGCAATACCGAGCGATACCCATACATTGCCTGGCTTATCGACATCTTTTGATAGCGCTGATCTAACGGCTTCTTCGGCCTTTTCCCATTGAGCTTTTTCAAGGTATAGGTTCGCAATACGAACATAGGGATTACCGCTACCAGTAACCGTTGCAAGCTGTTCAAAGGCTGTAATCGCTTGCGACGATTCTTTTGCTGCAACCCATGCATTCGCTAATAGATCTAAATACTTTTCGTTTTTTGGCAGGGCTTCTTTATCGATAGCTGCGGCTAAGAGACGGGCGCCGTGCTCGGGAATCCCCTCTGTAATTGCTAGTTGGATCATGGAACGAATAGAGCTTTCTTTATCTAAAACGCCACTTTTCCACGCCAATTGCAGTGTTGCTAGGCCTTTTAGCTCATCTCCGCGGGTAATATAAACGCTGGCTAGCTGCTCCCAATAAGAAGGTTTTTCCGGCCAAAGCGATATTGCTTGTTTTAATGTTGATTCAGCACCTTTGTAGTTCTTAACCTCAAAATAACAAGCAATCAGCAATTGAAACCAACTCTCCTTAGGACTTTCACTCTTATTTATAGCAGCGCTGGCGTAGGGGATTGCATCTAGATAGTTCTTAGTTTGAGCAAAAATATTCGCCATAAATATGGATTGATCCGGAGTAGGATTCTCCAGTGTGCTAAACCATTCTTTAGCAAATGTCAGTGCCTCATTGAATTGGCCTTGAGCGGCATATAATTGTGCAACCATGTAGCCAACGCTGTATTTTATGCTTTCTGGTAGTCGATTAAGATCCAAGCTCTTACGCAAATACGCGATGGCTTTGGGATAATCATTTTTACCCATTTCGGTGTAGCCCTGCATTTGCAGGACTAACGCTGCATCAATTGAATCGGCTTCAACCTCTGCATAGAGTTCTGCGAGTGCCTTTGTTGCTTCATTAAGTTGGTTTGCCGCAATTTGTTCTTGAATTGCAGTCAGTTTCTTATAGGTTCCAGAGCTTACTGAATCGGCGGCAGCATGAACTTGCCCAACGGAAAATATAAGATACACCGCGATTAGACAGGCACTCCAAAATCGACCATGCCGAACGATTCTGCTGTTCATTTGATCTTGTATATCCATCATACAATCCTAATCAATGATGACGACGGCACCGAGACCATCGCCCTCTAATTATTGGTTTAAAGTAAATTCAATCGTTTGCTGAGCGCGTTGAGATTGCGGCTGGCCATTGACAATTTTGGGTCGGAATTTCCATCGTTGCATGGCTTGCACAGCAGCGCTGTCAAATAAGCGTGGAGGTTTAGATTCCGTCACTTCCACATCAGCAACCGTGCCATCGGGACGAATGGTAACGGTCATAGTGACATAACCTTCTAGCTTGGCTTGCTTAGCTCGTTGTGGGTAAGCGGGCGGTACGCGCACCATGGGTATCACATCGGTATCAAACCCAGCCATGCCGTTACCTACTTGCATAGTTCCCAATGCCGGCCCTTCGCCTTGATTAATTCCCATGCCAATATTGGGCATATTCATACTCAGACTAGCCGCAGCGCTGTCGAACGAGTTCGATAGCGAATTATCCGGTGTCGCTGGCGGCGGTGTTTCTGGTGGGGGTGGCGGATCGGGTAGACGCCTATCCTTGGTGGCAACGTCTTGCGACGAAGTATCGACACGAACAAAGTTAAGGTAGGTTTGGTTGCGGTCGGGCTTCTCAAACATACCATCGGTCGCTACCATCAATTGCATGGCTGCAAAAATCAGCAAACCAAACACGATGGCGGCGCCGATACTAACGACGTGTTTTAACACCATTACTTATTCTCCGACGCCACTGACACCGAGGTTGCTCCAGCTAATCGCGCTTGGTCCATCACTTCAATAAGAGCACTGGTGTTTGAATCGCGATCGGCAACGATAATAACGGCAGCACCTGGGTTTTCAGCCAGAGACTTTTCAACGTTGGCCCGTACTGCACGCTTATCCACTTCACGTTTGTCGATAAATACTTGGTTGGCTGCAGTAATTCCTATCTGAATACTATTGGATTCTGATACGACGGATGTTTCTGCATTCGGTCGTGTAACATCGACTCCTGATTCTTTTACAAAAGTTGAGGTTACGATAAAGAAGATCAGCATAATGAAAACCACATCTAGCATCGGCGTTAAGTCGATTTGGTTTTCTTCGTCTTCGTTCATTAAAAACAAATTGTTATTCATACAATTTCCTCACTGATGCGGCGCATCATTAATGTGTCGGCATGCTTTGCTGGGTATTGCGCAGCTCTCTGCTGTAACGACGATTAAGCTCAGTAGCAAACGGAATTGCTAATAACGAAATTACCATCCCTGCCATGGTTGGGATCGTTGCGGCACTGACACCATTGGCCATGGCGCGTGGATTTCCTGATCCCATATATGCCATGACTTCAAATACCTGGATCATCCCAGTGACCGTGCCGAGCAACCCCAACATAGGGAGTAGAGCAATTAAGCCTGTAATGAGTTTTAAATTACGCAGCATTAAACAGTCGATCTCGGACACAAGTTGATTGCGAATTTGCAACGAAAACCAAGAGGTTTTATCGCTATTTGCTTCCCATGCTTGAGCACTTAATCGACGCTGTGTTGGATACTCGCGTAGGAAGAACCAGTAACGTTCGAATATTAAATACCAGAGTAAAAATGTCGTGGCTAAAATTGCCCATAGTACTTCTCCTCCAGTATTTAAAAAATCCAAAAGATAGGTTTGCATATCCATTTTGATGTGCCTCTACTTACGACTTTTGGCTAGCAATTTCAGCGGCTTTTTGTGCCACCATGCCAGACGCTTGCTCGCCAATGACCTTGCTAAGCTGTTGGTTCTTACTGGTGAGTAAGTTGCTAGCCAGTAATAACGGGATTGCCGCGCATAGCCCTTCGACTGTTGTAATTAAGGCCTGAGAAATACCGCCAGCCATTAACTTAGGATCACCAGTACCGAATAAGGTAATTGCTTGGAAAGTACCAATCATGCCGGTCACTGTACCTAATAAGCCCATTAACGGTGCAATTGCCGCCATCACTTTGATCGTTGATAAGCCTTTACGCATATCGGTGATGTCTTTAAACACAACTTCATCAAGTTTCTTCGAAATAACATCTAGGTCGTTAAGATGTTTATTTTCGTAGAAAGCAATCATCATGCGGCCCAATGGATTGTCATCGGATGGATGATCCATATCTTTTAATTGGCGCTTCATGCGTCGAGATACGGCCGATAAACTCAAGAAGCGCATCAGTACGATCAACATACCGACGATACCGACGGCAATAATGGCGTAACCAACTTCTTTACCTTGTTGCACACGTTCTAAAAGACTTGGCGACTGCACAAGTAACCCAAGCAACGCGCCACGCGAAGGATCAATAGCGAAATTAACCTCACCAGCGGTACTGGTGATATCGGCGGCAGTATCTCGAATATAGCCTGCTGGTTGACGCGATAACTCCACCAGTTGCTGGCTATCAGAAGCGTAACTTAGGTATTTATTATCGGTGACTATATTAAATGTGCCGACACGAGTTACGGCTGCATCATAGGTTTCACCGCTTGGCTTAACAACTTTTGCATCGAAGCGACTGACGGCAGCGGACTCCGAAATTTCTTGCAGCATTAGTCCCCATAATTGCTGCATTTCAGCAATGGTAGGTACTTCTTTGGCTTTAGCTAAAGTACCGATCTGTGCTGTACGATCAGGGAATTCAACGGTAATAACCGAGTCAAACATCACTTGCTGAGTATCTCCGGCGATTTGGCGGAATACCCCAAATAACTCCCCGAGATTTCCGGTGCGACGATCAAGTTGTGTACTTAATTCGGATAAAGATACTTCGTTATTATCGAATTCAGTTTTCAATTGTGCGCGCAGCTTTTCTTGTTCTGCTAACTGAGCATTGACATCCGATAGCATTTTCTTTTGCTCGCCGGCGGCGGCACGGAAGCGCTGCTCACGTTCGCTGTTGTGTGATGCTTCAGAACTAATGTCTTTAGAGATTTGTTGATATAGCTCTTGCAAGGTGTCAGCTTGACTAACGGCGCTAAACGACAGTGCTAGCGATAGCGTTAAACCAGTTATTGCTGAAGATAAGCGGGACGATTTTGGTAATAAATTCATGGTAACAACACTCCTTAAAGTGCAGGCGCGTTGACCGGAAGGGTCAGCAGTTCTGGTGGCATTTGTTTGCGGGCTATACGCAGTCCATCACGGATGCTATTGCGATGGCTGGAATTTAACATTTCCCAAGCGTTACGTTCCGAATCCCAGCGGCCGCTCTCGGAGCCATCCAGTGTTTGGTAATATAAGCCGACACGACCAATGCGTAAGAAATCGACGGTTCTTGGTTCGCTCGTATCGTTTGCTACGAGTACGTCACGATAGGCCTCGATGGTGCGACCAAACTCCATTTCAATCTGATAGGCTTCCATAATGCGGCGATATTTTTCTCCAGCACTTACGTTAGCTTGATCAATCAGTATGGTTAGGTTTTCAAAACGTTCTTTTCGATCATTCAATAAAAATGGAACATCTGCTGCGATAATATCTCCTAGCGTTGTGGTCATCTTTAGCATCAACGGCAAAGCACCAGTTTCAATGCTATCGATGTCATTAATCTGTTGATTAATACTTACAATTTCGCTTTTTTGAGATTCAACTAACTTAGCCATTTGTTTATTGAAAATGGTTAAGCTTTCTAAGCGTTGCGCTGCGACTCTATACTTTTCGAAATCAGACGTGGTTTGATCAACTAAGTTGTTGATGTTTTTTTGGCTGGCAGCAGCACTTTTATCAATTTTTTCTTGCCCAGCTAGGCTGTTTTCTACCGCACTGACCGGAGCTGCAATTAATGCAGATGCGAGCAGTGTTAATGTCAGAGATTGACGCAATACCATAGTAAGCCCCGGTATTTATCGGGAGGTCAGAGACCTCCCCCGTTAGTGAAAAGTGTGACTAGCCAGGTTCAGAATTTAACTGAAGCACTTGCAATAAAGTGACGTGGCAATTCGGGTAGTACGATGGTTGCACCGAATAAGTCTGGGAAGTTAGCGCGGAAGTAGCGCTCGTCGGTTAAGTTTTTACCTTGTAAACCGAAGTTCCAATCTGCCACGGTGTACTTAACACCCGCGTTGAATACCGTGTAAGAAGGCAATTCAACAGACTTCGAGAAACCAGAGTAAGTTGAGTCTGCATGGACTGCGCTACCAGTAATGTTGAACTTATCTGTAATGGCATACATTGCAGTTAAGCTATACATATTTTCTGGAATACCGGCTTTTTTCGATTCTTCTTCGTTACCAACAAGATTCAAACCTTTCAGAACATAGCCGTAGTAGAGTGAAGGATCACTCACACCGGTTGTATCTTCAGCACCTAGGAATCCAAACTGTGTACCATTTTCTTCAGCGGTTAAGTTAAATACTTCCAAGTGAGTAAATGCACCGGTTAAAGTTAGTTTCTCTGTCGCTAGGAAGCGGAATTCGCCTTCAAAACCTTCGCTTTTAGTGGTGTTGTTACTCACTTGGTCTTGCGCTGAATAGTTAGTACGTTCTTGGGTAAAGTAGGCACTAGAAAGGTATAAACGATCATCGAATAAACTTGCTTTAATACCTACTTCTTTCAGGGTTGAGTCAGCAATGGCATCACCCGATTCGATTAAATCTGGGGATATCTCTGAACCCTGACCAATGACCATCGTGGCTTGTTTCGATGCAGTGATGTACGGCGTTACACCGATAGGGAGTGTGTAGGATAAGCTTGCTGTCCATGATGTTGCGCTATCGGTGTCATCTGCGCTTATGGCGCCACTACCGTCGTGCAGTTTTTCAGCGATATCTTTGCTCTTCATATCGAAGTAATCATACCGAGCACCTAACAACAGGGTTAATCGTTCAGCAAAGGTGTAGTCTGCCAAGAAAGCTAAGCCAATATCCGTGTATTCACCTTCTTTATAACCGGCATAGTCGCTGTCTGTTCTCGTCGCTAATTGCTTAGCGTCTAATGCAGTGGATGGTCCTGTTAGATCGCGGCGGTCGAAGTATTCATAGTCGTAGTCGTCGCCTTGAATAAAGCTGGTATAGCGCACTGATGGCGATATTTGATAGTTAGCTTTGATCGAGTCGCCGTGGTCCATTGAAAATGCAAAGATGACCTGATCTTCTATTGCATACGAATCGACGAATTGAGAGAAGCCATACGCATTTTCGTTGATGTTTTCGAGTTTTTCGTAAAATAGTTTATTAGTAACACTCGAAGTGTCGCTGAAGTCATGAATGGTATCAAAGTACAACGTACTCACTTTGGTGCGTAAGACGTCGTCTGGTGATACCAGTGTTTGATTGCCGTCGAGTTTAGCTGTTCCGACATTTTCTAATGCCCACGCTGGATCCAAATCGGCATCGGTAGCCGCGGAACCCGGAACAAAGAAATTGTTGGCTGCTGTGCCTGACCATGCATCAAATTCATCCGGTGAATTAAGTCCGTCGCCATTAGTATCGACGCTTTGTGCAGTTCCCGTTATGTATGTGCCATTATCAATTAAGTCTTGTGTAAGACGGTTCCAACCAGCAACTTGATTGCCGTCGAAATCCTGATACATACCGCCAAATTCAACCCGTGTTTTATCGGTTAAATCCATATTGAAGGAGGCTTGATAAATACTTTGATCGGTTGATGAATTATCGTAGTAGCTACCTGAGTTTTCGCTTTCTGCGTAAACGTAATAGCCCAGTTTCTTGCCTGAAATTTCTGCAGGGCCGCCCACTTCTGCCGTCAGTACATTTTTGTCCCAGGTCCCTTTGGTAATACCAATCTCACCGATCGGCTGTTCTAGGTATTGTCCAGTTTCTGCGCGTGCCGATTTAGGTTCGAAGTTTAGATAGCCCCCAATTTTTGATGGACCATAAATAGGCGATGCTGGTCCACGGACGATATCAATACGATCAGATGCACCAATTGGGGTAGGGTAGTTACCAGGGTTGTTCACACGGCGAACGCCACGAAAATATACCTCGCCCGGTGTGCCGCGCACGTCAAGAGAACCGGCAACACCAAAGAACGACTGGGTGAAAGCGCCTGGAGAGATTAATACTAAGTCGTCGATATCGGTAATCGCGTAACTGTCCAGCATGCTGGCGCTAACGGAAGTAACACCGCGTGGTGTTTCTAAAATATTTTTGTTAAAACCAAAAACAGACTTTACCGGCTCAGTTGGCATTATACCCATTGTGTCTTCAATGGTGCTTTCAGCAGTGTAAGTTTCTAGCTCTACAACATCTTCTTCGGCTGCCGACACCAAGGCTGGTGCTGCGAACGCGAGTCCAATGACAAGGGCTAATTTATTGAGGCGAAAGGATTTTTCGTCAGTCATTCTTGCTCCCTCCAAAAAGGATATATTGCAAAAAGTTATTCAAAAAGTGGATTTTAAAATTGAACTTAATCTGACTTGAGCAATGCATATGCCAAAACCCTGTCCAATTGGTCATATTTTTGAATCCGGATGGAAATAGCCAGAATCTCAGCTAAAAGTCCGATTTTTTTTATACAAATCGGCTATTTGGTCAGGTTTTTATCAGAAAATCATGGGAGCCAATAAAAACGGTTGAGAAGTGTTATGCAGAGTGAAAATAGGGGCGTGAAATTTGACTTAACTTTGCACTATTTTTGAGCCTTGAAAAAAATAAGGCTCAAAAATAGGCATACTTAGAATGACTATTCGTGGAGTAAACAAACGCTGTAGTAATTGCATAAGAATTGGTATGACACAGGAGTGACATTCGCCTTCTTTAGCTTTCCCGACGCAGCTGTATCTTCGAAATGCTTGATGCGTTCTTCGTAGGTTTTGATGAGTGACGCCTTCGTTTTGTCGTCGACAAAGCTGTATTTTAGCGAGTTGAGCGACAATGTTTTGATTTCTTCCCAGCCCAAATTAAATTCTTTCACTGCAACAAAGAATTCGTCGGTCATATTCGAATCCCACATTCCACGGTCATCGGTTGACAGTGCTACAGGAATGCCAATGCGCAAGTATTCTGGAAATGGGTGTTGAGAATATTCGTCGACGTACTCTAATAGTAAGTTAGAGATAAGATTGATCTCTACCATATAGGGTCCATGACGCATTTCCCGCATCAATTCGTCGTCGGTAATGAGGTTAATGCCGTGACCAATGCGATCTGCACCTAAAAGAAGCGTATCGCGAACATGTGAGTTTGGTTCGTCGACTTCACCGGCATGAATAGATAACTTCACATTGGTGTATTTACGGCGCAGTTCTCGCAGTGTTTGCAAAAAGCGCATCGGGTGACCTTTGTCGTTATCTTCACGGCCAACCATATTAACCGCTAGATACAAATCGGAGTGCGCAGAAACAAACGTGTAGTCACGGATCAACTGCTGTTCGGCACTGGGTACAAAGCGCAAAATGGATTCTTGCAAGCGTACGGTAACCCCAGTGGCTTTTGCATCCGGTTGTTTCAGCCGCGCTTTAATCATAGCAACAAAGTCTTCGTCGCTGACTTCGGTACCGTCAGCGAGTTGGTAGCCTAAGCTACCCATCATCGGCTCCATATAAATTAAGCCTTCAGCACCAAAGGCTTGCATGTTTTTTACTAAAATCTCTAACATCAGGTACGGGTTGTCGGTCAACTCATAAAGGCGCTGCCAGTGAGTTTGGAAGAATTCGTCACGACCTTCTCCTTTGCCGTTTAAACGGATGGCGTTTAAAAATGCCGCTTTCTCTTCGCTATTTAGATCTTCAAGACGTTTGTATTCGCTTTGTTCACATTTTGACATTGCCGTGTAGGTGCGCTCTGTCACGGTTTTAAATAGCAACAAATAAGGGCTACCAGCAAATTCATTGCTGCCATAGGGCACACAGTTGTTGATGGTGGTCTTGGTAAAATAGCGATAACCATTTTTGCTTTGATCTAGGGCTAGGTCGTACCACCACTCGGAACGAGCAGCGCCAGAAATATGATTGTGTAAGTCGCCGCCTTTCGGCATGGCATAGAGAAAGGTGTAGAGGTCTTTATCGGATGCTGTATTTTTGAATTTTTCAAACCAGTCCATATCGGCGTAAGACGATGAGGCATACATAGCGGTAGAGCAGATAAGCACTGCGCTTGCTGTAATCTTTTTGAGTGAGGAAGCGATACGTTTCATAGCAAGTCCTGAATTAAGGTTGGCTAATGATGGTTTGAAATTCGGTAAACACATCGGCAGGGCGAGTATTCATACATACTTTTGTGGTTGGGCCTGAGCTTGCGGCAACGACCTGTCCGGCGTTGGCAGCATTTAAATGCTGGCGTGCTTTTCCACTGGCTGCGGTCGCTGGCATGGTTAGATCTGAGGTGCCGAAATACGGGGTGTCACCAGCCATTTCAACGACGGCGGTTAACGCGACATCGGGTCCTTCGCAGAGCGTTGGATTAGCGCTAACAATGGCGGCCATAACATCCCAGAAGTAATATTCTCCGGTATCAATAAACCAGCGATTATTGTCCATAACGCGATCAACAAATTGCCCCGCTGGATCACTGACCATTAGTTTTAAGGCATCGGCAAAACCATGGGTGACGCGTACTTTATTGGTGACATCTAAGCCCACCATGGTTTTATGAATAGCGCTGGTGAGCACGATTTGAGTCGCCAGAGGATCTATAAAGTAATTCCACTCTGAAACCGTATTTGGATGTCCCGCGGTAAATTTAGGCACAATAATATTGCCCCCTTGCTGATAGCTACCGCCCATCATGATCAGTTCAGCCACTTTGCTTTGATCGTCGGGATAACGTTGTAGCCATTGCGCAATGTTCGTTAATGGCCCTACAGCGACAATGGTTAACGGCTGATCGCTATTAATAATGGTTTGATGAATTAATTCGGCAGCATGCAGGCTTGCCTGAACATTAGCACTGGGGTGCTGCAGCCAATGACTCATGTCGATACCCGATAAGGTATCGGAATCAACGCGCCACGGTTGTGGAAATACAAAATAGCCATCGAGTGGATAATCATCACCACAAGCAATAGGGACAGAGCGGTCACTCACCAGCTTGAGTAAATTCGTTGCATTATCTAGCCCTGCTTGGCAGTGACTTTCGCCACTGTTTGATACAGTAATAGCGCGAATATCAATGCTAGAATTTTTTTCTAGATATAACAGCGACAACCAATCATCAATGGCCATATCGGTATCGAAAATAATGGCCCTCTTAGCATTATCGGCATGGCTATTTGAGGCTAGGCTTGCAGCGACTAGCAGCAAGCAAAATACGTGTTTAAACATAGACACTCGGTTATTTAACAGTGGCGATAACTAGACCATAGGTTTAAAGGGTTGGCCGATGGAGCGCGGCGCACTCATCTTGGTTTTAGCTGCATCCGAGGATAACCAAACCAAGACTAAAATAGTGGCGACATACGGCAGCATGGCCATGACATTGGGGTGTACTTCGAAGCGAGTGCCTTGCAGTACCAAGTGCAAAATACTGGCAAAGCCAAATAACCATGCACCGAGCATGATGCGTTCGGCTTTCCAGCTGGCAAATACCACTAGGGCTAATGCAATCCAGCCGCGTCCTGCGGACATACCTTCGGTCCACATAGGCGTGTATACCAAGGATAAATAAGCACCCGCCATGCCTGTCATCGCGCCACCGAACAGCACGGCACCATAGCGAATGGCTTGAACTGGAATGCCGATGGCATTGGCGGCTTCTGGATTTTCACCAACCGCGCGAATACTCAAACCCAAGCGAGTCGAGCGAAATACCCAATAAATCGCTAAAAATAAGACAAACGATAAATACACTAGAGGGTCATGCTGAAATAGCACGCGGCCGATTACTGGGATATCGCTTAGTACGGGAATATAAATCGACTGAATGCCTTCTAAGCCAATTCCGACGTAAGAAGCACCAATAAAGGCACTTAAACCACCACCGAAAATCGTGAGTGCCAAACCTGTGGCAATTTGGTTGGTCGCAAGGGTTATCGACAACCAGCCGAATAGCAGCGCCATGGCACTGCCGCCGATCATGGCGAGTGCGACTCCTAAGCCATAGGAGCCAGTAACGTAAGCGGCGATAAAACCAACCACGGCACCAACCAATAACATGCCTTCTTGGCCAAGGTTTAATACGCCGGATTTTTCGCACACCATTTCGCCTAAGGCAATAAGGATGAGGGGCGTTCCTGTTCGCAGAGTGGCGTATAAAATATTAGTGATTAAATCAATGTCCATTACAGGTCTCCCGTCGCACGAGTACGCGGCGTAAATACAATGCGATAACGAATTAGCAGGTCGGCGGCTAGCATGAAAAAGAGCAGCATGCCTTGGAATAAACCGGTTAACGACTTAGGTAAGCTCATTTCTATTTGAATCATTTCGCCACCCATAAAGGTAAGCGCGAGTAAAATACTGGCGAGGAAAATACCAACGGGTTGCATGCGTCCAAGAAAGACGACAATGATCGCTGCATAACCGTAGCCCGGTGATACTTGTGGGATGAGCTGGCCGATTGGGCCGGTAACTTCCGAAACGCCAGCAAGGCCGGCTAATGCACCGCAAGCTAATAAGACAAACCACGTTAATTTTTTCTCGCCAAAACCTGCGTAGCGTGCCGCCTTGGCATCTTCGCCCAGCACCGTAATTTGATAGCCAATCCAACTACGTGCTAAAACAAAACCAAGAGCAATAATGGCGATAAAGCTAAAGATTAATGAAATATTTAACCGATAATCGTCAGCAAATAACGGCAATATAACCGCATCAGCAAAAGTTGCCGACTCGGGAAAGTTAAAGCCTTCAGGATCTTTTAATGGCCCATGCACGGCATACAATAAGGCATTAAGAGCAATGTAGTTGAGCATAATGGTGGTTAAAATTTCGTTGGCGTTAAACCGAGTTTTTAACCAAGCCGCTAAACCAGCCCACAATAGTCCTGACGCGCTGCCGCACAGGAGCACCCAGATTAAGGCCCAGCGCGAGCTGTCTTCGCCAAATTGCAGTGCCGCAGCACTACCGCCAAGGGCGCCCATAATAAATTGCCCTTCGGCGCCGATATTCCAAATCTTTGCGCGATAACACAGAGTTAAGCCGGTGGCGCAGAGTAGCAGGGGAGCGACTTTGATCCCCAGCTCGGTAAGGCCATAGATGTCACTTATCGGTGCTAAAAAGAAGGTATATAGAGCGGTGATTGGGTTGTGTCCGAGCAGGCCGAACAATAATCCACCGGCGAGCAAGGTCAGGGCGATGGCAATCAGTGGCGATACATATCCCATGAGTGCGGAGTCATTTTGACGCGCTTGCAACTGAATCATGCGCATTGCTCCTGTTGGTCGCTAAATTCGCCCGCCATCCATTGCCCTAACTGACCGATGCTTACATCATGAGTGGGTTTTATTGGGCTTAGCCGTCCGTCGCAGAGTGCACCGAGGCGATCGCAAATTTCATACAGTTCGTCGATATCTTCCGAAATAACTAAAATTGCTGCGCCTTGATCCCGCAATTCAATTAGGGCTTTGCGAATTAAAATGGCGGCACCAATATCCACGCCCCAAGTTGGGTGAGAGCACACGAGTAATTTCGGCTGTTGACGAATTTCTCGGCCAATAATAAATTTTTGTAAGTTACCACCCGATAAGCTTTTTGCTTGAGCGTGAGTGCCAGCGCATTTAACGTTGAAATCGTTAATGACCGCTTCGGCGAAATCGTTCACCTCGTGCTGACGTATCCAGCCGTTGTTAAGCAAGCCGCAGTGACTGCTGCTGAGCAGCGCATTGTCGGTAAGGCTCATATTGGGTACGGCACCACGTCCTAAACGTTCTTCTGGCACAAAGGCAAAACCCAACTCGCGGCGTTGGCTGGCAGACAACTTGCCAATCACATCGCCGTTGAGGATAACCTCGCCGGCGTCGCGCATATCTTCACCGCTGAGCACCGCCATCAATTCTTCTTGGCCGTTACCTGCAACCCCAGCAATGCCTAATATCTCGCCTTTTTTCACATTGAACGACACGTCTTTTAACGACATACCGAACGGATCGACCGGGGTTAGTGATAACGGCTTCACTATTAGCACCGCTTCGCCGCCCACCCGTTTGCTAAAACCTTGCTCTAGTGGGGTTTCATCACCCACCATTAAACGCGCTAAGGTCATGCTGTCGCAGGACTTAGGTTGGCAATGACCGGTAACCTTGCCATTGCGTAGCACAGTCGCTTGGTCACATAACGCACGCACTTCATCTAACTTGTGTGAGATGAATAAAATGGCGCAGCCTTCTGCTTTTAAGCGATTGAGGGTGATGAATAGCTGTTCCACCTCTTGCGGCGTAAGGACGGATGTCGGCTCATCTAAAATCAATAAGCGAATGTCTTGTAGTAAGCACCGTACGATTTCGACACGTTGACGTGCTCCTACCGATAGTGAGTGCACGTAACGATCAGGATCAAGTGCCATGCCGTAGTGTTCCGATACTTGGCGAATACGATCACTGAGTGCGCGGCGATTACGGGTTTGGTCTTTAGGGAGGCTAAGAGCGATATTCTCTGCCACCGTTAAGGTTTCGAATAAAGAAAAGTGCTGAAACACCATACCTATGCCCAATTCGCGTGCATGTGCAGGGTTGCGTATCTGAGTTGGCGTACCTTCCCACAGCAGAGTGCCGGCATCGGCCGCTACGATGCCGTAGATGATTTTCATTAGGGTGCTTTTACCGGCCCCGTTTTCACCGAGCAGGGCATGGCATTCGCCCGCCGCTACAGCAAGGTGAATATCATCATTGGCAATGCAGCCGGGATATTGTTTGCGGATGCCCCGCAGTTCGAGTCTTGATGTCACGTTAGCTAAACCTGATGGTGCAAGAACAACAGCTTTTCAAAAGCTGACTAGATGGACAAGATGTTAGCAATTAACTTGCCAGTATCTATTCTTGAATAGAATGAGGTTTCAAAATATAAGCTTGACCAGTTGGTCAGGAAATTGCAGGCTGGAAAATAAGGTAAACAAGACGGCTCCTCGGGAAAGTTCAATCAGCCCAGTCGTTATAGGTGATATCGCAGGTTTAGCGATCACGCTATGCGCGTTTTAAGCCCGAGTTTCTTGGTATTTTTAACAAGAGTGTAGGATAGACAGTGATACGTTTTAATTTAAATGGTGAATGGATCGAAGATGGGAATATTGACCCCATGTGCACCATTCTCAATTATTTGCGCACTCATATGGCGCAGACAGACGTGAAGGAAGGTTGCGCAGCTGGTGATTGTGGCGCATGTACTGTGATGCTCGCTAGCCTCGATAACGGTCAGCTTTCTTTCTATACGGTCAATGCCTGCATTGCCTTAATGGCGCACCTGCACAATCGCTATATTTTTACTGCGCAGGGTATTGCTCAACAGCCGTTACACCCAGCGCAACAAGCCATGATTGATTTCCATGGATCGCAATGTGGATTTTGTACCCCTGGTATCGTGATGTCGCTAGCGACTCTGTATCAGCAGCGACTGCAACAGGGTATTGATTTAAATATTGTGCCTAGTGATCACGATATTCATGCCGCGTTATCGGGTAATTTATGTCGGTGCACCGGTTATCAGCCTATTGTCTCTGCGGCTCGTCATATGGGTGATTATCCCAAGAGGGATTGTGCTGAGCAGGTACAAGCAGCCGCTGTTGTAGAGTTCGATCCTAATGTAGGCGTTAGCCGTGAGCCGTTGCAGCAGAGTGCCTCCTCACAATTATTTATGCCGCAGACCGAAGCCGAATTAATTGCACTATTGCAGCAATATCCAACGGCGCAATTGTGGGCCGGAGGCACCGACTTAGGGCTAGCGATTACCCAACAATTTAAAACAATGGCGTGCGTTATTGTGCTCGGTCGAGTGCAGGGTTTGTCTGCGATTGAAATACAGAATAAGCAAATGTCGCTGGGTGCTTTGTGTAGCTACAGTGACGTTGAACAAGAATTAACAACCCGTGTTCCTTCACTCGCCGAGTTAGTGCAACGAATAGGCTCACGCCAAATTCGTAACCTCGGCACTTTGGGGGGCAATATTGCCAACGCATCACCTATCGGCGATATGCCCCCCGCTTTTTTAGCATTAGGAGCGGAAGTAGAAATTAATGGTATTTATGGTCTGCATACCATAGCGCTAGAGCAGTTCTTTACTGGTTATAAGCAAACTCAATTGCGTGCTGGGGAATACATTCGTCGAATTATTTTTAATTTACCGCAAGAAAATGACCATGTATTTCTGTGGAAAATCAGTAAACGTCATGACGATGATATCTCAGCGGTCATGTTTGCCCTCAAACTCAGCATTGAAAATGACACCATTATTGCGGCTAAGTTAGCCTTAGGCGGCATGGCGGCGACACCGATCAGAGCGTATCACGTTGAGTCGGGGTTGATAGGTCAGCCCGTTAATCTAGCTACATTTAAACAGGCAGGCAGCTTGCTTGAGCAAGATTGCAGTCCGATGTCGGATGTCCGTGCGAGTGCAAGCTACCGCCTGCAAGTGGGCAAGAATTTATTGCTACGCGCAGCGCTCGAATTAACCCGTGGGACACTACAAGCAGAGGTTGCATCATGAGCCACTTCTCTGCATTTCCACCGTCATCCGAAAGTTTTCGTCGTCGCCCAGCGAAAGGCGGGCGTGGTGCCAGCGTTACTCACGATAGCGCCGAGCAACATGTCACTGGTGCGGCACAATACGTTGATGATATTCCCGAGCTAGCGCGAACATTACACGCGGCGATTGGTAAAAGCCCGGTGGCTAAGGGCACACTAACCCAGTTAGATTTATCTCCAGTACGCACGGCGGCCGGTGTGGTTGATGTGGTCACCATTGCTGATATGCCAGCGGTAACCGATATTGGCCCTGTGTATCAGGGCGACCCTATTTTGGCAGGGCCGGAATTACAATTTCACGGACAAGCGTTATTTGCGGTTGCTGCTGCTACGTTTATTGAGGCGCGTAAAGCTGTTGCTCTGGCCGCCATTCAAGTGGATGAACAAATACCGACACTGACTTTAGAGCAAGCGTTAGCCAGCGGTGAACGGGTGCGACCTGATCATAGGATGGTTAAAGGCGATGCGAAAAAAGCGCTCGCCGGTGCGCCAAATACGCTCACCAATACGCTGTATAACAAAGGCCAAGAACATTTTTATTTAGAGAGCCAAGTCAGTTATGCCGTACCAACGGATGATGGTGGTATGACGATTTATACGTCGTCGCAGCATCCATCAGAAGTACAAAAGCTGGTGGCTGAAGTGCTTGGCATAGCCATGCACAAAGTAACCGTCTTAGTGCGTCGTATGGGGGGTGGTTTTGGCGGTAAAGAAACTCAGGCAGCGCCGTGGGCGTGTTTAGCGGCGGTATTGGCGGTGCGCAATAAACGCCCGGTTAAGCTGCGCTTGGATCGCCAAGACGACATGGTATTAACCGGTAAGCGTCACGATTTTTTTACCCGTTGGACCGTGGGTTTTGATGACGACGGTCAGTTAATTGGGGCCGATATTCATCTTGCTGGATTATGTGGTTTTTCACCGGATTTATCCGATGCCATTGTTGATCGGGCCATGTTTCATGTCGACAACGCCTATGATTTTCCAGCTATGGCGGTGCTTGGTCAGCGGTGCAAAACTAATACTGTATCGAATACCGCATTTCGAGGGTTCGGTGGGCCGCAGGGCATGATCGTTGGCGAAGCCATGATGGATGATATTGCCCGAGCAACCGGACTAGATCCTTTGGATGTTCGTCTAAAAAATCTCTATCAAAATGGCGATAAAACCCACTATGGTCAGCCGATTGAAGATTTTCATATCGAAAGGCTTATTACACAACTTGAGCGAGAGTGTGAATATCGTCAGCGCCGTCACGACATTACTGAATTTAATCAGCAGCATCCTTATTTAAAACGCGGGTTGGCGTTAACGCCGGTGCGTTTTGGTATTTCATTTACGGTGCAGCATTTAAATCAAGCGGGCGCACTCATTAATATTTATACCGATGGCAGCATTCAAATAAATCACGGCGGCACAGAAATGGGCCAAGGTTTATTTACTAAGGTTGCGCAGGTAGTTGCCAATGAATTTAGCGTTGATCTTGATTACGTGCAGGTAACCGCTACGGCCACCGATAAAGTCCCTAATACCTCGCCAACGGCGGCGTCATCAGGCTCAGATTTAAATGGCAAAGCGGCACAAGCGGCCTGTCAGACCATTAAGCAACGGTTAGTTGATTTAGCGGTCGAGCACTTTGGCGTTGCGCCTGATGATGTGCACTTTATTAACAATCATGTTGTGGTTGGCGTTGGTGATAGTGCGCAATGGTTTACCTTTGCCGAATTCGTACAGCTAGCCTATGAGCAGCGCGTGTCTTTATCTGCAACCGGTTATTATCGTACGCCTAAGATTTTTTATGATCGTGATACTGCGAGTGGTCGACCATTTTATTATTACGCTTTGGGCGCATCTTGCAGTGAAGTCGAAATTGATACCCTTACCGGTGAATATCGGGTATTGCGTACCGATATTTTGCACGATGTTGGCGCGTCGTTAAGCCCTGCGATTGATATCGGTCAAATTGAAGGCGGTTTTGTGCAGGGGATGGGTTGGTTAACCACCGAAGAATTAACTTGGGATGCAAAAGGTAAATTGGCGTCGGCCAGTGCCGCGACGTATAAAATTCCAACGTCGATGGATGTACCTAGCATTTTAAACGTACGCCTGTTTGATCAACCTAACGCAGAAGAAACCATTTATAACTCGAAGGCCGTTGGTGAGCCTCCACTCATGCACGGTATTTCTGTTTGGTGTGCATTACGAGATGCCGCTGCCAGTGTGGCGAATTATGCAATTAATCCACCGCTGGATACGCCAGCAACTCCAGAACGTGTACTTGCTGCGGTGATGGCCTGCCAAGCGCACAATGAAGGCCTAGTGGCGGAGCAGATATCATGAAACCAAGAACTTGGCAGCAAGCGCTTGCCTATTGCGAGCAACAAGGCTGCGCTTATGTGATTGCGACTATTATTGGCCGCGCAGGATCTGCGCCGCGAGATCCCGGCAGTAAAATGATCATTACCGCCGATGAGCAATTCGATACGTTAGGCGGCGGTGAGCTGGAGTTTTTACTCAGCCAGAAAGCACGGCAGTTATTGTTGCAAAACACATCAACCCAAAGTCTAGAAATGATTCCGCTGGCGGCGAAAGCAGGGCAATGTTGTGGCGGTAGTGTCAGTGTTTTATTGGAATCCTTTTGTGCGCAACGTCCTGTGCTAGCGGTATTTGGTGCGGGTCATGTCGCGCGTGCGTTAATGACTATTGTTCAACACTTACCGATTCAAGTGCACTGGATTGATAGCCGTGAAGAGCAGTTTAAACTCGCGCATTCGTTAGAGTTTCCACTGCAATCTACTCTTAATAGCAACATTAAAATCTTAGTCAGTGACGACCCCGTGGCGTCACTCAATGCTCTGCCGAGTGGCGCGCAGCTAGTTATTCTTACCCATAATCATCAACTTGATTTCGACCTGCTGGTCGCGGCGTTAACCCGTGGAGATTGCAGCTTTGTTGGTTGTATCGGCTCGGATACTAAGCAAGCACGATTTACTCAACGTTTGCGCCATCAAGGCTTTAGCCCAGAGCAAATCGCAACCGTGACTATGCCTATAGGTCATGCCGATATTTTTGGTAAATTGCCAATGGAGGTCGCAGTATCTATTAGTGCCCAGTTGATAGCCTTGCATCATGGGCAGCAGGATCGCAGCTTGCATCAAGGGTTTTCGGCAAAAGAGCTACGCGCAAACGAACATTGGATGGCGTTACGAAAATCGACGACGAGTACAAATCCAACAACTGAAATTTCAACTTTACCGCTCGCGGTGACGGCAGGTCCTTTTTATGAAGAATGAAGTACATCCCTATACGCAATGGGTGGATTTAGCGAGTCGTCAGTTAGGCGGACAAGTGCTGCAATCGAGCGATGATTTTTTTGCCGAAATGGAAAATTTAATCAAACCCGATGCGCCGGTATTTATCGACGGTAAATATACCGACCGTGGTAAATGGATGGATGGTTGGGAAAGTCGACGTAAGCGCGAAGAAGGCCACGATTGGGCCATACTACGCCTAGGTGCGGCCGGAAATATTGTTGGCTTTAATGTTTGTACGCGTTTTTTTGCCGGTAACGCGCCGAAACAGATTTCAATTGAAGCTTGCTATTCCAGTACGACGCCAAACGCAGATACCGAATGGACTATGTTGATCGAGCAGCTTGATGTTCAGTCCGACAGCGACAACTTTATTGATGTTGGTCACGGCGCAGATTCGGTTTGGAGCCATCTGCGATTGAATATCTTTCCTGACGGTGGCGTTGCTCGTTTACGGGTATATGGCAAAGCTGTTCTCAATAAAGATTGGCTACTACCGAACGAACCCGTTGATCTGGCAGCGGTTAGCAATGGTGCTCGCCCGTTAATGTGCAGTGATATGTTTTTTAGCTCGATGAATAATTTATTAATGCCGGGTCGAGGCGTCAATATGGGCGATGGCTGGGAAACAAAACGCCGTCGCGGTGGCCGAGAAACCGACTGGATCATTATTGCCTTAGCGGCTCCTGGCACTTTGCATAAAGTATGTGTTGATACCGCGTACTTTAAGGGTAATTTTCCTCATTCATTCACTTTAGATGCGCTCTACATGCCGAGTGGCGAAGTGCATCCTGATAGCGCTTGGCAACCCGTAATAGAACGACAATTACTCAGTGCTGACTCTGAGCATTTTTATCGAAACGAAGTCATTAACACTGAGCAAGTATTCACCCATATTCGCCTGAGTATTTATCCTGATGGTGGTGTTAGTCGATTACGAGTTATTGGCTATCCAGTGTCAGAGGAGTGAAGCAATGGCGACCAAATTAACGCTCGATGAATTAAATAGCTTGCCTGATGGCGAAGCCGCGATCGCGTTGCGTCGTTGCTGCGCAGCAGAAGCTTGGGTGTTGGCATTGGTGAATGCACGGCCATTTACCTCCATCGAGCAGTTATTAAAGAAAGCCGAAGATGTGTGGTGGAATCTACATGAAGGCGATTTTATGGAAGCCTTCAGCGCCCACCCGAAAATCGGTGATGTCAGCTCGTTGCGGGCTAAGTATGCAGATACCCACGCATTAGCGGCAAACGAACAGCAGGGCGCTCATCAAGCAAACGACAGTGTGCTTGAAGCATTGGCTGCGGGAAATAAAGTCTATGAAGAGAAATTTGGTTTTATTTTTATCGTTTGTGCTACCGGTAAAAGTGCAGAAGAAATGCTGGCGTTATTACAGCAGCGTTTGCCAAATAGCCATGTGCAAGAAGTGCATAATGCTGCAGAAAATCAGGCGCTAATTACCGCCATTAGATTAAATAAACTGCTAGGCAGTAGCGCGAATTAAGGTTGGAGTAAAACGATGCAGCGAAGCCCTATTACCACTCATATTCTTGATACTAACTTAGGTAAACCAGCCGCCGATGTGACGGTGCGTTTGTGGATGGAGCGCAATGGCACTTGGGAAGCCGTCGCCGAAGCCACCACCGATCAAGATGGCCGCATTAATTATTGGTTAGGCAATCAAGAGCGTTTATGCGGTGATTACCGTATTGAATTTGAAGTTAAAGAATATTTTCAACGGCAAAAAGTGGCGACGTTATATCCGCGTGTTGATATTTATTTCACCGTGACAGATGCAAGTCAGCATTACCACATTCCTTTGCTTATTACGGCGAATGGTTATTCGACGTACAGAGGCTCTTGAGGATGCGGAAGATTGATTTATTGCCCGAGCCATTAACGGCCAGCCGTTTTGCTGAATTCGGCGACGTCATCAGTGCGAATGGAGCCTCTTATCCTATTAATGGTGGCACCACACAAAGATTTCATCGCCAAGCCACGGTAGAGCGTAATGACGGCGAGGCCATTATCAGTGTATTTCAGGCGCAACCGCGCAGCCTGCCTATGAAGATTACTATGATGGAACGTCATCCGCTCGGTAGTCAGGCATTTTTACCTAGTGACGATCAACCGTATTTGGTTTTGGTGTGCTTAGGTGACAATGCGCCGGATCCAGATACTTTGCGCCTATTTAGTGTTCAGGGGCAGGGTATTAATTACCATGCAGGCACTTGGCACTATCCGTTATTGTCGTTAGAGAATGTGCGTAATTTTTGGATCGTAGACCGTATAGGGCACGGCAATAACTTAGACGAAAACCCTTTCAGCGATGATGTTGAAATTACTATTAGCGAATACAGGAGTCATTCTGAATGACCTTGCAGGCACACTGCGCCGCAGTTTTGCATTACACCGCCTCTTCATCTGCAGATTTATTATCTACACATGCTTTTCAGCCACATTATTTTCCCGATGGCGCTTTAGTTATTGATACCGATAGCGGGCGCGTTGTTGCGTGTGGTGATGCAGAATCGGTATTAGCAAATTATCCGGGTATTGAGATTCAGACCTACGACAATGCCTTGATTATGCCGGGCATGATCGACACTCATATTCATTATCCGCAAGTGGATGTCATCGCTTCGTATGGCGAACAATTACTCGATTGGTTAAACAATTACACCTTTCCCGCTGAGCAGGCGTTTGCTGATGAGCAATACGCCGCGGCTACCGCCGACTTCTTTTTGGACGAACTTGCCCGCAATGGCACAACCACGGCGCTCGTTTTTGGCACCGTACATCCACAGTCGGTGGACGCTTTCTTTAGCGCCAGTCACCAACGCAATATGCGTATGATCTGCGGTAAAGTGATGATGGATCGCAATGCGCCGCATGCATTGTGTGATACGGCTGAGAGCAGTCTTACGCAGTCGCGAGAACTTATAGAGCGCTGGCATGGTAAAGGTCGCCAACAGTATGCCGTAACCCCGCGCTTTGCGATTACGTCGACGCGCGAGCAATTGGACGTTGCTGGGCAACTTTTAACAGAATATCCGACCGTCACCTTGCAAACTCACTTAGCTGAAAATCTCGACGAAATTGCTTTTGTTGAAGAGCTATTCCCCGAACGCGCCAACTATCTTGATGTGTATGATTATTATGGTTTATTAGGGCCGCGCAGTGTTTTTGCGCATGGGGTACATCTTACCGATACCGATTATCAACGATTGAGTGAAAGCGGTAGCCACCTTGCCTTTTGTCCAACGTCGAATTTGTTTTTAGGCAGCGGTTTATTTCGCTTACATAAACAGCCGCATCCAGTCAGTGTTGGCTTAGCCTCTGATGTCGGTGGTGGCACGAGTATGTCGATGCTGCAGACATTGAGCGAAGCGTACAAAATTTGCCAGTTAAATGGCACCAGCCTGAGCGCACATGAAGCTTTTTATCGGGTAACTCAAGGCAATGCCCAGGTGCTCGGGTTAGATCACTGTATTGGTAGTTTTAATTCAGGTAACGAAGCGGATTTTATCGTTCTTGATCTAAATGCCACGCCATTAATGCAGCGCCGACAAAGTACCTGTCACACCTTAGAAGAACGCTTATTTGCTTTAATGGTACTAGGCGATGATCGAGCCATTGCCGTTACATTCGTTGCAGGCCAATGCCTGTACCGAAAAGTTAGCAATAAGGAGTTGTCGAACTAATGGAAGCATATATCTTCGAATGGCTGAGTTTGTTTTTTCGTTGGTTTCACGTCATTGCCGGTATCGCTTGGATTGGTGCTTCTTTTTACTTTATTTGGCTCGATTTAAGTTTGCGCGAACCGCCGGAGTGGAAAAAAGAAAAGGGGATTAAAGGTGATTTGTGGGCAATTCACGGTGGCGGCTTTTATGAAGTCGCTAAGTACCAGCTTGGTCCACAAACTATGCCGAAGAAACTCCATTGGTTTAAATGGGAAGCCTACACTACTTGGTTAACGGGTTTTTCTTTGTTAGCCATTATCTATTACTGGGGTGCTAATCAATACTTATTAGATCCGCAAAAGATGGTACTAACACAGGTTCAAGGTATCGGCATAAGCCTTGGGTTTCTACTCGCTGGCGTCGGTATTTACGAAGCGATGTTACGCAGTGCCTTGCGACATTGGCCACGAGTGTTTGGCGCGATTCTATTCTCACTGTTGGTATTTTCGGCTTGGGCGCTTGATCAGATATTCAGCGATCGTGCTGCCTATCTGCATATCGGTGCTTTAATCGGCACGATTATGGTCGGTAATGTGAAACTCGGCATTATGCCTGCCCAGTGCGAACTTGTGCGCGCAGTGGAAGCGGGGGAGGTTCCGAATGCCGAATATGCGGCGTTCGCTAAGCTGCGTTCTACGCACAATAACTATTTCACATTGCCTTTGATCTTTTTAATGATCAGCAATCACTATCCTATGACTTACGGCCATGAATACCCTTGGTTAGTGCTGGCAGCAATTGGTGGCTTGGCTGCATTTGTTCGTCATTACTTTAATTTAAAACATCAAGATCAACATAAACCATGGATTTTAGTCGTTGGCATAATTGGTTTGCTGTTAGTTGCTGCGTGGATGACACCTATGCATTTGCGCCAAGCGTCGAATGCTGCCGTTATTAACGATACTCAAGCGTTAGCGTTAGTTCAGGTGCATTGCGTCGGTTGCCACGCGGATGTGCCGACACAAGCGGGATTTGCTACGGCTCCCGCTGGCATCGTATTAGCCCACGTCGAGCAGTTGAAGCAATTTAGTCCGCGAATTGTTACGGCCTTGCAAACTGGTTATATGCCGTTGGGTAATATGAAGGGTATGACTGAGAAAGAGCGTTCAGAATTAATTCAGTGGCTAACACGTTAGCCCTGGATTAATTCTTTTTTGAAATTATTTTGCTGGAAAGTGTGTGTGCCAGTGACGAGCAATATCAGCGCGGGTACACACCCAAACGTCGCTATGCTGTTGTACATAATCAAGAAAGCGCGCCAGTGCTGCAGCACGTCCGGGGCGACCAACTAAACGACAATGTAAACCAATGCTTAACATGGCCGGAGCACTTTCGCCTTCGGCATACAGCACATCGAAACTATCTTTTAAATAGCTAAAAAACTGGTCGCCACTGTTAAACCCTTGGGCACTTGCAAAACGCATATCGTTGGCATCGAGCGTGTAGGGCACGATTAAGTGTGGCTTACCGTTTTCTTCTACCCAGTAAGGCAGTTCATCGGCATAGCTATCGGCGTCGTATAAAAAATTATGCTCGCATACTAAGCGGCGAGTATTTGGACTCATGCGTCCGGTGTACCAGCCTTCGGGAGCTTTGCCGGTAACACGAGTATGAATTTCAATCGCCTGACGTATATGCTCGC
Source organism: Thalassolituus sp. (assembly GCF_034111725.1). Lineage (GTDB taxonomy): Bacteria > Pseudomonadota > Gammaproteobacteria > Pseudomonadales > Oceanobacteraceae > Thalassolituus. The sequence goes on along the minus strand of NZ_JAWUWR010000047.1, from coordinate 24,638 downwards.
GCTCGACGTCTTCGCTAATGTATTGGTAATCGATCCAACGGAGGCCATGACTGGCGATTTCCCAGTTGGCATCCAGCATGGCTTGCACGGCATCTGGATTTCGCTCTAGCGCCATGGCAACACCAAATACCGTCGTTGGCATGTTGCGTTCGCTGAACATTTTATGCAAACGCCAAAATCCTTTACGACTGCCGTATTCGTAAATAGATTCCATATTCATATGGCGCACGCCAATAAGCGCTTGGGCACCGACGATTTCGGATAAAAAGGCTTCGGAGGCGAGATCTCCATGCAAAATACAGTTCTCACCGCCTTCTTCATAATTAATAACAAATTGCACGGCAATACGTGCTTTATTCGGCCATTGCGGATGAGGTGGTTGGCTGCCATAGCCAATCATGTCGCGGGGATAATTCATAACATTACTCAACTGTATCTGCGTTAAGTTACCACTAAAATGTTAACTTATTGCTTAATAATCATAGTGTTAGTCTAGTCGTTACGCACCCACCTGCCCAGCGCTAACGGCGGCATTGGCAGCTTTAAAACATGAGTGAAAAGTTTTCATCGTCGGCAGTGAAATAACTCACTTTCTTACTATAAAAGTCGGCATATGATGGCCGCCTTTTTATCACTGCCATTTTAATCATGCGTTTTTTATCATTTGATGCTTTACGTACCTTGCACCTTAGTGGCGTATCTTATATTAAACCTGAACAGATGCTGGCTGAGGCTGAAACCATTAAAGCAGCAGATGGTGTTTTATTTCCACAATTTTGGCAAATAAATCCATTAATTTATGGTTTAAAAACTCGAATTTTTCCTAGCCCCGCCAGTTACTATATCGGTCATGACAAAGTCGAGATGACTCGGTGTTTTCAGCTATTAGCGCCTGAGCACGTTCCGTACACCCTGATTGAACCTAACACCCCAGAAGCCGCCGCCAGCGTTTGGGCGAAAATGCCGAGTCCTTTTGTTGCTAAAATCCCTAAAAGCAGTATGGGCGATGGTGTTTTTCTTATTGAAACACAAAAAGATTGGCAGGCTTATTTAGCTATTTCTCCCGTTATTTATGCACAAGAATATTTACCCATTGATCGTGATCTGCGCATCGTGTGGGTGGGCGATAAGATTGTTGGTGGTTATTGGCGCATGCAAGCTGAGCAAGGTTTTTATAATAACATTGCAAAGGGCGGTAGCGTTGAGTCTGGGATTTTGCCGCCAGAAGCCTGTGCATTGGTTGAACGATTAGCGCTAGGGTTAGGTATAGATCACGGCGGATTTGATATTGCTATGATAGGTCACTATCCGTATGTGTTTGAATTTAATCGTATTTTTGGCAATCAAGGCTTGGCGGGTAAGCAGCAAACGATTGATGATGCGATTATGGAATACCTAGGTCGAGTTTGGTCGGATGACGAACCGGATAACCCTCTTTCACCCATGACGCCAGATTGGCCAGAGCAGCCGGAGGCTATGTAAGTTAAGTAGAAGGGAGGCCAAAAAAAGGGGCGTCGAAATCGACGCCCAAAGGAGAGTATCACTCTCAGACAAAGCTCAAAGGAGGTGTCTAGAAAAAGCCCAAAGGACTGGTGCTGTAACTCACCAACAAGTTCTTAGTCTGCTGATAATGCTCTAACGCGATCTTGTGAGTTTCGCGGCCGATACCTGACTTTTTGTAACCGCCAAATGCGGCGTGAGCAGGATAGGCGTGATAGCAGTTGGTCCACACTCGACCGGCCTGAATATTACGGCCCATGCGATAGGCGCGGTTCATATCACGAGTCCACACACCTGCACCCAAACCAAACTCTGTATCGTTGGCAATCGCCAGCGCTTCAGCTTCATCTTTAAAGGTTGTCACACTAATTACCGGGCCAAAAATTTCTTCTTGGAAGACGCGCATTTTATTGTCGCCTTTGAAGATAGTCGGCTGAATGTAGTAACCCGTTTGTAAGTCACCGCCTAAAGATGCGGCGGCACCACCAATCAAAATTTCTGCGCCTTCGTTTTTACCGATGTCGATATAGCTCATGATACGGTCGTACTGTTCTTTCGACGCTTGAGCGCCGACTTGAGTCTCAGTATCTAGCGGGTTGCCACGCAGCACTTACTTGAGCGTATTGTCGGCAGCATTGTCGATGCCGAAGAAGATCGCGATTTAGTGCTGGAATTTGGCGTTAACGAATTGGTTGCGCGTATGTTTCGCCAGCAAGGCCGGGGATTTTTATTACAGTGCGCACAAGAGAATCCTAACCAGTCGGGGCTAGTAAACGTGATTTCGCATGTTGAACAGTGCTTGGCGGAAACCATTGATATTGACCAGCTGGCGCGCATTGCTTGCATGTCGCGTAGTAAGTTGTACCAGCAATTTAAACATTGCTTTGGGTGCGGCCCGATGGAATATATTCAGCAACGACGGTTGGAAAAAGCCTGCGATTTAATTCGCAAAGGCAACAGCATTACGCAAACCTGCTACGACGTTGGCTACAGTAATCCAAGCCATTTTTCACGTCTCTTCCATCAACAATATGGTATGTCTCCCAGAGAATATGCGGCGCGTAGTTGGGTGTAAGGCAATATCGAATTATGAAAAAAATTCCTCTTTGGTTTTGAAGACGATAAATCGATTTCTTTCGGATTGGCTGTTTTTCCTCTTCATGAAAAATATTCCTTTCCATTTGAACAGGGATTAGCTTTATATGGATTATTTGATAATAAATTTTCTTGTGAATTATCCCTCGTATTTTCCGACAAAATCTCTCCTTGATGATTTTTCCTTAATTTAAATTCATTGGCATAATAAAAGGTTATCGTATTAGATTTCCGCCTATACTTTTTATGACTATGGATAAATTTTTTTATTTTTGAAGTTCTTGGATCTTTTTATACAGCTCTTCAGCTTCATAGGTTAATTGAGAATATCCTTTTATGTCACCATTCCGTTGTGCGAGCATGGCTTCTTGTAGTTTCGCCAAACGCTGTTTGGTTAGTTTTTTGATGGGGTCACTTTTAAACATCGAAAACATGGTCAGATTCCTTAATTTTCTATGACTGTACAAGCTCATATAATTTGAATGTTAATGTAGCAATTGAAGAGTAGAAACTGCTAAGCGAGGAAAAGTTCGTAATTACATGCAGTATTTTGATCCTTTGGCTTAACCTGTATCGAACTTCATTTTAATCTTTAACGCAACCTCAAGTTTACATCTCAATCAGTATATAAGCTAAGCAATCACGACCGCTGTTTGCCGGTCGCGGCTGTTATGAATGTGGTTATGCGGTGATCGTTAATGATCTTCGATAACTCGCAAGGTCATTAAGTCGCTGTCTTTGGTAATGACCAGCGTTGGATCAACCCGCAAGCAACTACCGGCATAATGTCCCGCGACAGAGAAGGTGCAGACCTGCGAGCGGTAGCCTTCAATATCAGGAAGTTTCCAGAGCGCTTGATAGATCTGATCTTGATGCGAAAAGCGTCCTTCAGTTTCTTCCATCAAGGCATCTTTGCCATCGTATAGGCTGATGTTAAATCCACAGCGCCCGGCAATCGGTTTACTTACATAGCCACGAGTTTTTAACGAATCGTTCAATACTAGCGACGATTCCAATAAATAGGGATGCTCAGGAAACAGCATCCACAACACAGGTAAAATCGCTTTATTGCTAGGAATTAACGTCCAAAGTGGCTCGTAAACCATCACTCCTTGGCGTAATAGTACGTCCACTAAACGAGGTGCGGCGTCGCGTGGAACATCGGTTTTATACTCGCGCAGACGTTGTTCATCGTCGTCGCATTCGGCACGGATTTGATCGAGCGCAGTTTCCCATGCCCAGGTCTTCCAAACCCAACGAATTTTTACTCCGTCAGCATCCACCACATCGCCATCAGCATCCCAGCGTAAACCACTGACACCCATAATAACTTTGCAGTCGAGATTCGCTTTTTCCATAACGCGCTTCATAAACAGGGCATGGTAATTTTCTTCTAAATCGGAGTCTTGCATGATGTGAATCACGCCTTTAACCGTGCTGTTTTTCCATGCTTCGATTAATTCATCCACCAAGTCTGTGGCCGAACTTTCGCCTTCATGACAGCCGTAATGTTTGGCCCATTTTTCCTGTACGATGCCAGCTTCCATATAGCAAGAGGCGGAATCGCAGTTGTATTCGTACACCTTAATGCCGTTGGCCGACATACTAAAATCAAACCGCCCAGTGATCATTTCATTGCGACGATTATCCCAAGATTGCTGGATCTTCGGCCATAAGGCCGGCGGAATATTGAAGCTCGACAGCAAGTCGGGGTTTTGCAGTACATAATCGGTAGCGTGCATAAATAAGGCATGTAATTCGTTGGTGGCGCGTTTTAGTTCGCGCTCAGCGGTTTCGGTCATCACCATGTATTTATAATCATCGTCTGGCAGGCTGGCCAGTTTATGACCGCCCATCATGGCGACAAAGGCTTCTTCGGCGGGGTTGGCGATATTCAACCAAGCACGAGCCGCTTGGCCTTTGTTGGTGACCTTGCGCAGCTGTAAATCGAATTGAGCAGGCGCGTCTGGTTCAATGTTTTCTGCATGCTGCTCTTCGTCGGTTTGTATCACCCAGCCTAAAATGGATGCATCACCATAGGAGCAGCGTAACCAATAGCCGCCATCGTCGCTGGTACGAGCATCTAATATGCGCGAGTAGTCTTGGCCTTTGGGCCACACTTGATGACTAACATTTTGCTCAACGATATATAGGCGATTGGGCAGCACCTTAGTGACTATGGCCACATGACCGGTGACTTCAAATTCGCCACCCTCATTCCAAATCAATAGTGCCCCTACTTCTGGATGACGGATGGAGCCATTACGAAACGATTTCAGCGGCAAGCGAGATTCATCAGATATTTTGCGAACCGTTGTTAGGCGAAAAATATCGTAAGCCATAGCCACATCGTCAAAGGTGTAGCCCTTATTGATATACAACCAACGACGTGCAAATTCGACGCACTGCCACTTGTAGCCCATAAAAATACCGTCCACATAACTGCGGTACGCATGGCGATTGGGAAGCTCGGTATCGTCGGCAGAATTGTAATCGGATGAATAGACCGGCACATCGCCTAGGGCCATGCCCAACAGGGTGCCAAAGGGAGCAACCGGTTTTGGTGATTCTGCAGTCATGAGGAAAATCCCTGCACAGGAAGTGCTTAATAGGGGCGAATAAGGACGATAAAATACTCGTTTGATGCTAGCAATATAGATCCAGAAAAACAGAGTCGCAAGGGGCTTTGAATGTTAATCAAGGAGCAAAAATGTAACCGTACATCTCAAAAAATCAGTAGTAATTCGATGAGTTATTATTGACTAGTGTCTATGCCTGAAAAATCACCACCCGATTATCATCCTGCCAAACCGGCGTTAACCCATAGCGCTCTGCAATATAACTAATCGTTTTATCGTGCATAAACACCACATGCGTTGGATCTCGGGTGTAATGCCAGTTGGCAAATTGCTGTTCGGTTTTCCAACGGCTGGTCATTAACGCTAAATAGCCGTTCGGCGCTAGCATTTCCGTTAATTTCGTTAGCTCTTGCGCAGGCTGGTGAAAGTGCTCGAAGCATTCTGTTGCTGTGATGACATCGTATTGCGGTTTTAGCTGAATATCTGCAAAGAAAGGATCATAGTTATCGCAAGCAATGCCTTCACGCTCTAGCAAGATACTTAATGTTGGCCCTGGGCCACAGCCGTAGTCGAGCGCTTGCAAGTGAGTTTTTTGCTCATCGGGAATCAGCGCCAACAGCGGCTTAGTTACGTTTTGCAGAAAACGTACATAGCCATCGTCTTCAATATTGTTCTCGTGCGTTGCGTAATAGGCCTTCTCCTCGTCGGTTGTTAGGTAATCTGCGAGATCTACAAAGGCGAGGTAGCAGGCAGGGCAGGCGAAGTAGCCTCTCTTGTCGGAGGTACGTATCGGCGCTAGACCATTTTCCTCACTGCAAAGAGGGCAGGTGGGGCCAATGTGGGTGGCTATATTCATAACAGGCCTTAATTAGGGGGAATACGATTGTAGCGCTTTTGCCTCTGCCGTCTAAATCCGCGACAATAGCGGGCTTACTACTTTTCTAACGATCTTCAGGTTTCGGATGTTATGACCACGCGCATTGCTATTAACGGATTTGGTCGTATCGGGCGCTGCGTTTTGCGTGCCTTGTATGAAAATGGTTATCGCGAAGATCTGCAAGTGGTTGCTATTAATGAACTCGCAGATATTGAATCGCTCAGTTACATGCTGCGCTACGACAGCACTCACGGTCGTTTTTATGGCCCGGTAACGATTGCTGATCCGCAGCACCTGTTGGTCAATGGCGATAAAATCCGGGTGCGTCATCAGCAAGATCCTAGCAATTTAGATTGGGCGGAACTCGGCGTTGATCTGGTGCTGGAATGCAGTGGCCAGATTCGTTCACGCGAAGATGCCGAGCTGCACTTAGAACGCGGTGCGGGCAAAGTACTTATCTCTAACCCAGCCGATAGCGCCGTTGATAACACCATTATTTTTGGTCTTAACCACGACTTGATTACACCGGCCGACCGCATTGTTTCCAACGGGTCGTGTTCTACCAATGCGCTGATTCCGATTCTTACCTTGCTCGATGAGGCATTTGGTATTCAAGCAGGTGTTACCACCACGATTCACTCGGCCATGAACGATCAACCTGTAATTGATGCCTATCATTCGGATCTGCGCCGCACTCGCTCAGCGGTGCAAAGTATCATTCCGGTCGATACTGGCTTATCCCTCGGGATTGAGCGTTTGATGCCACAACTGGCAGGCAAAATCGAGTGTCTGCATTTGCGCGTACCAACGGTGAATGTGTCGGCTTTGGATATCAGTCTTCAATTGAACAAAAAGACCAGCTCACAAGCGGTCAATGAACTGCTACAATCCGCCGCCGAAGGCGAGTTCGCTGCGATTATGGGTTTAACCCGTGAAGCCCATGCGTCCATCGATTTTAACCACGATCCTCGTTCAGCCATTGTCGATGCCACGCAAACGCGGGTGAGCGGCGGCCATTTGCTGAAATTGCTGGTGTGGTTTGATAACGAATGGGGTTTTGCAAATCGTATGCTCGATACCGCGATGTGCCTGCGCTAAGCGCTAAGATTTCTATATTCGTGTTCGTGTAACGTGCTCTTGATGAGGGCATTGTGCGGACGATACTGAGTTGTTACAGAGGATAAACGATGGCTGTTTTAAAGATGACTGAACTGGATTTGGCTGGCAAGCGCGTATTGATTCGCGAAGACCTTAACGTTCCAGTTAAAGATGGCAAAGTAACTTCTGATGCGCGTATTCGTGCATCTTTACCAACCATTCAGCATGCTTTAGCTGCCGGTGCCAAAGTGATTGTTATGTCTCACCTCGGTCGTCCTGAAGAAGGCGTTTATGACGAAGAATCCTCCATGAAGCCAGTTGCTGCGCACCTTGGCGAATTGTTGGGTCGTGACGTTAAAGTAATCCGCGACTTCCGCGCAGGCGTTGAAGTGGCCGCTGGCGAAATGGTACTGCTAGAAAACGTGCGCTTTAACAACGGCGAGAAGAAAGACACCGACGAGTTATCTCAAGCCTACGCGGCGTTGTGCGATATTTTTGTGATGGATGCTTTCGGTACTGCGCACCGCGCTCAAGCTTCTACTCATGGTGTGGCTAAGTTTGCACCAATCGCATGTGCTGGCCCTTTGCTCGCGGCAGAATTGGAAGCACTGGGCAAAGCGTTGGATAAACCAGCTCGTCCGTTGGTGGCTATCGTCGGTGGTTCTAAGGTTTCAACTAAGTTGGAAGTATTAGAAAGCTTGTCTGATATTTGCGATCAAATCATTGTTGGTGGCGGTATCGCCAATACCTTCCTTGCTGCTGCGGGCAACAACGTCGGTAAATCTTTGTGTGAAGATGATCTGATTCCTGCGGCTAAAAAGCTGATGGAAAAAGTCTCTATCCCAGTACCAACCGACGTTGTGTGCGGTAAAGAATTTTCGGAAAGCGCAGTGGCGACGTTGAAGAATGCAGCGGATGTCGAAGCCGACGACATGATCTTCGATATTGGCCCTGATTCAGCCAAAGCGCTTGCCGAGCGGTTGAAGGGTGCTAAAACCATTATTTGGAACGGCCCAGTAGGCGTGTTCGAATTCGATCAGTTTGGCGAAGGCACCAAAGCCTTGGCATTAGCCATTGCCGAATCAGATGCGTTCTCAATTGCGGGCGGTGGTGATACGCTAGCAGCCGTGGATAAATACGACATCGCTGATAAGGTTTCTTACATCTCAACCGGTGGTGGTGCTTTCCTAGAATTCGTAGAAGGCAAAGTGTTACCTGCTGTGGCGATTCTGGAAGAACGCGCGAAAAAGTAAGCGTAAAGCAAGATTCAAAAGGCCGGAGATCCCGGCCAAACTTTTTTTAAAATAGCCGCTCGTACTGAACGGCGATAAAAATTTGAGGAGCTATCATGGCACTTATCAGCATGCGTCAGATGCTAGACCACGCCGCCGAATTTGGTTACGGCGTACCAGCATTTAACGTAAACAACCTAGAGCAAATGCGAGCCATCATGGAAGCGGCGGACAAGACCGATTCTCCGGTGATCGTTCAGGCTTCTGCTGGTGCTCGCAAATACGCGGGTGCTCCATTCTTGCGTCACCTGATTCTGGCTGCAATCGAAGAGTTCCCACATATCCCAGTGTGTATGCACCAAGATCATGGTACTTCGCCGACGGTATGTCAGCGTTCTATCCAATTGGGCTTTAGCTCAGTGATGATGGATGGTTCATTAGGTACTGATGGTAAAACACCAACGACCTATGAATACAACGTTGAAGTGACTAAGCGTACTGTTGAAATGGCGCACGCTTGCGGCGTATCGGTTGAAGGCGAGCTGGGCTGTTTGGGTTCTTTAGAAACTGGCCAAGCCGGTGAAGAAGATGGCATTGGTGCTGATTGCGTACTAAGCCATGATCAAATGCTGACAGACCCTGAAGAAGCAGCTGACTTTGTTAAGCAAACGGGTGTTGATGCGTTAGCGATTGCTTGTGGCACTTCTCACGGCGCTTATAAGTTTTCTCGTCCACCGACAGATGACATCCTAGCGATTGACCGTATTAAAGCGATTCACCAGCGTATTCCTGGTACTCACTTGGTAATGCATGGTTCATCTTCTGTTCCACAAGAATGGTTGGCGATTATCAACGAATTTGGCGGTGAAATCCCAGAGACTTACGGTGTGCCAGTTGAGCAAATCGTAGAAGGCATCAAGTACGGCGTGCGTAAAGTAAACATCGATACCGATTTGCGTTTGGCATCTACTGGTGCGATTCGTCGCTTCTTGGCAGAAAACCCAAGCGAATTCGACCCACGTAAGTATTTCTCTGCATCGGTTAAAGCCATGACTGAAATCTGTGTTGCACGTTACGAAGCGTTCGGTACCGCGGGTAATGCGTCTAAGATTAAAGCCTTGTCTTTAGATGATATGTTCGCACGCTATGAGCGCGGTGAGCTGGCTGCAAAAATCGTTTAATAAAAACAACGTTTGTTAGCTGAATAAAAGAACCGCCGCAAGGCGGTTTTTTTATGGGTGGCGATTTTAAAGTTTCACAATGTGGTTTTAATATGCGATGGATCTAATAAAATAGAATGAGTCAGAATTCTAGATTATTAAAGGTTTTAATTGGTGCGGCGAAATCAGTCTAATTGAATGTCGATACTGGCACTTTCATAATGCAAGAAAGTAAGTTGATGTATTGATACTCCTCTGACAAACTCGTTGAATTCCACATAACAATCATAAAGCGGATTACGGATGATCAATAATCGCTATACATCCTTGCTTGTGTTTCTAACACTCTCGCTTTCTGCGTCAGGAGCTTTGTCGATGTCGTTGTTCGAGCCTAAAAAAGTCTGTCTATTTTCTGCCATATCCGGCGTTATTACTTTAAATGGCGAGCCCGCTAAAGGTGCTCAAGTAAAACGTATTGTCGAAAAATTTTATTCATCAGGTCATAACACCGATGAAACAATGACCGATGATAATGGCTACTTTGAATTACCCGCGGTATTTGATCAAAGCTTTTTAGGCAAGTTTTTACCGGGTGAGTTTTCGATTCCTCAGCAGATTTTTGTTACGTATGGAGGCGAGGAGTACCCGGTTTGGCAGGGCGTGAAGCGCACGATAGAAGAGAATGCTGAATCGCGAGGAAAGCCTCTTCAAGTCGATTGTATGCTAGGTATTGAGCACAATGTAATCTGGGTAAATGGCGGCGCTTATGTAACGCAATGCACATGGAGTGTTGAGGCGGATAAAATCGTGACGGGATTCGAAAATGAATGACTCAATAGTTAAGCCTATTCAGGCTGCTTTATTTGCTAAAAACATATACGTTTTGGTCGATATTCCACTTCCTGATCTTGCGTATACACTTGTAAAGTCTACGTTCAAAGATGAGCTAGAAATCACTGAAAAATCATTCACCTCCGCCAAAACCGGCGGCCCCGGCTTTATTAAATCAACAACCGCATTTGGCTTGATGGCTTTTGGTAAGGGCGCATACGAAGGTCATGCATTTGTTATTTTACGCGGCACCAAGAAAACCTTTCCTGCCGATTGGCTGACGAATTTCAATCTAGCCACATCGCGCTCTACTCGTGGGCAATTAGTCCATGATGGCTTTAATCAAGCGTTCTCGTCGATAAGTGATCAATTAGAGAAATTTATTACGGATTTTGCCAGCCGTGGCATCACAACGGTTCACTGTATCGGCCATAGTTTGGGAGGTGGGTTGGCCACCTTGTGTGCAGAATTTTTAGAGGCCAAAACGAGACTCAAACCCTACTTATATACGTTCGGTGCTCCAAGGGTGGGGATGGCGCCTTTCGCGACCAGCCTTACTAACTCATTAAGTTATGAACGTATGTACCGGATTTATCATCGCACTGACATCGTTCCCTGTGTGCCATTTTGGCCTTTTGTACATGCGCCTCTGCAAGAGAAAGAGGAGGTTTATGATTATTTTCAACCGAGTCCTGGATCGTTTCCAGCCATAAAAATGCATGATATGGCTGAGTATCTCAAAACGATCGGCAAGCAAGGTTGGTCGGAACTTAGGGGCAAGCGTAACGAGCATTTTGGTGAGCAAGGTATAAATCGTTGGCTCAATGATAAAGCCTCGGTCAGTTTCCATGTAACCAACTTAGAATGGCTCGATAAAGCAATTAGCTATGTGGTCGGAAAATGTTTAAAAGCGATAGGCATGGCAATGTCGAATGCCTTCTCGGCGACATTCACCCTGATGGATCGTCTTGCTTATATTTTGCTTAAAGGCATCAATTTAGCGACGGATATCTCCGGCTTAGTACTCAATTTGCTTCGCAAAATGATGTCCATGTTAGGCATGAAACCTATCTTAGAAAAAGCCGATGCTACCCATGCCTTTATTACACGGATATTCCAGCAGATGTCTGCTCGGGTCGGTGCGTACTGCCAACGCGCATTGGACCGCGTATTAGTGAATGGGCAAGGGATGTAACGTCATTCTAAAAACTAGTAACACCAGTCCAGCTTCTACTGCTTACACACTGGCTTGATATTGTCATTCTGGTATTTGTGAGCAGCAAGCAGCCAGTGTTATCGTTCATTGATAACAATAACAATGGATCTCATCATGCCTAGCAGTCCTCTCTCGCGTCGTAAATTTCTCGGCCTATCAGTGCTTACAACAGCCTCCGCTTATGGTCTAACAACTGTTAGTCTTCTTTCCGCGCAAAAAGCAGAGGCGGGATGGTTTTCAAAGCCTGAATTGGCTATCCCCGATAGCCCTAATGCTATTGCATCGCACTATCCGGCAATCGTCATCGGTAGCGGATACGGCAGTGCGGTTTCGGCATTGCGGTTGGGTGAAGCCGGGGTTGAGACGCTGATGATTGAGATGGGGATGTTGTGGGATAAGCCTGCATCAGATGACAAAATATTCACCAAAACGACAGCCCCTGACGGGCGTTCGATGTGGTTTAAAGATCGTACTGAAGCGCCGCTCGAAAATTTCTTTGGCTTAAATGTTATTAATCGCGATATTGAACAGTATCCCGGAGTGCTTGATCGTGTGCGTTACGACAATATGTCGGTTTATGTGGGTCGAGGTGTCGGCGGTGGTTCGCTAGTTAATGGCTGTATGGCGGTTACCCCGCGGCGTGATTACTTCGAGACTATTTTGCCGAATGTCTCTTCCGATGATATGTACGATATCTATTTCCCTCTGGCGAATAGCATGTTGGGTGTGAATAGTGTGACGGATGAGCTATTCGAATCTAAGTACTATCAGTTCACACGAGTAGCCCAAAAAGCGGCGAAAAATGCCGGTTTTAAAACCGCGAATGTCCCTAGCAGCTATAACTTCGAATATATGCAGCAAGAGGCCTATGGCGAAGTACCTAAGTCAGCGCTCGATGGTGAGGTTATCTACGGTAATAACGGTGGCAAGCAGAGCCTCGATAAAAACTATATTCCTGCAGCTATTGGTACGGGTCACGTGACTCTGCGCACGCTAACTAAGGTGACCAAAATAGAACAAGACGCCAATGGAGTGTATTCGTTATCGCTCGAAACGATTGATGTAACAGGTGCCGTGGTCGAAACATTACAGGTCAGCTGTAACCAACTGTTTTTAGGTGCGGGCTGTCTCGGTACGACTGAGCTTTTGGTGCGCGCGCGCGATAATGGCACATTACCGCTGCTGAATTCTGAGGTAGGTAAGGGGTGGGGCAATAACGGTAATATTATGTTTGCTTGTTCAACGCACTTTTGGAATGGCACTGGCGTCGCGCAATCAACAATGCCGGTTATGGGTATTGATAACTGGGATGATCCTGAGCATCCGGTGTTTGCAGAAATCGCTCCTTTTCCAGCCGGTATTGAAACCTGGACTAGCTTGTTTTTAGCGATTACTAAAAACCCAGAACGCGGATATTTTACCTACAATGCTGCTGCGGATAGTGTTGATTTAAATTGGGATGCGACGCAAACAGCAACTTCTTATAACGACGGTAAATGGCTGTTCGATAAGATGAACGAAGCCAATCGAACGAAATACCGTACGGGCTTGTTTGCCGATAATAAATATTACGCTGATGACTTTACCTACCACCCGTTAGGCGGCTGCTTGTTGGGTAAGGCAACCGACGATTATGGCCGGGTGAAGGGCTATGATAATTTGTATGTTGTTGATGGCTCATTAATTCCGGGGAGCGTGGGTGTTAATCCGTACGTTACGATTACCGCTCTAGCCGAACGAAATATTAAGCACATCATCGCCAACGATTGAGCGGACAAATCTCGCACTAGCTGAGTTTAAACGTTTTTACCGCGGCATATTGGTCGTCAGCCAAGCGTACTAAACCTTGGCTGATGTTGCCGGTCTCCCCAGCTTTTTCTCGACTTGTTTGGCTATGCTCCGCTACGTTACGCGAGCGTTCACGAATTTGGTCGCTGCTTTTAAGTTGTGCGGTTGCTAACACAGCAATGTGTTCGCTCTTGGTATTGAGCTCGGCAACGACCAGCTCAATCTGTTGTAAAGCAGCTCCGGCCTCGGTTGCCGTTTGAACCATAGCGTCGCTTAATTCATTCACGCTGTTTAAGCTTGCTGAGGTGCTATTTGCGCCTCCTTGAATCGCATTGACGATGGCTTGAATCTCTTGAATAGATTCACCTGTCCGGCGTGCGAGTGTTCGAACTTCATCGGCTACTACCGCAAAGCCTCTACCTTGTTCTCCTGCCCGAGCGGCTTCGATCGCGGCGTTTAATGCAAGTAAGTTGGTTTGCTCGGCAATACTGTTAATAACCAGCAGTACATCACCGATTTTTCCTGCGTCGGTTAGCAAATTCTCTGCGACTTTTGTCGCTTCACCGATACGCTCGACGGATGTGTGAATAGCATCCAATACGCGTTGAACTTGAATTCGTCCAGACTCGACTTGTTTCGTTGCGCCTTTAGTTGCTTGTTGAGATGAAACAGTGGCACTTTGAACATCTTGGGCTGCTTTTAAGACGCTAGTGACAGCCTCATCTGCGGATGCTGTCAGTGAGGTTTGTTGCTTGGCTACGCTTTCGCTTTCTTGTGCAAGTGTCTGCAAGCGGTTGGCCGTTGTACGTAAATTTTCGCTGTTATTTGCGGCTCCCATCAGGGTGTCATTGACGCTGTTAATCAGTTGGTCGAAAGATCGAGCGAGCTCACCAAGCTCATCATCGGTTTGTACATTAATCCGCTGAGTTAGATCTTTGTATTGGCCTATGGCTCTTACTCGATCTCGAATATAGCGAATAGGATGCAAGATGCGGCGGTAACTAAGCACACCCATTCCAACCATGGCTGCGATGAGAGCAGCAGCGAACAATGCGATGCCGCGCAATATGCTGTTTGTTTCATCGAACGCTTTCTGTTTGCCTGCTTGGGCTAATGCCGACTGCAGGTTGATGAGATGATCGATTAGGCTAATAGCCGGTTCGAGATTGGAGTACATATCCATATCGATATAGTTACCCATACCATAGGCTGATTGTTCTTCGATGTAGCCTTCGAGTGTAGTGATAACAGTGAAGGCTTTTTTCATCGCGTCCGAGTTGCGATTGATAGCCTCCTGTTCGTCCGCGCTCAATCGGCTCGATAGATACTGATTCCAATTTGTTTCTATTTGTTGTCTTGCGCTAGTGAGTTGTTCTTTAGCGTCGCTCCACAGCAACATTTGAGCTCGGCTTTTATGAGCGACATCGACGACGCCTGTTGTAATGCCACGTCTAGCGGTTGTTAGTGACCAGATAGGCTGCATGCGTTGGTCAAACAGCTGGGTAGCATTGCTGACGATGCTCGGCATTTGCTGCCAAACATAAAAGAAGATCATGGCCGTTAATACAACGGGCAATAGTGCCATTAAGAATAGCCGATGTTTGATGCGCATGGTTTCGTTACTGCCTCTGATTCATTGCAATGATAGAAATTACAGCAGGCAAAATGCGTTTGAATGTGAAGGTTTTGTTACGGGGAATGATTCTATAAAGGCCAGAGTCGAAGCGTCTCGTGTCTGGCCTTTTGGGTGTGCTTTACTCTAGCCAGTCTGTTGAGCTGCATCTTTAAGTTTCTGCACCATCGCCCGAATACCGTTGCCGCGAGTGGGGCTTAAGTGTTTGATTAAATCGATGCTGTCGAAGTAAGCATCAATATCAAAGGCAAGGATTTCAGCCGGAGTTTTGTTGTTGTAGGCTGCAAGCACAACGCCGAGTAAGCCTCGGACTATGTGGGCATCTGAGTCGGCTTCAATATTCATGGTTGAGCCGTTTACTTCATAGTCGATCCATACTTGGCTTTGGCAACCGCGCAGTAAAAATTCTTCTGTTTTCTTTTCATCGTTCATCGCAGGTAGCTGTTTACCCAAGTCGATGATGTATTTATAGCGCTCTTCCCAGTCGTCGAAAAAACTGAGGGTATCTACTATGTCATCAGTAGTGATATCGCTACCAAAGGGATTCGTTTGAACAGACATGAAGGCTCCTATTTATAGTGATTCAATGAAGCGACGAATACGCGCAGCCGCTTCAATACACTCGGTTGTTTCTGCGACAAGTGCCATACGAATACGACCCGCGCCCGGGTTAATGCCATCAACAGTGCGCGATAGATAAGATCCCGGTAAAACAGTGACATTTTGCTGGGCAAATAATTGCTGGGCAAATTCTTCTTCGTTAATCGAAGTCTTCGGCCACAAATAGAAGCTCGCATCGGTTTGTTTTACATCAAGTACCGGCTGTAAGGTTTCTAACACGCCGCGGAATTTTTGAGTGTATTGCGCGCGGTTATCGATCACATGTTGTTCGTCACCCCATGCCGTAATGCTAGCAAGTTGTGTGTGCACAGACATAGCACAGCCGTGGTAAGTGCGATAAAGCAAGAATGGCTTCAGCAGGTCAGCATCTCCGGCAATAAAGCCTGAGCGCAAGCCCGGTAAATTAGAACGCTTAGATAGTGAGTGAAATACGACGCAGCGTTTAAAGTTGTGACGGCCTAATTTTGCGCAGGCTTCTAGTAAGCCTATTGGTGCTGCGTGGCCTTCAACATAGATTTCTGAGTAGCACTCGTCGCTCGCTAAAATGAAATCGTGTTCGTCTGCCAGTGCGATGAGTTCTTTGAATTGCTCGAACGATAAGGTTGCACCGGTTGGATTGCCTGGGGTACAGACAAACAGAATTTGGCAGTCTTTCCATACACTGGCAGGTACGGCTGCATAATCAGGATTAAAGCCGTTTTCTTCTAAGCAGGGCAGAAAGTGCGGTTGTGCACCAGATAGATAGGCCGCGCCTTCATATATTTGATAAAACGGATTAGGGCAGACAACCAATGGATTCGATTTGGTGCGGTCAACGGCTGCTTGAGTAAAGGCAAAAATAGCTTCACGAGTTCCGTTCACCGGAATAACTTGGGTTGCGGCATCAACGGGTTGTAAATCAAACCGCTTGGTTAACCAGTTGGCGATGGCTTGGTTAAGTTCAGGTAGACCTTTTGTGGTCGGATAATTTTCCACGCGTTGCAGCTCAGTGCGCAGAGTATCCAACACAAACGCTGGTGCTGGATGCTTCGGCTCGCCGATGGATAGAGCAATGTGTTCCAGATCGGAAGGTGGTGTAACCGCACCTTTCAGCTTGGCCAGTTTTTCAAAGGGATAGGGCTGGAGTTTGCTTAGATCAGGATTCATACCGCTTCCGAGGTTCTTGTTGTAAATGCCGCATTATACCAGCTTGTTTATCGACTGCTCGGGAGAAATCGCCGTAGATAGTGTATCCAGTTATAATGGCCGGAATTGATATAAGGATGGTGGCAAGTATGTTCGGTGTTTTCGATGCGATGTTTTGAATAATGGACTCAAAATTTGCATATATGCAGACGTTAGGCACCAAATTTATACGATTTTTAGTACTAATACTCTTTTCTTGTTTAGCACTGCCGAGTGTTTCATCGGGGCAGGACGCGACACCTCCGCAACTTGCGGCAGAAAATGGGCATATGGATTTGGGTGTCATTGATTGGTCAAACCATCTTATCCGTCTCGACGGCGATTGGTCTTTGATTTGGGGCAGTTTAGTTTCCCCTGAGCAATGGCATTCGGGTATCGCGCTTGTCTCATACCTACCCCATAGCTGGAGCAGCATGCTGGGCAGTTCTTCTGATATGCCCGGACAAGGAGTGGCTTCTTATCGCTTAAAGTTATCAGGTCTTTCAGATCGCGAGCGCATGGGGCTCTACATTCCCGAGATCTCGACCGCATTTCGCCTCTTCGCAAATCATCAACTTGTGGCAAGCGGCGGGATTGTTTCAGAAAACTTAGATGAAATAGAGGCCTACAGCGGCGACCAGTGGGCGTTATTGCCAGCGTCAGTTGGTGGACAGGTAACGCTGGTTTTACAAGTTGCTAACGCCAAGCATTTTAGTGGTGGCGCTTGGCAAAGTTTGACACTCGGTAAGGCTTCAAATATCGCTGAACGATTTAATCGTATGTTGGTTTATGAGGGTGTGGTAGCTGGTTTAATGCTGATAATGGCATTGCTGCTGTTGCTTGAATTCGCTGTCGATACTCGAGACCGTGCAGGCATGTGGCTGGGTCTATTTGCCTGCGTGCTAGGCTTGCGAATTAGTATTTCTTCGCATGGTGCACTGTATTGGTTATTTGATTTTAACTTTCCTTGGGAATGGCATATCCGCTTGGTGTATATCACTATGCTGTTAACCCCAGTGTTCTTTTTTGGTTGGTTGCGAAGCTGCTATCCACGCGATATTCATCGTCGCACGTTAATTATTTTATCCATCCCTTATCTGACTTCTGCGTTACTTTGTTTGGCGCTTGAGATCGCTTGGTTTACTGCACTCCTTCATGTTTTTAGCTTACTTATTTTGGCCAGCGTTTTAATCGGTAGTGGCTGGTTATTGCGGGCGCTGGTGCGTAAGCGTAAGGGTGCTTGTTTTTTAACATTGGGATTGTTGTGCCCTGCAGTGGCCGTTGTGCATGATGTATTGCTAGTTAATCGCGAGGTGCAAGGTGAGCCTTGGATGTACGGTGGCTTAGTTGTGTTTGTACTGGCTCAGTCGATTAATTTTTTGATGTTTCGAGTGTGGCAGCGGCGTCAAATAGAATCATTGAGTCGCCTACTAACCCAAGCGAATAGAGAACTTGAAATACGAGTGAGTGAGCGCACTCAAGACTTAAAAGACAAAGCAGAAGCTCTGCAAAACGCCAATGCGCAGTTACAGGTATTGGCGAATATTGATGCGCTTACCGGCTTATTGAATCGGCGTGCTTTTATTGAGCAAATGAAACAGCTAACGGGTCTGCATTCGCAGGTAGCTATGTTGTGGATTGATCTGGATAAGTTCAAAGAAGTGAATGATAACTTCGGACATGCTGCGGGTGACGAAGTATTGCGTCAGTTCGGATCGTTATTACGTAGTTTGCGTCGCGGCCAAGACCACATGGGGCGTTTGGGCGGAGAGGAATTTGCTTTATTGCTGGTCGACTGTGACCTTGATGGTGCGCAGCGTTTTGTGCAGCGCTTATTTGAGTGCTTAAAGGATTTACAGTTTACCGAATGGCCGGAAATTGAAGCTGTCACCGCAAGCGTTGGTATTTCTGTTGGCTCACTACGACATGACCGCTGGGAGGAATTAATGAGTGCTGCGGATCATGCCATGTATGAGGTTAAGCACAGCGGCCGTAATGGTTTTCGCGTTGCTTAATCGCAAATTGATGATGCATTACCCATAAAAAAGCCCTATCGATTGCTCGGTAGGGCTTTTGCGCAGCTGCAGGAGGTCTTAGTTAGACGCTTCTACAATCGCTTTCATGTCTGTCATGTAGCCACGAAGTTCTTGACCAATCCACTCAACTGGGTGGTTACGGATTAATTCGTTCACTTCAATCAAGCGCTTGTTGTCGACCGAGTTAGATTTGTTTTTCAAACCCTTACCGATAACGTCGGTGCTGATGTGCGGCATGAACTTCTCGCGCAACAGTGGCACTGCAGCGTGAGAGAATAGGTAGTTACCGTATTCAGCCGTGTCAGAAATAACCACGTTCATTTCGTACAGTTTACGACGCGCGATGGTGTTAGCGATTAACGGAGTTTCGTGTAGAGACTCGTAGTACGCAGACTCTTCAACGATGCCGCTTTCAACCATAGATTCAAACGCTAGTTCAACACCGGCTTTGATCATGGCAACCAATAAAATGCCGTGGTCGAAGTATTCTTGTTCGTCGATAGCAACGTCAGATGCTGGTGCTTTTTCAAAGCCAGTTGCTAACGTTTCTTCACGCCAAGTGAGTAGGTTTTTATCATCGTTCGCCCAGTCAGCCATCATAGTGCTAGAGAATTCACCGCTGATGATGTCTGCTTGATGCTTGCGGAACAACGGACGCATCAATTCTTTCAGTTCTTCAGCCATATCGAAGGCCAAAATTTTAGCTGGGTTAGATAGACGATCCATCATGTTAGTGATGCCGCCGTACTTCAGCGCTTCAGTTACAGTTTCCCAGCCGTACTGGATCAACTTAGCTGCGTAGCCTTCGTCGATACCATCTTCAACCATTTTCTCGAAGCCAAGGATGGCGCCAGTTTGCAGCATGCCGCAAAGGATGGTTTGTTCGCCCATTAAGTCAGACTTAACTTCAGCAACAAAAGATGATTCCAAACAGCCTGCACGATGACCGCCAGTACCAGCAGCCCATGCTTTAGCGATATCCCAGCCTTCACCTTTTGGATCGTTTTCTGGGTGAACAGCGATCAATGTAGGAACGCCGAAGCCACGCTTATATTCTTCACGAACTTCTGAACCTGGGCACTTAGGAGCAACCATTACAACGGGTAGGTCGGCACGGATTTGCATGCCTTCTTCAACGATGTTGAAGCCGTGGCTGTAACCTAAGCAAGCGCCTTGTTTCATCATAGGCATTACTGTCGTAACAACGTCAGTGTGTTGCTTGTCTGGGGTTAGGTTAACCAGCAAATCAGCTTGCGGAACCAATTCTTCGTAAGTGCCAACAGTGAAGCCGTTGTCTGTGGCGTTCTTCCAAGACTGACGCTTTTCAGCAATAGCAGCAGCACGCAGAGTGTAAGAAACGTCTAAGCCAGAGTCGCGCATGTTCAAACCTTGGTTTAAACCTTGAGCACCACAACCGATGATGACGATTTTTTTGCCTTTCAGAAATTCTGCTTCTGAAGCGAATTCTGAACGGTCCATAAAACGACAGCGACCAAGCTGATCCAGCTTTTCGCGTAGGTTTAGAGTGTTGAAGTAGTTATTACCCATGCTCTATCTCCTTAATAAGTGAATGTTTAGCAAGTTTGCGCGGAATGATAGGGGAAGAATCGCGTTGCGTAAAATGCTATATTTGCGTTATCACGTTGCATTTTTTGCAATGCGTGAGGTGCAATTATTCGCGAGCCGAGAATTAATATGGATTACAAAGACTTGCAGGTGTTTATTACCATTGCTGCGCAGCAAAATCTCGGGCGCGCCAGCCAACAGCTACATGCTAGCCCGTCAACCTTGAGTCGGCGCTTGGCGCGCATGGAGCAAGAAGCCGGTGCCATTTTGTTTAAGCGCGATGCGCAGCCGCTGGTATTAACCCCAGCAGGCGAATTGCTTCGTCAGCACGCGGAGCAAACGTTAGCGGCTTGGGATGCGCTACGCGCCGCCGTGAATACCGAAGTCAGTGATATGACGGGTTCTATCACCTTATATTGCTCGGTCACGGCGAGCTATAGTTTCCTTGCTGACTTATTAACGCGTTTTCGGGAGCGCTATCCTAAGGTGGATTTGCGTATTCACACGGGGGATGCGGCAGAATCGATTCCTCGGGTTGAGTCAGGTGATGCTGATGTGGTGATTGCCGCTCGTCCCGAACAGCTATCCTCAGGGCTAACCTTTAAAACCATTACACCGTCACCTCTACTATTTATTGCGCCGCGCTCGCTCGGGACTGTACCGCAAATTACTCAGGCAGAGATTGATTGGTCTGCGGTGCCTATGGTGTTATCTGAGTCGGGTTTGGCGCGTACCCGTGTGAACCATTGGTTTGATGCCCGTGGAGTAAAGCCTCATATCTATGCGCAAGTATCCGGCAATGAGGCGATTGTGAGTATGGTGGCACTCGGTGTTGGTGTTGGTGTCGTTCCAGAATTGGTGCTTCATAATAGTCCGATGGCGAGTCGAGTTCGGATTTTGAACGTTCAGCCTGAGCTAGAGCCGTTCGCAGTAGGACTTTGTGCACAAAGTCAGCGATTACAGGAACCATTGCTGCAAGCCTTGTGGCAAACTGCAACTCGCTAGCGAGTCTGGTTATTTCTAAAAATAGGCTGGCGATGGCTCCTTTGCGGCTAATAGCTCATAATAGTGGCTAGTCTTAATATGAGCCTCGATTTGAGAGAGTCTCCATGAATCACGAAGAGCATAAGGTTGTGTCCTTGATTAACAACGACGACAGTAATGAAAATACAACGGAAACGCCTCTGCAACCGGTAAAACGGGATCGCAAAGGCATCTATTTATTACCAAATTTATTTACTACCGGCGCTTTGTTTTCTGGCTTCTATGCCGTAGTTGCCGGAATGAACGGTCATTTTGAGAATGCAGCGATTGCAATTTTTGTTGCGATGATTCTCGATGGCCTCGACGGACGCGTTGCGCGTTTAACTAATACGCAAAGCGATTTTGGCGCTGAGTACGATAGCTTAGCGGATATGGTGTCATTTGGTGTAGCGCCAGCTCTCGTTGCTTTTAGTTGGGCATTACAAGATCTCGGTAAAGTCGGTTGGGTTGCGGCTTTTGTATATTGTGCAGGCGCGGCATTGCGCCTTGCTCGTTTCAATACGCAGCTAGCGGTAGCGGATAAGAATTTCTTCACCGGGTTAGCGAGTCCAGCAGCGGCGGCTATTGTTGCAGGTACCGTATGGGTATTTAGTGAATCTGGCATGCCTGGTCGTGATATCGCGTGGTTAATGGCGGTTGTCGTACCTATTGCAGGATTGCTCATGGTTAGTAACCTTCGCTATCACAGCTTTAAAGGGCTTGATTTGCGCGGCAAGGTGCCATTCGTTGCGATGCTTGCGGTAGTGTTTGTCTTTGTTATCGTTTCTATTGATCCGGCTAAAGTTTTACTGGGTGTTTTTGTTGTATATGCGTTATCCGGACCATGTTACGAGGGATGGACGAAGTTGAAAGAGCGGAGAAACCGTTAATTTAGCAATTGGGTTGTAAGAAATAGGGAACCCTACCGACTGAATAGTTATCTCTCTACATATTATAGGCCGCAGTAGCGGCCTTAAATTTAGGAATACTTATGATTATTCAGCAACGTAAAGCGAACGACATCCTTCCTTCCGAAATAACGCCGAAATCGACTTATCTTAATCGCCGTAAGTTTATGACGGGGGCTTTAACATCTGCTGCAGCACTAGCGACATCCCCTGTGTTGGCAATCCAATCGGCTGAAGGAAAACCCGCACTATCCAGCCCAAATGAATTGCAAAAACAAATTCTTGCTGCGTCCGAAACCGCTTGGGGTAAAGACGAGACGCTTTCACCTTACAGTGCCGTGACTCAGTACAATAACTTCTATGAATTTGGTACAGGTAAAACAGATCCTTCACGTTATGCCGACGATTTTAAGACCGACGGCTGGAAGGTAGAGATTGGTGGTGAATGCGAAGTGAAGGGGCAGTTCACCCTTGAAGATATTCTTAAGCCGATGGATCTAGAAGAACGTATCTATCGCTTACGCTGTGTCGAAGCTTGGTCGATGGTTATTCCTTGGGTTGGCTTCCCTCTGGCTGAATTGTTGAAACGCTTTAAGCCTTTATCTTCGGCTAAGTATGTCGAATTCACCACCATTGAAGATCCGAAACAAATGCCGGGTCAGCGCTCAGTGTTTTCAACCATCGATTGGCCATATAAAGAAGGGCTGCGTATGGATGAAGCCATGCATCCTTTAACTCTTATGGCAGTCGGCTTATATGGTGAAATCCTGCCCAATCAAAATGGTGCACCTTTGCGTTTGGTTGTGCCATGGAAGTACGGCTTTAAAAGCATTAAGTCTATCGTGGCAATTCGCTTTGTTGAGGAGGTGCCGAGTA
Source organism: Thalassolituus sp. (assembly GCF_034111725.1). GTDB lineage: Bacteria > Pseudomonadota > Gammaproteobacteria > Pseudomonadales > Oceanobacteraceae > Thalassolituus. The sequence continues at coordinate 1,435 of NZ_JAWUWR010000047.1, read as the reverse complement.
CGACTTGGAATGACCTTGCCCCACAAGAATACGGCTTCTACGCCAACGTAAATCCCAAGGTCGATCATCCGCGCTGGAGTCAGGCTTCCGAGCGGCGCTTGCCGAATGGATTGTTTAGCGCTAATCGTATTCCGACGCAGATGTTTAATGGCTACGCCAGTGAGGTCGAAGGCCTCTACAGCGAAATGGACTTGCGCCGCTTCTATTAAAACATGATAGAAAGCGGCTATTCGTCTCCATTAAAATTCAAGGAAAGGTATGTCCATTCTTACCGCTATCTCTAATAAGATAACGTCGGTGCCTGTGCTTTGGCGTCGATTTACAATTACTGGTCTCTCAGCGCTGCCGGCAATCTACATTTTGCAGTTAGTTGTTCGTATTCAAACGGGAGAGTGGGATTTACTCGGTCCTGAACCAGGCAAGGCATTGGTATGGCTAACAGGAACGTGGGCATTTAACTTTCTATTGATCGCTCTAGCGGTCACGCCTTTATATAGGCTACTAAACCAACGTTGGGTTTTGGTTCATCGTCGCATGGTCGGGCTTTGGGCATTTCTCTATACAAGTTTGCACGCACTGGCCTATGCAACTTTCTTGTTGCAGTGGCAATGGGCCGATATCACGAGTGAAATAGTAAAACGTCCTTATCTACTATTAGGGACCGGCGCGTGGATGATATTGCTAGCACTGGCCCTAACCTCAACTCGCTGGGCGCAAAAATCCCTAGGTAAGCGCTGGAAGACCTTGCACAAGCTAGTGTATTTCGCAGCGTTACTGGCATCCGTTCACTATTTGCTACAAATCCGTGCTGGTTGGTTTGAGCCTGTGCTCTACACTGTTTTGACGCTTGTGGTTTTATTAGTCCGAAATCGCCGTTTTGAGGGCTTCTGGAAGAAAAGTGACAAAATGTGAAGAAAGCCGTTGACGGCAGAACTGAGGTCTCTATAATGCGCACCTCTTGATCGCTACGGCGCTTAAGCGGGAGCGAAAACTCCTTATTTTTCAAAGACTTAGTAATTTCTTTTGGTTTTTAAGTCTTCGAAAAGTTTCTCAAGAAAGGTGTTGACGAAAGTCAAAATTAGCGTAAGATTCGCAGCCTATTTTGAGAGAGTGACACCTTCGGGTAGATCTCTAAAGTCTTGTAAGCCCTTGATTTTAAACGAAATTTTAAAATAAAAAGCTTGCAAGGTAGATTAAAAGTGCGGTAGAATGCACTCGCAGATGAAAGCCTTCCGGTTTGAGTTTGCAGTTGATTTGTTGGCTTGATCCTTGTTGAAATGATTAAGAAAATAGATTGACAAACAAAGCTGCTAATGTAGAATTCGCAGCCCGCTTTGAGAGAATCAAGGCAACGTTCTTTAAAAATTCAGCATTAAGTAATTCGTGTGGGTGCTTACTGAGATGTTCTGGAGACAGAAGATCATCAAGTAAGAAC
>NZ_JAWUWR010000046.1:0-15079 GCF_034111725.1 Thalassolituus sp. | reverse complement strand
AGGTAAGCGGGCTTAAGCCGCTAGTGCGTAAGTTTCGTCGTTTGCGACTATAACTATGTATAACGTTTATTTACGAGATCGCTATACACTCTCGGCATGCACCCATAGCTTTGTAATCAACGTCGAATCCTAATCATCCCCAGATTCTTCGCCTAATCAATCGCCTTAGGTCGTAGTGTTTAATGTGGGGGCGGAGTTTGATTTTTCAACCTTGCTCTGTCTTCACATTAGTCGTGCAGCGTATCACAAGCCTTGCTCGCTGTCAGCGAACAGAGTGCTTCATGATGCGTTCTTTTTGTTTGGCCCAGTCGCGATCTTTTGAGGTATCACGTTTGTCGTGGCTTTGCTTACCTTTGGCTAAGGCAATCTCGGCTTTGACGTTTGGACCTTTCCAATAAATCGCGGTACAGACGCAGGTGTAACCCTTGGCCTGAATTTTTTGTACCAATCGATCAATTTCACGGCGGTGCATCAGTAACTTACGCTCGCGTCGCGGCTCGGTCACTATGTGCGTAGAGGCCTGCTGTAACGGTGAAATCAATGCACCGTGTAGCCAAGCTTCACCGTTGTGAATTTGGACGAAAGAGTCGACGAGTTGGCATTTGCCTTCACGCAGGGATTTTACTTCCCAGCCGGTAAGAACCAGACCTACTTCGAGTTTGTCTTCGAGAAAGTAGTCGTGACGGGCTTTTTTGTTCTGTGCGATGGTGCCGCCACCGGACTTAGGTTTTTTGTTTGTGCTCATGGCGCTGATTATAACTGACACTGTGGTGAAAGGGCAGTAGGTAGCCTGCGCCCTTGAGCGTAGGGGGTAAATCCCTGACAATACGCGCATTACAAGAAAGGATATGAATATGACGGCAGATAAGCGCGGTATGCACGGCATCTGGAGCAGTCGCTGGACGTTTATTTTGGCTGCGACAGGATCGGCAGTTGGTTTGGGAAATATCTGGAAGTTTCCCTACATCGCTGGTGAGAACGGCGGCGGCGCATTTGTATTGGTGTATTTGCTATGCATTTTAACCGCAGGCATTCCGATCATGATGGCGGAAGTGCTACTTGGTCGTAAGGCGCGTATGAGTCCGATTCATACCATGGAGCGCCTCACAGCGACGGCAAAAGCGCCGCGTATGTTTGCCGGTATTGGATGGATGGGGGCTGTGGCTGGGTTTTGTATTCTGTCATTTTACAGTGTGATTGCGGGCTGGACTGTGTATTACACAGTAAAGATGGCGACAGGCACTTTTACTGGCATTAGCGGTGAAAGTGCGGGAGCGGTATTTAGTGACCTGCTCGCGGATCCTCAGTCGTTAATGCTTTATCACACCATCTTTATGGTATTAGTAGGGGCTGTGATTGCGCGTGGTGTGCATCGCGGCTTGGAAAATGCGGTGCGTATTATGATGCCGCTGTTGTTTATTATGTTGATTCTACTCTTGGGCTACAGCTTAACGACGCCGGGTTTTAGCCAAGGGTTTAACTTCTTATTTAGTTTTGATTTCAGTAAGTTGTCACAAGAAAGCGTCGTCGTGGCTTTAGGACACGCGTTTTTCACCTTGAGCTTAGGTATGGGCGCTATCATGGCGTACGGCGCTTATATGCCAGCAGATGCATCATTGGGTAAGACTGTTTTGGCCGTGGGTATTCTCGATACGCTAGTGGCATTAGCCGCTGGTTTAGTGATATTCCCGATTGTATTTACTAACGGTTTAGAGCCGGGGGCTGGCCCGGGGCTGATGTTTCAGACCTTGCCTATCGCCTTTGGTGGTTTACCCGGTGGCGCTTTGATTGGCACAACGTTCTTTGTTCTTGTTGTGATCGCGGCGTGGAGTTCTGCGATTTCTATTGCTGAGCCTGCGGTGGCTTGGTGTGTTGAGAAGGGTGTTGGTCGCGGTCGGTCAACCTTCATTGTTTGTGCTCTGGCTTGGTTTTTAGGTATCGGCACGGTTTTCTCGTTTAATGATTGGTCGGATAATCAATTTTTCGTTCATGTAACACCAACATTAGCAGAGCAGGCTGATGCAACGAGTGTTCAGTTGCCCGCGGCTGAGTGGTTTGCTTATGCCGATGTCACTGAGTTGAAAATGCAATACCCGTCAACAGAAAGCGTGAACTTTCAAATTACAGGCAAGACATTTTTCGACGTACTCGATTTCTTAACTGCCAACATTCTGTTACCGCTAGGTGGTGTGTTGATTTCGCTGTTTGCGGGTTGGTTTTTGAGCCGTCGCAGCGTTGCGGATGAAGCTAGGGTTAATAACACCGCGATTTTTGAAATCTGGCGTTTTATGATTCGGTTTGTATCACCTGCAGCGGTGCTCTTTGTTTTTATCCACGGCATCTTATGATGCTTCTGGCAACCAAAAGGTAAGCGAATGACGACTATTACGCGCAGTGCATTAGTGATGCATACCGCGGAAGAAATGTTTGATCTAGTAAATGATGTGCGCCGCTATCCCGAGTTTTTGCCGGGTTGCCAAGCGACAGAGGTGCTGGATGAAGATGACAACTTTATTGAGGCACGTCTGACCATCAGTAAGGCTGGATTGCAACATAGCTTCAGTACTCACAATGACCTTGTACGCCCGGAGCGTATGGATATTCGATTACTGGAAGGACCTTTCAGTCGTTTTACGGGTACTTGGCGCTTTCAGAAACTATCGGATGAGGCTTGTAAGGTGTCGTTGGATATGGAGTTTGAAATGGGCAATTTTATCACTGGGGCTGCTATGGGGGCCCTGTTTAAACAAGTTGCTGGGGCTATGGTTGACTCTTTTGTAAAACGAGCGAATGAGATTTATGGCTGAGAAAATTCAGGTCGAGGTAGCCTACGCCTTACCTCATAAGCAAAAAATTGTCGCAGTTGAAGTGCCTGAGGGCACGACCTTGTCAGATGCGGTACGTCAGTCGGGTATTGAAGCCGAATTCCCCGAGTTGGTATTAGCGGATGCTAAGTTTGGTATTTTTGGTAAGGCTATACGCGATGCAGAAGGTGAGATATTACGCGCTGGCGACCGTGTAGAGATTTATCGCCCGCTGATTATCGATCCTAAGCAAGCGCGCGCTAACCGCGCAGCAAAGGCGGCGAAAGGCTAAGGCTGGTGGTGAGTGCGGCACAAAAAAGCCCACTCACAGTGGGCTTGATTTACAGCTGGTACTTAGAGGTCGGTAGGAACGGTATTAAGATTTCGTTCTTCTTCTGGTAGTGAGTTGAGCTGGTTCGTTTCATTGAAATCTTCAGCAGGTAAATCGCCAGAATAGTGGGTATAAAGACCTTGGTCATTGAAGTGAATGATTACATGGTAGTCTTTCACTACCTTATCGCGTTGCTCTAAGGTATAGATGTAATCCCACTGTTTTTGCTCAAAAGGGTTACGTATAACAGGGTTGCCCATTACGTAACTTACTTGGCGTTGGTTCATGCCAGGCTTGAGTTGGCTTAGCATCTCAGGGGTAACAATATTGCCCTGTTGGACGTTGAGCTTGTACACACCGGGAAAAGTGCAGCCGGAAAGGGTTGCAAAACCAAGTAAACCGGTCAGAATTAGGGCTCGCATGATCAGGGTACTGTCTCTTTGGTTGCTTTCAGCTAGGACCAAGATGATACCTGATAATTCAACTTGCTGTGAAATATTCGAGGAAGGCAATGTCCGATCAAAACGTGGAATTGCGCAAGGCAGGCCTGAAAGTCACGCTGCCACGTGTCAAAATTCTTAGTATCTTGGAGAGTGATCCAGATGCTCACATGAGTGCAGAAGATGTTTATCGCGCGTTAATTGAAGCGGGCGAAGATGTCGGTTTGGCGACGGTATACCGTGTATTAACCCAGTTCGAAAGCGCTGGGTTGGTTACTCGTCATAACTTCGATGGTGGTCACTCGGTGTTTGAGTTGGCGCGCGGAGAACACCATGATCATATGGTTAACGTCGATGATGGTACTGTTATCGAGTTTACTAATTCACAAATCGAACGCTTACAGCACGAAATTGCTGAGCAGCATGGGTTCGATTTGGTTGATCACAGCTTAGTGCTTTACGTTCGTAAAAAATAAGCTGGCTGTAATTTTAAAAAAACCGCACTGCATTACTGCAGTGCGGTTTTTTTATGGGCGCTACTTTTATATTGAATGCCATAGCAATGGATTAAGAGCGCACCAGAGCCAGCATTTCAGATGCATGGGCTAAGGTCTGGCTGGTGATTTCGATACCGCCTAACATACGTGCGAGTTCTTCAGCCCTTTGTTTGTTACTCAGTTCGCGAATGCGCGTATGAGTGGCTTCATCACCACTGACCTTACTGACTTGGAAGTGTTGATGCGCTTGGGCAGCCACTTGCGGTTGATGGGTAACGCACATGACTTGGCTATTACTGCCAAGCTTACGCATTAGGCGACCAACACGTTCAGCAGTGCCGCCACCAATACCAACGTCTACTTCGTCGAAAATTAGGCTTGGGACTTTACTGGTGGCTGCGGTCACGACCTGAATCGCCAAGCTAATGCGCGATAATTCACCGCCAGACGCTACTTTTGCCAATGGGCCTGCAGGCATGCCTGGGTTGGTTTGTACGATGAAGTGAATATCATCTATCCCGTGACTTTGTGCTTGCTTGATATCTTGGGGTATTACTTGGGTGATAAACCGTGCACGTCCGAGGGATAACGCTTCAAAATGGGCTTCAATATCTTTGTCCATTTGTGTTGCGGCATGGATGCGGGCATTGCTTAAGGCTTGGGCTTCGCTTAAGAAGGCTTGGTACAGTGATTCTACTTCTGCACGCAATTCCGCTAGGTCTTCATCGGATAACGACAAAGCTGCGAGAGCTTGTTCTTGTTCCTGCCAATGCGCATACACTTGCTGAGCATTAATGTGGTGCTTACGCGCCATAGTGTAGATGTCGCTTAACCGGCTTTCTATTTGCTGTAAACGGTGCGGATTAATATCGACACCTTCCAGATAGCGCTGCAGTGAGTTGCCGGCTTCTTCTAGTTGGATATGCGCTTGCTGTAAGAGATCACGGGCTTCTTCTAAATGTGGGTGGCGATCATCAATTTGTTGCAGCTGATGAATCGCTTGATAGACCATCTGAGTGGCGGCTTGCTCGCTGTTATCGTCACCTAGGCAGGCAATAACCGCAGACTGACCGCTCAAAAGGGTATTCTCGGCATTGGCTAAACGTTTGTGTTCGGCTTCAAGTTCATCCAGTTCAAGTTCGCCAATCGCCAGTTCACGTAACTCTTCAACTTGATAGGTTAATAGCTGACGTTGAGCTTGAAGCTCGGCGCTTTCTTCTTGCAGGTTGCGCAATTTACGGTACTCAGTTTGCCATTTGCGATATAACCCACTGACTTTGGTCGTATGCTCAGATAGTCCGGCATAGCTATCCAGCAGTTGTCGCGGAGTATCTTTTTCTAATAAACGTTGATGAGCATGCTGTGAGTGAACATCGATTAAATGGCTAGCAATTTCTTTTAGATCATTTGCCGGTACTGGACGGCCATTGATGTAGCCTCGTGAACGACCTTCGGCCGAGATGATGCGGCGCAGAATTACTTCATCATCACTCGGAAAGTCATAACTTTGCAGCCATGCCTGAGCATTGGAGTTGGTCTTAAATGTGGCGCATACCTCGGCTTTGCTCGCGCCTTTGCGCACGCACCCTGCTTCTGCTCGTTGACCCAAGGCTAAACCTAAGGCGTCGAGCAAAATGGACTTACCGGCTCCGGTTTCTCCGGTGATGACGGACATTCCTGAGCCGAACTCTAATTCCATATGTTCGACGAGGGCAAACTGATGAATGGACAGATTTGCTAGCATGGGTGCGCTCCAGTATCTGAATGGATATACAGTGTTTTTATATACAGTAGTGCCTATTGTCAAGTGAAGTTTATCGTGATGCCCTTGAAACACAGTTTGTGACCCCCATATAGGAGTCAGATTTCTTGTATGTGAGTGAGGATAGATACATGTCAGACGAGCAAAAGATTCAAGACGAGAGCCTGGAGCAGGTAGGCCCTGATGTTGCTGCTGAAACCGAGGACGCAGCGGACGCTTCGCCTGAATCAACGGCTCTAGCGGATGCTCAAAAAGAGATAGCTGAGCTCAAAGAGCAAATGTTGCGTACCCAAGCAGAAATGCAAAATGTACGTCGCCGCGCTGAACTTGATGTCGAAAAAGCACATAAGTTTGGTTTGGAAAAATTCGCCGCTGAGATGGTGGGTGTCGTTGATAATTTAGAGCGCGGCCTTGCAGCAGCGCCAGAAGAAGAAGCGACCAAGGCAATTCGTGATGGTATTGAAATGACGCTGAGTGGTTTTATTTCATCACTGGCTCGCTTCAACGTTGATGTTGTTAATCCAGAAGGTGAAACCTTTAATCCGGAGTTTCATCAAGCAATGTCGATGATTGAAAATCCAGATTTGGCCCCAAATACTGTGATTGCGGTTATGCAGAAGGGCTACACATTGCACGGTCGTTTGTTGCGTCCAGCGATGGTGATGGTAAGTAAAGGCGCGGCACAAATAGACGAAAAAGCTTAATTTTTGTACTGGTATAGCCTTGAAATAGAAATTCCAGCACCAATATAGAAGTCATCGAACAACACAATTAATCATTACAATGTTTGGGCCTAACGCCCAGAGATTTGGAGAGTAATAGTATGGGTAGAATTATCGGTATTGACCTCGGAACCACCAACTCATGTGTGGCAATCCTCGACGGCGACAAACCAAAAGTTATTGAAAACTCAGAAGGCGATCGCACCACTCCTTCCATCGTCGCTTATGCCGATGAAGAAGTTTTAGTGGGGCAATCTGCAAAGCGCCAAGCAGTCACTAATCCGCATAATACTTTGTTTGCGGTTAAGCGTTTAATTGGCCGTAAATTTAAAGATGACGTTGTACAAAAAGACATCTCTATGGTGCCGTACAAAATCATTGAAGCAGATAACGGTGATGCATGGGTTGCTGTACGCGATCAAAAATTCGCACCGCCACAAATTTCTGCAGAAATTCTGAAGAAAATGAAAAAGACCGCTGAATATTATATTGTCGAAAAAGTAACAGATGCCGTTATTACTGTTCCTGCTTATTTTAACGATTCTCAGCGTCAGGCAACTAAAGATGCGGGTAAAATCGCAGGCTTGGAAGTGAAACGTATTATCAACGAGCCAACCGCTGCAGCTTTAGCGTACGGTATGGATAAAACTGGTGGTGACCGTACGATTGCGGTTTACGACTTAGGCGGTGGTACATTCGATATTTCCATTATTGAAGTCGCCGACGTTGATGGCGAAAAACAATTCGAAGTATTGGCAACGAACGGTGATACTTTCTTGGGTGGTGAAGATTTCGATTTACGTTTAATCGAATATTTAGCAGCAGAATTTAAGAAAGACACTGGCATTGATTTGCACAACGATCCTTTGGCGTTACAACGTCTAAAAGAAGGTGCAGAAAAAGCCAAAGTTGAGTTGTCTTCTTCGCAACAAACTGATGTGAACTTGCCATACATCACGGCTGATGCATCAGGTCCTAAGCACTTAAATGTGAAAGTGACTCGCGCGAAATTAGAAAGCTTGGTTGAAGAGCTGGTTAAGCGTTCTATGGATCCTTGCGCCATGGCACTTAAAGATGCTGGTTTGAGCGCTTCTGAGATTGATGAAGTCATCTTGGTTGGTGGTCAGACTCGTATGCCAATGGTGCAGAAAGCGGTTGCTGATTTCTTTGGTAAAGAGCCACGCAAAGACGTGAACCCAGATGAAGCGGTTGCCGTAGGCGCAGCAATTCAAGGTGCGGTTCTTTCAGGTGATGTAAAAGACGTATTACTGTTAGACGTGACACCGCTGACACTGGGTATCGAAACCATGGGTGGCGTTGCAACTCCAGTTATTGATAAGAACACCACGATTCCTACTAAGAAATCACAAGTGTTCTCAACGGCTGAAGACAACCAAACGGCAGTAACGATTCACGTAGTGCAGGGTGAGCGTAAGCAAGCGGCGCAGAATAAGTCGCTAGGTCGTTTCGACTTGGCTGATATTCCGCCATCTCAACGTGGTATGCCACAAATTGAGGTGACGTTCGACATTGATGCCAACGGTATCTTGAATGTGAGTGCGAAAGACAAGGCGACTGGTAAAGTTCAGTCTATCGTGATCAAGGCTTCTTCAGGCTTGAGCGATGAAGAAATCGAGAAAATGGTAGCGGATGCTGAAGCTAACGCCGAGGCGGATAAAAAATTCGAAAGCCTAGTGCAAGCTCGCAATACGGCGGATGGCTTGATTCACGCAACTCGCAAAACTCTAGAAGAAGCTGGCGACAAAGCCACTGCTGAAGAGAAATCTGCGATTGAAGCAGCAATCACTGATCTTGAAGCGGTATTTAAAGGCGACGATATCGCTGAGATTGAAGCGAAAACCAATGCGCTAACTGAAGCTTCAGCTTCTTTAGCTCAGAAGTTATACGCAGAGCAAGCACAAGCCGCCGAAGGCGCTAAACAAGGCGGTGACCAATCAGCGCAAGATGATGATGTGGTTGATGCTGAGTTTGAAGAAGTGAAAGACAAGTAATCAGGGCCGCAGGCCACTGATTGACAGGGGCGCGGCAGTCTTCCTAGAGGGCTGTCGCGTTTTTTTGCTTCATTAGTTTGAGTAAAAAGTTTCCTAGTTATTACGTGCCGGTACTCTGTGTATTGGGCAAAACCGAACACAAAACTGCACTGAATAATCCCCCCTTAAGGCGTAAATCGCGGTCGTCTGGGGGGCAGTACAACAGGTGATGACATGTCGAAGCGAGATTATTACGAAATATTAGGCGTCAGTCGCGACGTCGATGGTAAAGACCTTAAAAAGGCTTACCGTAAGTTGGCCATGAAATATCATCCGGATCGTAATCCAGATGACAAAGATGCCGACGCAAAATTTAAAGAAGCTACCGAAGCCTACGAAATATTAGGCGATGAGAAGAAACGCGCAGCCTACGACCAGCATGGTCACGCGGGAGTAGATCCGAACGCGGCCGGTGGTTTTGGTGGCGGCAGCGGTAACTTCAGCGATATCTTCGGTGATGTTTTCGGCGATATTTTTGGTGGAGGTGGTCGCGGTGGTCGCGGCGGCCCACAGCGTGGTTCAGATCTACGTTACACCATGGACTTGTCGTTGGAAGAGGCTGTTCGTGGCGTTGAGAAAAAGATTCGCGTTCCAACGTTAACGGCTTGTGGAACTTGTGACGGTAGCGGTGCTAAAGCTGGCACTAAGCCAAAAGTGTGTGGCACCTGTCATGGTCAAGGCCAAGTACGCATGCAGCAGGGCTTTTTCTCTGTGCAGCAAACTTGTCCGAGTTGCCGTGGTCAGGGCACCATGATTGAAGACCCATGTACTAGCTCTCATGGTCGTGGTGTTAAAGAAGAAACCAAGACATTGTCGGTTAAGATTCCACCAGGTGTTGATACCGGTGATCGTATTCGTTTGTCTGGAGAGGGCGAAGCGGGTGCAATGGGCGGGCCTGCGGGCGATCTATATGTACAGGTTAGTGTGCGTGAGCATGAGTTGTTCCATCGTGATGGTCGTAACCTTTATTGCGATGTCCCTATCAGCATTGTTGATGCGGCATTGGGGGGGGAGCTAGAGGTACCGACCCTTGACGGTCGAGTGAAGCTAAAGATTCCTGCGGAAACTCAAAGCGGCAAGTTGTTCCGTTTGCGTGGCAAGGGCGTAGTCCCTGTGCGCGGTGGTACGGCGGGCGATTTACTTTGCCGAGTTCAGGTAGAAACGCCAGTGAATTTAACATCAGAGCAAAAAGATCTGTTGTTGAAATTCCAAGCGTCTCTCAATGGCGAAAAGGGTGGTGATAAGCACTCTCCGCAAAAGAAGACTTGGTTTGAAGGCGTGAAACGTTTCTTCGAAGAAATCTAACGCCCGATTGGCTGAGGTGCTAGCTCGTTTGATAGACATCAATCGAGGTCAACTAGCGCCTCTGTCTCGCATCACTGTTAAATTCCCGATATCCTTACATCCTTTCCTAATTCCTATTTTCAATTCTGGAACCCTGTCATGACACGTATTGCTATTACCGGTGCCGCCGGACGTATGGGGCGAGTGCTGATCGAAGCAGTCAACGCCGATGAACAAGCGCAAGTGGGCGCAGCTATTGTGCTAGCGGGTGATCCAATGGCAGGAGTTGATGTTGGTGCTATCGCTGGTTTGGGGTCAGTGCTAAATGTTGCGGCCACGACAGATCTAACTTCGGTGATCGACCAATTTGATGTGTTGATTGATTTCACCTCGCCAGAAGCCACTATGGCTAATGTTGAGCTTTGTCGCCAAGCTGGCAAATGCATTGTTATCGGTACGACTGGTTTGACCGATGCTCAGAAGGCTGGTTTAAAAGCAGCTGCGGGTGATATGGGTATTGTCTTTGCTCCTAACTACTCGGTTGGTGTAAACCTCTGTTTGAATTTACTGCGCATGGCTGCCTCGGTTATGGGCGACGATAGTGATATTGAAGTGATCGAGATGCATCATCGTCACAAGGTTGATGCGCCGTCTGGTACTGCTTTGCGCATGGGCGAAGTGGTTGCAGAAACTATGGGTTGGGATTTAAACGAAGTCGCCTGTTATGGCCGAGAAGGCCAAACCGGCGCGCGTCCACACAAGCAAATTGGTTTTGAAACCATTCGCGGTGGTGATGTTGTTGGTGACCATACTGTGATGTTTGCTACCGAAGGTGAGCGTGTGGAGATTACTCATAAAGCACAAAGTCGCATGACTTTTGCCAAAGGAGCTGTGCGTGCAGCTAAATGGATTGGCTCACAGCCTACCGGTTTATACGATATGCAGGATGTACTTGGCTTTTAATGTTAAGTGTAAGAATAAAAAAACGCCGGCTTAGCCGGCGTTTTTTGTTTAAAGCATAAGTTACTCAGCTGCTGTTAGCTGCTTGCTTAGTAAGTTCTTTAATTCGTCGCGAATGGGATCAAAAGAGGAAGTTAAATCGTCAATAGAGGCGTTGCTGTAATCCCAGTGGTTGCTCTCTAGCAAATCGCGCATCTCGCTCAGTGTTACCTTAGGTGCACTTTTAGATACCATATTTGCTATCCAACTTGGTAAGCCGCCGGATAAGTCTACGAATGTGGTGAAGCGAATTTTGGTATTGCCATTCGGTAGGGGAGTGACTTCGAATAAATTATTAAATTCGCTGATTTGCACCATGCCCTTTGGAGCCGGAACCACATCTGGAACATTCGTACTTTGGATATTAATCACCCCATCTTTGATCGATGCCTTATTGGTTAGCGTTACATAGCGGTCTGCCACAGGCCAGATGCCGGAATACTCCATGTATACGTATTGATTTAGGGCTCGATCACTTTTTTGGCAGTGAAACACCCAGTCCGACAAGTCTTCGGAATTATCAAGTGTGAGTAAAACGTGCAAAGCCGGTTGCGGGATGATGATTTCTCCACGGAACTGCTGAACATCTGCTCCTTCTACTTTACGACGCCAAGTGCTGACTTCGCCGATATCGTCACCGACCTTGCCTGCTTTCCAGGGAATATTGTCATTAATAATTGTGGCTTTAAGATCGCTAGAATTTGCCGTGAACGACAAACTTAATGCTGTTAGTAATGTGACAGTGGTTAAAAATAGAGAGCGCACGTTTATTTTCTCGCCGAAGTGATGGGCACAGAAGTGTGCCGTTATTATTCGCCGCCATCCTAACCAACGCTTGGGTAATCGTCTAGAGAAGGTAGCTAACATAGCGCAAACCATGTCAGCCTAAGGTGTAGATTAATACTTTATTGCTCGCGGATCCCAATGATGTGGTTAAAGCCACGTTCTACCATTTCTTCCATACCTTCGGGCTTCCCCATAGGGCTAAAGACCATAGACACTAGCATGTGAGCGTTACCAATTGCCCATCTGGCCCGTTCTATTGGTGCTAAACCGTCAATGAGCAAGCCTTCTTTAATCGCGAGCTCTATTTGAGCAGTGATGATTTCGAGTAGGCGAGTTTGAAACTCGATATAGCGCGGCCAAGTGTCCTCGCGCACAGATGCACTCCACTCAAGCCATACTTTGATGTAGTTTGAATTTTCTTCACACGCTCTAAGAAAGGCTTGGATGTGATTTTTGATACCATCCACTGGATTTTCCGCTTCCTCGTACACGCGTTCAGCTAGGTTTAGTAAGAAACTTTCAACTTCATCGAGCACCGCACTAACGAGCGCTTCACGTGTGTTGAAGTAGTTAAAAACCGTCGCAACGGACACCCCACCTTGTTGTGCTATTTCTGTATGGCCTCCGCGTCCTATGCCGCGGCGAGCAAACACTGCAATGGCATCGTTTAATAACAATTTCTTTCGTTCGTCTGGTTGTAAGCGTCGACGACCTTCGACAGCAGCAGGCATGCAGCATCCTCTTTCCTTGTAAATTAATAACTATGCAAAAGGCCCATGTAGGAGAATTGGGCCTTTGGTAACTCGACCGTCTAGCAATCGGCCTGAAGCGACGGCTAGATCTTTTGGTCATCCTATTTTGTCGGTACGTAAAGTCATAGTTTATATGGAGTCATAGTGGCTTGGCCCGAACTCAGTTGGAAGGGCCAAGTATCATTTCTGATAACTAAGTATTAATTTTTTATGGTAATGGCTTGTTAAGCATTGTCTTGATGCGACAAGTTACATATTTCAACAAAACAAGTGGTCATAAGGTGCTAATTCGGTGCAGTTAGGGCCAATGTCTCAAGTGGCATTTTAAATGGACACAAGCCGCCCTTTTTAGTACCATTTAGGGTTAGTTCTAGTGTGTATCACGGCAGTCGAAAAGACGCCGAAAAAATCAGTGAAAAGCGGGATGGAGTCAGTTGATGTCGCCATTCCGCTTTTTTACGACTGATGGTTTTGCCACGTCCAGTCTGGGCCTGCCTGATACAGACGCACGCCAGTTTATTTACAGTTCGGGGAATGAGTCTTGTCTACGCCAGCGATTCTAGCTCTTGAAGATGGCAGTATCTTCAAAGGCATCAGCATTGGTGCTGAAGGTCAATCTGTGGGGGAAGTGGTATTTAACACTTCCATGACCGGTTATCAGGAGATCCTTACCGATCCTTCCTATGCCAACCAGATGGTTACGTTAACCTATCCTCATATTGGTAGTTACGGCACCAATGATGAAGATGAAGAGTCATCCGCAGTACATGCCAAAGGTTTGATTATTCGTGATTTGCCTTTGATTGCATCTAGCTTTCGCAGCCAGCAGCCGCTGGATCAATATTTGAAATCGCATAATGTATGTGGCATTTCTGACATCGATACTCGTCGCCTAACACGCATCCTGCGCGAAAAAGGCTCACTAAGCGGTTGTATTCTAGCGGCCGACGATTCGCACAGTGAAGCCGGCATCGCTCGCGCCATTGAAGCCGCTAAAGCCTTCCCTGGCTTGAAAGGCATGGATCTAGCGAAAGAAGTTACGGTGAAAGAAGCCTATCGGTGGACGCAAGGTGATTGGACACTGGGCCAAGGTTTTAGTGAACAAACAGCCCCTAAGTATAAGGTTGTTGCTTTCGATTATGGTGTTAAGCGAAATATTTTACGCCTTCTAGCAGAGCGTGGCTGTGACCTAACGGTTGTACCTGCGCAAACCTCTGCAGCAGACGTGCTAGCCATGAATCCTGATGGTGTATTTCTATCTAATGGCCCTGGTGACCCAGAGCCATGTGATTACGCGATCAAAGCGATTCAAGAAATCTTAGAAACCAATATTCCTGTTTTCGGTATCTGTTTAGGTCACCAGTTGCTGGCACTGGCATCAGGTGCGAAAACTGTAAAAATGGGTCATGGTCACCACGGTGGTAACCATCCCGTTCAAGATATTGATACTGGCCGAGTGATGATTACTAGCCAGAACCATGGTTTCGCAGTGGATGAGGCAACTTTGCCGGCGAACTTAGTAGCGACTCACAAGTCATTGTTTGACGGTACGTTGCAAGGTATTCGTCGTACCGATAAGCCAGCGTTTAGCTTCCAAGGTCACCCTGAAGCGAGCCCAGGTCCGCGTGATGTGGCGCCGCTATTTGACCGCTTCATTGAATTGATTAAAACCGCCAAAGCCGCGCAATAACAGGATTGACTGAGTAATGCCAAAACGTACTGACATACAAAGTATATTGATCATCGGCGCGGGCCCGATTGTAATCGGCCAGGCGTGTGAGTTTGACTATTCTGGAGCGCAGGCTTGTAAAGCACTGCGTGAAGAGGGATACCGTGTAATTCTGGTGAACTCTAACCCAGCAACGATCATGACCGATCCGTCGATGGCGGATGCAACCTATATCGAGCCGATTACGGTTGAAGCGGTCACTAAAATCATCGAAAAAGAACGTCCGGATGCTTTGCTACCAACCATGGGTGGCCAAACAGCGCTGAACTGTGCGCTGGGTTTAGAAGCCGCTGGTGTGCTGGAGAAATTCGGTGTTGAGATGATCGGTGCCAATGCCGATACCATCGATAAAGCTGAGGATCGTAGCCGTTTCGATAAAGCGATGAAGAAAATTGGTTTGGAATGTCCGCGTGCGGGCATTGCGCATAGCATGGAAGAAGCTCGCCAAGTACAAAAAGATTTGGGCTTTCCTTGTATCATTCGTCCGTCGTTTACGATGGGCGGAACGGGCGGTGGTATCGCCTACAACAAAGAAGAATTCGAAGAAATATGTACTCGCGGTTTGGACTTGTCGCCAACCAATGAGTTGCTAATCGATGAGTCTTTGATCGGTTGGAAAGAATATGAAATGGAAGTTGTTCGTGACAAAAACGACAACTGCATCATCATCTGTTCAATCGAAAACTTCGATGCTATGGGTGTTCACACCGGGGACTCGAGCACCGTTGCGCCGGCGCAAACGCTGACCGATAAAGAATACCAAATCATGCGTGATGCCTCTTTGGCCGTACTGCGTGAAATCGGTGTAGAAACCGGTGGTTCTAACGTTCAGTTTGGGTTGAATCCTAAAGATGGCCGTATGGTCGTGATTGAGATGAACCCACGCGTATCACGTTCATCGGCGTTGGCATCGAAAGCAACG
>NZ_JAWUWR010000045.1:0-29380 GCF_034111725.1 Thalassolituus sp. | reverse complement strand
TAATCTTCCTAATCTTCCTAATCTTCCTAATCTTCCTAATCTTCCTAATCTTCCTAATCTTCCTTTTCGAAATTTATCGAACATCGGCAACGTATGCTGTCTGGCTACTTTTTGACTATCTACTATAGTTAATTTGCATATGAGGTGGCCTATGCCATAGGGATTTAGTGTTCAAATTGGGTGGTTTGGGGGTGTCGGTGTTTTTCAAACAAAAAGAATTAGGGCCGTCGTTGGCCGAAGTTGAGGCTATGCGTCGCCGGTTGGAATTGTTGGAGCGCGAGAATGAAGTTCTACGTAAAATCAAAATTGTCGCGGATATGCGTAGTCAATATAGTTTAGAGCAGTTGCAATATACGACCTCACTGCAAAAATTATGGTTTTCTTCTTCAGTCGCAGTAGATGAAATTCGCAACACGCTTGCAGCGTCTGCGGCTCGTCTTGCTGGTGAGAATGCACAAGTTGATGCTTCTGTTGCTAAGGTCTCAGATATTCGCGGAACGCTGGCGAATCTAGCCACTCAGTTGAATGATATTCGCGATAAATCTGCGGATGCCTCCGAGGCTGTTAGTGGTCTAAAGAATGTCGCGTCGGGTATTGAGAATTTTGTCGGTTTAATTCAAGGCATTTCAGAACAAACTAACTTGTTGGCTTTGAATGCTGCGATTGAAGCGGCACGGGCAGGCGAGCAAGGGCGTGGTTTTGCTGTTGTTGCGGACGAAGTACGCACGCTTGCTCAACGAACAGCAGAAGCGACGGCTGAGATCGGAAGTTTGATTTCAACCGTGGGTAGCGAAGTCGACAGGGTGTCTGAAGGTATTGGAGCCGTTGGGGATCATGGGGCTGCTTTATCCGATGAAGTCCGTTTGGTTTCTGAGCACATCAATGCAATAGGGGATGTATCACGTCATGTTTCCAATAGTTTCTCTCATACCGCGAGTGAAAGTTTTATTGAAACTGCAAAGCTGGATCATGTCGTTTGGAAAGCTCAGGTATATCAATGTATTTGGCAAAACAAACCACAGGGATGTGAATCTCTAGCGGATCATACTCACTGTCGTTTGGGTAAGTGGTATATCGATGGCGAAGGTAAGCAGCGCTACAGCCATCTTGCTAGCTTTGCCCGTTTGGATGAGCCTCACCGACAAGTACACGATTCTGGCTTTAGGGCGATGGCTGCCTTTAAGGATAAAGATCGCGTGAAAATGTTGAAAGAACTTGAGCGTATGGAGTCTGCTAGCACTCAAGTCATTCGTATCCTTTCTGAAATGGAACGAGAAATTAACGCTAAAAACTAAAGCTAAGACTATTTTCTCGTCTGAGGTTGCTCGGATGCGGTGCTAAGTGGGTGCGATTTCTCTATAATCGTGCCCACTTTTGTTTATTTGTATCAGAAATAGAGATTCCTTATGACGGTTCGTACCCGCGTTGCACCATCTCCTACTGGCGATCCTCATGTTGGCACTGCCTACATAGCGCTATTCAATCTTGCATTTGCTCGTCAGCATGGTGGTGAATTCATTCTACGTATCGAAGATACCGATCAGGTTCGCAGCACGGCAGAGTCTGAGCAAGCAATTTTAGATAGCTTACGTTGGTTGGGAATTGAGTGGTCAGAAGGACCGGATGTCGGCGGCAAGTATGGTCCTTATCGTCAAAGTGAACGTAAAGAGATTTATGTAGAGCATGTTGAAAAACTGCTGTCATCGGGTCACGCGTTTCGTTGCTACCGTACTGCGGAAGAATTGGACACGATTCGTGCACAGTTGCAGCAGGATGGTACAAACTCCGCACTAAAAGCCTCGCATTTAGAATTGCCAGCAGACGAAGTGGCAAGTCGTGAAGCCGCAGGTGCCCCTTATGTAATCCGTATGCGCGTACCAGAAGAGGGCGTGTGTGTTATCAATGACATGTTGCGCGGCAGTATAGAAGTCGAATGGTCACAAGTTGATGCCCAGATTTTGATGAAATCGGATGGCATGCCAACCTATCACTTAGCCAACGTTGTCGACGACCACTTGATGGCGATTACCCATGTGATTCGTGGTGAAGAATGGATCAGTTCTGCGCCCAAGCATAAATTGCTGTACGAATATTTTGGTTGGGAAATGCCGACCATCTGTCATATGCCACTGTTGCGTAATCCAGATAAAAGTAAGCTAAGTAAACGTAAGAACCCTACTTCTATTATGTTTTACGAGCGCATGGGCTTTATGCCGGAAGCGGTATTGAATTACCTTGGTCGCATGGGCTGGTCTATGCCAGACGAGCGCGAGAAGTTCAGTCGTGACGAAATGTTTAGTCATTTCGATATTCAACGTATCTCGTTGGGTGGCCCGGTATTTGATGTAGAAAAACTACGTTGGGTAAATAGTTTGTGGCTACGCGAGCTGGATGCAGAAACCTTTGCGCAACGCTTTGCTGCGTGGGGTTTACGCCCAGAGCGTTTGATTCCAATTATTCCGCATATTCAGCCGCGTGTGGAAGTCTTCTCTGATGTGACTCCACTGGCGGGTCATTTCTTAGCAGGGCTAACGCCATTGACTGCTGCACAATTTGAACATAAAGCCTACGACGAAGAGCGCTTGTTGAGTGTGCTGCAATTCGGACTATGGCAGTTAGAAAGCATTCGCCATTGGGAGCGCGCAGAAATCGAAGCCGCTTTGTTTGGCTTAGCTAAGCAAATGGATATTAAAATTCGTGATTTCTTATTCCCATTCTTTATCGCCATTGCGGGAACTTCTGCGACTATTTCAGTACTCGATAGTATGGTGATTCTAGGCCCAGATATGAGTCGTGCACGTGTGCGTCATGCCCTGGGTGTTATCGGCGAAGTCGGTAAGAAAAAGCTAAAGAAGATGGAAAAGGATTACCAAGGTTATCTTGCGGCAATGGCTGCTGAGCCTGTTACTGAGCAAGAGTAATTTCTTGTCGGTATTAACAAAGTATCGGTGCAAATGCTCGTTTGGTTTTTGATCAAGCGGGCTTCAGATAACCAATGTCTCGTAAGTCCTTGTTTTAGGGAAATATTCCTCTAAGTTCTTGTTGACAGTGTTGGGGGGCGTAAGTAAGATACGCCCACGTTTTGAGACGGGGCCTTAGCTCAGCTGGGAGAGCGCAACACTGGCAGTGTTGAGGTCAGCGGTTCGATCCCGCTAGGCTCCACCAAAAACGTATCTGTTAGTCCTTCTGTCCCCATCGTCTAGAGGCCTAGGACACCGCCCTTTCACGGCGGTAACAGGGGTTCGAATCCCCTTGGGGATACCATTAAATTTACCTCTCTAAATCCATTCGTTTTTTATGTTCCAGTATTTTAGTATTGTAACTTTCTTATTTCTATCTGCGACAACGACTCACATTTTTCACCGTTAATCGGTACAATAACGCCTCTTCAATTTAATGGAATTGGTCTCATGGTGCACATCCCGAACGCGATTAAAGAAAAAGCACGGGCTGTTCGTATGGTGGTGTTCGATGTCGATGGTGTGCTGACTGACGGGACGTTGACGTATTCGGCTTCTGGTGAAGAGGTTAAACACTTCAATGTTAAAGACGGCGTTGGTATTAAACTACTGAACCAGTACGACATAGTTACCGCGATTATTTCCGCTAAGAGTTCTGCGCCGTTGCAAAAACGGGCAGAGGATCTCGGTATTACACATTTCTTTCCGGGTACTAAAGATAAGTGGGCTGTACTGTCGCAATTGATGGATGAGCTACTGATTGATTCTGGCGAAGTATGTTATGTCGGCGATGATGTCATCGATTTAAAAGTTATGCGTCGTGTTGGGTTGAGCATCGCTCCGAAAGACGCATTTTGGATGGTGCGCGAGCATTCAGATTTAATTACGGATGCCGAAGGTGGAAAGGGCGTTGCTCGCGAAGTAGCTGATATTATATTAGCCAGTCGTATGCCCTTAGAAGAAGCCTATATTAAGGCCATGTTGCCAGAATTTGAGGAATTTAAATCGTGAAAGTATTAGTTACTGGTGCTGCTGGTTTTATTGGTGCATTCACCAGTCAGCGTTTTATCGAGCAAGGTCACGAAGTCGTTGGTATCGATAATTTAAACGATTATTACGATGTTGATTTAAAACACGGTCGTTTGGCTTGGTTGAACGCTTTACCGCAGTTTGAATTTAAACAAGTTGAATTGGGTGACACGCTAGCCGTTAATGCTGTATTTGCTGCGCATAAATTTGATCGCGTTGTGCATTTGGCGGCACAGGCGGGGGTGCGTTATTCGATTACCAACCCACATGCTTACGTTGAAAGTAACTTAGTCGGGTTCGTTAATATTTTAGAAGCCTGTCGCCACAACAATATCGAGCACTTAGTTTATGCTTCGTCTAGTTCAGTTTATGGATTAAATACCCATATTCCATACAGTACATCAGACCGTGTTGATCATCCGGTATCTTTGTATGCTGCGACAAAAAAATCAAATGAGTTAATGGCTCACACGTATTCTCACTTGTATGGTTTGCCGACAACTGGTTTGCGGTTCTTTACGGTATATGGCCCTTGGGGTCGTCCCGATATGGCGTACTTTAGTTTTACCAAAGCGATTTTAGAAGGTAAAACCATCGACGTGTACAACCATGGCAAAATGCAGCGTGACTTCACTTACATTGACGATATTGTTGAAGGCGTGACTCGCATCACCAATAAAATCCCAACCGGTGTAGAAGCTTGGTCGCCAGAGTCTGGAGATACTAGTCGTAGCTCTGCGCCGTATAAAATTTATAACATTGGCAATCATAATACGGTCGAACTCGGTACTTTTATTGAGACGATTGAGAAGGTGCTTGGTAAAACCGCCGATAAGCGTTATCTCGATATGCAACCAGGTGATGTGTTGGCGACTTATGCCAACGTTGATGATTTGATAGCGGATGTCGATTTTGCTCCAAATACGTCGCTTGAAGTGGGTTTAGAGAAATTTGTTCGTTGGTATCACGAGTTTTATAAGGTTTAACTTCTATGTCGGATTATAAAATTGTTATTCCAGCACGCTATGCGTCGAGTCGTTTACCGGGTAAGCCGTTAATCGATTTAGCGGGTAAGCCAATGATTCAGCATGTATACGAACGTGCATTGGCGGCCGGTGTTTCAGAGGTTGTTATTGCAACGGATGACGATCGTATAAAATTGGCTGCAGAAGCATTTGGAGCAGAGGTTGTGATGACCTCTCTTGATCATGAAAATGGTACGGAGCGCATAGCTGAAGTTGCAATCATTAAAGGCTGGTCTGATGATGTTATTATCGTTAACTTACAGGGTGATGAACCGCTAATTCCGCGTGAATTAATTGAACTAACAGCGAAGGGTTTATTAGATAATCCGGAAGCGGGTATGAGTTCTGTATGTACTCCTATTCACGATGTGGAAGAAGCATTTGATCCCAATGCCGTGAAAGTGGTTCTGGATCAGCGTCAATTTGCTATGACCTTTAGCCGTGCTCCGATTCCTTGGGATCGCGACCTGTACAAGCAATCTCGCGATACATTAACGAGCCGCATGCCAGTGTTGCGTCACATTGGTATGTATGGCTATCGAGTATCATTTCTTAAGGCGTATCAAACAATGGAGCCTTGTGCATTAGAGCTAACTGAGTCGTTAGAGCAGTTACGGGCACTCTGGTATGGCACTAAGATCCATATGTCGGTTATTGATCAGGCACCAGGGCACGGCATTGATACCCCTGCGGATGTGGAGCGTGTTACTAAACTGCTGCTGGCTTTGTAATTTGATTGTCCACGCTTGATATCAAAGCTACTTTAAAAGTGGCTTTTTTTTTGAATATTATTCTACACTGATGGTCTGATTTTAGACTTTATAGGAGTCCTTCTATGTCGTTAACTTTGACTGAGAAGCTTGGTGCTGCTGGTTTGTTACCTTTTGTTGCTGCCACTGCATCACTGTACTTAGGCGTCGATTACGCCGAACAATTATTTCGATTGTATTCTTTTGCTATTTTGGCCTTTATGGCAGGTAGTTGCTGGGGCATGGCGCAAGGAATTACTGATGAATACGGCGCGAAAGATAGTATTACGCTTGTGGCATCTATAGGGGTATTTTTATTAGGATTATGCGCATATTTTATCCCTTTAATATTTGCAACTGGCTTATTCTCGTTGGGATTTATTATTTTGTTATGGCTCGAAATGCGCGCGATTATTCGCCGGGTATACTCTAATCGCTACAAACGCTTACGCTGGTCACTAACCATAGTGGTGCTTATTTGCGAGGGTGTTGTTTTCAGTGTTTCGAGTGGTGTTTTAGCAAGCGCCTAAATCATTAGGCGCCGACCCTCTTTCAGTGGTGTTGCTTGTTGTAAAAGCGTCTTCGCTCTTTCGACATAATGTCGAGTCCGTGCTGTATCCGACATCGAGGCAAAGCCTTTATTTTCATCCATTAAGGTAAGCCAGCCCCAAGATTCTAATAATACTTGGCTGTGTTTGATGGTGCTATTTACTTTAACATTTATGCGGCTGCTTAATCGTTGTTGCAATTTAATTAGCGGATGAGACGATTGTGAACTGTGCTCTGCTCTCACAATGATTTCAACTTGTCGTTGGCGTGATGCTCTTAGGTAATGACTGATGGCATTGAGGAGTGTGGTATCCGACCATAAAGAATGGGTCAGATCTTCGATCAGTAAAATAACTCGAACAGGGCCGCCTTGTAGTGCAATTTGTAGCCAGCTAGAAATTGAGAGTAAATCATTCAGTTGGTATCGTTCTGAATCGATTTTGGGCGTGAGCGTCGCCGCTTGGTGTGGTGAGCCTACGGCTTTATGCATGGGTAAATGTGGAATGCCGGCATCCATAAAAAACTCCGGATTTGCGGTGAAACCATTGCGATGGTAGAAGCCAAATGCATGAGTTTGTACGTTGGCTTTGATCTGCTTTACGGGGAGGTGGCTGCGAGCGTGTTGCTCTATTGCTCGTAAGAGGCGGCTGCCCCAATGTTGTTGACGATGCTCGCGTAATACGGCCATTCGACCAAAATGCCCATTATTTAGCAATCGCGCGCAGGCCACTGGGCGTTTGCCATCATAAACGATGAAGTGAGTGGCTCTTAAATCATCATCATCCCACTCAAGCTCTTCAGGTACGCCTTGCTCTTCAATAAAGACGCGGCGACGTATGTCGCGCAAGGCTTCTCGGTGTTTACTCCAGTCAGTCGTTACAATCTCCATCGAAAACTCCTTGAACATCACCTTCTGCGTAGATCATTTGCTGCGCCCACAGGGTCAGCAGTAAATTTCTTCCGTGATCATCGAGCGCGAGACGTTGTAGTTGATCTGTCGAATACTGCCGAGAATCGCCCAGAGTGGCAACCAGTTGGGTGCATGACTTTGGTAGAACAGTGCATTCTCCATGATTGAAGAATAGGCACTGATTATGGTCTGTAAAGTAAGCAAAGCGAGCATGCTCGCAGCGCATTAATACTTCACCTTCGATAGCTTCAATCCAATTTTCCCATGATAGGGTGGTGTCGGCTTCTGGAAGAAGGTCGCTGTACTTAGCTTCGGTCATCAGCTGGCCAAGAATTTTAGCGAGGGTGTCTGGTTTCATTAGCTCTGCCGTTAGCAGTTTTGCTAAGCGTTCGGTTGCCTGAGAATCAATACGTGATGGTGAAATGGATTGCTTGAGGCCCGCGTCGCTGTATCGTTTATCTTCCGTTAGTGTCGGCAGTAGAACATCTAGGCTAGTTTCAAGCAATTGACTAACCGATGGTGCTCGGAAGCCGATCGAATAGGTCATGCATTCGCCCTGAGCAATACCGTAATGCGCGAGTTGCGGGGGGAGATAGAGCATGTCGCCAGGATTTAATACCCAGCGTTCGGTTTCTTCAAATTCGCTAAGAATTCGCAGACGGGTATTGCCAATAATCGGCGAGTTACCGTCGCAGTGCTGACCAATTCTCCATTCCCGCTGTCCTTCGGCTTGCAATAGAAATACGTCGTACTGATCGTAATGAGGTCCAACGCTACCGCCATCGACCGCATAGCTAATCATCAAATCATCAATGCGCCAGCTGGGGATGAAGCGAAAGTGCTCTAGTAGCTCAGCGGCTTCAGGTACCCAGTGATCAATGGCTTGGATCAGTAAGGTCCAATGACTTTTGGGGAGTGAGCGATAATCTTTTTCTGAGAATGGACCTTTGCGAATTTCCCACGGGCCATCTTGCCCTTGTTCTAGTATTAAGCGCGACTCAATATCGTCCTCGAGACTTAATCCGGCGAGTTCCTGTGCGCTCAATAGCGGCTCGAAATTCGGCCATGCATTGCGAATTAATACGGGTTTCTGCTGCCAGTAGTCACGTAGAAACTCGTCGATGCTTAGGTTGCCAAGAAGATGCATAGTCATCACTCAATAGAATGGAATCGATGGTAAAACGGTCAGTTAAAAAAAAGCCTCCAAAGAGGAGGCTTTCATCATCAGTTATTTTAATAACTGGTTAGACTGCCTTAGCCTGTGCCGCGGCATTACCAACGTAACTTGCTGGCGTCATGGCATTCAGCTCGTCTTTTGCCGACTGTGGTAACTCTAGGGTTTCAATGAACTCGATCATAGCGTCACGCGTAATCGCTTTGCCACGAGTAAAGGCTTTTAGTTTTTCGTATGGCTGTTCAATGCCATAACGACGCATAACGGTTTGAACTGGCTCGGCCAATACTTCCCACGCCTTATCAAGATCTTCCGCTAAACGCGCAGCGTTGACTTCTAGCTTGCTGATACCTTTAAGGCTGGCTTGGAACGCTAATAGGCTATAACCAATACCAACACCCATGTTACGCAGAACCGTTGAGTCGGTAAGGTCACGCTGCCAGCGAGATACAGGTAGTTTGGTCGCCATGTGAGCGAATACAGCATTTGCTAAGCCAAGGTTGCCTTCAGAGTTTTCGAAGTCAATTGGGTTAACTTTATGCGGCATTGTAGAAGAACCAACTTCGCCAGCAATCGTGCGCTGTTTGAAGTAACCAAATGAGATGTAACTCCAGATGTCGCGGTCGAAATCGAGCAGAATGGTGTTGAAGCGTGCCATCGCATCAAATAACTCAGCGATATAATCGTGCGGTTCAATTTGCGTAGTGTATGGGTTAAAGGTTAAGCCCAATGAGGACACAAATACTTGCGCGTTATCAGCCCAGTCAATACTTGGGTAGGCTGAAAGGTGAGCATTGTAGTTACCGACAGCACCATTGATTTTGCCAAGGATTTCGACATTCTCGACCTGACGGATTTGACGTTCTAAACGAGCAACGACGTTCGCCATCTCTTTACCTAATGTCGTTGGCGACGCTGTTTGACCGTGCGTACGGGATAGCATCGGCAATTCAGCGTTGTCGTGAGCCAGCTTACGAATAGCTTCAGCGACTTCTTTCATCATAGGAACGACAACATCATCGCGACCCGCTTTGAGCATTAGGCCATGAGACAGGTTATTGATGTCTTCTGAAGTACAAGCAAAATGCACGAATTCAGTAACAGCCTGAAGCTCGTCGTTGCCTTCAAATTTTTCTTTAATAAAATATTCAACCGCCTTTACATCGTGGTTGGTGGTTGCTTCGATCTTCTTAATACGTAGAGCGTCTTCTTCACTGAACTCGCTGACGATGGCATTAAGTTGTGCATTGGTCGCAGCTGAAAACGCCGGGACTTCGGCAATGTCTTGATGATCGGCTAAACGTTGCAACCAGCGGATCTCAACTTCAACACGGGCACGAATGAGGCCGAATTCAGAGAAAATAGCGCGCAGCGGTATAGTTTTGCTGCCATAACGGCCATCTAGTGGAGATATTGCGGTTAATGCAGACAGTTCCATGGATACTCTCGACGGGATCAAATGGTGAATTAGGAAGGCGCAGGATTTTACCGGATTTTTTCTATTTTCTCAGCCCCGAATCGCAAATTTCCTTGTTGAAATTCTGTCAAATTCAAGTGATCAACTGATATTGACAATAATTTGCCTAGGCAAACAAGGCACTTTTGTTACAATCGCCGGTCAAAATTTCAGATTGTCCGCCATATTCCTATTGTTGCGGATAATTCTATACAGGAAGCACACAGGTAACATTCTATGCTGGATAGTTTGTTGGGTTACTCCGATAGCCCGTATTGGTTGGTCCTTGTCATTATTGTATCGACGTTCGCCTTGGAAGATTTGGCGATTATTGGTGCAGCGTTGTTGGCGGCAAGTGGTCGCGTAGCACCTGAATTAGCTTTTGCTTCTGTTTGTGCTGGTATGTTTATTGGCGATACCGCTCTTTATCTTTTCGGACGACTGGCTCATTCATGGCCTTGGTTGTCGCGTCACCTGCAGAGCCCCATGATTCAGCGTCAAATTCAGCCTTTGCAACAAACGCCTTGGCATCAATTGGCGCTGATTCGGTGCATGCCTGGATTGAGAACCTTCGGTTACATTGCTTGCGGTATTGCACGTGTTCCTTTATTACCATTCTCATTCGCTAATGCCTTGTCGATTGTCGCTTGGGCTGCAGCACTGTTCTTTGTTGCTTTCTTCCTTGGCCAGCAGTTTGCTGATTCGATGCATGAATGGTTGTTGTGGCTAGTACCAGTTGCCCTGATTGTTTTCTTTTGGGGGCAGTGGCGTTTAAGACAAAATATGGAAGGTGCGGTGTAGTATTTTGCCTTAGATCCATAAAAGCATGCATAAAAAAAGCATTCCTCTGAATGCTTTTTTTATGCATGCAATGCGACGTTTGGGCTGGTTAGAGCGCTACCATTGCGCCCTTGTTAACACCTTCGAATGCTCTTACGCAGATTTCGACATTTGGATGCTCGCGTTTTATTTCTTGTGCTAAATGCGCAGCAATGAGTTCGACAGTCGTATCTGTATCCATTAGATAACAGCAATCTTTAGGTAGGCTTAGGGTAAATTCACCTTGTTGGGCATGGTAGTGGAAGTGCAGATGTTCTTCCGTTTGCTTCGATAAATCTTCAACCGTTCCAAGATAGATGTCTTCCCAAGTACTGGCCCACTGTTGCTCTAGGCTTGGGCTGCGTTCACCATCGATGAATATCTCAATGCGAGACCGGTGACCATGTGCAATTCGTTGACAGTTACCATCGTGCTTTTTAAGGCCATGACTGTAGTGGTAGTTAGCGCCATGGATGTCTTCGCTCTCAAAGGTGAGTGATAACTGGGCAATGCTACCGGGAAACGAAGACGATAACTGAGTGATCGACCACTCGGAGACGGTTAGGTCATTGATTACTTCCGCATCCACTAAGGCGACGGCTTGGCGTGGGGCTGTCATGGTTAAGTGCTGACCATGACCGAAGTGCCAAGTTAGGGTGATCTTGTCGTCATGCACGCAGTGCTGCAAAGCAGAGGAGCGAATCGGTATAAGAAGACGATGATCTAGCTCTAAATCTAGCCAGTTCCGTAAGGTCTTTTTAACGATTCCAAAATCGCAAACCATTCCTTGTTCATCGAGTGCTCCCTCCAAAACAGCAGAAGCCCACCAAGTTTCTCCGACGAGACCTCGGTGTGGATCAAGATAGCTAAAATCGACGTTGGTCAATTGGTCTACGAATAAATGCATACAGCCCCCTTCAGGTGTCGCGGCATTTTATCGGATTATTGGTCGCGGGGAACCTTTTGCTTGCAAATCATTACTTAGTCTTTTGTTGTTCGGGCTAGTGGTCGGCTTAAAGCCTGCTATGATAGCGGCATTTGTTGGCCGTCAGACCCCCGTTGGCAGGCCGTCGTTAAGGATGTGTGTGTGTTGAAATTACGAGTATTAGGCAGTGCGTTGTTGATTCCCGCTTTATTGGCAGGATGCAGTGATAATGGCAGTTCTAGAAGTAGCAGTTTTATTAATGTCTATGTTCAGGCCGGACAGGAAGACTTTTCTGATGCCTTGATCCGTTATGTTGCGGTTACTGAAGCAGGGACTTTGGCGGAAAATAGCGACAAGCAGTTGGTGTCGACCACTTACACCTCCAACAGCGAAGCGGAAGCGACCGTCGCTATCTTGGCTGAAGAGTTATCATACTTCGACATTATCGGCCGTGTTGCCGATGCCGATGCCGATGTCACTGCAACGTCTCAGAAGTGTCAATTGGCCGCAGGTTGTACTTATGCCTCTACGACTGTTTCTTTTGGTGAAATGTATAGCCCTGTGACGACCCCTGGGTGGCGCGTTGTCGCTTACGCTTTGGCTGAGAAAGAGCGCGTGCGCGTTACACCGCTAACCGATTTGGCTGCTCAGTTAGCGTTTGCGAAAGTATATAGCGAAGCTAGCTCAGATAGCCAAGACGGAGGTTGGTTAGATACTGGTTACTACTCTGCGTATTCAGTGGAACAGTCGGTATCTCAAATCTCCCGTTTATTTGGAATTACCAATATCCAGACCGCTGAGCCGGCTGATTTAACCCAACTTAATGATTGGCGCAAAGCCAATTCCGCTGATGCAATCAATAGTATTCGCTACGGGGCACTATTGGCTGCTTGGCAATCTTTAGAATTAAGTTACACGCCAACGTCCGATTTACCTACTTATGCAAGTGCTGTGGGCACCGATTTAGTCGCTAACGATGGACAATTGTTTGAGATGGGTGGAAGCCAAACACTGAGTCTTGATGATTTGTATACCTTAGCCAAAGATAACTTAGCTGCAATCACTGTCAGTAATGCCACCGTACAGGGTTTTGTTGATTCAGTGATCAGTGGTTTTGAAGCTGATCAAGCAGGATTTTCAGCGGACACATTAACGGCGGTGACACCAGATACGCTCGCTAATCTTTTTGGCACTAACTATAGCGATTTCACTATTGGTTTACAGCGCACTAAGGCCTTTGTCGATATCTTGCGGGATTATCAAGAGATCTTTTTTGAGAGCGGTTACAAGGCAGAAATTGACAGCTATACCGATCAGCTAAAAGCAATTGGCGAAGCTCATGCCGATGATCTCGACGCAATTGTGTTGGCTTTCCGTCAAACACAAGAACTCTACGTTGATTGTTATTTGAATGGCGCCTGTCCTACGCTCGATTCAGGTTGGACTTGGTTGACGGATGCTAGCTATAACGCAGCAACGGCAACGTTAACTCTGAACGGCGGGGCGATTACGGTGAACTACATAGTGGCTGACGTGAATCTCACGGATGCTGATACAGCGCCAATTAGCTCAAATGCGATTGATATATTGATCCGAGGCACATATACCGAAGGTGATTTACACTTCATCGTTGATAATACTTACGCTAATGACGATCCAAATGACGACATATTGTCTAGCTCAGGCGTACGTATTTACTATACGGCAGCCGTTTCGGCACCCGCTGATAGTGCCTCGAACCCTATCTTAGGGTATGAGATTCGTTGGTCTGATTTTAGTCTTTATGATGCCGCTACAATTTCGACAGACTCGGAGAACGAAGTAACGGGTTCGTTCCGTTTGTTCTATCGCGGTGTTGCTGATCCTGAGACCTCTGGGTCTATGCACTACAACATCGATACCGTTGTTCTTAATGGCCGCATTTCGGACGTTGTTGGTGATGAAGGTAATGATGATCAAAATATCACCACCGTGTTTATCTCGGCTAGTAGTGCCAATGCAGAGTCCTATTATGGAAAGTCTGAGTTCGCATCTTTCAATGGTTTCTTTAATCCAACAGCTTCGACTACTTATGTGAAAGGGCAAGTCGAAACGGCCGTGGCATCCTACAAGTTAGGCAATGAAGTATTGAATGGTAACAGTGTTGAATATCTTGATTACTATGTGCCGTCGGCAGAATCTTATCGCTATCGTTTTTATCCAACCGTTTATCGCGCCGATACGAGCGACATTGATAAAGATGGTGACTTCGAAGAACGGATTCCAACCCATTATCTTGAGCAGTGTTTGCTAGAGAATAACGGTTCTGCGTGGAGTGTCGTAAGTTGCGAGCCTCGTCAGCGCCTGAATGCTGAGCGTGATGTGCAGCAAGCCATTAATGATCTTTGGGAGATTGGTGTGTTTGCTCGTCTGGATGTTCCTGGGCGCGGTGCATACTTTATTGAATGGCCCGTAAATGCTCCAGATGAAAATGGTTGTTTGGCCTTGGCGGATTTGTCGACGGATGAAGTTTCCTTCAATGGCGAGCTTTATGATCCTGAAGTACTTGGTTTGACGACAGCGCGATTTACTAGCGAAGTCGTCCTTGAGTATGACGGACGCACGTCGACGACCGAGCCGAGAAGTTTGCTTGATGTATTAATTACTGCTCCCACAGCCGATTCAATTGATGTAACGGCAGCGTTATCTCATGATTATTCCTCATTAACATTAAGTGATGTCTATCTTGGTGCAGGGTCGCGATTAGATCGTCTCTTGGTTAACTACAATACCCAATCAGTATTTGGAGAGAATGGCAGCGTTGCCATATATAAAGATGGTGTATCACTCACGTTAGATGATGGCTCTACAAGTAGTGTCGATAGTGAGCTTACTGCTTATGCCAACTTAGATTACCAGTTAGGTTCTGAGCCTTATCGTTATGTTCTGGATAAAGATGGCAATTATGATCGCTGTGTTACTTCAAACGTGGCTGAGTACGGAGTGACTCGCAACATAGACGATGCGACTTTCCATCTTAATTTCCGCGACGTCGTGTACGGTCGTATTGCCAAGGAAAGTGGTGTTTGGATTATTCGCTACATCGATGGGACATGGGAAACACTGTTGTGATGTGCTGTTAGTTTTGTCAAATCAAAAGGGCTGCTATCGAACGATAGCGGCCCTTTTTTTGTCTTGCGGTTAGTGTCTATGCCTACAAGGAACCGTACGAGATAGGACTGTGAATACGCACTTGAGTATTCGGTCGCTGACCTTGTAGTGAATGGGCTGGTGCGCTTTTGTCGCCACTTAAGCCACTTTCAATCTGGTTGATATGACCGCCTCTTTCTAGAAAGGCTTCGATATCTTGTTGTAGTTGAGTGCGACGATCTTCTAACTGCGCTTGGGGGTGCTTTTTAGATGCCATGTGCAATCTCCACGATTGATTGAATCTTAGTTGTATCATATTTGAATTGGTCTTGTACATGTTTTGTATAGGTATGCCTATTCTCTGGAAAGCCAGGAAGCCCATCGTAGAAAAATCGAGGAGAATGGCCGCCTTGAGCCATTAGCAGTCCGGAATGACTTGCGTTATACTCCGCAGCCTTAAAATTTCACGTTATTCACCGATGTGTGAGTGACATTGGTCTGTGGTTCGGGAGATTCCGAGCCCCTTGATTGAGGCGAAACAATGACTGATTACGTTCAGAAGGGTGGCATTCAAGTCGCTCGTGAGCTTTACGATTTCGTAAACGACAAGGCAATTCCTGGGACGGGTATCGACGCAGAGAAATTCTGGTCAGAATTTGATGTGCTCGTTAACGAATTAGCACCAAAAAACAAAGCTTTGCTTGCCAAGCGCGATGATCTTCAAGCTAAGATCGACGCTTATCACACAGAACGTAAAGGTCAGCCGCACAACCATGCTGAATACAAAGCGTTCTTGCAAGAAATTGGTTATCTTCTACCTGAAGGTCCAGCATTTGAAGCTGAAACTGCCAGTGTAGAGCCTGAGATCGGTCAAATGGCTGGTCCTCAATTGGTTGTGCCTGTTATGAATGCGCGTTTTGCACTGAACGCTGCCAATGCGCGTTGGGGCTCTCTATACGATGCATTGTACGGCACGAACGTTATTTCTGAAGAAAACGGTGCAGAGAAAGGTAAAGGCTACAACAAAGTACGTGGTGATAAAGTTATCGCTTATGCTCGTGGCTTCTTAAATGATGCTGCTCCGTTGGCGTCAGGCGATCACGTTGGTAGCACTAAATACGCAATTGAAGCAGGCAAGCTAGTGGTTACATTAGCCGACGGCTCAACGACTGGCTTGAAAGATGCGTCTCAGCTGGTTGGTTTTAACGGCGATATGGCTGCTCCTACGTCAATTCTATTGAAGAACAATGGCCTGCATTTTGAAATCCAAGTAGACGCTTCGACTCCTGTTGGTTCTACCGATACTGCCGGTGTTAAAGACGTACTGATGGAAGCGGCTTTGACTACCACCATGGATTGCGAAGACTCAGTTGCTGCGGTAGATGCGGCAGATAAAGTTGTTACTTACGGCAACTGGCTGGGCTTAATGAAAGGTGATTTGGCAGAAGAAGTTTCTAAAGGCGGCCAGACTTTCACTCGTACAATGAACCCTGATCGCGAGTACCTCGGCTTGAGCGGCGAAACCGTTAAGCTGAAAGGTCGTTCGATGCTGTTCATCCGTAATGTTGGTCACTTGATGACTAACCCTGCCATTTTGATTGCTGACGGTAGCGAAATTCCAGAAGGTATTATGGATGGCATGATCACTACTTTGATCGCTATTCACGATTTGAAAGGCAATGCGCCATTCCAGAACTCAACTGCGGGTTCTGTAAATATTGTTAAGCCAAAAATGCACGGTCCTGAAGAAGTTGCATTTGCTAACGAGTTGTTTGGCCGTATCGAAGACGCACTTGGCTTGCCACGCTTCACTATGAAAGTAGGCATTATGGATGAAGAGCGTCGCACCACGGTTAACTTGAAAGAGTGTATCCGCGCCGCCAAAGACCGCGTAGTGTTCATTAACACTGGTTTCTTGGATCGTACTGGTGACGAAATCCATACGTCAATGTTGGCAGGTCCTTTTGTACCTAAGACCACTATGAAGCAGCAGACTTGGATTAATGCTTACGAAAACTGGAACGTTGACACAGGTTTAGAAACTGGCCTGCAAGGTCGTTCGCAGATCGGTAAAGGCATGTGGCCAATTCCAGATGAAATGGGCCAAATGATGGAACAGAAGATTGTTCATCCTAAGGCGGGTGCTAACACTGCTTGGGTTCCATCACCAACGGCAGCTACTTTGCACGCTATGCACTATCACTTGGTTGATGTGTTTGCCGTTCAAAATGAATTGAAGAGCCGTGAGCACGCTTCTGTCGATGACATTCTCACTATCCCATTGATGACGGCTGAACAAGCCTCTGCATTGACTGCTGAACAGGTTCAGAAAGAAATCGACAACAACTGCCAAGGTATCTTAGGTTATGTTGTTCGCTGGGTTGATGCAGGTGTTGGTTGCTCAAAAGTACCTGATATCAACAACGTAGGCTTGATGGAAGACCGTGCGACACTGCGTATCTCTTCTCAGCACATCGCTAACTGGTTAGAGCATGGTATCTGTACTCGTGCGCAAGTTGAAGATGGCTTAAAGCGTATGGCTGTTGTGGTTGATGGTCAGAATGCTAATGATCCAGCTTATATTGCAATGGCGCCTGGTTTCGATGGTATTGCCTTCCAAGCTGCGTCAGATTTGATATTTAAAGGCAAAGAGCAACCTAGCGGTTACACTGAGCCATTGCTACATGCATACCGTCTAAAGTTCAAAGCTGCGCAGTAATTTGCAAGGCTCTTGACCTTCTTAGACAAAAACCCGGCAACTGCCGGGTTTTTTTATGTAAAATCGTCGTAAACAGAACACTATTCGCTATTCTGTGTCATAGGCATAGTTACAATGAACTCAGTCATAATGAGTAAAAGAATAATATGAAATCAATCTCACGTTTTACCTTGTTGGCCCTAGCCGCCGCTCTCGTCGCCTCATGCAGTGGTAATTCCAGTTCAACGAAAGGCGGTACTGTTGACGACAACACATTTCTAACTGGTTATGTCGGCGCTAGTGATATTAGCTTATCGAAGGTGCATGCTGTGCCTCTGGATTACGATGGGCAGCCGGAGACCGATGTAGATGCCAACGGAAACGTCAGCTTCAAGGGGCAAGTAACGACCAGCTCGCTTACCACTGGGTTTTATCAAGTCAATTTGGCAACCTCTTATGTCGGTGCGCCGCTTATTTTGATTGCTGAAAACAAAGATGGACGAACTACTTACAAATGTGAGTTGGTTGATGGTTGCGGTTCTGTAGCCTACAAGGGTGATGTGCCATTGGATACGGATTTTCAAATTCGTGCGGCGGTAGGTGAGTCACTTGAAGCTATGCGGGTGAACATCAATTGGATTACCGATTTGGCTAGCTCGCTTGCAACGACTGTTTATATTGATGCCAATGGCGATAACACTACCGATACCGAGAAGACGGGTTTCTATTCTGAATACTCTATTGAGTTAGCGAATTTACACGTATCTGAATTATTTGGTATCAGCGATATTATTTCGTCGACTCCTATTTCACCGGCCAGTCTGGCCTTGGATACATCTCTAGCAAGTTCAATGCTGGAAGAAGGAATAATGTATGGTGCTTATGTGGCAGCCGTGCAAAAGCTTGCTGTTGACCGTGATGTTGATTACTACGCCGCCGTAAATTTAGTACTTGAAGAGTTCCTGCTGAATCAAGGTCAGATTTTCCAGAAAAATACTGCAAGCGGTGAAGTATCACTGTACGAGTTAACAGAAGCCGCTGCGGATATACTTGACGCCAACATTGCTTATCTTGAATCCGTAAACACGATTGTTCCTGCGGAAGCAGATCGTGCAAGTACCTTGTTGCGTAATCGTGCTGCTAGCTTTATTGATGGTGAATTAACTGCTGTCCAAATTGATGTGCCTGAGTCGCTCGCCTCTTGGCAAACCAACTTGGAGAAATCTAAAACATTTATCACTGATCTAAATAAGCGTTTTTTGAATTTTAAGGGTGATAATCCGAATGAGGTTAGTTTTATTGATGGTGGTTATGCCGATTCTTTAGAGCTTTATTACGAGGGGTACACCGATGTCTATAATGCAATTTCACCGCAATTAGATACTGTGTTGCGAGATGTTCGCGACGGTATTGATTACTATCTCGAATGCCTGAATAGCTCAACTGTTTGTGCGAGTTCAACGACGACTAGTGGCCGTACTTTGGTATATTCAGCGAGTGATAAAACGGTGTCTATAAGCGGTACATTGACTTTATCTTATGAATCCATAGATACCGGTAGTATTGTTGAAAATTCGGTTACTACTTATTTGGCGTTTGACATTTATACCGAAGGTTTTCTGGCATTAAATGCGACCGCGTCCACTAATGCTACTAACGTAACGTTCGATACATCAACGAACTCGATCGATGTGGAAGAGCGTCCGCATTTCCGTTTAATTTATAATAGCCATTATGAAGTGCCCCCAGCATTTTCTACTGATGAGGCAGGCGGTATTGACGTCGCATGGCCTTCAGTTAAATTAGATGTTGAAATTAATGATGAGGCTCATGAAGTAGAAGTTCTATTCGAAACCAGCCTGTTTGGAGTGGCGGATCCTTATGACGATACAGTCGAAATTCATTATAACCCTACAGCTGTCGTATTTTGGTTGCGATCCAGTGGCGAAAATTTAGGTAATATTACGAGTAGCACTGGTGGGACTGCCGCTTTACAAAATTACACAAGCCTTATTATGGAAGCGTCCACAGTGAACGGAAACGTTTATTATTCTGATTCTAAGTGGCCGCAGTTCAGTAATTTTTTCATTAATCGTCCGGCAAGTGAATTAGTAGAAAATGTCCCGGATTTAGCCACTTTTTATCGTTCAACTGAGCAAGTTGTTATAAATGAAGGCGATACTACTTCTACGTCTGACGATACCATTGAAACAGCGGAGTATATCGATATCGAAATCAAGGGCGGTAGTATTGGGCGCTATAGAATATTCCCATACAACGCCAATCTAGATACCAGTAATCTCCAGATTTGTACCATGTCTGATACCGTTGACATCACTGCTCGCGAAGAACTTGCATGCGGTTCTTTTACTAAAATCGGAGGCATTACTAGCCTTGATGATTTCTTGCAGTTGCAGTTTGAGGGGGGAGTTCTTGATTATCATGAAGTAGCTGCTCAAGGTGGTTACAAAATTACGCTCCCTACAGACAGTAATGGCTTGCTTGTTCCTTTTGAAGAAGGAACTGAGGCCGCTTTTGATGGGGTACTAGAAGATACCTACCAACTCGGTATTGGGGCTCTGTATCTAACGGCGACTGCGAATTACGTCACTGACGTAGGAAATCGGGTTCTGACACCTACTATTTTTGATTCTTCATTAATTCGCAAAGTAAAAAATTACTTTGAAGTAACCACCGTGTTTGGCTACGACTACGAGTATATTTTATCGAATATACCTACGGGCACTAACTCTCAGAGCTTTAATATATCTTATCTCGTTGAATATTCTGAAACGTCGAATGTGAATATTGAGGTTGGCTCACTTGTTGTTCTTCGTAGCGGGGTAACATTATTTGGTGCATCGGAGTCGATCGGGTTACTTTCAACATCACGTGTTGAATACGGCGACGGAGTTACTAATACAGCCTGCGGCGCCTATAATCGTGATGAATTAGTTTCTGGTGATGATTGCGAAGCGGTTGCCTATTTGCGCTATCGCGGTTCCCTGATGGCAACCATTCGTGAAGAGCGTCCTAGCGTTTATATCGTTCGTTACGTTGATGGCACTTGGGTCATGCTTGGTGAGAGTTAATATCAGTTTAGGTTTGCTGCTATGTGGTGCAAGTTGCATAGCGAATGCCGATGGTCGCTTTTACAGCTACCTGGATATAGTGGCGAGCTCAGAGCCTGTGCCTATTGGCGATATGATCGACGGTTGGGATAGCTCGTTCCAGAAAGGCGATTATGCCTATGCAAATGCATCGGCTGTTATGGGTTTTGAAATTAATAGTTGGATATTAGAGCGAGAAACGCGCCGGTATTACTATTTAACTTTCAGCCCAGATACAGCTGCTTGGTATCGCGATTTAGATCAGGGTAACGAGCGCACAACACAAGATCAAATTGAGCTAAGCGCCAAAGTTCTAGACGCTCAGGGATTAAGGTTTGGGTATCGCTTTGAGGGTGAATACTGGCAGATAACACCGAAGTTGGCCGTATATACAGTTGGCCATTTTCAGTTTGGCCAGTTAAACGGTGTGTCCTTTGACGGTACAGGTCGCAATGTTTCAGTCGAGCTCAACTCATACTTTGATGAAGACAAGATTCTAGATTTTAAAGCTGATGTGCTAGAAGGACAGGGCTTAACTTTGTCTATTGCCGGTGATTGGCAAATTAGTGATCAGTGGTCACTCAACTATGAATTGAATGATCTATTTAATCGTTGGACCTTCGAGGATGCAGCCTTTAATAAAGGATGTGTCAACCTAGGTAGTGTTGATGAAACAGTTTGCTCTAGCACCAGCTCGGCGTCTGGACGCTCTGGCCAAGAGAAATTGATCGAGACAATTCCAGTGAATAGCAAAGCACGGCTTACTTATCAGCCCTTAGGATTGTCGGTTGCTGGCACTATGCATGGTCGCTATGAGCGTTTGAGTCTAGCCAAATTTTGGTTGTTTGATGATATTGACCTAGGCATTTCGCTACACAGTACCAATCAATTCGGTCTGCATGTCCATAATCGATACTTCCAGTTAGATGTGGTTTCTGATGATCGCCGCATTCATTATGCTCGCGATGCTGAAGTAACCCTCGGCATTAGCCTGCCTTGGTAGTGTCGTAGTCTAATTCTTGTACACGGCGCATTGGTAACGCCTGCGATTTTATCCAAAATCCGCTATCATGCGCCTTCAAAATATTTCCACGGATACGGCATGTACCTCGAGTACTTTGGTTTTCAACGGCTTCCTTTTACGATCGCTCCCGATCCTGAATTCTTGTTTCCGTCACAGGGGCATCAGGAAGCTTTGGCGCATCTCAGTTATGCCCATACAGGGCATGGTGGTTTAATTTGTTTAACGGGTGAAGTTGGTGCTGGTAAGACGACATTGTGCCGCGCTTTCATGCAACATTTACCACAACATACCCATCTGGCTTACATTTTTAATCCACAATTATCACCACTTGAATTACTTCAAAGTCTATGTGACGAATTGGCGGTTGAGTACACCGAAGATGCGACCCTGAAATCTTTGTATGCTGTTCTCAACGAAGCTTTGCTGCGGTGCTACGCCAAGGGGCATCGTGTTATTTGCGTTATTGATGAAGCCCAGTGCATGCCAGCTTCTTTATTGGAGCAAGTGCGGCTGCTGACTAATCTAGAAACAGACAAAGAAAAGTTACTAACATTGATTTTAGTAGGACAGCCTGAGTTACGTGATATTTTACAGCGACATGATTTGCGCCAATTAAATCAGCGAATTACTGCACGTTATCATTTGAATTTATTATCTTTGGCTGAATGTCGGGCGTATTTAGATCACAGAGTGCAATGTGCACGGCGTGCAATTGAACCAGAGTCAGTTTCTCTGTTCGATGCCGCTGCGGTAAAGGTTATTTGGCAGGCCAGCCGGGGTGTCCCGCGCTTAATCAACAGCTTGGCAGATAGAGGTTTGCTTGGAGCCTATGCGTCTAGCAAACCAATGGTTACCCGCTCTATTGCGAATCAGGCGGTGCATGAAGTGCTCGGTGAGCCACAAATAAATACGGTGGTAGCTCACCCATCGCGATTTAAGACCGTATTCGTTACTTTGCTGATCCTTTTAGGTTTAGTGGGTCTTGCAGCTGGCATTCATAGCCAGCGAAATACTATTAATAAGGCGATTGCTGGGCTTAATCTAACCAGCGACCCTATCAAGATGCTGGCTCAGACTCAAGGTATCGGTGCTGAGACTTGTGCTGCGATGCCGGTACTCGGCTACGAGTGCTTATGGGCTGATTGGAGCTTACTCGAGTTACGATCGTTGCAGCAGCCTACGGCGGTTCGTAGTCTTAGTCGTGGTTGGATATTACTTGATACTAGCGTAACCGATTATACCGGTGAGGCCCTTATACTGTGGCGTCGCTTGGATGGATATGGCGGCTTGGTTCGTCCAGGACAAAGTTCAGTCGTTGTTAGCTGGGTGCGTCAGCGTTTAGGAATTACTTGGAATCAAGATTGGCAGAGTATCGGGCCTGGTGGTAAGGCCGTGACTATGGATGACAATTATTATGATCCAATATTGGCCGAGGCTGTTGGTAACTTTCAACAGGGTGAAGAATTGAAGCCTGATCGCATCATAGGTCCAAGAACCTTGTTGCATATGCAGCGCGGAGCGCAATAAGCATGTCGTATATATTAGAAGCGCTAAAAAAATCTGAAGCCGAACGCCAGCGAGAAACCGCAGAAAATACCGGCGTCGCTTATGTGCCTATAGTCGCTAGAAATGTATCTTCAGGGCCATCTCTGCCGTGGATGCTGACAGCATTGCTGGCCGGAATTGTATTAGCAATTATTTTATTTTGGTGGGTATTTCCGCGCTACAGTTCTGCGCCAGTTAGCATTAATGAAACCGCTAGCTCCGTGGAATCAAATCCGACATCTATAGCGCCAATTGAGCAGCCGTTGATGGCTCAAAACGAGAAGGCGCTGAGTATCGAAATCTTTACGGAAGTTGAGCTGCCAGCATCGAATGCTGTCATTTTAGCAACGCCAAAAGAGCCAGATACGGTTCGCGTTTCTGGATTAGCAGATAACGTTGTAGATAAACCTCGATCATTACCGCCCATTGAAGTGTTGCAGCGATTACCAACCTTGGAAATCAGCGGTCATCTCTTCAGTTCGATTCCAGCTAATCGCAGTGTCTCCATGAATGGAAGGGATTGGAGTGAAGGTGATTTGATAGTGCGTGGGGTTTATATTAAAGAAATTACGGCGAGCGGTTTACTATTGGATGTCGAAGGCTGGCCTCTGCATATTGGTCGCAGTCGCGGATGGCAGGCATTACCCGATGTTAGGTAAAGAAACCAAAGAGCGCATTCAAGCTCTATATCGCGAGTGCATTGCGGCTTTGGATTTACGTCCAAGATATGGACAGCGAGTAATGATCGCTGAAATTGCTAAATCGTTAGGCAGCATTCATGAAGACGAAAAGGGTGCTCGTGATAATGATGCCGGAATTGCTGTTGTAGAAGCAGGAACCGGCACAGGTAAAACACTGGCCTATTTATTGGCAGCGCTGCCGATCGCAATTGAACGTGAAAAAAAGTTGCTTATTTCCACCGCAACAGTAGCTCTGCAAGAACAAATATTAGATAAAGATTTACCGGCGCTTAAAAAGCACCTGTCGATGCCTTTTAATTTTGCATTGGCGAAAGGGCGCGGGCGTTATTTATGTATTGTTAAGCTGGATAAGGCGCTACAGCATTTGTCTGGTATGTTGGCGACGATTGATTTATTTGAACAAACACCAGAAGAAAAAGATAAAGAACTTTATGAGTCGATGCTCGCGTCTTATGGGCGTGGTGATTGGGATGGCGATAGGGATCGCTGGAAAGACGAAATTGAAAATAGTCAGTGGAGCCATCTAACAGCAACCCATAGGGAATGCTCTAATCGTCGTTGTCCTCATTTTCAAAACTGTGCATTTTACAAAGCGCGCAATGCGATGGATGAGGCAGATGTTATCGTCGCTAACCACGATTTAGTGTTATCTGATTTATCCTTAGGTGGCGGAGCAGTTTTACCGGCGCCAGATAAAACCATTTATGTGTTTGACGAAGGCCATCACTTAGCGGATAAAGCGTTAAATCATTTTCGGTTAGATATGGGGATTCGCTCTCAGCGGCAATGGTTAAAGCAACTTGAAAAGGCGTTAGAACAATTTATTACAGCGGCGGGTATTCCGCATTCTATGATGCACTCGCTGCGCGAAGCGCCCGCACAAATACAAGAATTGAGTCAGAATATAAGTCTAATTTGGCCGTTGGTTATGGATATGATTGGCGATCAAGATAGACTACGTTTCGAGTTTGGTCGCACGCCAGAAACTTTGCGGGGATTATTAACTAACTTAAAAGGGCCGTTACAGCCATTATTGTTATGTTTAGATAAGCTTAACGACGCCCTACAAAAATCACTTGATCCAAAAGAAGAAAGCGAGTTCGGTCGTGATATCGCAGAGTCTTGGCAGGCGCCTATGGGAATGATGTTTGCTCGTGCGGAGCAGATGTCAGAGGCTCTTTCTTGGCTTAGTGCCGAAGAGGCAGAAGGGCAATTACCTATAGCGCGCTGGTTAAGTAAAACTCCATTCGGAGAAGACTGGGATATTGTGATGAGTGCATCCCCAATCGCCGTAGCCGATCAATTACGCAAGAATTTATGGTATCGGTGTTACGGTGCTGTAGTTACTTCGGCAACATTAACTGCATTAAATAGTTTTAATAACTTACGATGGGAATCAGGTTTGCCAGATTGGGCGAATTACCAGCGAGTTGCCAGTCCATTTAATTATCCTGAATTGGGTGAAATACAAGCTGTGCAGTTAAAGTCTGATCCAAAAAGCGAGAAGTTTCAGGATGATGTTCAAGATTGGCTCAAAGAAAATATTAATCTAGAAGTAGGGACCTTAGTGTTGTTTTCTTCGCGATTACAGTTGGAGGCAACACGGGATTATTTTCTTAGAGACTGGTACGACCAGCTGTTATGCCAAGGTTTTTTGCCTAAGGCAGAAATTGTACGCCGCCATAAAGCAAAAATTGATGATGGTAAAGGGAGTATTATTTTCGGCTTAGCCAGCTTTGCTGAAGGTATCGACTTGCCAGGTGATTATGTAACGCATGTCGTTATTGCGAAAATTCCATTTGCTGTACCTAACGATCCAATACAAGCAGCAACGAGTGAGTGGCTAGAAAGCAACGGGCGAAATCCCTTTATGGAATTAACTCTGCCGGCAGCATCAATTCGTTTAATTCAGGCTTGTGGGCGTTTGATTCGTAAAGAGGATGATCGTGGAAGAATTAGCATATTAGATAAGCGTTTGCTGTCACATCGTTACGGTAAATTGCTGTTGGATTCACTGCCTCCTTTTAAACGCATTCCATAAAGATGATTTTTCGTTAGATATAAAAAAACCGCCATCGGCGGTTTTTTTATGCTCATTGACGAGCGGTCTTATGCGAGTTTTTCCGCCACTTCCTCGGCAGGGATCTCGCGCACCATCAGGAGGTGTTCGGTTAGATATTTCAATAATATATCCGCTTGTTTTAGATCACGTTGGATCAACAAACAGCGCAGAGTTTTCTTTTCACGGCCCAATATGCGTACGTGATACTCAGCACCCGTTTCAGGAATCTCTAGATACAGTTGATCGTCAGCTTCTGATAAAGCTAAATCCACATGGATTTGTTCTAGTTCACAACCGCTAAAATTAATGTTTTGGATGCGAACAACATGCTCTTTACCTGTTGAGCGATCAATTAAGCGATAAGGTTGTTCCAGCGGACGGTGACGACCCTGTAGTCGTTGATTGCCGTGATCATAGGCCTGCGGATCATATATTTCGATGCCGTCGATGCCTTTCAAATCATCACCACGCATGAAGCGATGAACCAGCTCCATAGAAGACTCTTTCTGTTCGAATTGCGCTAAGTGATCAGCATTGCGGATGACCGCAAACGTACCGTTGACACATTGGCGTGCCACCGCTGCGTTTTCTTGTGGCAGAGTGAAATTGTCGTATTCACCCGTTGCGATCAATGTTTCGCAAGTAGGGAAAGACTTAAATCCACCGAAACGTAATAAACGACGAGTGTTCTGCGCGTAGCGCTGACGTTCGTTGTAGTCTAAGCGAGCGATCTGGCGGAATAATAGGCGTCGATAAGTGGGTCCAACCGCGGTTTCTTCTAAGCGGTTGTGATTAATCAAATTGCAGACAGCGGTAGTTGCGAAGGCGTTCATATCGCCAGATTCAAGCAAGCCTACCGAATCTTCAAGTAGCGTAATTAAACTCTCGCGACGGAAGCAAGTAATACCCGAAATCAGTAAGCGTTCAATCATATTTGGATAAGCAGCAGCGAACAGGGTAGCCATTGCTGACCCATAACTCACACCCATTAGCTGAACTCGTGCCACACCTTGGGCATTAAGAAAACCCGCAATAAGATCGGCAAAGTCTTCCATATTTAGGTCAGGCGCTAACTGATCGTTGCTACCTTGCGATGGAAAATCAGCCAAAATAACTGGATGAGTGGTAATAATCTGTTCTACTTCATTTCTAAATGAAGTGAAGCTTTGGAATGCACCGCCTAAAAACATAACCGGCGATTTATGCATGTTGCCCGGGCTTGCAAATGCAAGAAACTGGACCTTGTAGCCATCAATCATCTGTACGGATGGAGTGGCTTTTAATTCTGCTGGAGAAAACGTAGAGAACTGCATAACACAATCGACTCTTTTATTCTTATAGTTCACCTACTCTACCCCAGTTATAGACAAATAACCATAGTTGTATGTTTTCTTTACGAATTACTTAGAAAGTTATAACTATTTGATTTTGCTGGTTATTTTTTTGACTTGGCCGTATTTTCCAGACAAATGGCGCCAAAAGTGATGTCTGATTCAGCTTAATTTCTTGGTGTGTTCATCTGGAATGTTATGCCTTCAGGAGTCACATTAACACCAAATTCTCCATTGGGTGTAGTGAAGGATTGAGCAGGTATTCCGTTGGCGTTTGGGATTTGTAATTGGAAACCTTGGGAGCCGGAGTTGGAGCCAATTCCCGATTCTGGATTCAATGTAGTGCCCGTTGGGAACTGCAGTGTGCTGTAATCTATGGGTGATCCCTCTGGTAGTCCTAATACAGCACGCAGGTTATCTTCACGAGCCAGTTCGTTAGGATCCATATTGGGAGTCACGAAGTCGTAGGAGGCTCTGGCATTTAGATCGTTGGCTTGCTGATCGGTAATGGTCAGGTTTTGTTGTTGCTCAATCAGAGCAAACGAATCCATCTCACTATCTAGAGTCTGGCCTTCTGAAAAATCCTCTTCCAGTGGAGATACACGAATAAGTGTGCGCTTCTCGTTAGTTGGTACTGGAGCTTTCTTCCTAACG
This sequence comes from Thalassolituus sp., assembly GCF_034111725.1. Classification (GTDB taxonomy): domain Bacteria; phylum Pseudomonadota; class Gammaproteobacteria; order Pseudomonadales; family Oceanobacteraceae; genus Thalassolituus. The sequence goes on along the minus strand of NZ_JAWUWR010000045.1, from coordinate 1,530 downwards.
ATCACCGTGGTGTCTTTAATGTACGCCTCCGTCATCTCTTCCGGTGGAATCTCAACAATTTCGGCTTGAACGGCATTAAAGCCGAAACCGGTAATAATAGAGAAGCAAATGGTAGCTGATGTTTTCATGATGAGATCCCCTGGCTAGTTCTTACAATCCTAGTGAAACCAGTCTGAATCACAAGGCGCAATGCGACACAAGTGTGTGGCCATTCGTGCCTATCGTGCAACCATATGCAAGGGTCTTGTAGCTGTTTGTAATTAGATGCTACTAGCTTGGTATCGCGAATCTCCAAATTTTGTTGAACTGCTTGGACCTAAGTGTCGATTATTAGGCTGTAGTCGGGCAATATGGCGTCCTATTTTCGCCACTGTGTAGTCTTTTTTATGGCACGTCTCTCTTCATCTTTAAGTCTGTGGATTGGTCTGCGCTATTTATCCGCAAAGCGCCGCAATCATTTCATTTCATTCATTTCGCTATCTTCCATGATAGGAATGACTTTAGGCGTAGCAGTACTCATCTTAGTGTTATCGGTGATGAATGGCTTCGACCGTGAATTGCGTGAACGTATTTTAGGCATGGTGCCCCATGCTGTGCTCTATGAGCGCGGTGGTGTTGAAGACTGGCAAGTATTGGCCACTCGTATAGAGGGATTTCCCGGCGTCGCAGCGGCTGCGCCGTTGACGCGTCTACAAGGGATGCTGGGTTACGGGGGGCGAGTGCAGGGAGTAATGATCACAGGTATCGATCCCGCGGTTGAGTCCCGTGTTTCAATTCTTCCTGATCACATTACGGATGGCACCCTAGAAAGCCTGCAGCCGGGATCATACGGCGTTGTATTAGGTGAATTACTTGCCCAGCATTTGAATGTAATGGTTGGCGATAAAATCACCTTGATGCTTCCAGAAGCTACGTTGTCGCCCGCGGGGGTTCTGCCACGCATTAAACGCCTAACGGTTACCGGCATATTTTCAGTTGGCGCAGAGTTAGATGCCAGCTTGGCGGTTATCAACCTAGAAGATGCTCGTCGTCTAGGTCGTTTAGATGCCCAAGCCCAAGCCTTACGTATTCGCTTCAATAACTTGTTTGATGCTCCGCAAGGTATCTGGGAAATCGTTAATGAGCTGGATGGTTATTTCAGTGGTAGTGATTGGACGCGTACCCACGGCAATTTATTTCAAGCGATCAAACTAGAGAAAACCATGATTGGTTTATTGTTACTCATCATTGTCGCGGTGGCTGCGTTTAATATTATTTCTACGCTTGTCATGGTAGTAACGGATAAACAAGCTGACATTGCCATTTTGCGCACAATGGGCGCCAAACCCTCAACCATTATGGGAATCTTCATGGTGCAGGGGCTGTTGATTGGCATTGTAGGTGTGGTTCTGGGGACAATACTCGGGATTATTGGTGCGCTTACCATCGCGGATGTCGTTGCTTGGGTGGAGCGCGCGTTTAACTTTCAAATTTTAAGTGCAGAGGTCTACTTCATCTCGTATCTGCCGTCGCAGTTGCAGTGGTTAGATG
>NZ_JAWUWR010000044.1:0-45320 GCF_034111725.1 Thalassolituus sp. | reverse complement strand
TTTTGCTCAAATCATTGTCGTTGCGTGGCTGTACTGCATCGACATGAAAACTCTGCGTAAAGTGAATAAAGGGAAAGAGGTGACTGAACCTGATCTGACTACAGTTGGATTGCGGCGGGTCATGATTTCTTCTTTGTATTTAAAAAGTCCTCCTTCCGTAGTGCTACAACTTGTCGTGGCGTTATTACTCGTAATCTCGCTGCGGACTCCAGAAATTGAAGGTACCCTGTGGTGCTGGTTTTTGGCTTTTGTGTCGATGCAAACTCTTCGTGCTGCCGCATTTATTGCTTATGTCAGCCAGCCTTATCAATATCGCATGCGACGGTGGCGCGCACTTTTTGCTACCGCTATGATCGCTAGCCAATTCGTTTGGTTTGCGTTTCCGTTCATTTTTAATGCGGCACTTAGCGATTTCTACTTAGGCGTAGTTGCTGGTGTATTAATTGTTGTAGCAGTGCTTAGCTCAATTGGCCTTACATCGGATCGAGCGCTTTTATATACCAATAGTGCTTTATGTATTAGTCCCCCGATTCTCTTTATTGCAGCCGATATTAATGTCTGGATGCTAGCTTCATTAGGGTTCATAGCTGCATTAACGATGTTTTTAGTTATGGAGAGTATCCATGACGCCGCTATGAATTCATTAAAAGGTGGCTTGCTACGTAAATTGGCGAATTATCGTGCACATAAAATGGAAGAGTTGAATTTAGATTTAACCAGTGCGCGCCAACGATTAACTGAAGTAAATGCATCCCTCGAATCACAAGTGCAGGAGCGCACTCAAGAACTTAAACATCAAGCTAACCACGACATGCTTACGGGCTTAGGTAATCGTTATCGCTTTACCATTATGGTAGAGCGAGCATTAGATGAGTATCGTCACGACCAGTCAGGTTTTGCGATTTATCTTTTGGATCTCGACCGCTTCAAAGAAATTAACGATGGCCTTGGCCATTTTGCTGGTGATCATGTTATTCGAGAAACAGCGCAACGTATCCGCGACGTGTGTGGCGAGGATCATATTTGTGCTCGTTGGGGCGGTGATGAATTCGTAATATTGCAACGTTATGTCTCTAGTCGTGAAGAGATCTATCACTTCTCTGACGATCTTGTTAATAAATTAAAAATGCCAATAGAATTGTCGAGCGGCCCCGTCAGTGTTGGCGCTAGCATCGGTGTATCTGTCTGCCCAGAGCACGGTACAACGGCAGAAGGGCTACTCGAACATGCTGATATTGCTGTTTATCGTTCTAAATGTATGCGCGGTACAGTGTCGATTTATAACGATAATTGGGGCGTTGAGGCGGCAGAGCGTGTTCATCTTGCTCAAGCATTACGCAATGCCATCGAGAGTCAAGCGATGGATATCGCATTGCAGCCATTGATTGCCATGAATACTGGTAAGTTAACGGGCTTTGAAGCCTTAGCCCGTTGGCCTCAAACGGATAAGAGTATTGCTCCCATTAGTCCTGGGGTGTTTATCCCCCTCGCGGAAGAGTGCGGTTTAATGCCGATGTTAGGGCGTTGGGTGTTGCAGCGTGCGTGTGAAATGTTGAAGGACGTTGCGCCAGATAGTGATCTCCGAGTCGCGGTCAATATATCCGTATTGCAATTGCTTGATGCCGATTTTGTTAGCGAAGTCCTTGATGTGCTAAAGCTAACGGGGCTGCCAGCAGAGCGCCTAGAGCTTGAAATGACGGAAAACGTATTCGCGAGTGATGTGGAGCAAATACGTAATGTTTTAAGTCAACTGCGAGAACAAGGTATACGTATATCTATTGACGATTTTGGTACTGGATATTCGTCGATTAGCTATTTGTTAGATTTCCCACTCGATACATTAAAAGTTGATCGTTCATTTGTGACGGCGCTCAACAGCGGTGGTGAAGGCATCTTCAGTAGTATTATTGCGCTTGCGCATGGCCTTGAACTATCGGTCGTCGTCGAAGGGGTTGAAACTCAAAAAGAGCTAAACAGTGTCATTCGTCTTGGTGGTGAAGAAGTTCAGGGCTTCTTCTTTGCGAAACCTATGATGCTGCCAGAGCTGGAAGGTTGGCTGATAGAGCATCGAGATACAGCATTTGATATTAAGCCACAATTTCCATTGGTAAGCTTGGGTTAGAGCTAGAGTATGGATTTGATCCCATGCACCATGTCTTATGCTGGTATTGGATGAGAGATGATTTAGCATGGTTGACAGGATAGTCACGGTAATAGATCTGATTTGTGGTTGGGCTTGGTAGTCCGTTTCATTCCTCATTCGTTAGTTGAACTATTATAGAGGTAAGGGGTAATTAGACTTGAGGTTTGTGGTTTGTATATATTGTGCTCAGTGATAGATGTTGGACTTTTATATGTCGCCACGCGTAACTTAAAGACCGATGAGCTGATATTACTTAACACCATCAATAGGGTTTGTCGCGGTTTATGAGAAGTATCGGCTTTCTGCCTAGCATCATTAAAAGCACAGATGAATTTTATGGAGAAAGATCATCACTATTGATGAGGAGGGCGACTGCAGGATTAGCCTTAGCTATTGCATGCAATTTAGCAATGATCGTTTTTTTGTATCTTCATGGCATTTTTGAAGTCTGGTTTATCGTTTTTTTTTGCTTACCACTTTATATTTTCCCTTTGCATACTTGTCATCGCTTCATCGTAGATAAGCCCACTGAGATTTCTGATCAAAAAGAAAGAATACGTCGATTTATGCGGCAGTTGGTCATTCTTATTTTGGTTTGGAATTGTTCAGCGGCATTTATTCTTCCGATTTTAGATGGGGATGTACGTTTAATAACTATCAGCCTATTTATCGTGTCGGTATTGGCGTATTTTTTACCGATGACGTTATTTCCTCGTTATGCCTTACTTATTCTTTCGATTAGTCTTTTGCCAATGTCACTGCAGTTGACACTTCTTGGTGACGATAAAATTATGTCATTGGGCTTGACCGGAATTGTCTTGGGTTTTATGGAAGTTATGCAGATCATCTGGTTATATCGCACTGAAATGGATAATTTTAGGCGTGAGCAATATAAAGGTAAGATCGCTGAACCGGATATGTCAGAGTCAGGACTAATACAATTAAGAATATCAGCGATGCACTTTCAAGGCGCGCAATCGATTATATTGCAGGCTGCTACCGCATTTATTCTAGTTATTGCACTGCGAACTGAGCCAACTGAAGCATTGATGTGGAGTTGGTTTTTAGGCTTCATCTCCGTTCAGACTTTAAGAGCGGCAGGTTTCGTTAGCTTTATGAATGATTCTGAAAAACGCTCGCTTATACAATGGCGATTGATTTTTTCAGGAGGTGTTTTAGCAAGTCAAGTTGTTTGGTTTGCTTATCTTGTTATGTTTTATGACATGCTAAATGGGTTCAACTATAGCGTAGTCGCGGGAATTCTAATCCTCATGGCTGTTTTTAGTACTATAGGCCTTACTGCTGATCGTGCTTTGTTGTACTTCAATAGTGTTTTGTGTCTCACACCATTGACGTTTATTTTGATCGCGGATCTAAATACTTGGTTAGTTGTCGCCTTGAGTTTATTAGCAATACTGAGTTTGTTAGTCGTTGTGGAGAATATTCATCAGTCGTCTGCCCGTTCCTTAAAAGGTCGATTACTGCAAAAGCTTGCTGAGTACCGAGCGGAAAGAATGCAAGAGTTGAATATCGACCTCACGCAGGCACGCAAGCGTTTAACTGAAGTAAACGCCTCATTAGAAAGCCAGATTCAAGAACGAACAAGAGAGCTAAAGCATCAAGCAGATCATGATATGTTGACGGGATTAGGTAACCGTTATCGTTTTGCAGCAGAAGTACAAGCAGCCTTGGAGGAATACAAAAGAGATCAATCAGGCTTTGCGGTTTATATGCTCGACTTAAATCGCTTTAAAGAAATTAATGATGGTTTAGGACATTTTTCGGGCGATCATGTTTTACGCGAGACTGCTCAACGAATCAGTCAGGCTTGTGATGAAAATCGAATATGCGCACGCTGGGGCGGTGATGAATTTGTTATTTTACAAAAGCAAGTGTCGTCGAGGGATGACATTCAGCAATTTTCAGAGCGCTTAATAAAACAGCTACAAGTCCCTATTGAGCTCGAAAAGGGCCCTGTAACGGTAGGGGCAAGTATCGGCGTATCTATATGCCCTGATCATGGCGTCGCGCCAGATGACTTGTTAGAGCATGCAGATATTGCCGTGTATCGTGCCAAATGCATGAAAGATGGCGTATCGATCTATAACGATCATTGGGGGAAAGAGGCTGAAGAGCGAGTACGCCTTGCTCAAGCGTTACGCACCGCCATCGAAAATCGATCTATGGATGTTGCATTGCAACCCTTTATATCCGCTAAAAACGGTCATATTACGGGTTTTGAGGCGTTAGCTAGGTGGCCACAGCCAAAAGGGGATTCAATAAGCCCTGGGGTTTTTATTCCATTGGCCGAAGAATACGGTTTTATGCCTCTGCTCGGCGGATGGATTCTAAGGCGTGCTTGTGAAACGTTAATCGAAATTGCTCCAGATAGTTTGATTCGAGTCGCAGTAAATATATCTGTATTGCAATTGGTCGACCCAGATTTTGTCACGGAAGTTTTCACTATCCTCGATGAAACCGGTTTGCAACCCGAGCGACTAGAAGTTGAAATGACAGAAAACGTATTCGCTAATGATGTCGAACAAATCCGTGATGTATTGAATCAGCTTCGTATAAGAGGTATCCGTGTATCAATTGATGATTTTGGCACGGGCTATTCCTCTATTAGTTATTTACGTAATTTTCCACTAGATACGTTGAAAATAGATCGCTCGTTTGTGACGGCATTAAAAGATGGTGGTGCAGGTTTGTACACGAGTATTGTGGCACTAGCGCATGGTTTGGAGTTAGGCATTATTGTCGAGGGTGTTGAAACCGAAGATGAATTAAAAACGGTATTAGGTCTTGGAGGCGAAGAGCTACAGGGGTATTACTTCGCTAAACCTATGTTGCGACAGGAGTTAGATGCTTGGTATTTAAGCTATAAAGACACACCTTACAAAATGCCACGTCAATACCCACCAATGAGGCTTGCATAGATGCGATCATTAGTAGGAGTTAAATTAAAAATTCTGAAATATCTATTCCCTAGGATGAGGCAAGGTAATATTTTAATTATTGAACATGCAATTAGTTATAAAGTTATTGATGTGAATGTGATTGGACGCGTACTTGGTCTAATGGCGCCAATTGTTTTGTGATGACCTAGACTTCGTTTAAACTCCGCAGCACCTGAGTGTCAGGGACATGAGTGATATAACAAGTATATAGGAAATCAATTAATGAAGTTAATTCGTATCGCCGCAGTATGTACAATGGCCTCTCTGAGCGTTGGCTGTGCTAGTGGCTTAAATAGCATACAAAAACAAGAATATGCTGCAATGGAAGCGAGCGGCGTCCTTTATAAGGAAAAAAATCCTGGAACAGGAGCTGCGCTTGGTATTTTACCTGGTGGTGGTTCTTTTTATGCTGGAGAAATCGGTTTAGGTGTGGTTAATTTGTTGCTGTGGCCAGTGTCTATTTTATGGGATCCTATTAGTGGTTATGAAGGCTCTAAAGCTGACAACTACTACATAACGACGCAAAAATTGAAAAAAGACAAAGCAGTTGAAATTACACGTATTGATGACCAATTGGCCATTAAAGCAATCTCTACTGAAGAGTATATCCGTCAGAAGAATCAAATTAATGAGAAGTATAATTTTTAATTTGATGACATAAAAAAAGCCCCGTTATTACGGGGCTTTTTATTTCTTATTTATTACGATTCAATAATTAATCGTCGTAATTTTCAATCGCAGGGCATGAGCAAATCAAATTTCGATCGCCGTATACATCGTCGATACGTCCTACTGTTGGCCAGAACTTGTGCGCACCCAGTTCTTTTACCGGATAAGCAGCTAGTTCGCGACTATATGGACGATTCCATTCGCCAGCAATAACCGGTGCGGTATGCGGGGCGTTTTTCAGCGGATTATTCTCCGCATCCAATTCACCACGTTGAATCGCTTCGATCTCGCCTTTAATCGCAATCATGGCATCGGCAAAGCGGTCGATTTCGACTTTGCTTTCAGATTCTGTTGGCTCAATCATGAAAGTCCCTGCAACCGGGAATGACATGGTCGGCGCGTGGAAACCGTAATCCATTAAACGCTTAGCGATATCCACTTCGGTGATACCGGTTTCTGCTTTAATCGGGCGTAGGTCAACAATACATTCGTGCGCAACACGGCCATTTAAACCTGAGTATAAAATTGGGTAATGGCTGCTTAAACGTTTAGCCAGATAGTTGGCTTTCAGTAATGCGTTTTGTGTTGCTTTACGCAAACCGCTGCCGCCCATTAGCGTAATGTACATCCAGCTAATTCGCAGAATGCTCGCTGAGCCGTAGGGTGCTGACGACACTGCACCGTTGCCGATACTGGCATCCTCAATTGGACGCACGCTGTGGTTAGCCACAAACGGCGCTAGGTGTTTCGCTACACCGATGGGTCCCATGCCTGGGCCGCCGCCGCCATGAGGGATAGCGAAGGTCTTGTGCAGATTCATGTGCGATACGTCAGCGCCAATAAAGGCGGGCTGAGTCACACCGACTTGAGCGTTAAGGTTGGCCCCATCCATATACACTTGGCCACCTAGGCTGTGAATCAGGTCGCAAATTTCGCGCACGCCTTTTTCATAGATACCGTGGGTTGATGGGTAGGTCAGCATTAAACAGGATAATTGATCGCCTAACTCTTCAGCTTTGGCTTTCAGATCGGCAAAATCGACGTTACCTTCATCGTCGCAGTCGGTAACAACCACACGCATCGAGGCCATTTGTGCTGATGCCGGGTTAGTACCGTGCGCCGAGCGTGGAATTAAACACACATTACGGTGATGATCACCGCGGCTTTCATGGTATTTCTTAATTGCTAGCAAGCCAGCGTATTCGCCTTGTGCACCTGAGTTTGGCTGCATGCAGATAGCATCAAAACCGGTGATGTCGCGCAAGTAGGCATCGAGTGTTTGTACTAATTCTTCATAGCCTTGGGTTTGGCTCTTGGGTGCAAACGGATGGATATTGCTGAACTCTGGCCATGTGACCGGGATCATTTCAGTCGTGGCATTCAGTTTCATCGTGCATGAGCCTAGCGTGATCATCGAGTGGTTCATCGCCAGATCTTTGCTTTCTAAGCGCTTCATGTAGCGCAGCATTTCGTGTTCAGTGTGGTACTTATTGAACGTTGGATGCGCTAAAAAGGCGGTTGTGCGCTGAATACCGCTATCAATACTGTTGCTACCATTGGCTAGAATTTCAGCATCGAGTGCGTATACGTCTAGGCCATGTCCTGCGCCTAAGATTACATCAAATAATTCTTGAATATCAGCGGCGCTAACCTTTTCGTGCAAGCTCATGCTGACGTGATTGTTGTCGCTGTAGCGCAAGTTGATTTCAGCGGCTTCGGCGCGAGCTAATAATGCGGCACTGTCGGTGACACGAATTGTTAGCGTGTCGAACCAAGTATTGTTGACTAGCTCAATACCTTTGCTTTGCAGGCCTTTCGCTAAAATATCGGTTAGGCGGTGGATACGGCTAGCGATGGTTTTTAAACCTTGCGGGCCGTGATACACAGCGTAGAACGAGGATAAGTTGGCCAGTAATACTTGAGCAGTGCAGATGTTCGAGTTGGCTTTTTCGCGACGAATATGTTGTTCGCGAGTTTGCAGTGCCATACGCAAGGCTTGTTTGCCTTGAGCGTCGATTGAGACACCGATAATGCGGCCAGGAATAGAGCGCTTATAAGCATCGCGCGTGGCGAAGAACGCCGCGTGAGGACCACCGAAGCCCATTGGTACACCAAAGTGCTGGGCGTTACCTAATACAATGTCGGCACCCATTTCGCCTGGTGCTTTTAGCATGACAAGGGCCATTAAGTCGGTTGCTACGGCGGCAAGCGCATCTTTGGCGTGCAGGGCGGTAATCACATCCGTAAAGTCAGTCACTTCACCGTTTTTACCTGGGTACTGAAATAAAGCGCCAAATACATCGGCTTCTGTGGCACCAAGTGCTGGGCCAACAAGGATGTCCCAACCAAAGGCTTCCGCGCGCGTTTTTACTACGTCTATGGTCTGCGGTAAGCAGTTTTCATCAATATAGAAAGTATTGGATTTGTTCTTACGCACGGTGCGCTTAGCCATCGCCATCGCTTCTGCTGCGGCCGTACCTTCATCCAGTAGGGAGCCGTTTGCCATTTCCATACCGGTAAAGTCGATCACCATTTGCTGGAAGTTTAAGATGGCTTCCAAACGACCCTGAGCGATTTCAGGTTGGTATGGGGTATAGGCGGTGTACCAGCCCGGGTTCTCTAGCACATTGCGCAGAATTACCGGTGGGATGATGGTGTCGTGATAGCCCAAACCGATATAGCTTTTGAATACTTTATTTTTGCTTGCAATCTTGCGTAGACGATTGGTCGCTGCGAACTCTGATTGCGGTTCACCGGTAGTCAGGAACGGTGGGCGCAGAATATCGGCAGGAACGATTTCTGCGGTGAGCGCTTCCAGTGAATCAGCGCCAACGGCAGCGAGCAATGCTGCTTCTTCGTTGTCGTCGTTACCTGCGCCATTAGAGGCAATATGGCGGCCAATAAAGTTGTCGCGTTGTTCCAGATCTTTCAGGGACAGAGTGGTCATGGATGAACCTGTGGGCATGTCGGAGTTCGGGGATATTTAAGTAAAGCGTTCTGTAGCCGCCGTGTCGTTAACAACCAGCGGCTATAGAATATCGAGCGTTATTCGCAAAGAGCCGCGTAAGCGTCGGCATCCAATAGTGTGTTTAGATCTTCGCTGTTGGCCAATTCCATTTTAAAGAACCAAGCTTCACCGTATGGATCTTCGTTAACGGTTTCTGGAGCATCGGCTAGCGCTTCGTTCACAGCAATGATTTTGCCCGTTAGCGGAGCGTAAATGTCAGAAGCGGCTTTAACCGACTCAACAACAGCGATGTCTTGTTCTACTTCCACGTCAGTGCCAACTTCTGGCAGTTCAACAAAAACAACGTCGCCCAGTTGGTCCTGTGCAAAATCAGTGATGCCTACCGTTACGGTGCCATCGCTTTCAACACGGATCCATTCGTGGGAGGCAACGTATTTCAAATCAGCAGGGATGTTGCTCATGTGGGTGTCTCCAATTATTTATGCAAAAAATTCTGTATTAGCAGCTCACGCGAACTGCTTTTTACCATTACGTACGAATGGCAGTTTAACGACGCGCACATCAACCAGCTTGCCGCGCATTTCTACTTGGCAGGTGTCGCCCGTTCCGGCAGGTACTCGTGCCATTGCAATCGAGTACTGCAAGCTTGGTGAGAACGTGCCAGAGGTCACTTCGCCCTCACCAACGCCATCAACGATGACTTTTTGATGCGAGCGCATAACGCCGCGGCTCTCAAAGACTAAACCGGCTTGGATATGAGTTACACCAGCCGCTTTTTGCTGTTCTAGTGCTTCACGGCCAATAAAATCGCGATCAGACGGTTGCCAAGCGATAGTCCAGCCCATACCTGCTTGCAACGGGCTAATGGTTTCGTCCATATCGTTGCCATACAAGTTCATTCCCGCTTCTAGGCGCAGAGTGTCACGCGCACCAAGTCCTGCTGGTTTTACACCGGCATCTGTCAAGGCTTGCCAGAATCCAGCGACTTCGTTTTCGGGAATCATAATTTCTAAACCGTCTTCGCCAGTGTAGCCTGTGCGTGCGAAGAACCAGTCGGAATGCGGTAAGCCTTGAAAAATTTTCAAGCGCCCAATCAAATCGGCAGCTTCGGTTTTGATACCTTGCACGATTTTGATCGCTCGCGGACCTTGCACGGCTACCATGGCCAGCTCGGGACGTTCAGTTAGGCTAATATCAAAACCACGGCTTTGCTTATCCATCCACTCAAGGTCTTTCTCGCGCGTCGAGCAGTTTACGACTGTTCGATACCAACCTTCCATGCGGTAGACGATTAAGTCATCAATGACACCGCCATCATGATTGAGCATGCCGCTGTACAAAGCCTTGCCAACTTCGGCAAGTTTATCGACATCGTTAGCCAGTAATTTTTGTAGAAAAGCTTTGGCGTCAGGGCCGCGAACATCAACGATGGTCATATGGGATACATCGAACATGCCGGCATGTTCACGAACCGCATTGTGCTCGACGATTTGTGATCCGTAATGGATAGGCATGTCCCAGCCACCGAAATCGACGATTTTGCCGTTGGCTTCAAGATGTTTAGCGTATAGAGCGGTGTGCTTGCCCATGATTTGTCCTGATTGCGAGTTCAAGCCAGTTGCTTTAGGGCAAGGTGGCTGTCTGAAAAAGGCGGCAAGTATAGCGTTTTATGCGGCGCGAGGCACCTGGATTTCGTCGTGAGTAGGCGATCACAATGTCCACCTACTCGCTAAGATCAGGCAGGTTCGGGTTCGCGACGTTGTTTGGCGTGGGTTGGTGAGTAACCGCTCCACTTTTTGAAGGCTTTTGAGAAGTTAGCAACACTTGAATAACCAAGGCGTTCCGCTGCTTGGCTAACGTTGCAGATACGCTGATTTAGCCAATAGTGTGCCTGCTCCAAACGCAGATCTGCGAGTAATTGCTGGTAGTGCGTCCCCGCTTCTTGCAAGCGGCGCTTGCAGGTACGCTCGGTTAAGCTTAACTGTGCAGCCAAGTCGGCAAGTGGGGGTGGCTCGCGCAGATTGTTGCGCAGAATATTGGCGGCTTTTTGCGCAATCAACTGTGATGAGCGTAAGTTAGCACCTTTCCTGCCAAAACTAATGACGTCAGTTGGTAACGGTTCGCCCAATAGTGCCGAAGGAATACGCATTGCTAAATAGGGGGCGTTGTACGTCACTCTGAGGGGAGCATATAGCGGATATTGATCAGCATATTCAGGCTCTGGGTACGGTAAAAATATGGAAATCTGTTCATGGGTGCCAGCGATAAATGCGAAACCTAAGGTATATCCATAAGCCAACAACAACTCTGATAAACCCTGGGACGGTATCGGGTCAATTGACGATAGCCATAAAAATTCGCAATGACTGGTCATGCCATCATCAAGAATTTTAAGAGAGAAAGGGCGTTCAGGTGTGCTAATCAACGTCTGCATTTTATCTAACAACTGTTTTAGGTTGTCAGTTTGTGCGGTTGTCTGCATTCCTAAGATTTGACCGTATTCTAAAAATAGTGTCGGGTAGTTATCGACCAACTGACTATTCTCAAGTACTGAGACAACGTGAAGTAGCGCCGGTGTATCGTGAATATTGCCGACGGAGCCGTTGAGCGTCGGTGTCGTCTTTTTCATATCCTTCCGGATCACAAGGCGGCGCAGCGTCTGCAGTGTTTCCGTATGTGGTTTAAGAGAATGCATGATTGGTCTAGTTATATCGTGTGGTGAGAACCTAGACTTTAATACGGGTTACTTGTAGATCAATGTTTAATTACGCAATGATTTGAAGTTGTTTGGCTTAATCTGACCCTAAAATGGCCGAAACGGCCACGGATTGGGGGGGGTTGTAGATAAAAGTATCAATATAGACATTTAAAAATAGAATTAGTCATTTTGCGACCATTAAATTATTAGTCGCTATGTATCTTATTTTCGTCACAAAATGTTACATATTTTTTTGGCGTCAAAAACACAACGACCTAGGAGGTCGCTGTGTTAGACGCAGCGCGCTCTGTAACCAAGTTGGGTGTAAATAAACTGACGATTGTCCAACCAGCACTGGGCTTAAATTCACGCCCAATTACACAGATTTGAACCTTGCCTTCTGGTGTAATAGCGAATAAGGGAATGGCTCCCTTGCCATTAATATCGATAAATTTCTCGAAGCCAAATTCTTTGGTTAGCCGAGTTGAGTGCATCTCGCCACCTTGGGAAAGTAAGCTTGAAAACTTACTATAGGTCATAGTGTCAGTAAATAAGCGTTGACCTCGGTGTTCCTCACCGTGTTGGTGTTTCTCACTAAGCTTCGCCTCGGAGGTTGTTTGTAATGCATAAATATTGTGCGTTCCAAACTCAGAGCCAAAACGCATCCCCGCAACTGTATTGTTGCTGCGTTCTGGAGAGAGTGCTAACAGCTTCCCAATGCCGACCAGATCAAGTCGCTGCTCAGCGTATTCTGAAACGGGATTGCCGAAGAAGGTTTCAAGGCCTTTCATGCGCGCGGCGCGAATATTTTCCCAGTTTGAGTCGCTAAGCAGTACCCGCACGTTGTGCTTTTTTAATTCGCTGGCAACAGCGCGTGCAACAGTATTTGCGCCAACAATTAAGAAGCCGTTGGGCGGTGGCTCATTTACGCCAAGCCAGCGTGCCAGAAATCCAGCGGTTGCGCTTTGCAGAACGACTGTGCCAAAAATTACACTAAAAGTAAGAGGGACTAATATCAAAGCACCTTCTTCTCCAGCCTGCTCTAACTTAATCGCGAAAAGGGCAGATACCGCGGCGGCAACTATTCCACGTGGTGCAATCCAAGATAGTAGTGCCTTTTCCTGCCACTTTAGTGTGCTACCCGCGGACGAAATAAGAACCGATAATGGGCGAGCGACAAACTGCATGATCGCCAGCAAAATCAGTGGGGTCCATCCTAACGCAATAATATCGTCGAGGGTCAGACGAGCCGCTAAAATAATGAAGAGTCCCGAGATTAGAACGACCGTTAGATTTTCTTTGAAGTTGAGGATTTCAGCCATGCGAATATCTTTTTGATTTGCTAGCCACATTCCCATCAAGGTCACGGCCAGTAAGCCAGATTCATGTGCTAAGGCGTTGGCAACGCCGAAGACAACAAAGACTAGCGACAGCGTGGCCAGATTTTCTAAGTAGTCTGGCACCCAATGGCGCTTCAATATGGCCGATAGTAACCAGCCGCCGGCAAGGCCCATGATACTGCCTGCGGCGATGATCTCGACGAAAGCGAGTAGGCCACTAGTCAAGCCTAAAGCTTGTCCTTGTGCCACCATAAATTCGTACACAACAACCACGAGTAATGCGCCGATCGGATCAATAAGAATACCTTCCCAGCGCAAAATATTACCGATAGAGGCATTGGGTCGCACGGTACGAAGCATAGGTACAATGACGGTTGGGCCAGTAACGACTGTGAGTGCGCCAAATAGCACACTTAAAGACCAGCTTAATTCAAATAAGTAATGGGTAGCTGCAGCGATGACCCCCCACGTGACTAAAGCGCCAATGGTGATTAATCGTTGTACGACGTTTTTTTGCGCTCGAATCTCGGCGAAATCCAGGGTTAAACTGCCTTCAAATAAGATGATGGCTACCGATAGCGATATCAGCGGAAATAGTAAGTCGCCAAAGAGTGGATCGGGATCAAACCATCCCGTTAGAGGCCCTACGATAAGTCCAGAAGCGAGTAAAAAGAGAATGGCTGGAAGCTTCACACGCCACGCTAGCCACTGACAAGCAAATGCCAATATGGCGATGAAGGCGAACGCTAAAATTGTAGAATCCATGAAGGAGGGATATTCCGATGACGAAAGTAACCTCCATCATAGCGAGCTGAGTGGCCAACAGAAACCTTTCGTCGCGAGTTAGTCTGCGAGCTTGATGGTTGGGCGAAAATAGTAGGGTTGCAGTAGGCCTTTTGGCACCGGAGGGACCGGACTAACTGATAGTGCTGCTCGTCGCGCCCATTCGTCCGTGCGCACATCGCCACTGCTAATGATGATTTCGACCCCAGTAATGACCCGGGAATAGTTGATTTCGAGCTGCAGGCGAACATCGCCAATAATACCCGGCGGGTGGGCTGGAAGTTTCCTCATAAGATGCGCCATTAATTCCTTGTAATAAGCACGCTCAACCGGATCAGTGATTACGTCCTCGTCACCGCGAATTTCAAGTGAAGCACTGTTTGTCGCAGACTCGGGATTGCTGGCGATACTCGCGTCTTCCGCTGGTTTTGCTTCAGTGGGTGGTACTGTTGTTGGCGCTGGTTGGGATGGGGTAATGGCATTGGTTAGTGATTGCAGTGTGCTCGGTGCCTCAGTTTCTTGTTGCGGTTCTTGGTCGCTCAGACGTGCGGATTTGGCGGCGCGAGGTTGATTAGCTGCCACAACAGGCTTACTCGCTTGCGTTTTACTTGGGGTACTGGCTGCCGGTGCTGTATTGGGCTGTGCGGTTTTTTTGGGTTGTGTGGCTGAGGCTGGCGTTGCGGCTACCGCTGCGCGGCTAGCGTCTTGCGCCGTCGGTGCATCCGCTAGACTGCTGTTACCAGAATCTCCGCGTTGATCTTGACTGTCGTTACGTTTAGCTACTGTAGTTTGGATAGTGGCATTGATAATAGTGTGTGGTCGTTCATATTGAATTTCAGTGCGCGCCGAGATGAAGAGTGCAGTATGCAAAATAATGGATAGCATTAGGGCCCAAAGCATAGAGCAAGGAAGGTATTTGTTGGTGTGATTTCCATTCAACGGGCGCATCATCAAAACAGTAATAACCTACAAGCTAGCATCATGAGTAAACAGGGTTTCTTCTAAGATTAACCCAATTATTATTGGGCGCGATTTATCTGGTAGTGGCGGTATGATTAGCCAGATACGCAATGTATGATAGCCACTCTGCCTTATATTGCAGGGTATCTGCAAATTATAACAATCCACATGGAGTCATTAAAATGAGCGTATTGGTAGGTAAGCTAGCCCCAGATTTCACCGTTCCGGCCGTATTGGGTAACGGTTCTATTGTTGAAGAGTTCAACTTATACGATGCCATTAAAGGAAAATACGCGGTTGTGTTCTTTTATCCATTGGACTTCACCTTTGTATGTCCGTCAGAGCTAATTGCTCTTGATAAGCGCATGGATAAATTTACTGAAATGGGGGTTGAGGTCATTTCTGTTTCTATCGATTCTCACTTTACTCATAATGCGTGGCGTAACACGCCAGTAAATAACGGCGGTATCGGTGCTGTTAAATACACTATGGCAGCAGACATTGATCATGGCATCTGCAAGGCATACGACGTTGAAACAATGGGCGGTGTTGCTTTGCGCGGTGCATTTATCATCGACAAAGAATGTGTTGTACGTGCTCAAAACATCAACGATTTACCATTAGGTCGTAATATTGATGAATTGATTCGTTTGGTTGATGCGCTGCAATTCCACGAAGAACATGGTGAAGTATGTCCAGCCGGTTGGAATAAAGGCGATAAAGGTATGAATGCTTCCCCAGAAGGTGTTGCCAAGTATTTGTCTGAGTCCGCTGAAGTTTTGTAATTTGCTTGTGCAACTCGGATAAAAAAACCCGCATTTGCGGGTTTTTTTATAACAAGAAGTTAAGAATCAATGCGGTTCTTTTAATACCCGCGCATCAAATCCAGCTTCAGATAATATGTAGGCTGCAGCCTCTGCTCGATTGCCTCCAGCTACGATGTAAATGAACGCAGGCTCCAATTCTTTCAAGCGATCGCGCAATTTAGCCAAAGGTATATTGCGTGCTCGTAACATAGGATCGGCAGCGTATTCCTCCTCGTGGCGCACGTCTAATACGACGGTGCCGGTATCGCCTTCTTCCACGAGTTTTTCTATTTGTTTCGCCGTGATAAAGGTCACCACTGGTTGGCGCAGCAGAGCATCAAAATGCTCTTTCGCTAGACGCATAAGAACCCCATCGCTGCTCATGGTGATGGTGGCGTTACGAGGAAGTGAACTGACGAGTGCGTCTTCGCCAAACAGATTGCCATGCGTCAAGGCCGCTAATGTCTGAACTTTCTCGCCATCAGAGCGAGTCACTAGTGCTCTGCCATGCTTGATAACGTAGCAATGTTCTCCTGGTTCACCTTGACGGATGATTTCTTCTCCAAGTTTTACTGGTACTTCTTCGAACCGCGATAGCAGCTTCTGAATATTGCCTGCAGGAATGCGATTAAACAGTTCTGAGGTAACCAAGCGTTCAAGCCAGTCGCTTTCATCATCGTCCGTATCGCCTGATTGGCGGATATCTGTGCGTAATTCGGCCCAAGTCGAAATCAAATCTAGGTGAGCACGCTTAACCGATACAAAATCACATTGGCTAGTGGTTATACCTGCATAGCGGTGGATGTGATGCGTGCTGTCGAGCGCCATGAAGTTGTCGTCGTCTTGTGCATCGATATTGGTCACATTGAAGTGTTCATCCGCAAGATCTATGGTGCCTTGCAGCAGAAAGTGGCACTCCTCGTCGGCTTCGCCGCGTTTAAAGACGATCTTGCCTTTGTCGAGGGAATGGATGCGAAAGTGCGGCAAAAGCCCGTCGATGATGTCTTCTGACCATTCATCAAAGGGGATAAAGCGCTGCAATTGTTGGCTCAGCGTAGTGTCCATGGAATTTGGGAATTTGACTCAAACTGTTGTCGATGCCTTTGACTATAGCAAAAGCTGTTACGTTCCGTCAGTTTAGTGGCCAAACAGGGTAATTGCTGACGGTTTTGTCAACGATATTGCATCTAGTATTGACCGGAAAAGATACTCAGGTATGATTTCTTAGACATGTGTTCAATAGAATGAAAGGCCCAAGCCTACACTATTGAGGTATGGCTTACTTAAAAATAATAAATTGAGGTCTTTCATGGATCAAAAGGTAAGTGCGGGCAACCGCACGCTATACCAGTGGCTAGCGGCTTTACCTGCATTTCTCGTTCTGGTCTTCGTTATAACGCTTAATTCCAGCCACACCATGCATGCACAGTTGTTGCAGCTTGGCGAGGTGATCTGGGAAGGATATTTTCAATTACGCGAAAACCCGGTTGAACCAAGTTGCGACGTCAATATGGATGTCGAGGTGGCGACTCAACGCTTGATTGCTGAGCGTAACGCCATACCAGAAGATGATGGCTTTTCTTTATTTGAGCCAGACCCTGTCAATCCTGTCGCTATTCGTCAGTCATTGGAAGCGGTAAAGAGCCAGTGTCAGGAAAAGTTTGATCAGTACATTGCTACAAAAGATCGGATAACGACTGGCGTGCAGATTTTCCGTTCTATTGAAAAAGGCATCGCTGAGTTTGGTAGTGCCGGGATGTCTGTTGAGCGCATTATGCTCGCCGTTCTCGTCTTGATATGTGGTGGTACGGCATTAGTCACACGTCATCATATTGCTCTGCGGCCTACCGTGACGGCGATGGATTATCGCGTGTCCGCAGGTGCTCAGTTTATTGCTTTCTGCATTCTGTTTTATTCCGTTTATAGCTTTAAGGTAATCGCCTTTTCGGCTGGTGTTGAAGTCACCACTGAACATGCGGCGCTGCACTGGATTTGGATATTCGGTTTTGCTACGCCAATTCTCATTACCTTGTATCAGATGGTTGTGGTTCCTGAAGATGCAGAACCGGGCGGCAGCTTTCTAAAGGCGCAACTGGCGATTCCACTCTATGCAAATATGGCGATTATATCCGGTGCCTACTTTTTCTCGGTGAGTCATCCTTCCGGTATTGCTATCTATCTGAATCAAATGATGGAGCTGTCGCAGTTATTTTTGAACGTTGGCTTATACGTTTGGGTCGGTATGCTGCTTAAACGTACCGAGATGGCGCAAAAAATATTTAATATCTTCCGCCCATTCAATCTTCCCCCTGAAATGCTAGCGGTTGCCGTTGTGGCTATGGCGGCTATTCCAACAGCCTATACCGGCGGTTCGGGGATCTTTGTTATCGCGGTCGGTGGCTTGATCTTTATGGAGCTACGCCGCGCAGGTGCTCGTCGTCAGTTAGCGCTTGCAGCGACGGCTATGTCTGGTTCGCTCGGTGTAGTTTTGCGTCCTTGTTTGCTTGTGGTGATCGTCGCGGCACTTAACAACGAAGTAACAACCGATCAGTTGTTCGGCTGGGGGGTGAAAGTTTTCTTCCTGACCACATTCTTGTTTGCTGTTTTTGCCTTGATAACACGTAAAGCGCCACATGAATACCGCAAGCCAACGGGTGACGTTTGGCCTGAATTTCTGGCTGCATTGAAGCCTTTGATTCCTTATGTGATTTTGATCGCCGTCACGCTAGGCGCCTATGCTTTATTGTTGAATGCGTATATCGATGAATTCTCAGCTCCAATTATTCTGCCAGTATTGCTTTTAGTTATTCTGTTTTACGAGCGTTTGACTCAAGAGAAAGATGTTCTCAAGCGCGAGAATATGAACATTGATTACATCGAAGAGCGCGTAGGAGCTTCCTTGAGCGACCTTAAAACCGGTCGTGATTCGATGGAGAAAATCGTGCGCGAAGCGACTACAGAAGCAACAGGTCATATCGGTGCTTTGCTGATGCTGATGGGGATGACCATGGGGATTGGTGGTGTTATCGACCGCGCCGAAATCATGCTGCTATTACCTGCTGAATTTAGCTCAATCTGGATGGCGATGGCCCTGCTAGTTGGTATGTTGGTCTTTATCGGCATGATCATGGATCCATACGGTGCGGTTGTGCTGGTAACCGCCACGATTGCGGATATCGCCTATAAAAACGGTATCGATCCGGTCCACTTCTGGATGGTGACTCTGGTTGCCTTCGAACTTGGCTATTTAAGTCCGCCGGTGGCACTGAATCATCTGTTAACGCGACAGGTGGTTGGCGAACGTGAGTTCGAATTGGCGAAAGAAGAGACCGTCGGCGAGAATTTCTGGTATCGCAATGAGCGGATTCTTCTACCGCTGGTAACGATGGCTACCGCACTCTTGATCGTTGCGTTTGTACCATTGGCGATTGGTTACGATTAAAGCTAGAGATGCGCTCTAACATAGGGCGCTTGATATATCTTTGCGATGCGGACTCCTCTGTAAAAAGAGGGGGCCGTATTGTTTTGGCGCTGCAAGGAAATTAAAGCGTTTTTAAATCAGTCGGCCAATGCAGATGCGCAGCCACTGCGCTGAGTTGTTCTTCTTGGCTGGCATCGATTCCTGCAAATCTAGGTACTGTGCCTAGGTGCTCGACATTCTGGCGCTGAAACCACTGAGTTAAGTATTCTAAATTATCCTGTTGTGCATCCATATCAGCGTGCAGGCAGTTCGCTACCCATCCCGCTAATGGTAAACCACTGGCTTGTATAGCTTGTGCGCTTAGCTGTGCATGGTTGATGCAACCCAAGCGCATACCAACCACCAAAATAATGGGCAGTTTTAATGCGCAAGCAAAGTCTGCCAAGGTTTCTGTATCGTTGAGTGGGACTAACCAACCACCGGCACCCTCTATTATTTGTCGGTCGGCTTCTATTTCTAACGCGGGCTGACAGGCCGTAAGAAGTGAGCTAACGCTCAATGCTATGCCCTCGCGTTGTGCCGCTATGTGCGGTGCAATAGCGGCTTCTAAGGCGATGGGATTGTGCACTGGATAGGTCGCCGTGGTGGTGCTGTACTGGCGTAACAGACGGGCATCGCTGTTTTGCCATTCACCGTTCATGTACTCGCAACCAGCTGCCACTGGTTTCAAACCAAAGGTACTGAAACCTAGTTGCCGTGCATTCAATAAGAGTGCGCTGCTGATCAGGGTTTTACCGGCATCGGTATCGGTGCCAGTTAAGAAATAACGTAGCATGGTTATGCTCCTGCGCGGGCGATGAGCCAAATCACTTCGTAGCTGAGTGGGAGTGTGCCGTCGGCGTTACGGGGGTAATGCTTATCGAGCTGTGTCAGCGCAGCACGACCGCCTAAGCCTACGCGGCGCCCTGGATTTACGTTAGTTGCCCCTATGGCCTTTAGTCCGCGCAGTAGCTCAGGTAGTGATCCATAGTATTCTTGTAAACAGGATTGGGCCTCATGCAACAAGATGAAGCCATTATTCTGTAACGCCAGTTTTAACGTATTGGTATCGGCAAAGCGATTCACGTGAGGCTGATTATCAATCGCTTGCCAAGCTTGACGTAATTCACGTTGAGTGCCGGGAATTAAGGTGGCGATTGCTAGTAAGCCGTTAGGCTTTAAAACTCGTGACCACTCTCGCAGAGTGGAATTTGGATCTTCACTCCATTGCAGCATTAAGCTGGAAAACACGCCGTCTTGGCTGTTGCTATTAATTGGTAGGTCATCAGCATCGGCCTGTAATAAGGTCACTTGATTGGGCAATAGGCCTTTACGTTGGGCGGCTTGTTCGAGCATGCCGTTAGCCAAATCGATACCACTGATATGCTCAGCACCCAGCGCCAATAAAGAAGGTAACGCGGCGCCTGTGCCGCAACCAATGTCTAGCCAATGACCACTGATTTCACCGATTTGCTCCAGTAAGCGACTTACTGTGCGTTGCTGAATACTTGCTGCTTGATCATAGCTGTGGGCTGCACGACTGAACTGCTGGGCAACGAGCTGTTTATTGCGTGTTGTTTTAGTGTTTTGGGCGAGTGGCTTTAAGGCGGCTAATAATTCATCCCGACCTTCAGCCCTCAGAAAAAAGGCATGACTAGAGCTACAAGATTGCTGGCTTGGCATTAAACCGTGCGGATTTAACGCATCATCGTTGCCGTACCAATGTTGTTGCGGTGGTTTGGCATTTTGTGTGTCTAGCTGATAATCACCCAGCCACGCCAAGCTGTGAGTCAATTCATCGGAAGCTTCTTCCGCAGGTAATTGATGCTCAGCTAGCGCACGCAGGATGGCTTTCGCATCGGCACTACCTTGGCTACACAAACCGAGAAAACGGCGAGCCGTTTTGGCGGGCGCTTGATTAAATTGATGGCAAAAGTCTTCGAACTGCGCTGCAGGCATACCACCTTGTTGTTCGGGTGCTTGCGCAAACTGAGCACCCGTTGCCAAGGTAATAACCGAACGAGCGTTAGATGTTGCGGATGCCGCCATCGCTAGTGCTCCACCGAGTGACCAGCCAATCCAAATAGCGTTCTCGGGCGCTTGCGCCGCCAGTGTTTGAGCTTGTTCAGTGAACGTGGCAGTCGTGCTGTGAATATTGGCGCCCCAATGTCGTCCCGGCAGTTGCTGATACAGCTCAGCAAATACCGTGGGGGCAAAGCTCCAGCCCGGAAGCCAACACCAATCAATGGAGGTTGTACTGGGGTTCTCGTGTAGTTTAGTCCAGAGCTCTTTGTTGGCTGTCATAGCACCTGCTCAGATGCGCGGGGCAAGGTGTTATCGTTCTGCCATATCGCCGATAATGCATCTAACAGTCGTTTCACATCATCTTCACTATGCGCAGCGCTAAGTGTCACGCGTAAACGAGCACTGCCTTCAGCAACCGTCGGTGGACGAATCGCGCTGACCCACAAGCCACGAGTGCGTAACTCATTACTTACTGAGATTGCTTTGGCGGATTCGCCAATCAACAGTGGCTGAATGGGTGATTGTGAGTCCATTAGGGGCAAGTGCATTTGCTCTGCGCCGCTGCGGAATTGCTGGATGCGCGCATTCAGTTGCTGGCGGCGGGTGTTGTCTTGCAACCGCTCCAGATTGCCCAGCATAGCTTCAGCAACGGCCGGTGGTAGCGCGGTGGTATAAATGTACGGGCGGGCAAATTGAATTAGGTAATCAATCAGATCGTTAGAGCCAGCAACAAAAGCGCCATAGCCGCCCAGTGCTTTACCTAAGGTGCCGACATACACAGGCAATTGTTGCGTGGTTAAGCCGAAATGTTCGCGAACGCCACCGCCGTTTTCGCCAAGTACGCCAAAGCCATGGGCATCGTCGATCATCAGCAGCGAGCCCGTTTGCTCGCACAAACGACTGAGTTGCGGCACATCCGCAAGATCACCATCCATGCTAAATAAGCTATCGCTCACTACGAGTGTTTCGCCGCGGGCATCGTCCTTGTTCAATAAGTCCGCAAGATGTTCATAATCCGCATGGCGAAAGCGTTGCAAGTCGGCGCGGCTAAGAATGGCGCCGTCCAGCAATGAAGCATGATTGAGCTTATCTTGAATCACCCGATCACCACGTTGTGCTAGCGCGCTAATCGCGCCGATATTAGCCATATAGCCGGTTGAAAACAGAAGCGCGCGTGGATAGCCCGTTAGCTCAGCTAGCGCATCTTCTAGGTCATGATGAGCTTGGCTATGGCCACACACTAAATGCGAAGCGCCACTGCCGAATTGCCACCGTCGGGCGGCGGCGGCTAAATCTTCTCCGCCGGTCGCGGCTAAGCCTAGATAATCATTGCTGCAAAAGTTAACTAATGTCTCGCCGTTGCAATCAACATGAGCATCTTGTGGTGAACTCAATACATTGCGTTGCCGCCAAAGATGTTGGTCGCGACGTTGTTGCAGTTTTGAATGTAGTCGGTGTTGCCAGCTCATGAATGACTCAACAGGGTGACTCGACAGTTGGGAAGGCCTTTATCATAATGGGCGCGGATAATTGGTCAACTACACCAGAGACTTTAGGTTTACTACGGCGGTTGGTTTGCTACTAGGTTTGGTTTTTCTAGTGGGTTAATGCAGAAATTAGGAGTAACGCATGACATCGAACGGTTTAGACCTCGCTTTTGATCGCGAGCACATTTGGCATCCCTACAGTTCGATGACTCAACCAGCGACTATTTGGCCCGTGGTCGGTGCTAAGGGAGTGCGTCTACAACTTGAAGATGGTCGAGAGCTGATTGATGGCATGGCCTCTTGGTGGTGTGCCGTGCATGGTTACAATCATCCAGTATTAAATACCGCAGTCACCGAGCAATTGCAGAGCATGAGCCATGTTATGTTCGGCGGTTTAACTCATGAACCGGCGATTGAATTGGCTAAGCGGCTGGTGGCCCTAACACCGAATGGATTGGATAAAGTCTTTATTGCGGATTCTGGATCGGTGTCGGTTGAGGTCGCGATTAAAATGGCCATTCAATATCAGCATGCGCGTGGTAAGCCCAATAAGAATCGCTTGTTGGCATTGGAGCGCGGCTATCATGGCGATACCTTAGGGGCCATGTCTCTGTGTGATCCTAAGCGCGGTATGCATCACTTATTTGCGGGTATTTTACCGCAGCAATTTTTTGCAGCAGCGCCGCAGACCCGATTCACCGACGACTGGAACCCTGCCGATATCGAGCCACTGCGCGCGCAATTAGCTGAGAACCATGAGCAAATTGCGGCGTTGATTTTAGAGCCGATAGTGCAAGGCGCGGGGGGTATGCGCTTTTACCACCCAGAGTATTTACGCCAAGCGCGTGCCTTGTGCGATGAGTTTGATGTGCTCTTAATTGCCGATGAAATTGCCACTGGCTTTGGTCGCACAGGTAAATTGTTCGCATGTGAATACGCCGATATTTCGCCCGATATTATGTGCGTCGGTAAAGCCATTACCGGTGGTTATATGACCTTGGCAGCAACCTTAACCACGCGCCATGTAGCAGAAACCATTAGCCAAGGTGAAGCCGGCTGCTTTATGCACGGCCCAACCTTTATGGGTAATCCGCTCGCGTGTCGGGTTGCCTGTGCCAGTTTGGATTTGCTATTGAGTAGCGATTGGCAGGTGCAAGTGCAGCGGATTGAAACAGAATTAGAGCGCGGCTTGGCCCCAGCGCGAGCGTTTGCGGCTGTGGCTGATGTGCGTGTGTTGGGTGCTATTGGAGTGGTAGAGCTGCGTGAACCGGTTGATATGAAAGTGCTGCAACCAGCCTGCGTCGAGCGTGGAATATGGGTGCGGCCATTTGGCAATAATGTTTATGTGATGCCGCCGTTTATTATGAATAACGAAGACTTGGCGACCCTGACGGGTGCTATCGTTGATGTGATTGGTGCGACTTGTTAGTAGCCACTCACAAGTCGTCATTCTATGCATTTAAGCGAAGTTAAAGCAGTGGGCTTTCTGCAGAGACCGGATCGTCTGTAGGGGTGTTTTTTTCTTCGCTTTGCGTTTTTTCGCGCACTTTTGCCTGAGTTTGCGATACACCTGCGGTAAGGGCAAAACGCATAGCATCCTCAATTGACCAGTCGACGTAAGTTAAGCGCTCTTGCGCTACAAATAGTGTGTATCCACCCACCATATAGCTCATAGGAAGATACACAGCCACGAGCTGACTTTGTGGGTTGGCGGCTTTGACCGGGGCTGGAACCGAGGTACTGGTGATAAATCCGATCACTTGACCTTGGCCTGCCATATCAAGCAGCACCACTTGTTGCGCCTTAGGCTTTTCGCCATCAAACATGTCGGCGAAATCTTTCACTGCGCCGTATAGCGTTTTTACTAGTGGAAAACGCAATAAAGCATCTTCTACGTACTGATACAGCCAAGTAACCGGATTGAATTGAAATAATAAGCCGGTTCCGAGCAGGGTGATCAGCATAATGAGTAAACCGCTACCAGGAAATGCGATCGCTTCTAGGTGGAGTACGTTCAGAACAGACAACCCAAGCTCATTTAACCAGCTCAGCGCAGACCACACCATCCATAAAGTAATGAGCAGAGGGAAGATCACAACAGAGCCTTTGATTAAAGCCTTCATCAGGTAGCGCATTTTAAAAATTCCTTTGATATCAATTGCTTGAGATTAGATTGTGGATCTATGTTGTGGCTTCAATTCAGTGCGGTCGCGTTGAGTCTTGAGTAATTTGCCGCGGCGCCGAAGGGTCTGTATTTGTGGCGAATAGTAGCGCCTTTAAACGCCAAACCAGAAGGTTTTTCGTTAACTTCGTCATGATGAAATCAAATCTGCGAAGTGCATATTCAAAATGATTAGTTAGTAATCACTTCATAGTACAAAAATGTCTAAAGCCGTTTGTTAGTGGGCGCTAACTTCACAGTTTACTTTAAGTATGCCGCGCAGGCCGACAGAAGCGCTTAGGTTTTCTCTCCCACTTTCCCCCACATTGCCGCAAATGGTCGCTAAGTCCTTGTGCTACTTAACAAAAATCCCTGTAAGACGATTGGTTCTTACCTTGCAAAAGGCTGTTTTGCTTCCTATAGTGTCGCAAAGTGGAAAAATGTGGGTAATAGTGGGAATTGGCTAGGTTAGTGATTACCCACTTAATAAAGGAATAAGGCATGTTTCGGGGGCTACATTCGATCAATCTGGACGCCAAAGGGCGACTAGCGATCCCGACTAAGTATCGGGAACCGCTGTCGACGCTTTGTGGTGCCCGTTTGGTAGCCACTATTGATACCGAAGAACGCTGCTTGTTGGTTTACCCAATCAACGAGTGGGAAGTGATTCAGGCCAAGATCGAAGCCCTTCCAAGTTTTAATCCTGCAGCTCGTCGTATTCAGCGCTTATTGATCGGTCACGCGACCGATCTAGAGCTTGATGGCAGTGGTCGCGTGTTATTACCACCCTCGCTGCGTGAGTACGCCGAGCTAGATAAAGAAATTGTGTTGGTTGGACAAGGCAAAAAACTGGAGTTGTGGAGCAAATCAATGTGGGAAGGCCGCCGTGATGAGTATCTCGACATGGTGAGTCAGTCCGATCAATTGCCTGAAGAACTAATGAGTATTTCTCTATGAACCTGACAGAGCTGGCCCATACCACGGTACTGCTGCACGAAACCGTTGATGGTTGCGTCGTCGATCCTGATGGCATCTATGTAGATGGCACCTTTGGGCGCGGGGGGCATAGCCGGTTGTTGTTAAGCAAACTATCGCCTAAGGGCCGGTTAATTGGCTTCGATAAAGATCCTTTGGCAATCGCAAGCGGAAAAGAATTAGCGGCTGAAGACAGCCGCTTTCACATTGTGCAGGCCAGTTTTGCTGATATGACAACCGAGTTGTTGGCACTGGGCTATCCGCAAGTGAATGGCATCTTGTTAGACCTAGGCGTTTCTTCTCCACAATTGGATGACGCCGAGCGTGGCTTTAGCTTTATGCGTGATGGCCCGTTGGATATGCGTATGAATCCAGATGCTGGTATGAGTGCCGCAGAATGGGTTGCTACGACCAGCGAGGAAGAAATTGCCCGCGTATTAAAAGTGTATGGCGAAGAACGTTTTGGCAAACGCATGGCGCGCGCAATTATTAATGCTCGTGCAGAAGCGCCAATTACTCGTACCGCCGTACTTGCCGAATTGATTAAAGAAGCAAACCCAGCTTGGGAAAAACATAAGCATCCAGCTACACGCGCATTTCAAGCTATTCGAATTGCGGTGAATAACGAACTGGGTGACTTAGAAGATGTGCTGGCAAGAAGCGTTGATTTATTAAAACCCGGCGGTCGTTTGTCGGTTATTAGTTTTCACTCGTTAGAAGATCGCATGGTTAAGCGTTTTATTCGCGCCCAAGAAAAAGGTAATGAACCACCTCCGGGTGTGCCGTTAACCGAAGATCAGTTAGGCCGAACGATGAAGCGTATAGGCAAAGCGTTTATGCCAGGGCGTGAAGAAATTGAACGTAATCCGCGTGCGCGTAGTGCGGTATTGCGAGTGGCTGAGCGCCTTGCATGAATGCGTTACAAGGAACCCTGTGGGGTTTTGTGGTGGTCTCTGCGTTAGTGCAAATAGCGCAGGTTCAGCACCATCGCGATTTATTACAGGTGTGGCAGGCGGCCGATAAACAACGCTATTTGTTGTTGCAAGAACATACGCGTTTGGTGCTTGAAAAAAGCACATTATTGGCGAATGGTAGGGTAGATCAGTTGGCAAGAAAGCGACTGAATATGAAAGATCCAGAGCAAGTACAGGTGTTGTCAGAATGACAGAAACATCGCTAGAACCACAGGAAAACAGCATTGTTCGCTGGCGTTTTACGCTAGTGCTAGCGGTGTTCGGCCTGTTGTTAGCGGTGGTGCTTGGTCGCTTGGTTATATTACACACTGTAGATCAGCCATTTTTGTTTGAACAAGGCGAAAAGCGCACGGTACGTGAGGAAGTTCAACCGGCTAGTCGCGGCATGATTACGGATCGTTTTGGTACACCGCTAGCTGTCAGTACGCCAGTAGTGACACTTTGGTTAAATCCTCAACAAGTTAATATCCAGCAGTTACCAGCCGTTGCTAAGGATTTGGATATTCCAGCGCATACTTTGGTAAAAAGCGTTGAGCGTGCTGCATCACAAGGACGTTCATTCATTTATTTGAAGCGTCAGGTGGAGCCTGATGTTGCCGAGAAAGTTTTGGCCCGCCGTGTTGCTGGTGTTTACGGTGATGAAGATTTTCGTCGTTTTTACCCGGCAGCAGAAATTACTGCGCATACGGTCGGTATTGTTAATATTGATGGAAAAGGTCAAGAAGGTCTGGAATTAGCATTCGACGATTATCTGCGCGGACATGACGGCGAGCGCAAAGTCGTTAAAGATTTATACGGTAACGTTATTAAGCAATTAGAAGTTAATGCCGTCGCAGAAAATGGCCCAGATATGGCTTTGACCATTGATTTGCGTTTGCAGTATTTAGCATATCGCGAATTAAAAGCCGCCGTGCAGCAGCATCATGCTAAATCAGGTAGTGCCGTTATTGTTGATGCGCACACAGGTGAAGTATTAGCCCTTGTCAGTCAGCCATCGTACAACCCTAATAATCGAGCAACGTTAAAGCCCGAAGATATGCGTAATAGAGCCATCGCCGATTTAATCGAACCCGGTTCTACCATGAAGCCTTTCACTGTTGCAGCGGCCCTAAATTCCGGCCGCTTTTTTCCATCTACTCAGATTGATACGTCACCGGGTTATGTACGCGTAAAAAATAAAACCATTCGTGATCACCGTGATTACGGCGTGCTAGATATTACTGGCATTATTACTAAATCCAGTAACGTTGGTGTTACCTATTTAGCCCATAAATTAGGTGCCGAAGTTATTTGGGATTTCTTTACTAAGGCGGGTATAGGTCAGCCGGGCGTTTTGGGTTTTCCGGGTGAGGCTGTCGGCGTTTTACCTTATCCAGAACAGTTAGATTCCTTGCGGTTGGCAACGGCATCGTTCGGGTATGGTTTGGCTGTCTCGCCATTGCAACTGGCGCAGTCATACACCGCTTTTGCTGGTGGATGCCGTCAGTCTGTACGGTTAATTATGCGCGATGAAGATAAACCAGCTTGTGAACCTGTGATGTCGGCAAAAGTATCCCGTCAAATTCTCGATATGTTAGAGACAGTAACAAGCGACAAAGGTACTGGCAGTCGCGCTCGCGTTGAGGGTTATCGCGTTGGCGGTAAAACAGGTACAGCTCATAAAGTAGGGCGTGGTGGTTACGAAGATTCTGCATACACTGCTGTTTTTGCCGGTATCGCACCGATTTCGGACCCTGATTTAGTATTAGTGGTTGTTATTGATGAACCTCAGGGGCAGGAATATTACGGTGGTGAAGTTGCTGCGCCGGTATTCTCTCGCATCATGGGTCAGGCTTTACGGTTACGTCAGGTTGCTCCTGATATTCCAAGTAAAAATACCTTACAAATGGCAGGAGGTGGAGCATGAAGCTCAGTGCAATCGCTGCGCCGCATTTGTTTATTCCTCCTGAGTGGGATCGCGACATTAACCATATCGTGACGGATAGTCGTGATGTTAAATCGGGTGATTTATTTATCGCTCGTGTTGGTCGTGATAATCATGGCGAGCGTTTTATTGAGACCGCTATTCAAGCCGGAGCCAGCGCTGTTGTTGCTTTGGGTGAGCCTGGTTTTCGTTGTGGATTATTAGGTGTTCCGATTTTTTCGACACCGGATTTGTTAGATCATCTAAGTGATTGGTTGCATCGTGTCTATGCAGGAATATCTCAACTTGATTTGACCGCTGTTACTGGCACTAACGGTAAAAGCTCTGTTACGCAATATATTGCTCAGCTACTGATAAAAATGAAAATAGAGTGTGGTTTGTTGGGGACTTTAGGTAATGGCATTTGGCCCAATTTAGCTGAAACTCGCAATACAACCGCCGATTTATCTGTGGTACTTCGTCATTTAAATGATATGGCGGAGCAATCGGTAAAATACGCCGCGCTAGAAGTCTCTTCGCATGGAATAGATCAGCGCCGCATTGACGGAATATATTTTAAAGTAGCGGTGCTGACTAATTTGACCCGTGACCATTTAGATTATCATGGTTCTATGGAAGCTTATTTTGAAGCAAAGCGTCGCCTATTTGTTGGCGGAAATATTGGTGCTGCACTGATTAATGTTGATGATGGTTATGGACGCCGATTAGCGGTGGATAAAGACATCACTGTACCAGTATTTACCTATGGCCGTAGTGATAAGGCAGAAGTGCGTTATCACAATGTCGAGTTAAACGCTCGCGGTATGACGGCAACGCTAACCACGCCTTGGGGCGAAGCCGATATTGTTTTGCCATTAATTGGCGAATTTAATTTGGCTAATGCAACGGCGGCAATTGCTGTATTGGCTATTCAAGGTTTCCCTTTTGAATCCCTAGTTGCTGCAGCTTCAACACTACAGTCTGTCGCCGGTCGCATGGAAGTATACGTAAAAGATAATGCGCCCCTAGCGATAGTGGATTTTGCTCACACGCCAGATGCACTAGATAACGTCTTAAATGCTTTAAAGCCATGGAATAAAGCTATTTCTTTGGTGTTTGGTTG
The DNA here is from genome assembly GCF_034111725.1 of Thalassolituus sp. Taxonomy (GTDB): domain Bacteria; phylum Pseudomonadota; class Gammaproteobacteria; order Pseudomonadales; family Oceanobacteraceae; genus Thalassolituus. The sequence continues at coordinate 15,885 of NZ_JAWUWR010000044.1, read as the reverse complement.
TGGTGGTGAACGCGATCGAACCAAGCGCCCAATCATGGCTGTTATAGCTCAAGCACACGCTGATCAAGTTTGGTTGACCGACGATAATCCTCGCGGTGAAAACAGCGATCAAATTTTTTCTGATGTATTAGCGGCTGATGGCTCGGATAATTTTTATTGTATTCATGATCGCCGCAAGGCTATCGAAGATGCACTAGAAAAGACAGATAAAGACAGCATTGTGGTAATTACTGGTAAGGGACACGAAGCTTATCAGGAGGTGTCTGGAACTCGTCATGCCTATAGCGATGCTGGCGTATTAATAGCTCAGGGTTATAGAAAAGCAGGAGAAGATTATGTTGCGTAATATGACTCTTGCTCAAGTTGCCGATGTTGTAGATGGCGAGCTACTTCAACCAGAATTTGCCGATGTTTTGATATCGTCGGTATCTACTGATACGCGCTCTCTTATAGACGGTGCTTTATATATTCCATTGTCTGGTGACAATTTTAATGGCCATCATTTTATGGCTCAGGCAGAAAATGAAGGCGCGGTTGCTGCTTTGGCGAGCGAGGATGTTGCAACATCACTGCCGCTTATTCGTGTTGACGACACTTTATTGGCGTTAGGTCGTATTGCTGGCTGGCAGCGCGATCAATTTTCTGGGGTGGTGATCGCGGTCACCGGAAGTGCCGGAAAAACCAGTGTGAAGCAATTAACTGCAAGCGTTTTGACGCAAGCATTCAATACATGGATGACCCAAGGCAACTTGAATAATCACATCGGTGCACCGTTAACGTTGCTGGCGCTTAAGCCAGAACATGAAGCGGCGATGATTGAATTAGGTGCTAGTGGTCGTGGCGAAATTGCTTACACGGCTCAATTTGTTAAACCGCTAGTTGGCATTATTACCAACGCGGTTCCGGCTCATATTGAAGGTTTCGGCAGCTTGCAAGGTATTGTCGAAACAAAAGGCGAGTTGCTTGATTTTATTCAACCGAATGGTACCGCTGTATTAAACGCCGATGACGCTAACTTCGCTCAATGGCAACAACGCGCTGCCCATTTGCAGCAATTAACCTTTGGTTTTTCTGAATTGGCAGACGTCCGCGCCATTAATATTCGTTGCTCATTAGAGGGGAGTGAGTTTGATGTTTTGTGTGACGGCCAAACCGTAGCGATCAAATTACCTTTGTTGGGCGAACACAATGTACGTAACGCGCTTGCTGTTATAGCCGCAACGCATGCTGCAGGCTTGTCATGGGATCACATTGTTAAAGGTTTACAAGCTTCAGTAACCGTAAAGGGGCGTTTACAACCTTGCCGTGGTGCTGCAGGTCAACTGATTTTAAATGATGCCTACAATGCTAATCCTACTGCATTTAAAGCGGCCATTGATGTCTTAAAAGGGACGGAAAATAGCTGGGTAGTGATGGGCGATATGGGGGAGCTAGGTAGTGATGAGATTGCCGCCCATATCGACGTTGGTACATATGCAAAAACATCCGGTATCGAACATTTTGTAGCAACAGGCCCATTGAGTCGTAACGCTGCAACTGCATTTGGCGAATCTGCGCATTGGTTTGAGGACAAACCTGCATTGATTCGTTTTTTACAACAACACACCCAAAAGCAAGATGTATTGCTAATTAAGGGATCGCGCTACACCGGTATGGATCAGGTCGTTGCTGCGTTGCAAAACGGGAATGAGGAAATTTAATTATGTTGCTATGGCTTGGTGACTGGTTGGCGCAGTACCACTCGGGATTCGGTGTGGTTAATTATTTAACCTTACGCGCTATCTTTGGCGTGATTACCGCCTTGGGAGTGTCCTTGTTGTTAGGCCCGCTAGTTATTCGTAAATTACGCGAATATCAAATCGGCCAAGCAATTCGTGAAGTTGGTCCTAAATCGCATTTAAGTAAAGCAGGGACGCCAACCATGGGCGGCGTGCTCATTTTGCTTTCTATTGCCGTTTCGACACTGCTTTGGGGCGATCTTGAAAATCGTTTCGTTTGGGTCGTGCTTTTAGTCACTATTGTTTTTGGTGCTATCGGCTGGGTTGATGACTACCGCAAAGTGGTTGAGAAAAACTCTCGCGGATTACCGGGGCGTTGGAAATACTTTTGGCAGTCGGTTTTTGCGCTAATCGCTGCATTTTATCTGTACTACACCGCGCAAACGCCAGAAGAAACTCAGTTTGTTGTGCCTTTTATTAAGGATGTTATGCCGCAGTTGGGCGTGATGTTTATCGTACTGACTTATTTTGTTGTGGTTGGCTCCAGTAACGCAGTGAATTTAACCGATGGTCTTGATGGCTTGGCTATTATGCCGACGGTTATGGTGGGTGGTGCACTTGGCTTATGCGCTTATTTAGCGGGTAACGTTAATTTCGCTAACTACCTACATATCCCTTACATCCACGGCGCCGGTGAAGTCGCTGTTTTTTGTGGTGCTATTGTTGGTGCCGGTATTGGCTTTTTGTGGTTCAACACCTATCCAGCACAAGTATTTATGGGTGACGTTGGTTCATTAGCGCTAGGCGCTGCATTAGGCATTGTCGCGGTTATTATTCGCCAAGAAGTTGTTCTGTTTATTATGGGCGGCATTTTTGTAGCAGAAACTGTGTCCGTTATTTTGCAAGTGGCTTCGTTTAAAACCACTGGTAAGCGCATCTTCCGTATGGCGCCACTTCATCACCATTTCGAATTGAAAGGTTGGCCTGAACCGCGGGTCATTGTTCGTTTTTGGATCATCACCATTATTTTGGTGCTGTTCGGTTTAGCTACGTTAAAAATTCGCTAAGGAATAATTGTAATGTCTGTTCTGGCTAACGCTAACACTAAACGACTGATTGTAGGCCTTGGGCTTACTGGGTTGTCGTGCGCGCGTTTCTGTCAGAAAAACGGCTTGGCATTTGATTTGTGTGATACCCGTGAATCGTTGCCTAGCTTAGAAGACATTCGCCGAGAATTTCCCAATGCCAACATTATGTTGGGCGCGTTGCAGGGTAAGGTACTTGCCCAGTACCAAGCCTTATTGGTTAGTCCTGGTATTACCATTCAGCAAGAAGCCATTCAATTTGCACAACAGCAAGGTAGTTTGATCGCTGGTGATATCCAAGTATTTGCTGAAACATGTCAAAAGCCAGTAATGGCGATTACCGGGTCTAACGGTAAAAGTACAGTGACAACACTGGTTGCAGCATTACTGAATGCTGCTGGCGTTCGTGCAAGTGCTGGCGGCAATTTAGGTATTCCGGCATTGGACTTGTTGGCTAACGATGAGGCAACCGATGTTTATGTATTGGAACTTTCAAGCTTCCAGCTAGAAACCACTACCGACTTACAAGCACGTGTCGCGACGATTTTAAATATTTCACCTGATCACATGGATCGTTATGCCGGAATGGCAGATTACGAACGTGCTAAACAACGCATTTTCCAAGGTGCTCAATCCGTCGTAATTAATCGCGACGACGACCACACTCGACCACTACTTGAAGGTCGATTTAGCGCAGTAAGTTTTGGGCTAGAAGAGAGCAATAGTGACTTTGGTGTCGTGCAGCGCAGTGATGGTACTTGGTTAACTTATCAGGGTGAAATGATTGTACGTGCTGACGAGTTACATATTCGCGGTGAGCACAATGTCGCTAATGCTCTAGCTGCGTTGGCGTTAGTTTCTGTATTAGGCGTTCAGCCAGCAGCGGTTATTACGGCGCTCAAACAATTTCCTGGGTTAGCACATCGATGTCAGTGGGTTCGTAATATTAATGGCGTTGATTATTTTAACGATTCTAAGGGAACCAATGTTGGTTCTACAGTTGCTGCTTTAAAAGGTCTTGGTCGCACCATCAATGGTCGTATTTGGTTATTGGCTGGCGGCGAAGGAAAAGGTCAAGATTTCTCTGAGCTGGCTGAGTTTTGCCAAACCTACGTTGCTGAAGTATTGGCTTATGGCGCAGATGCAACTCGCATAGTTAATGGTGTTGATGACGCCTGCAAAACGTCCAAATGGCAGACCATTGACGACGCATTAAATTACGCGCGTCAGCATGCACACAAAAATGATGTAGTCTTGTTATCACCGGCTTGTGCAAGTTTTGATCAATTCAAAAACTACGTTGCGCGTGGTGAATATTTTGTCGCACAGGTGGAGGCATTAAAATGAGAATGCCTAACCTTAGCTGGCAAAATGAAACACAATTATTTTATCCGTGGTTGGCCATGCTGTTGCTTGGTTGGCTCATGGTGGCATCGGCTTCCACAGGCATTGCCGAATTCTACACCGGCAACCCTGCACATTTTGCAATTCGACATGCTTTCTATTTATTGCTGGGGATCGGTGTCACATTTTCTATCAGTCTGATTCCAATGGCGCGCTGGGCAAAGTTAGATGCCATTTTATTGGTCATTGGTTTTGTCGGATTGGTATTGGTTTTTGTTCCCGGTATTGGTCATGAAGTTAACGGCAGTCAGCGGTGGCTAAATCTTGGCATCATTAAAATCCAAGCTTCCGAAATCGCGAAATTGAGCGCCGTATTCTATATCTCTGGTTATCTAGTTCGTCGCCAAGGTGAAGTGCAAAGTCAGTGGTCTGGATTTATTAAACCGCTCGGCCTACTTGCCGTGATGGTTGCCTTGTTACTTATGGAACCTGACTTTGGCGCGGTTGTTGTGTTGATGGGCGCGGCAATGGTGCAATTGTTTTTAGGCGGGGTAAAAGCTGGGCAGTTCTTTCTACTACTTTTTGCCACCCTTATCGTTAGTAGTTTTGTGGTAACCGCTGAAACTTACCGCATGGAGCGCTTACTCGCCTACTTAGATCCTTGGGCGCCAGAGCATGTGTACGGCACTGGTTACCAGTTAACACAATCCCTAATCGCCTTTGGTCGTGGAGAGTGGTTCGGTATTGGTTTAGGGGAAAGTATTCAAAAACTCTTCTATTTACCAGAAGCGCATACCGACTTTGTATTTGCAATTTGGGCGGAAGAAACTGGTTTATTCGGCGGTGCTATTGCGTTGTTAGGTTTAGCGTTAGTGATTGGATTAATTTGGCGTGTCGCTTGGGCAGCACAGAAAAGAGGCCAAATGTACGCTGCTTATATCGCGATTGGTATTGCCTCATTACTCGGGTTACAGGTGGTTATTAATCTGGGTGTTAATACCGGTTTGTTACCAACTAAGGGTTTAACACTGCCATTTTTCAGTTACGGCGGTAGTAGCTTAATGATGTGCTGCGCCATGATTGGCATCGTGATGCGTATTGATTATGAGTCACGTCAAAATCCAGAAAATAGCGATAATTCAGGAGGCGATCATGAGTAATACTGTATTGATGATGGCCGGTGGCACTGGTGGACATGTATTCCCTGCACTTGCGGTTGCGCGCGAATTGGGTGAGCAAGGCTTCAATGTGGAATGGTTAGGTACTGCAGCAGGAATCGAAGCAGACCTAGTACCAGCCAATAATATTATTTTGCATACCATTGATATTGCTGGTCTGCGTGGCAAGGGCAAATTAGGATTGTTAAAAGCGCCTTTACGAATTATCAAAGCCGTGAATGCCGCGCGTAAAGTGCTGAAAGAAGTAAAACCATTAGCAGTTGTCGGCTTAGGTGGATATGCAACTGGCCCCGGTGGCGTCGCTGCGTATCTATCTGGTATACCACTGTTAATACATGAGCAAAATGCAAAAGCAGGGATGACTAACCGCTTGTTAGCACGAATTGCCGATTGCGTTATGCAGGCATTTCCGGGTGCGTTAGATAATGCGCTGACTACGGGGAATCCTGTTCGCCGAGAAGTTATTGAAATACCAGCGCCAGAGAAACGAGAAGTACATAACGGTAATATTCGAGTTTTAGTTGTAGGTGGTAGTTTAGGCGCTGTTGCTCTCAACCAAACTGTCTTGGCCGCAATGCAATTACTACCGATTGAAGAGCGTCCGCAATTACGCCATCAAGCCGGTAAACGTAATATTGAACTTGTTCAGCAAGAATATAAAGCCGCGCGCGTCGCTGCTGAAGTCACCGCATTTATTGACGATATGGCAGCGGCTTATACGTGGGCAGATTTGATTATTTGTCGTGCTGGAGCGTTAACGGTTTCCGAAATTGCGGCAGCGGGTTGCGCAGCGATTTTTGTTCCGTATCCCCATGCCGTCGATGATCATCAAACTGCTAATGCACAGTATTTGCAATTGGCCGGTGCTGCACTTATTCGCCAACAATCAGAATTAAGTCCTGAGTGGCTAGCGCAGCAATGGCAGCAACTCAATTCCGACCGCGAACTCATGCGTGAGATGGCGATTCAGGCCAGAAAATTAGCTGTAACCGACGCCACTGATCAAGTGGTTAATCAGATTAAGAGGTTTGCCCGTGAGCAATAAGTCGCCATCAAGCTTGGTGAGCATGATTCCAGAAATGCGCCGTGTTCGCGTCATCCATTTTGTTGGAATTGGCGGTGCTGGTATGTGTGGTATTGCCGAGGTATTGCTGAACCAAGGATATCAAATCACCGGTTCAGATTTAAAAGCGTCCAGTGTAACGGAGCGTTTGGTACAGCTCGGCGCTAAAGTCATAATTGGACATGATGCTGACAATGTTAAAAATGCGGACGTCCTTGTTGTATCGACGGCTATTGATGCAAGCAATCCTGAAATTAATGCGGCATTAGAATTACGCATTCCTGTAGTACGGCGTGCTGAAATGTTGGCCGAATTGATGCGCTTCCGCCATGGTATTGCAGTTGCAGGTACTCACGGAAAAACGACGACAACTAGCTTAGTTACATCGATTTTAGCAGAAGCGGATTTAGATCCAACATTTGTGATTGGCGGTAAATTAAATAGTGCCGGCACAAATGCACGTATGGGGCAAAGTCGTTATCTCGTTGCTGAGGCAGATGAAAGTGACGCGAGTTTTCTACACCTTCAACCAATGGTTTCGATTGTTACGAATATCGATGCGGATCACATGTCCACATACGGTGGCGATTTCGAGCAACTAAAAAATACCTTTGTTGAATTTTTGCACAACTTACCGTTTTACGGTTTAGCCGTAGTCTGCGTAGACGACGAAAACGTCCGCAGTATTTTGCCGCGAATCAGTCGTCAATTTGTGACTTACGGCTTCGACGACGGTGCCGACTATCGTGCTACTGAATTATGTCAGGACGGTTTATTTACCTCGTTTGTTGTGCAGCGTCCGGGAGATCGAGATCCGTTAGAAATTCGTATGCGTATGCCAGGAAAGCACAATGTACTGAATGCTCTGGCAGCAATTGCTGTTGCTGATGACGAAGGCGTTGCCGATAACGCGATTGTCGTTGCGTTAGAAAAATTTGCCGGTGTCGGCCGTCGATTCCAAGTTTGCGGAGAATTTCCTTTCGCTGATGGTGATGTGATGTTGGTGGATGATTATGGTCATCACCCGCGTGAACTTGAAGTGACGTTAGACGCAATTCGTAAAGGATTTCCGGATCGTCGTTTAGTCATGATTTTCCAACCTCATCGTTACAGTCGCACGCGTGATTTATACGAAGATTTCGTACGCGTATTAGCCGATGCCGATGTCTTGCTGTTAATGGATGTTTATCCTGCAGGTGAAAAGCCGATTGCTGGTGCGGATGGCCGTTCGCTATGCGGAAGTATTCGTCAGCGTGGTCCTGTTGATCCAATTTTTATCGAACGGGATGAATCGCTAGAGCTGCCTCTAAAGCGTGTATTAAAGCCCGGCGATTTATTGTTAACCCAAGGCGCTGGAGATATCGGCGGTTTGGCGATTACTTTAACCGACCAATTACCGTTATGGCTTAAAGAGGTGGAGGCGTGAAGGTGCAAGATCTAGGAAAAATCGTCGTTCTTATGGGCGGAACATCAGCAGAGCGTGAAGTCTCATTAAAAAGTGGTGGTGAAGTTTATCGCACTTTAGTTGAAGCAGGAGCGAATGTTGAAGCGGTTGATATTCAGGATCATGCGATTCACCAATTAACTGATATTGAATTCGATGTTGCTTTTATCGCGTTGCATGGTCGCGGTGGCGAAGATGGCACTATTCAAGGTGTTTTAGAGTGGATGAATAAACCTTACACCGGTAGTGGTGTTATGGCATCTGCATTAGCAATGGATAAATGGCGTACCAAAATGATTTGGATGGCCGCAGGGTTGCCGACTCCTCCGGCTTTTTTGCTTAGCCAATATTGCGACTGGGATGAAATTTCTAAGCAGTTGGATGGTAATGCCATTGTAAAACCAGCGCGTGAAGGTTCAAGTATTGGCATGCGTCGAGTTCACAACGCCGATGATTTAAAAGCCAGTTACGAATTCGCGTGTCAGTACGATGGCATGGTGTTAGCAGAGCGTTGGGTGCAGGGCAAAGAATTTACGGTAGCGATTGTCGATGGTGAGGCATTACCTGTCATTCAACTTAAAACCAGTCATGAGTTTTACGATTACGACGCTAAATACCAAGCCAATGATACCCAGTATTTATTGCCTTGCGGATTGGCATCGGATCAAGAAGAGTTGTTACAAAATATTGCTTTAAAAGCATTCGATGTTCTCGGCGGGCAGGGCTGGGGACGAATCGATGTGATGCAAGATGAAGCAGGTCAGTTCTGGCTGCTAGAGGCCAATACTAGCCCCGGCATGCCGGACCATAGCTTAGTGCCAATGGCGGCGCGAGCACACGGCATGAGTTTTACCGATTTGGTTACGCGCTTATTGCAAGAAGCGAAGCTCCGTCATGGCGGCTAAGCCACGTAAGCTGAAAAAAGAGCCGCGTCGTGGGGCAACACCTTTGGTCGAAAAGCCTACGCGTGAATTTCGCTGGCCGACCATCGCGATCAAAATTCATTGGGCTTGGTTGGTTACCCCGATTGTGTTGGTTCTAGGCTTTTATGCAGCACAATGGATGATGGTTCGGTGGCCGATTACCGGCATTGAAGTAGAAGGACGTTTATCGGTATGGACACCGAAAAAAATTACTGAAAAAGTACTTTGGGTAAAAGACCAAGGTTTTTTCACCGCGGACTTGCAAACGGTTCATGATGTAGTATCTGAGCTGCCATTATTAACCAATGTTGTTATACGAAAAAAATGGCCAGGCACAATAGTTATTAGCGCATATGAAGATGTCGCGATGGCGGCTTGGAATAACGATAAGTTATTAAGTATTAATGGCAGTTTAATGGCGATTCCAGAAGGTTTTAATGCCGATAATTTGGCAAAGATAAAGAGCAATGCAGAATATACCGAAATTGCTGTTCGCGGATTTCGTAAAGTGCAACAAATGTTATCGGATATGGGTGTGACAGTGACTGAATTGACTATATCTGATACTGGCTCTGTCGATATTGTTTTATCAAATAATTGGCAGGTTGCATTTGGGCGTCGACACTTTGAGGAACGAGTACGTCGTCTGCATCGATTATTACAAAAGTTGCCTAATCAAAATGTGGCAATGGTTGATTTACGTTATGGCAAAGGCGCCGCTATTGGCTGGCAGTCTCTGCAGGAGAAAGGATGATGAGTCAGGTACCACAAAAGCGCATGTTGGTTGGCCTAGATATCGGCACTTCAAAAATTGTAGCTATCGTTGGTGAAGTTGATGCCGACGGCAATATCGAAGTCGTTGGTTTAGGTAGCAGCCCTAGTCGCGGACTGAAAAAAGGCGTAGTGGTAAATATTGAATCGACCGTGCATTCAATTCGTCGCGCGGTGGAAGAAGCAGAATTAATGGCAGGATGTACTATCCATTCAGTGTATGCTGGAATTGCGGGTAGCCATATTCATTCGATGAATTCAAACGGCATTGTTGCAGTGCGCGACCGCGAGGTGACAGCGACCGATATTGAACGGGTTATTGATGCTGCGCAGGCGGTTGCAATTCCACAAGATCAGAGCATTTTGCACGTTTTACCGCAGGAATACGTGGTTGATAACCAAGAAGGGATTAAAGAACCAGTAGGAATGTCGGGTGTTCGTCTTGAGGTGAAAGTGCATTTAGTCACTGGCTCTGTCAATGCAATTCAAAATATTGAGCGTTGTGTACAGCGCTGTAATCTAGAGACAGACGATATTATTTTAGAGCAACTTGCGTCTAGCTATGCTGTATTAACAGACGACGAAAGAGAGCTCGGTGTTTGCATGGTGGATATCGGTGGCGGTACGACGGATATTGCAATTTTTACTGATGGCTCGATTCGTCATACGGCGGTTATTCCAATTGCTGGTGATCAAGTAACGAATGACATTGCGATGGCATTACGTACACCAACTCAGCATGCTGAAAAAATTAAAATGAAATACGCATGCGCACTTACGCAATTAGCTAAAGCAGATGAAACAATCAAGGTTCCAAGTGTTGGTGAACGGCCTCCACGAGATTTATCTCGACAAGCGTTAGCGGAAGTTGTTGAGCCTCGTTACGACGAATTATTTACGCTTATTCAAGCGGAGTTGCGTCGTAGCGGATTTGAAGATTTAGTAGCTGCTGGAATCGTATTAACAGGCGGTACTGCAAAAATGGAAGGTGTGGTCGAATTGGCGGAAGAAATATTCCATATGCCGGTTCGTTTAGCTAAACCATATGGCGTTACTGGACTGTCCGATATAGTTAATAATCCTATTTATTCAACCGCTGTTGGGCTGCTTTTGTTTGCTGCAAAACAACAAAACAATAAAACATTTACAAACCGATCGGATGATGAACAAAAAAGTGTATTTTTGCGCATAAAAGATTGGATAAAAGTCAATTTTTAATATTAAATATTAAACGCACGGCATAGGAGATAATGCGATGTCTCATACAAGAGAAGGTGATATGTTCGAACTGGCTGATGATTTACAACAAAATGCTGTTATTAAGGTAATCGGCGTTGGCGGCGGCGGTGGTAATGCGGTTCAACACATGGTGGCTGGAAACATCGAAGGCGTAGAATTTATTTGCGCTAATACCGATGCTCAGGCATTGCGAAACGTGGGAGCACGTTCTGTTATCCAATTGGGTAATGGTCTAACAAAAGGATTGGGTGCTGGTGCAAATCCAGAAGTCGGTCGTGAGGCTGCTCTGGAGGATCGTGAACGCATTGCGGAAGCGATTAAAGGCGCCGATATGATTTTTATTACTGCCGGTATGGGTGGTGGTACAGGAACAGGTGGTGCGCCGGTCGTTGCAGAAGTTGCTCGCGAGATGGGTATTCTTACTGTTGCTGTCGTTACTAAGCCTTTCCCGTTCGAAGGTAAAAAACGTATGGCAATCGCTAATCAAGGTTTGGCTCTATTATCTGAGCACGTTGATTCTTTGATTACGATTCCCAATGAAAAACTGTTATCCGTTTTAGGTAAGGGCACGTCATTGTTAGACGCCTTTAGAGAAGCGAATAATGTGCTTCAAGGTGCAGTGCAAGGTATTGCCGATTTAATTACCCGTCCGGGTATGATTAACGTCGACTTTGCAGACGTGCGCACAGTTATGTCTGAAATGGGTCAGGCGATGATGGGTACTGGTGTAGCGACTGGTGAAAACCGCGCTCGCGAAGCTGCAGAAAAAGCCATCGGTAGCCCATTATTGGAAGATGTAGATTTACGCGGTGCTCGCGGTATTCTTGTTAACGTAACGGCCGGGTTTGATTTGTCACTGGGTGAGTTCAGTGAAGTTGGTGCTGTTATTGAAGAATTTGCTTCAGAAAATGCCACGGTAGTGGTTGGTACTGTAATTGATCCTGAAATGTCGGATGAATTGCGAGTAACCGTGGTTGCTACTGGTTTAGGTCAACAACAAAAAGTCGTTGAGGAACCAAAGCCAACTAAAGTGGTCGATAATACGGTATCAGCTCGTAATGCCGATGGTAGTACTGATTATCGTCAGCTCGAGCGCCCAACGATTAGTCGCCAAGCAGGTAACACTGCTAAGCAAATAGACGTGAGCAGTCGCCCGGATATGGATTATTTAGATATCCCAGCATTTTTGCGTCGTCAGGCTGATTAACAGCATGTAACAAACGCGCGGTAGCGTGTCTGAGAAATGCTGTTATAATGCGCGACTAAATTTGTATGAAATTTGCTCAATAATGGCAGGAATGTCCGATGATTCGACAGAGAACGCTTAACAACACAATCCGCGCTACCGGCGTTGGTTTGCACTCGGGTGAGAAGGTTTACCTGACGCTGAAACCTGCTCCTGTTAACAGCGGCATTGTGTTCCGTCGTACCGACTTAGATCCAGTGGTCGATATTCCGGCTAATGCGTTGCAAGTAGGTGAAACAACGCTATCAACGACTTTGGTTAAAGACCATGCGCGTGTTGATACCGTTGAGCACTTGTTGTCTGCGATGGCAGGTTTGGGCATTGATAACGCTATTGTTGAGTTGAGTGCGCAAGAAGTACCAATTATGGACGGCAGTTCCGGTCCATTTGTCTTTTTGCTGCAGTCAGCGGGCATTGCAGAGCAAGATGCGCCCAAGCGGTTTATCCGTATCAAGCGCAAAATTGAAGTTCGTGAGGGCGATAAAGTCGCATCTTTCGTACCTTACAATGGTTTCAAAGTCAGTTTTGAGATCGACTTCGACCACCCAGTATTTAAGCAGAGTATCCAGAAGGCCAGTCTGGATTTCTCCTCAACGTCTTATGTGAAAGAAGTCAGCCGTGCGCGCACATTTGGCTTCACCAAAGATCTTGAGTATATGCGCTCAAAGAACTTGGCTCTGGGCGGTAGCGTGAAAAACGCTATTGTGGTGGATGATTATCGTGTTCTTAACGAAGACGGTTTGCGCTATGACGATGAATTCGTTAAGCACAAAATTTTGGATGCCGTAGGCGATTTGTACTTGTTAGGTCATAGCCTAATTGGTGAGTTTGTCGGTCATAAATCAGGTCATGGTCTGAATAACCGATTGCTACGTGAGTTGCTGCAGCATGAAGATGCATGGGAATTTGTGGAGTTTGCTGAAGAAGCAGCCCCGATTACGTACATGCGTCCAGCAGCTGGTTAACGTATTGAAACATAATCAAATTTGAGTATCCTGAGACAAAGGCCATAATTCCGTTATGGCCTTTGTCGTATTTAGAGTTGTAAAGGCCGAACAGCGATTATTCAACGCAGCGGATAGTAGTAGAAAGAAGTTACTTATGAATATTATCATCGTCGGCCGTAGACATGGTGAATCCCGGACTTACAGGCTGGGTTCATCAGCGAAGAACGTGATTATGGGCATCCTATTTGCCCTGCCGTTTGCTATGGGCGCGGCTGGCTATTGGTTGGCCGAACGCTTGACTGACGAAGGCGTTTTGGATCTCAATGCAGCCCGTGCTTGGGAGCGCGACTTAGACGAACAGCGTCAAGAGCTTCAAGAGATACGTAAACAGACCGATCAGGAGTTAGAAGCTCTTACGGTACGTTTAGCAGAAATGCAGGGCAAGTTGCTTCGTCTAGATGCTTTAGGCGAGAGGCTAGTTGATGTGGCAGATTTGCAAAGCGATGAATTCGATTTTTCTATCGAACCTGCCATGGGTGGCCCGGCCACTTCTCTAGGGCAAGCTTATCAAGCACCAGAAATTGGTCAGGTGTTAGATGAGTTAGCCGAACGCATTGACAGCCGCGAACAACAGTTAGAAGTCCTCGATGACCTTATGGCGGCGAATAAATTTAGTAACGATATCTTTGTTGCCGGTAGTCCTATTACAAAAGGCTGGATGTCCTCTCGTTACGGGCAACGTACTGATCCTTTTAATGGTTCGCTAGCATGGCATGCCGGTGTCGACTTTGCCGGTAAGTTAGGCGGAGATATTGTCGCTGTAGCATCTGGTGTGGTTACTTGGGCCGATGATAGATACGGCTATGGCAACATGGTTGAAGTTAACCATGGTAACGGGTACAAGACTCGTTATGCTCATTGCAAAGAATTAAAAGTCGCCGTTGGCGATGTTGTACGTAAGGGCGATATCGTTGCTCTTATGGGTAGTACCGGTCGCTCGACTGGGCCGCACGTTCACTTCGAAGTATACAAAAATGGTCGCACAGTTGACCCCGCAGCGTATATCCATCGTAAGCCTCGTTAAACTTTCCTGCTCAATACGCTTGTCATCATTCTGGGTTATAAGTAGCCTTTAGCACTTTGCCCAGCGCACCTATTTGTATTACGGACAACTTAAACCTCATGATCGGTAATTTATTTCGTAAAATCTTCGGCAGTAAGAACGGCCGTGAACTAAAACGTATGGGCAAGCTTGTTGCTCGTATTAATGAGTTTGAAGTAAGCTTGGAGTCGTTGACTGACGACCAGCTCAAGGCAAAATCAGCCGAGTTCCGCGAGCAGCTAGCGGCAGGTAAGAAGCTCGATGATCTATTGCCAGAATCGTTTGCCGTGTGTCGCGAGGCTAGTAAGCGCGTCATGAAAATGCGTCATTTTGATGTGCAAATGATCGGTGGCATCACTTTGCATGAAGGGCGCATAGCGGAAATGCGTACTGGTGAAGGTAAAACTTTAGTTGGAACTTTACCTACCTATCTAAACGCCTTAACCGGTAAAAGGGTTCATGTTGTCACCGTGAACGACTACTTGGCGCGTCGTGATGCTGAGTGGATGCGTCCTTTGTATGAATTCCTTGGTTTATCGGTTGGTATTGTAGTACCGGGGCAAAACTCTCAAGAAAAGCGCGAGCAATATAAAGCCGATATTGTATACGGCACGAATAACGAATTTGGTTTCGATTATTTGCGCGATAACATGGCGTTTTCTATCGAAGATAAAGCCCAGCGTGAACTCTATTTCGCTATTGTCGATGAGGTGGATTCAATCCTTATCGATGAAGCACGTACACCGCTTATTATTTCTGGTGCAGCGGAAGATAGCTCAGAAATGTATCGTCGCATTAACAAGCTGATCCCTCAGTTGAAACAGGGCAAAGCGGCGGATGAAGGCAAAGAGAAAGAACAGACGGTCGACGGCCATTTCTTTGTCGACGAGAAGCAACGCACGATTGAACTTACCGAAGAAGGTCACGAGTTCATCGAAGACCTGCTAACCAGCGAAGGTATTCTTGAAGAAGGCCAGAGTTTATACGCAGCTACTAACTTAGGTTTGTTGCATCATGTGTCAGCGGCATTAAAAGCACATTCTATTTATCAAAAGAACGTCGACTATATTGTTCAAAACAGCCAGATCGTTATTGTTGACGAACATACAGGTCGTACTATGCCTGGTCGTCGCTGGAGCGAAGGTCTGCATCAAGCGATCGAAGCGAAAGAAGGTGTGACCATTCAGGCAGAAAGCCAGACATTGGCTTCAACCACTTTCCAGAACTACTTCCGATTGTATGAAAAGCTCTCTGGTATGACAGGTACAGCGGATACAGAAGCGTTCGAGTTTCATCAAATCTACGGCTTAGACGTTGTTGTTATCCCTACCAACAAAGAAGTTAAGCGTATTGATTACAACGATGTGATCTACGCGACGCGTAAAGAGAAATACGATGCCGTTGTTGAAGAAATTCGTGAAGTAGTTGCGCAAAACCGTCCTGTTCTCGTTGGTACAGCGTCGATTGATTCTTCTGAGTACATCTCGGGCGTACTGAAAAAAGCGAAGTTGCCGCATAACGTGTTGAACGCAAAAGAAAACGCGCGTGAAGCTCAGATTATTGCTGAAGCTGGTCGTCCTGGGACAGTGACTATTGCTACCAATATGGCCGGTCGTGGCACCGACATTATGCTTGGTGGTAACTGGGAATCTGAAGTTGCCGCTATAGCAAATCCGACAGATGTTCAGATTGCCGATATTAAAGCGGCATGGCAAAAACGCCATGATGCAATTTTAGAAGCCGGCGGTTTGCACATCATAGGTACAGAGCGCCATGAGTCTCGTCGTATCGATAACCAATTACGGGGTCGTGCAGGTCGTCAAGG
>NZ_JAWUWR010000043.1:0-97748 GCF_034111725.1 Thalassolituus sp. | reverse complement strand
TCCATTAAAAAGCACAAACGACTTTAAAATGGACGAGAGAAAGGCCTATCACGATCTGTATCAAGAAAGTGCAGGCCGTATGAGCAAAGATGGTTCTATGTCAATTCTGCAAGGTCGCTGTGTTGGCGGAACAACCGTCATTAACTGGACCTCAAGTTTTCATACGCCAGAAGAAACTCTAGGCTACTGGGCTGAAGAATTTAAATTAAAAGGTAGCAGTAAAGAAGAAATGGCACCTTGGTTTGAGCGTATGGAAAAACGCTTAAATATCTCTGAGTGGGCGGTACCACCGAACGAAAATAATGCGGTATTAAGTCGTGGCGCCGAAAAGCTGGGTCTTGACTGGAAAGTAATTCCACGCAACGTCGCTGGCTGCTGGAACTTAGGTTATTGCGGCACTGGCTGTCCAACCAACGCCAAACAATCAATGTTAGTTACCACCATTCCTGGCGCGCTAAATAAAGATTCTGCGCTGGTGTATAGCGCACGTGCTGAGCGCCTAATTATCGAAGGTAAAAAGGTACTCGGGGTAGAAGTTACGGCATTAAATTCGGATTATAAACCGACCGGAAAAACCATGATTGTTAAAGCACCACATGTCGTTATGTCGTGCGGCGGGATCAATGGCCCGGCTTTACTATTGCGATCTAAAGCTCCTGATCCGAAAAAGCGCGTTGGTAAGCGTACTTTCTTGCATCCAGTGTCTTTCAGCTTCGCAGAATTCGATCACTTAATTGATCCTTACTACGGTGCACCACAGTCTATTTATTCTGATCATTTTCAATGGAAAAATGTCACCGGTCCTGCTGGTTTCAAGATGGAAGCAACGCCACTGCACCCAGGCCTTACTTCAGTGCTCTTATTAGGTCATGGCGCAGCACACTATGATGCCATCACCAAACTGCCTAATATTAACGCTTTACTGTCGTTAGTACGTGACGGTTTTGATCCTGAGAGCCCTGGCGCATCGATTGAATTAGCCGATGACGGTTCACCGATTGTTGATTACCCAATCAATGATTACATTTGGGAAGCTTTCCAACGCTCATTAACCACCATGGCAGAAGTTCAGTTTGCTGCGGGAGCAAAAAAAGTGCGTCCTGCGCATATCGATGCTCCTTGGTATGACAATATTCGTGAAGCTAAAGATGGTATTAAAAACTTAGAATTCCGCTCTAATGCATTTACTGCCGGTAGTGCTCACGTCATGGGCGGTTTATCGATGGGTGAAGATCTAGAAAAATGTGTGGTCGATAGCAATGGTAAATACCATTATCTCGACAACTTATTTGTAATTGACGGGTCAATTTTCCCAACCAGCATTGGTGCTAACCCTCAGCTATCGGTTTATGGATTTGCCTGTAAGTTAGCAAATCAACTGGCAGCAAAAATGAAAGCCTCTGCATAATTGGCTTATTAACAGGTAAACAGTGTCACGCTAGTTCACTATTCGCCCAGATCTATCGGCATGGCCGTACAGGAGCGCTCCTCGATATTGACCTGTGTTTGTTGTTTGCAAGCGCCGCATCTATTACTATTCGCGGCACTAGCAACCGTTTAGGCCAGCCTATGAATATTGTCGTCTACCCAGGCACTTTCGACCCAATCACCAATGGTCATACCGATTTGGTTGAGCGTGCGGCACGTTTGTTCGATCACATCATTCTGGCGGTTGCTGACAACCCGAAGAAAAAACCTATGTTCGACTTAGAAACCCGTGTCGATCTAGCTAAGGATGTACTAAGCCATCTGCACAATGTTGAAGTCGTCGGTTTCAATAACTTGCTGGCAGATTTCGTTAAAGAGAAAAAGGCGAACATCATTCTGCGTGGTTTACGTGCCGTATCGGACTTCGAATACGAATTCCAGTTAGCCAATATGAATCGTGTATTAGCACCGAATGTCGAGAGCATGTTCCTCACACCCTCGGAGCATTATTCCTATATTTCTTCTACGCTCGTACGTGAAGTCGGCTCTCTGGGGGGCGATATATCAACCTTCGTTCACCCCAAAGTAGTTGCCGCTTTAAAAAAAGCGATGAAGAATTCCTGATTAAAACCAGTCCTGACGGAGGTAAGTCATGGCCTTGATTATTACTGATGAATGCATCAACTGTGATGTATGCGAACCAGAATGTCCAAACGAAGCCATTTCAGCGGGCGAAGAAATTTACGAAATCAATCCAAGTAAGTGTACTGAATGCATCGGCCACTACGATGAGCCGCAATGCCAGCTCGTCTGTCCTGTTGATTGTATCCCGCATGACGAGAACAACGCAGAAACCCAAGAAGAGTTAGAGGCGAAGTACGAACGCCTAACCGGTAAAAAAATCGCTTAATCCGCTATTTTATCGGAACAGTCGGTTGTCTTGTTTGTGGGTTGCATGACCTGCCTCACTGCAACACACTAGGGCCTCCCTTTGCTGGAGGCCTTTTTTATGCGCCTAAAATTTAAAATTCGTTCGTTTTCTGGCGCATGTGTCAGTTTATTCATAGCGTTCTGTCTTACCGCCTGTGCCATTGGTGGCAAAGGTGCTGTCAGTAGCAAACCCAGTGCGGTCGCAGTGGCTAGCGCTCATCCTCTGGCCACTCAGGCTGGATTGGATGTACTTGCTCAAGGAGGCAATGCTTTCGATGCTGCAATTGCCGTAGCAGCGAGCTTAGGCGTGGTAGAACCTTACAGTGCAGGGATGGGCGGGGGTGGCTTTTGGCTACTCTACAGCGCCAAGGATGATCAGTATCACTTTGTCGATGCTCGTGAGATGGCACCCTCTGCGGCACACAAAGACTATTACTTAAATAAAGACGGCACCGTCAATCGCGATCGAGCAACCAATGGCCCTAGCGCCGCGGGAATCCCAGGACAAGCCGCCGCCTTTGCCCACCTCGCTGGTCAATACGGTAAATTACCTCTGGCGAAATCTCTCGCCCCCGCGATTAAACAAGCACGTCAGGGTTTCGCTATTGATGATCACTACCGTAAATTATTGAGCTATCGCTTAGAGGCCGTGCGTCGTTACCCTAGCTCGGCCGGTATTTTTCTTAACAGCGGACAAATTCCAGACGTTGGCTATAAGTTAGTGCAACGAGATCTAGCCACCACGCTCGAAGCACTTGCTCGTGCAGGCCATGATGGATTTTATCAAGGACCCGTTGCCCAACGCTTAGTTACCGCTGTGCAACGCGACGGCGGTGACTGGACAATGGAGGACCTAGCCAATTACAAGGTGATTGAGCGCGAGCCTATCCGCATGGCGTTTGGCAATGCTGAACTGATCAGTGCTCCACCGCCGTCCTCCGGCGGCATCGCCATAGCGCAAATGCTACAGATGTTGGATTTATACCATTGGCAGTCGATGACTGAAGCCGATCAAACGCATCTACTGATTGAAGTTATGCGCCGCGCTTACCGCGATCGTGCCGAATTTTTAGGCGACCCTGATTTCGTCGATGTGCCGACCGCTATGCTTCTCGATCCAGCACGAGCGCACGCTTATGCCGACAGCATAGACATGATGAAGGCAACGCCGAGCCTATCCCTTAAAGGTCCTAAAAATATTGAAGAAGGTTTCCACACAACGCATTTGTCGGTGCTGGATAAAGACGGCAACCGTGTATCTGCAACGCTGAGCATTAACCTGCCGTTTGGCTCAGCCTATACGGCTGCAGGCACAGGTGTTGTACTAAACAACGAGATGGACGACTTCTCCGCCAAACCCGGCGCAGCGAATGCCTATGGCCTAGTAGGTAATGCTGCCAATGCTATCGCTCCGGGTAAACGTCCACTATCGAGCATGTCGCCAAGCATGATGGTCTCCGACGACCAAGTAGCCATCTTAGGCACCCCAGGAGGCAGTCGTATCATCAGCATGGTTCTGCTAGGCCTACTAGAACATCAGCAAAATAAACCCGTTGAAGACTGGGTACGCCGCAAGCGCATTCATCACCAGTACCTACCAGATGTGGTCGAATATGAACCCGGTGCACTTAGCCAAGCCTTGCAGCAGGAATTGAAAGTCCGGGGCCATACATTGAAGAATGTGAGTCGAGCCTATGGCAATATGCAGGCAATTTTGTGGGATCGAACAACCAATAAAGTAACGGCTGCCGCTGACTCTAGAGGCATTGGCAGCGCCCGCGTCGTATCAGTAGCGAAGTAATACACAGCATGACCGTGATTCTGTTTTACCTAAAAAAAGTGATCGGCATGCTGCTTATGCCGATCCCGCTATCGTTAGTTTTGATCGCCATAGGGCTTTGGCTACTGCGCAAACGTCCTGGGCGTGCAAAATTTGCGCTGGTACTCGCCATGCTCATTTTAGGGCTTAGTAGCTGGCATCCAATTGCCGATCAACTGATTGCTCCCGTCGAAGGCGATTTCGCCCTATTCGATATTCGCCAACCGGTGGATGCTATTGTGGTACTTGGCAGCAGCCACAACAGCAATCCTAATTTACCCGCCGTGATGCAACTCAGTGGTTCTGCATTATTTCGCCTAGAAGAAGGGTTGCGTATCGCCCGCGCGAATCCAAACGCCATATTATTAGTATCTGGCTACGCAGGCAGTGATCCTCGCCCACATGCCGACGTTATGCGTGAAGCGGCGATTGAACTCGGCATGACACCCGCAAAAATCCTGACATTTCCCGAAGCACGAGATACCGAAGACGAAGCCAAAATGATGGCTCCCTACCTAGAAAACCTGCGCGTTGCTTTGGTAAGCGAAGCGTCACACTTAACCCGCGCCATGGTGTTTTTTCAAAATATAGGGGTAGAACCGATTCCTGCCCCCGCCTATCGCATGGCGAGCGACCACAGCGATTGGCGTATAGAATCGCGTGCAACCTACAAAAGCGAACGGGCGATTTACGAGTGGTTAGGGCGCGGCTGGCAGTGGCTTAAAGAGACAATTTAAAAACCAAACTTAGGCTTGCTGCAACAAGGTACGTCGATAGGTTTCTTGAATAATCCAAGCATCGTTACTGGCACGATGACGACGTAACTTGCTGCCGTTGATTACCTGAGTTTTAACATCCGCCCACATCGTCATTTGAGCTTCCGACAAGATCATTTCTAGCGGGCTCAAATGAAATTTCATGTCGATACCCGCCGCATGAAAAAGAACCGTTAACCAGGGCTTATCCACCACCCAACCGTCGGAGTAAGCAGTCACCCCTTCTAATAGCGAGTTTAAATATAAGGCGACGTCGAGCGCGGATTTACCCGCATGGATAAGGTTATCACGCGAGATACCATGCACTGCTTCCGCTGAATCTGCCCAATGAGTCCAATCCGACTGCGGAGCAATCAAGGTGCAAAAACGCTCATGATTTTCCAGCACGAGGCCAATTTCTATAGGGTAACTGGTCTGACCGAAGCCAGAGGCTTCAATATCAATAATGATTGGGTGTTCTGGCTGACGCACGGCTATCTCGTTATTTATTCTTGTTTAACTAGCTGTATAGCACAGAAAACATTCTCAACCAGATTAGCACTCAATTAACGCTGACATTGCGGGCAAAAAACGGTGGCTCGCTGCCCTTGGCGAATTTCTTTTAATAAGCTTTTACACTCCTTACATTCTTCACCGCCACGGCCATATACGCGCAGCTGCTGAGCAAAATATCCAGGCTTACCATCGCCACCAACAAAGTCACGCAAGGTTGTACCACCTTGTTTAATCGCAGCAGCAAGCACATCTTTGATAATCACAGCCAACTCGTTGTAGCGCGCTTTACTCACCTTCCCTGCCGCCAAAGTTGGTCGTATTCCAGCAAGGAATAGACTTTCATTTGCATAGATATTGCCCACACCAACCACCACCTTGCCATCCATAATGAAGGTTTTAATCGCTTGGCTTTTGCCACGACTGCGAGCAAAGAGATAATCGCCATCAAAGGCGTCTGTTAGCGGCTCTGGGCCTAGGTGACTCAGATGTGTACTGTATTCACCTGGTAAAACCCATAACAGCGCACCAAAGCGGCGAGGATCGTGATAACGCAACACTTTGCCATTACTCAGCACCCAGTCGACATGATCATGCTTTGCTGGTTCATCAGTAGGGGTTACTAAGCGCAGCGAACCCGACATACCCAAATGCCAGATTGCGGTGCCAACATCCGTTTCAACCAAGATGTATTTGGCTCGACGCGTTAAACCACGCACCGTTTGCCCAACTAACAATTGGATGTCGTCATCTATTGGCCAACGCAACTGCGGCTGACGCACGATCACGCGCTCTATCCGCACATTGCGGAGATAAGGCTCAATACCCCGCAGGGTGGTTTCAACTTCGGGTAATTCAGGCATAGGTCACATCAGTGAGTGGATACATGCGAAATTATGCCACACGCAGACATTGAAATTGCAGGCATAAAAAAACCCAGCCGAGGCTGGGTTTTCTTCAAGCAAAAGAAGCTTACTTAATTTTGGCTTCTTTATACATCACGTGCTGACGAACAACAGGATCAAATTTCTTGATCTCCATTTTCTCAGGCATGGTGCGCTTGTTTTTATCAGTTGTGTAAAAGTGACCGGTACCGGCACTTGATACTAAACGGATTTTATCGCGTGGCATGATGAGTCTCCTTAGACTTTTTCGCCGCGTGAACGCAGCTCAGCTAAAACAACATCGATACCTTTCTTATCGATGATACGCATACCTTTGGTAGAGATACGCAGACGCACAAAACGATTCTCGCTTTCCACCCAAAAACGGTGGCTCTGCAGATTAGGCAGGAAGCGGCGTTTAGTTTTGATGTTTGAGTGGGAAACGTTATTCCCGGTTACAGGACCTTTCCCTGTAACTTGGCAAACCTTAGACATTGATCTTCGCCCCGATTTTTACTGTATCGAACAATTTGGAAAATTCGTTACCAACCGTAAGCATTCGTCATCATTTTGCGATGACTTTCTACGCCCAGGCTGAAAAGAGTTGCGCTTTATACCAAAAGGCGCAAACACACGCAAGCAGAAGATTATTTTTTGTGCAGATAGATGTCACTCATATCCACCCCCTCTCGGCGAATGAAACACAGTATCCATCACCGATGACGAGGTGATCGAGCACCCGAATATCAACCAAAGACAGCGCCTGCTGCAAACGGTCGGTAATGGCACGATCAGCATGACTCGGTTCAGCAATGCCAGAGGGGTGATTATGCGCAAAGATAACCGCAGCAGCACCTTCGGCAAGAGCTTTTTTCAAGACTTCGCGCGGATAAACCGCCGCACCATCAATCGTACCGCGAAACAATTCATCATACTTTACGACGCGATTTTGATTATCAAGAAACAGGCAGGCGAACACTTCATAATCAAGGTCGCGTAACTGTGCCTGTAAATAATTTCGAGTATGCTCAGGGCTGGTCAGCGCATCTCCACGCCTTAGCTCTTCCGCTAAATGTCTTCGCGCCATTTCAAGTACCGCTTGTAACTGCGCATACTTCGCTGGACCTAAACCGTGTGACTCACAAAACTTACTCTGTGAAGCCACCAGCAAAGGTCGCAGACCACCGAAGTCGTTTAACAATTCTCGAGCCAAATCCACTGCGCTCTTACCGGTGACACCCGTACGCAAGAAAATCGCCAGTAATTCAGCATCGGAAAGGCTTTTTGGCCCCTGTTCTAATAGTTTCTCTCGCGGGCGCTCCTGCGCTGGCCAATCGCAAATAGCCATACCTACCTCCCTGCAGGTCTGTGATATATACTGAGTCCCATTCTAGACACGCGAAAGAGCCTCATGCAACAACTCTGTAATCGTCGCATTCTACTTGGCATTAGCGGTGGCATTGCCGCTTATAAAAGCGCCGAACTGGTACGTTTTCTAAAACGCGCCGGTGCCGATGTGCGCGTGGTAATGACCAGTGGCGCTCTTGAGTTTATTACCCCACTCACCCTACAGGCATTGTCCGGCAATCCCGTTCACCATGCATTACTAGACCCTGAAGCCGAAGCGGGCATGGGACATATCGAATTAGCTAAGTGGGCCGATTTAATTCTGATCGCTCCGGCCTCGGCTAATGTGATTGCTCGCTTAGCTCAAGGCATGGGCAACGACCTACTAACAACCGTAGTACTCGCCAGCGAAGCCAAACTTTGCCTTGCGCCTGCTATGAATCAAGCCATGTGGCTTGATCCGATCACCCAAAGCAATCTCCAGCGTCTTAAAGATGCGCATGGCGCGAATCTGCAAGTCATCGGCCCCGCAGAAGGCCAACAAGCTTGTGGCGATGTCGGCCCGGGACGCATGCTAGAGCCAGAATTAATTGCACAGACCATAGCTGAGCAATTCGAAAGCGGCATATTAGCCGGTGTGAGCGTTGTTATTACCGCAGGACCGACCCGCGAAGCCATCGACCCCGTGCGCTATATAAGCAACCACAGTTCCGGCAAGATGGGCTATGCACTTGCTGCGGCCGCACGAGACGCAGGCGCCCTTGTGACGGTAATTTCAGGCCCTGTGAATATTCCTGCTCCCGAGCGCGTTCGCGTGGTTCCGGTATCGAGCGCATTAGATATGCTGCAAGCGGCACAAAGCGAACAAGAACACTGCCAAATTTTCATTGCAGCCGCTGCCGTTGCCGATTACCGCCCTGCACAAGTAGCTGAGCAGAAAGTGAAGAAATCAACCGATGAGTTGACCCTAACCCTAATCAAAAATCCAGATATCGTCGCCACAGTGGCAGCGCAAGAAAATGCCCCTTTTACGGTGGGGTTTGCCGCTGAAACCCAAGATGTTGAACATTACGCCCGCGACAAACTCAATCGCAAAAAACTCGCCATGATCATAGCCAATGATGTGTCGCGTAATGACATAGGCTTTAATAGCGACGACAATGCGGTTAATGTGTTTTGGCCAACCGGCGAAGCACGCTACGACGCTATGAGTAAGCAACAACTAGCACGACACCTGATCACCTTAATGGCTGATCGTTACCAAGAATATTTACTGAATAGAACGGAAAATACCCATGCATAAGCTGCAAGTTAAAGTCCTAGACCCTCGCCTTGGCGATAGCATTCCCATGCCAGAATACGCAACCTCGGGCTCTGCTGGTCTGGATTTACGCGCATGCATCGATGCTCCTGTTACATTGAACCCTGGCGATACCGTTCTGGTTAAAACCGGTCTGTCGATTTATATCCAAGATCCAGGCTTAGCTGCAGTGATACTGCCACGCTCGGGACTAGGTCATAAGCACGGTATCGTCCTAGGTAATTTGGTCGGCTTGATCGACTCCGATTACCAAGGTGAGCTAATGGTCAGCTGCTGGAATCGCGGAAAAGACGCCTTTACGCTTGATATTGGCGAGCGTTTGGCGCAACTTGTCTTGGTTCCGGTCGTTCAAGCACAATTTGAGCTCGTCACTGAATTTGACGAAACAGAACGCGGAGAAGGCGGATTTGGCCACTCAGGCCGGCAATAGGTCGCCCGCCCGACTATAATAATAACAAGTCGGATCAACCGACAAACGGGGTCATGCATGAGTCAAAAAGACAACACCCCCACTCGCACGGTGGTGTTTTACAGTCGCGTCAGTATCTGGCTCGCATTATTGTTTATTTCTGGCGGGCTCGCGATTCAGAGCCTGCAGATTAACCTCATGACCCAATCCGATGTCGATAGAGCCTTCTCAAATGCCATGGCTGAGCAGGTCGCACAGGCGCTAAGCACCCGCCTAGACGATACTCGTCAGTTACAACTCGCGGCCAGTCGCCAAACGCAAACCATCGCCGCTCTGCAACACGCCGATGTTTCTTGGACGCAAACTCTAAAGAACTTCATGCCCGGCGCTCAAAACGTTTATCTCATTAACGAAGAGCAATCCCGAGGCATACAAGAAGAGTTAGGATTTTCTGTCAAAGACTTAGTTGCGCGCACGCTTAAAGGCGCCTCCATGAAGGTCGAAGCCGTACTCCGCGACAACAAGCTACGCTTCTATTGGGCAAGTCCCATTCTCGTCGATCAACAAATAGCTGGAGTACTGTTGGTAGAATACGGCTCCAACTGGCTAGCCAATTTCCAAGCTGGGGTTAGCAATCAATTAGGGCACATCCAAGTGCGACAACTACTTGACCCAGAAGTAGATCGCAAAGGCATCGAAATTTTCTCAGCGGGAAGCATCCCAAAAAATAAGAGTACGCCTGTTGCCCGCGCGATTAACGACTACTGGTTTTTAACCTACACCCCAGCAGATGAGCGCCCTGAACTTGCTTTACTGCCACTAGCAACCCCCTGGTTTATGTCGCTTTTTGCAACGCTAGCAGGCTTATTCATTATTGTTTGGTTGCAAAAACGTGAACTAAAACGCAACCACTTAAATCTGTTGGTTTATGTTCGCGGTTTAACACGCAAAGGCATCGATACACCACCTAAGTTTTCGCTCAAGCTGTTCCACGATTTAGCAGAAGCCTTGCGCCACTTGGTACACACACTTAATCCAAATGCGATAGGTGAAGAGCGCAAAGAAGTCACCGAAAAGCGCTTACCTATGCATGTTAAGACCGACACGCCGAAAGCCGCGATTAATTTTAGTTCATCGAACCTAGCCAACGTCGCAGAGATACCTGAGCTAGAAGTCGAAGAGTTTGATCACAATACGCCGCCAGAAATACCCAAACATATATTTCGCGCCTACGATATTCGCGGCATTGTAGATACCGAACTGAGTAACGATGTGATGTTCTGGCTAGGTAAAGCAATCGGCTCTGAAGTAGTGATTCGTGGTTTTGATCGCATCAATTTAGCTTGGGATGGTCGCCTATCAAGCGAACGCTTTGCCCACCACTTACAAGACGGCATCCTGTCAACCGGCTGTCACGTTAATCGCTTAGGTGAACTCCCGACAGGTGCGCTCTATTTTGCTACGTTTGAACTCGATTCTCCTTGCGGCGTTATGATCACAGGCAGTCATAACCCAGCGAATTATAACGGACTAAAAGTTGTCATCGACCAACAAGCCCTAGCTCAAGAACAAATCATGGGGCTCTATCATCGCATAGCGCGTTGCGATTTCCGCAGCGGCACTGGCATGGTAGAAGAGCGTTCACTCGATGAAGCCTACATTTCTCGCATTGAAGAAGACGTACAAATTTCACGAGATATGAAAATCGTCATCGATGGTGGCAATGGTGTCGCTGGCCCTATCGCAAGCCAGCTATTCAATCGCCTTGGAATAGAAGTGATTGAATTATATTGCGATGTCGACGGCAATTTCCCTAACCATCACCCAGATCCAGGCGAACCAGAAAATCTCGTAGCCTTGCAGGCAGCCATTGCAGAGCATCGTGCCGATCTTGGTTTAGCTTTTGATGGCGATGGTGATCGCGTCGCCTTAGTCGACAACCTAGGCAACATTATTTGGCCTGATCGCTTACTCATGCTGTTAATTGAAGATATTTTGCCACGCAATCCCGGTCGCGACGTACTGTACGACGTGAAATCGTCGCGTCACTTAGCGCCATTGATTAATCGCAATGGCGGTCG
This sequence comes from Thalassolituus sp., assembly GCF_034111725.1. Classification (GTDB taxonomy): domain Bacteria; phylum Pseudomonadota; class Gammaproteobacteria; order Pseudomonadales; family Oceanobacteraceae; genus Thalassolituus. The sequence goes on along the minus strand of NZ_JAWUWR010000043.1, from coordinate 86,261 downwards.
TCCAACCATGTGGAAGACTGGCCATTCGCTGATGAAGAAAAAACTACTCGACCTCAACGCCGTTGTTGGTGGCGAATACAGCGGCCATTTTTACATTGGCGAACGCTGGTATGGCTTCGATGACGGTCTTTATGCTGGTGCACGCCTACTAGAGATATTGGCTTCTCGCGCTGAGCCTTGCTCAGATGTATTCGCGCATTTACCCCAAGACGTCAGCACGCCAGAAATTACACTCAATACCACCGAGCAGCGTAAGTTTGCTGTAGTGGAAAGCTTGGCAAAAGATAGCGATCTAATTGCAGATGCTCGCGTCTTCACCACCGATGGCTTACGCATTGAATTTAGCGACGGCTGGGGATTAATACGGGTATCCAATACCACACCACGTTTAACCCTGCGATTTGCGGGTGATAACGAACAAACCATCCAGCGCATACAACAACGAATGAAGCAGGCACTTACGCTACACGCGCCAGAAATCCACGTTCCTTTTTAGCTTATCCCTCAGCTACCGATAGTAAACAGGTTGGCGAGGTGTGAGTAGATCACGCTATAATGCCCACCATTCTTTTTAAGGCCAGCTTACTGGCCTTAATATTTTGGTATCTGTTCTGAAGGAGCAACTCCATGCCGTTATCGCGTGACAGCGCTATGAATACCGCCAATGTTCTAAGTGCAGCACTGCCTTATTTGCAGCGCTTTGTGGGTAAAACCATCGTGGTTAAGTACGGCGGTAACGCCATGACCGACGAAACCCTCAAAAACTCATTCGCGCGCGACATGGGCATGCTCAAGGTGGTTGGCATTAACCCTATCGTGGTTCATGGTGGCGGCCCCCAAATTGGCGACTTGCTAACCAAACTGAACATTCAAAGCGAATTCGTTAACGGCATGCGCGTCACCACCAGCGAAACCATGGACGTCGTTGAAATGGTGCTCGGCGGCCTAGTGAACAAAAGCATCGTCAACCTCATTAACCAAAACGGCGGCAAAGCCATTGGTTTAACAGGTAAAGACGGCCAGCTGCTGCATGCACGCAAATTACACGTCACCAAAAGCAGCCCTGACATGTTAAAAACCGAAATCATTGATATCGGCCATGTCGGTGAAGTTGCCAGCATCAATACCTCGGTATTGGACATGCTGACTAATTCTGATTTTATTCCTGTGATCGCACCGATTGGTGTCGGCGAAGACGGCGAGTCATATAACATCAACGCCGATTTAGTGGCTGGTAAAGTTGCGGAAGTATTGCGTGCTGAAAAGTTGATTTTACTGACCAACATCGCTGGTTTAATGGATAAAGAAGGCAAGGTATTAACGGGGTTATCAACCAAGCAAGTCGATGATCTGATTGCCGATGGCACTATCTACGGTGGTATGCTGCCGAAAATTCAATGTGCTTTGGATGCAGTACATGCGGGCGTTAACAGCGCGCATATTATCGACGGCCGAGTGGCTCATTCAACCTTGCTTGAACTCTTTACCGACGAAGGTGTGGGCACACTCATCACCAATCGTCGTAACGCGTAACGGGGTCTGAATGTCAGATAATTCTGAACAGATCTCACGCCGCGATCAGATATTGCAAGCGCTCGCCCAGATGCTAGAGAGCAATCCGGGCGCTCGTATCACAACGGCGAGCTTAGCTAAGGCGGTGGGCGTATCAGAAGCGGCCTTGTATCGTCACTTCCCGAGCAAAGCAAAAATGTTTGAAGGGCTTATCGCTTTCATTGAGGACGCGGTATTCTCTCGAATCACCCGTATCCTGCAGGATTTCGAACTCGCCGACGAACGTTGCGAACGCACTCTGACGTTAGTACTCACCTTTGCCGAAAAGAACCCGGGCATGTGTCGCTTACTCTCGGGTGATGCCTTAGCTGGGGAAACTGAACGTCTACGCCAGCGCATCCAACAATTCTTCGAACGCATTGAAACTCAGCTGAAGCAAATTTTGCGTGAAGCGGAAATGCGGGAGAAGAAAGTGCCGGTACAAACCGCCAGCGCGGAGGCAAACTTACTCACGGCCGTCATCGAAGGGCGAATTCGCCAATATGTGCGCAGCGAGTTCAAAGAGCTTCCAACTCAGTATTGGAACGAACAATGGGCTCTACTGAGCCCAACGTTACTGCGTGATAAGGATTTAGGCGGCCTCTAGCGTCTACATCCCGTTGAAGCCGCTAACCGTTAATTCTGTAGCGGCGGCAATCGTGCAGGATCTACATCTTCTGGCAAGGTACCTAACTCGTACACTTGCAGTATGCGCAACCGCTCACGCTGCTTTTGGAACTGAATTTTACTGTCATCCAGTTCTTTACGGCGCATATCAATATTCTTCTGCGCGTCGCGAACGCCATTTTCCAACTGTACGATTTCTAATCGCATATCGGCGGGGACTTCTTGACCGCGACGTTCAACGTTTGCCGCTTTTTCTTGCGCCTTCGTTAACTTCTCTTCAAGGTCAGAGATGCGACGAAACTGCAGTTCGATATACGAGCCAATCTCGTCGGCTTTACGCGTTTGCGCTCGATCAACATCCCCCGGTTGGGCGTACAACCGCTTCAAATCAGCATCTTTATTACGCAATTCTGCATGACGACGTTCACGATCCAAGCGAAGCGCTTCTGCACGTTCAGTCGCCGCACGCTCTTCCGCGGTTGGTGCTCGTGGAACCACGCGTTCAACCATCCCGCGGCTATTAAGAACTTCGTAACCCAAAGGCGCTAAATCTGGCGGTACGTTATCTTTCACAACGACATGACCATCGACCTTAAATCGATACATCTTCATACCGGCTTCAGCAGCCATCGGTAGGCTAATCAAAGCCGCCGATAGCATCCAGACTAATCGCGTTGACATTACTTCACTCCGTATTGATCTCGATACGCGCTAATAGCATCAGCATACTGCGCGAGTTCAGGTTGCGTGGCTACATAATCCAACACCTGATTCAAACCGACAATACTGACAACCTTCATATCAAAATCACGTTCCACTTCTTGAATCGCAGACAGCGCTCCCTGCCCTTTTTCTTGACGATCTAGGGCGATCAGTGTAGCCGCTGGCGTTGCGCCATCGGCGGCGGCAATCATTGCCATTACTTCACGAATTGCCGTCCCTGCCGTGATCACATCGTCTACAATCAGTACACGGCCCATTAATGGTGCACCCACTAAGTTGCCACCCTCACCGTGGGTTTTGGCTTCTTTGCGGTTAAAGACGTACGGCACATCTTTTTGATATTGATCTGCTAGTGCTATCGTCAATGCAGCCGACAATGGAATACCTTTGTACGCAGGACCGAATACCACATCGTATTCAACGCCGGAATCCTCTAGCGCTGCGGCATAAAAACGGCCAAGCTTGGCCAAAGCTACACCGCTATTGAACAAACCAGCATTAAAAAAATAAGGACTAATGCGCCCAGACTTCAATGTGAACTCACCAAACTTGAGAACACCTTGCTGAATGGCAAATTCGATGAATTCTTTTTGATACGGCTGCATAACAAGTCCTAGATATGATTGGTCGTGCGGGTGGAACAGAATAAAATGCTGACAAATGTCACCAGATTTACCCGCTTTAATAAGGATGCGGTATGATACACGCTTCATCAGTTGGGAACCATGTATGAGGATTATCAGCTTGCACGTTGACGGCCTAGAACAGGCGGTCAAAAAGGGGCTTTATACTTGGCTTGAGACCGCCGACGTAGACGTCGTTGCGATTCAAAATCTTAAGGCCAAAGAGTATCAGTTATCCGACGACGTGGTGTATCCGAAGGGCTTTAACGCCTACTTCTTTGATGCTGAAGCCGACGGCTACTCGGGCGTAGCATTACTGACTCGCGAAGTACCAAAGGCCATCATGACGGGCATTGGCGACTCGCGCTGGGACTTACAAGGTCGCTTTATCCAAGCCGACTTCGAGCACGTGAGCGTAGGCTCAGTGTTGTTTCCAGCCGTCGATCAATACAACACATTGGAAGACAAGCTCGCCTTCCAGCAGGCCTTTTTAGCGCATTTAGAGAAAACTCGACGTAAACGTCGTGAGTTCATTTTTTGTGGCAACTTTGAAGCCGCCCACAAAACCGTCGATCTCAGCGACTGGCAAGGTGCTAACGACACGCCTGGGTTTTTACCGAAAGAGCGCGCATGGTTCGACCAGATCTTTGGGCCGGTGGGCTATGCCGATGCCTTCCGCGAAGCTAACTTTGGTGAAAACCAATTTACTTGGTGGCCAGACGAAGACAGTGCTCGCCGCAATCAAAACGGCTGGCGCAAAGACATGCAAATTTGTACGCCGAATGTGCGCCAGTTTGTGGTCGAAGCACGCATCGAGAAAAACCTTAACTTTGGCCAACATGCGGCGGTGTTAATTGAGTACGAATTCGACGATGAAGAAGAGTAATTCAACGTTTAATTAAGCTCGATGCCCAAAAGAAGTAATACGTAATAAAAAAGGAGGCCGCGCTGGCCTCCTTTTTTTATTCAGAATGTTATTAATTCTGCTCTTTGTTCTTAGGCTTCAAGTGCCGCTTTTTGAATTTGCGCCAACTCGCCAACCGCCTTTTGTGCTAACGCCAACATAGCGCTTAACTCATCAGGGGTGAACGGCTCAGCTTCTGCTGTACCTTGAATTTCAACATAGCCGCCACTGGCCGTCATGATGACATTCAAATCTGTTTCAGCTTCAGAGTCTTCAGCATAATCCAAATCGGTAACGGCGGTGCCTTTGTACATACCCACCGATACTGCAGCAATCATGTGCTTCAGTGGTTCACCTTTCACCTTACCGTTTTTCTTTAGCCACTCGATAGCATCCACCAAAGCAACGCAAGCACCTGTGATCGACGCTGTACGCGTGCCACCATCGGCCTGAATAACATCACAGTCGATATTAATCGTGTTTTCGCCAAGAGCTGTTAAATCAACCGCCGCACGCAAACTACGACCGATTAAACGGGAGATCTCAACGGTACGGCCTTGCTGCTTACCTTTTGCCGCTTCACGAATCATGCGCGAACCGGTCGAACGCGGCAGCATACCGTACTCAGCCGTTACCCAACCTTGGCCTTTTCCGCGCAAAAATGGCGGCACGGAGGTTTCAACACTGGCGGTACAAATCACTTTAGTATTACCAAACTCAACCAACACCGAGCCTTCAGCGTGCATAGTAAAATTACGGGTGATGCGAACATCGCGAAGCTGATCGACTGAACGGCCACTTGGTCTCATAGTTGGAATCCTCAAATAAATTGTCGTGCAAAGGCCGGCATTATACCGGCAAAACTGGCCGGAAATCCGTACAATGTGGCTCTAATTTCGAAAGGGAGCACTTCATGGCTTACAGCATGACCGCCTTCGCCCGCCATAGTGGTGAACATATTCAAGCCGACACCCAAAACGCCACAGGCCGATTTGTTTGGGAGGTACGATCGGTCAACAGCCGTTACCTAGAACTCCATTTTCGTCTGCCTGACGCCTTTCGCGATCTAGAGCCCTTGCTACGCGAACAACTCAAGCAACGCTTCCAACGTGGCAAAATCGAAGTATTTTTAAAATATCAGGCGCAAGAACAACAGAGCCAATTACGCGTCAACGAAGCATTGGTGCGAGACCTCAATAACGCTGCCGATCAAATCGCCGCTATTATCGGCCCCGGTAACACGCTTGATGTATTGCGCCTTATGCAATGGCCTGGTGTGCTTGATGGCCATGACGATAGCGACCCTGATAACAAAGCATTGGAGAAAACCGCGCTCAACAGTTTTGCTGAATGCCTGACCGCACTGAGCATTGCGCGCCAGCGCGAAGGGCAAGCCCTAGCCGAGCTGATTCGCCAACGCCTTGATCAAATTGATACCCACGTTGCCGCCGTCGACAAACATATGCCCGAAGCTTTGGCCGCCCAACGCCAGCAACTGCACGACAAGCTGAGTGAATTTAAAGACACACTCGACCCGCAGCGAATCGAACAAGAAATGATATTGGCCGCACAAAAAGCCGATATTGCCGAAGAAACCGACCGTCTACGCACCCACACCCATGAAGTGCGCGACATACTTAGCCGCGACGAACCCATAGGCCGTCGCCTCGACTTTATGATGCAAGAACTGAATCGCGAAGCGAACACGCTGTCATCGAAGTCCATTCGCAGCGACATCACCCGCATCGCAGTGGATTTAAAAGTATTGATCGAACAGATGCGCGAGCAAGTGCAGAATATTGAGTAATCCCAAAACTGACCTCCCACGCAAACAGCCAATCAGAGCCTAACGCCCTATATTTTAGGGAAAGCTTCGGGGATGTATTTTTGGCGAGCCTGATGGTTAAGCCGATTTTGAGATATACTTAAGCCATCTTCAGCGCAGCGATATTCATCATCATGACAAAGACATTCACAGGCACCCTGTTTATTTTTTCTGCACCGTCAGGGGCCGGTAAAACAAGCTTAGTAAAAGCCCTACTTAACTCTACCGGCTATATTGGTGTATCGGTTTCCCATACCACGCGGATGCCGCGCCCCGGCGAAGAAAATGGTAAAGACTACAACTTCGTGAGCCGCGAGAAGTTCCAAGAATTGATCGATGCCGGAGCATTTTTAGAGCACGCTCAAGTTTTTGATAATTTCTACGGAACCTCTCAAGCTTGGGTAGAGTCTGAGCTTGAAGCCGGTCGTGATGTGATTTTAGAAATCGATTGGCAAGGTGCCGAGCAAGTACGCAAGCAAATGACCGGCGCAGTCAGCGTATTTATTGCTCCTCCGTCAATTGAAGCTTTGCAACAACGCCTACAAAATCGCGGCCAAGACAGTGATGACATTATCGCTCGGCGTATGCGTGATGCCAAAAGCGAGATGAGCCACTACGGCGAATACGATTACTTGATCATCAACGATGATTTCAACAACACGGTAGAAGAGCTGCGCGCCATCATTATTGCTCGTCGCCATCGGTTAGAAGCACAGCGAATTCGCCACGCAGATACACTGAAAAACTTACTCAGCTGAACGCCATTTTGTCTGCGCCCTCTTCCTTTATTGAGGAATTCGCATACAATGTTCGGTTCTATTGAATTCATATCCGATTACAGGACCTATCATGGCACGCGTAACCGTAGAAGATTGCTTGAACAACGTTGAAAACCGCTTTGAATTGGTCATGCTAGCGTCTAAACGCGCTCGCCAGATCGCTGTTCAAGGTGCTGAACCTCTTGTCCCTGAAGAAAACGACAAGCCAACCGTTATCGCTTTGCGCGAAATCGCTGAAGACCTAGTCACGCCAACGACTATGGCCGCTCAAGAAGCAGCAGCCCGCGCGGAACGTGAGTACTAAGAGCGAGCTAAGTGCCAACCATTGATGCGTTATCGGAGCGACTTACCCAATATCTGAGCAACAGCCAGATCAAACAGGTATGTCGCGCCTATTACTACGCCGAACAGGCACATGAAGGGCAACGCCGCCGTAGCGGCGAGCCCTACATTATCCATCCATTAGCAGTTGCTAATATCCTCACCGACATGCACTTAGATCATCAAAGTTTGATGGCCGCCATGCTGCACGACGTGATCGAAGATACTGGAATTCCGAAATCTGCCCTGTCTACCCAATTTGGCGAAGTCGTCACTGACCTTGTCGATGGTGTTTCTAAGCTCACGCATATCCATTTTGAGAGCAAAGAAGAGCAGCAAGCAGAGAACTTCCAGAAGATGGCCATGGCCATGGCCAAAGACATTCGTGTGATCTTGGTTAAGTTGGCCGACCGCCTGCATAACTTGCGCACATTAGGGTCGCTCAAGCCTGAAAAACGCCGTCGTATTGCCCGCGAAACACTCGACATTTACTCCCCAATTGCCAACCGCTTAGGTTTAAATAGCATTCGGGTTGAGATGGAAGAGTTGTGTTTCGAAGCCATGTATCCGATGCGCTCGGAGTTGATTCGCAAGGCGGTTAAAGCCGCTCGCGGCCATCGTTCTGAAGTCGTCGATAATATCGCTGGAGCCGTGCGGACCCGCTTAAACGAAAGCAATATTTCAGTACGTGTGTTTGGTCGCGAAAAGCACCTGTACAGTATTTACAGTAAGATGCGCGATCAGCGCAAATCGCTAGCCGATATTATGGATGTGTACGGTTTCCGCATCGTCACAGATTCTATCGACGACTGCTACCGCACGCTTGGGGCAATGCACAGTCTGTACAAGCCGATCCCAGGTCGTTTTAAAGACTATATCGCCATCCCCAAAACCAACGGTTATCAATCATTGCACACTACCTTAATTGGCATTGGTGGCGTACCGATTGAAATTCAGATTCGCACCGAAGAAATGGAAGCGATGGCGAACCACGGTATTGCGGCACATTGGTTGTATAAATCAGAAAGCGATCAAGCCAGTGGCACTCAGCGCGCACGACAGTGGGTACAAAACCTACTTGAGTTGCAAAAGAACGCGGGCAGCCCAATCGAATTCGTTGAGCACGTAAAAGTTGATCTATTCCCAGATGAAATTTATGTGTTCACGCCAAAAGGCAAGATTTTAGAACTGCCATCCGGCTCCACTGCCATCGACTTTGCTTATGCTGTGCATACCGACGTAGGTAATCACTGTATCGCTTGTCGTATTGACCGCCAGCTTGCCCCTTTGAGTGCGCGCCTACAAAATGGTCAGACAGTGCAAATTGTTACTGCAGCCAGTGCCCAGCCAAATCCGGCGTGGCTCAACTTTGTGGTCACAGGGAAAGCGCGTTCGAATATTCGCAATTATTTGAAGAGCCAACGCCGCTCTGAATCAGTCGCTTTAGGTGAACGCCTACTTGGTAAGGCCATAGCAGCACTAGGTAAAACGATGGAAGACATCGATCAAGTGCACATCGCCCAAGTACTGAAAGAAACCAACTTAGATTCATTAGAAGACTTACTCGAAGATATTGGTTCCGGTAACCGCATGGCTCCGCTGCTAGCGCGCCGTTTATTAGTTGCTAACCGTGATACTGATATTGACCTTCATGCCATCGAAACATCACCGTTAGCCATTAAAGGTACGGAAGGTTTAGTCGTAAGTTTTGCCAAATGTTGTAGCCCAATTCCTGGCGACCCGATTGTTGGTCACGTCAGCTCTGGCCGCGGCTTAGTGATTCATACCGAAAATTGTCGTAACGTCGAAGAGCTACGTAATAACCCAGAAAAATGCGTTATTTTGAGCTGGGATAAAGATATCAGCAGCGAATTCACCGTAGACCTTAAGGTATACATGGAAAATCGCCGCGGCATTATTGTTGAAGTCGCCAGTGCGATTAACCAAGCGGATGCCAATATCGAAAAAATTAGCGTTGAAGAAAAAGACGCTCGTTTAAGTGTTACCAATCTCAAAATCAGTATTCAGGGCCGTAAGCATCTAGCCCGCACTATTCGTCGCTTGCGTACTATTCGCGGCGTGAACAAAATCGTCAGAATCAAACAATAAGGATTTCTCATGACCCGCGAGATCATTGCCACCGAAAACGCTCCAGCCGCTATCGGCACATACTCTCAAGCTGTAAAAGTCGGCAAAACCGTTTATTTGTCAGGCCAGATTCCATTAGTACCAAGCACCATGGAAATGGTTGAAGGCGACATTGAAGCGCGTATTCATCAGGTCTTTAAAAATCTAAGCGCCGTGTGTGAAGCCGCCGGTGGCTCACTGCAACAAATCGCGAAACTGAACATCTTTTTAACAGACCTCAGCAACTTTGCTACGGTAAATAAAGTGATGGCAGAATACTTTCAACAGCCATATCCAGCCCGCGCAGCGGTAGGTGTAGCGCAGTTGCCGCGTGACGCGGGCGTTGAAATGGACGGTGTGCTTGAGTTGGTATAAAGCCAAAAAGTCGATCAAGAGCAATAAAAAAGGCCTCAGTGAGGCCTTTTTTATTGCGCAAAAATCATTAATTGCAATTCATCGTGTCGCTATTAATCGTCATCGCCCAGATGCCATCAAAGGTGAACTCCCGTAATAAATCATAGCGATTCAGGTAACGGCTGCAGCCATTCCGTAGCATGATTTTCATTGCAGCAATTGATGCATCTAAAGCCTTTGGTTGCTCGGAGCTACTTGGCACGTAGCGAAAACCTATAGAGTCACCCGCTGGGATTAAATTACCTTGGGCATAATCAATCGTGCGCATCGTATCACTAATAAACACACTCACAGATTCTCCGAGGGCATTGTCGATACGAACCGTAGGGTAACGCACAGATTGATTCACCGGCACCGACGTACATGCGCTCAAACAACCAACGATTAATAGCATCCATCCGTAACGCATGATTTCTAGCCTTGCTGCTTGAGTAAGCCCTGACGGTATTATATTTTTGCAATATCGGCAATTTGTTATCACCTCAACTTGAGGCGCAGGCCAACTGTAAAAAATGACCCCAACGCTTTTAAACAATTGCTACTGAGCTTCCAATAAAAAGCACCAGCCAATGGCCGCTGTTTTTTAGCGTTTGAATGACCTTAAACCAAGCCCATATCGTTCAGCATTACATCATAGCCATCGCGGTAATTGACGAATTTAAATTCGTAACCTAAGGCTCGTAAGCGTTTATTAGAACAACGACGATTCGCACGGCGAGAGACTTCGCCAACGTCATTATCTGGATCAACTTCACCAATGCGATCCTTCATCCACTCAAGTACATCAAATAATGGAGCTGGTTCATCATCGGTTGCTAAATACAGGTTATCTAGTGTTTCACCGGCAAGGCTTTTATTAATCAATAAATTCAGTACGCCGATACAATCATCGCGATGAATACGATTAGTCCATACAGCAGGCTCTGGATCACAATAACCACCGTGGCGGGCTTGTTCGATCATGCGCGTACGACCTGGGCCATAAATTCCGGTAAAACGTACTGAAGTACTCGGAACGTTTGCAGCGTTTAGGGCTTCTTCTGCGGCTAACATCTCTTTACCAGCAAAGCTGCCTGGCTTAGTTTCTGATGTTTCGTGTACCCATTCACCATCCATTTGATGATAAACACTAGAACTAGACACAAAGATGACACGCTTAGGTGATTGGTCTTTCACTGCCTTTAAAATGTTTTTCAGGCCTTTCACGTAATAATTGTGATATCCCTCTTTCGAAAATACCGGCGATGCGACGCTATACACCACGATATCCAGCTCCGTCGGCAAATCAATTAAGGTTTCAGCATCGGCAACATCGGCGCTAATAACCGTTACGCCTTCAGCGACAGGTTTATTTGAACGGCGAATACCCCAAACATCATGCCCTTGCTGCACTAAGGTTTCAGCCAGATGACCACCGATGTCGCCAGTTCCCACTATTAGAATTCGAGCCATGCTACTCCTCCACGCTTTGGCAGTTGGCGCCCCACAGAACAAGGTGCGTCCAATGATAATTTTTTATTCTAGTCAACGGCCTTTAACCTAGCCCAAAGATAGGTAAAATAAATCAACTTTCTTGTAATCATTCAAGGTAACAATCATGACCCTGACCGAGCTTAAGTACATTATCACTCTCGCGCAGGAACATCATTTTGGACGCGCGGCAGAAAAATGCCACGTAAGCCAACCGACCTTGAGTGTGGCCATCAAAAAACTAGAACGCGAGCTTGATATTGCCATTTTCGAACGCAGTAAAAGCTCGGTTACAGTTACGCCACTCGGCGAGCGCATTATTGCCCAAGCGCAACGCGTTTTGGAAGAATCTCGCGCAATTAAAGAAATCGCGAGCTCCGGCAAAGACCAACTCACAACGCCTCTCAAGATAGGCGCCATTTTTACCATTGGCCCGTACTTGTTTCCACACCTTGTGCCGCAAATCCACCAACAAGCGCCCACTATGCCCTTGTACTTAGAAGAAAACTACACAGGCGTGCTACGTCGGCAATTACGAGATGGTGAACTTGATGCCATCATAGTGGCACTGCCCTTCACCGAAACGGATGTATTAACGCGTCCGCTATACGACGAAAACTTTGTCGTAGTGCTGCCGAAGACGCACGCATGGACCAAGCAAAAGACCATCAAGGCAGAGCAGCTCACCGATGAAGATTTGCTTATGCTTGGCGAAGGGCACTGCTTCCGCGATCAAGTATTCGAACACTGCCCTGCGCTTAATCGTAAACATCATTCACGCCTTGGCAGCGTGCTTGAGGGTAGCTCTCTCGAAACGCTCAAATACATGGTGGCTTCTGGCTTGGGGATTACTGTACTGCCGGAGTCTGCGATCAGTAATTTAGATCTTAATCTCGTTACGACACGCCCGTTCGAAAGCCCTGCGCCATTTCGTACCGTCGCCTTAGCGTGGCGCGGCAGCTTCCCACGCGGACGAGCGATCGATCTGTTGCTTAGCACCGCGGCACAATGCCGTATTAAACACTAAGCTGTCGATGGCTAAGCCTATTTATGTCTAAGTTAAGCAAACTCACCGAGCTCAAGGGCGTTGGTCCTAAGCTCGCTGAGCAGTTGCATAAACTGCACATTCACACCCTGGCCGATTTGTTTTTCCACTTACCCTTTCGCTATGAAGATCGCAGTCGTATAACACCGATTGGCGCTTTACAGCCTATGTCGCCTTCGGTGTTTCAGGGTGAGGTCCGTGGTGCCAATATCCTGTTCGGTAAACGCCGGAGTTTATTAGTAAAACTGCAAGATCAAAGTGGTACCGTGAGTCTGCGTTTTTATCATTTCAACGCCGCGCAAAAGAATCAAATGGCGGTAGGTGCAACATTACGTTGCTATGGTGAACCGCGACGCGGAGCCAGTGGCTTAGAGATTTATCACCCTGAATACTCGGTGGTGCGCGACGACGATCCCCCCGAACTGGAAGCCAAACTAACGCCCGTCTACCCAGCAACCGATGGCATTAGCCAGCAACGACTACGATTACTGCACGAACAAGCAACTGAGCTACTCGCGCAGCAAGAGGTCGATCTGCCTGATCTATTACCCGCCGATTGGTTACACCATTGGCGTTTACCAACATTAAGCCAAGCCTTGCTGTTCTTGCATCAACCACCTAGTGGCACGGATTTAAACCGCCTCATGCTCGGACTGCATCCGGCACAAAAACGCCTGATTTTAGAAGAACTATTGGCCCACCAGTTATCGCTGCATAAGTTGCGTGCTCAGGTACAAGCGGATCAGGCGCCAGCGGTCATTAGTCAGCATACCTTACGCAATAAACTGCTGGCTGCTTTACCCTTCAAACCGACCAATGCACAACAACGGGTGACCGCTGAGATCACCGCAGATCTCGAAAACCCCTACCCTATGCTGCGCTTAGTGCAAGGTGATGTTGGCTCTGGCAAGACCTTAGTGGCCGCACTTGCTGCGTGCGACTTGCTCGAAGCCGGATATCAGGTTGCGCTCATGGCACCCACCGAGATCTTAGCCGAGCAACATCTGCAAAACTTAACTGGGTGGTTTGAACCGTTAGGCATTCAGGTTGGCTGGTTGGCGGGCAAGATTAAAGGCAAAGCACGCATCCAAGCCCAAGAGGCCATTGCTGATGGCAGCGCGCAGCTAGTGATTGGTACTCATGCCTTATTTCAAGACGATGTGCACTTCTCCCGCCTTGGCTTAGTCATTATCGATGAGCAGCATCGCTTTGGTGTCCATCAGCGCTTAGCTCTACGCGAAAAAGGCGCCCATTTAAATATCGCACCGCATCAGCTCATTATGACCGCCACGCCTATTCCTCGAACGCTGGCCATGAGCGCATACGCGGATCTAGACACATCCATTATTGACGAGTTGCCGCCCGGCCGTAGCCCAATCACGACAGTCGCGATATCGGATCAGCGTCGGCCTGAAGTCATTGAGCGGGTCAATAATGCTTGTGCCGAAGGTGCTCAAGCGTATTGGGTCTGTACACTGATCGAAGAGAGCGAAACCCTGCAATGCCAAGCGGCAGAAAATACCGCCGCCGAACTACGTGAAGCTTTACCCCATCTGCGCATCGGGCTGGTACATGGACGCATGAAACCGAAAGAAAAAGCCGATGTGATGGCCAGCTTTAAGGCGCATGAGTTAGATCTACTGGTCGCGACGACTGTCATTGAGGTCGGTGTGGACGTGCCTAACGCCAGCCTTATGATTATCGAAAACCCTGAGCGGCTGGGCTTGGCGCAACTGCATCAATTGCGCGGGCGAGTGGGTCGTGGCAGCGCGCGCAGCCATTGTGTGTTGTTGTATAAAAATCCACTATCGTTCACCAGTAAGCAGCGCATTCAGGTGTTACGCGATAGCCAGGATGGCTTTTATATTGCCGAACAAGACCTACAAATTCGCGGCCCAGGTGAGATGCTTGGTACTCGCCAAACGGGATTACAAATGCTGCGCGTTGCCGATCTCATGCGCGATGCAGAGCTACTACCACAAGTGCAAACCATGGCAGAACAGCTTTGGTATCAACTACCACACGCCGTTGAGCCCTTGATTCAACGCTGGCTCGGAGACGCTGAACGTTTCGCCTCTGTTTGATCGCTAATTTCCCACCAAGTAACAAATCCTCGACTATAGTTAGATTCACGATTTAACTTAACTGTAAGGACTCCCTCTATGTCCGCCATACCCGCAGCGGTGCTAAAAGTGCTGGACGACTGGAGCATCACCTACAGTCATACCGACGACCAGGAACTGTTCGAAATTATGCAAAGCAATCCTCCAGCGTCATATTCATCCAAGGTCGCTAACGTTGTGTTCTTGAAAGATGATCTGGGCAAAATTCAGGTCGTTATTCCTGGCAACCGTATGCTCGATCTTAGCCAACTGTCGTTAGCGTTTGGCCGCCAATTTATTGCACTCACTCAAAAAGAGCTGGATCGCATAAAAGAGCAGTACGGTCTTGATGAAATGCCCGCGCTACCGCAAGTAACCTCATTAGAAAGCATGGTCGACGAGGCCTTGTTGAAACAAGATGAGTTGTTCATTGTTTCGGGTGCCAGTCATGAATGGCTGAAGTTACCCATGGACCAATTCAAGGCACTAACCACCAGCTCACATATCGGTTGCTACACCGCACCTTTACAGCCAGAAGTACTAGACAACAATGCCGAGCAAGACCTCGATGATGTGAACTCGGCGATTCGCCAATTTACTCCTAAGCGCATTCGCCAGCGCTTGGAAGAGACTCTCGATTTACCACCGCTGCCAGAAACCGCGCGGCGCATTATTGAGCTAAGAGTCGATCCTAATGCCGACACCCAGTCGCTTTCCCACACAGTGGAATTAGACCCAGGCATGTCAGCGCAAGTCATTAGCTGGGCTCGTTCACCCTACTACGGTGTTCGTGGCGAAGTGAAAACGGTTGAAGAAGCCGTTATTCGTGTACTTGGATTTGATCTTGTCATTAACTTAGCACTAGGACTGGCTCTCGGGCGCACACTGGCGGTGCCGAAAGAGGGCCCACATGGCTATGCGCCCTTCTGGCAGCAAGCCATTGTTACGGCTACTTTGTGTGGCGAACTGGTGCGCCGCATGCCGGCAAAGGGTCGGCCCAGCCAAGGTTTAGCCTATTTATGTGGCTTGTTGCATAACTTCGGTTTCTTAATTTTAGGGCAAGTATTCCCACCGCAGTTTTCACTAGTGAATCGCCATATCGAAGCGAATCCGCACATCAACCGATTTTATGTTGAACGGTATTTACTCGGCATGACGCGCGAACAGTGCGCCGCTTGTTTAATGCAACAATGGCAAATGCCAGAAGAACTAGTAACCGCGATTCGCCAGCACCATAACCCTAAATACGATGGTGAACATGCTATGTATGCCAACATACTCTATGTAGCAATTCGAAGCCTTCGACGTCACGGCTTTGGTGATGGCCCATTTGAACAAGCGCCAATCGCTATGCTCGATGACATTAATCTCAGCGAAGAAGCCGTCGATGAGGTCACTCAGTCAGTATTGGAACGTTTAGATGATCTTAACGAACTGGTAAGCATGCTCAATGCAGCCTCATAGTTAAGTATTCAAGAGCAAAAAAAAGCGGATAAATCATCCGCTTTTTTTATGGCTATATATCACAAAGCCTTGAGCTTAGGTTCTAACTGCCGCAGCCATCGTTGCAGCGCGGGCGTCTGCCACTGAGTAATTAATTCTCGTAATTGCTCATTACTAGTATGGCGGTGCACGTAAAACAAAAATTCACGAGTCTGAGTTTGCGTATTAGCCGCCCAATTTGCTGCGGGTTGCCAATCTTTTAAATGTTCCCGCAACACGGGATAAGCTGCATTACGAGCAAGTACCATCATGGATGAAAAATGCTGCGCCTCATCCAACTGTGAAATCAAGTCAGATCGAGATACCGCTGGCGCTTGGCCGCGTAAACGCGACATATAATCACGAAACTCGGCACTGCTTTGCGAGGCAATCGCTTCCAACTCAAGAGTACGTGCACGCTCAACAGATGGCGCCGCTAAAGCGGTAAGAATTTCTTGCTGATGCAGATCACTCAGCACTTCAAATTCACTTCGCAATACGCGCTGCACATTCAACGGAGCCCAACGTTGAGCTAGACTGCCAGCGACATCATATTGACGACCAATGGGAACGGCACGCAGATTCAGTACCTGTTGCGCGACGTTACGCACTTGCTCGGCAAGACCATTCAATCCTGAAAGACGAATCGCATCGCCTGCAAGATCAATCGTCTCTAAAGGCGTCTCGATACCCTCGTTAACCGCGAGTGCCGATGATGAATTTGCCGGATAAAACGTTGGCGCAGCGGATTGCACTGGCTCTATGGCAAAAACACCGACGGACATCAGCAATCCACTCAACATGCCGACCGCCCGACTATGTACTACTGGCATAACCCTACCTTAAATTATGAAGAAGCCTGCTGGTCATAATAGCAGGCTTCATCGAGAGCACCTTCACTGCGCGCCACCACAACTGACACCATCGCATCACCCGTCACATTAACTGCGGTGCGAATCATATCTAACAAGCGATCGACGCCAATAATCAAAGCAATACCTTCAACCGGCAAGCCAACTTGCTGCAAAACCAAAGCAAGAGTCACTAAGCCTACTCCGGGCACACCCGCAGTACCGATAGAGGCTAATGTCGCGGTCACAATGACCATGACAAAATTGCCTATGGTGAGTTCTAAACCAAAGGCTTGAGAAATAAAAACGGTCGCAACGCCCTGCATGATGGCCGTACCGTCCATGTTAATGGTGGCCCCCATCGGTAGGGCGAACGATGCCACCCGCTTTTGCACGCCTAAGCCCTCTTCCACAGTTTTCATCGTTACCGGTAAGGTCGCATTACTCGACGCGGTACTGAAGGCGAACAATTGCACGTGACTCATTTTGGCGAGAAAGACAAAGGGAGAAAGTCCAGTAAAGACGCGTAAAATAAGCGGATAAACGATCAGGCCATGAATAAGCAATACAGCAATCACGGTCAGCATATAGACTGCGAGATCGCTGATAGCGCCCAAACCTTGTTTGGCAAATAACACAAATAACAAGCTGAACACACCGTACGGCGCGAACTTCATGAGCAGTGAAATCAAGGTCATTAAAATCTCATTCCAGTCGTTAAACTGGTGGCCTATTCGCTCCCCTGCAACCCCACTACGACCAATAGCCAAGCCAATAAGCAATGCAAAAACAATGACTTGTAGCATATTGCCATCAACCATCGCCTTGAATGGATTGGTTGGGAAAATATTTACCAGTACATCCAGCAGAGGCATAGCGGCAGGCGGTGAGAACGTTGTCTCGGTAACTAAATCGATACCCTTGCCCGGGCCAACTAGCGTCGCCATCGTCAGAGCAATGGTAATCGCAATCGCTGTCGTGGCCAGATAGAGAAGGATAGTTTTAAGGCTCAGCCAGCCAAGCGTGCTCTGATCTCTCAAGTGGCAAACACCGCAGACAAGCGACACAAAAACCAACGGAACAACCAGTAACTTTAAGCTAGCAACGAAGATCTTACCCGCGAGTGCAAAAACACCGCCTAATAAAACATCATCTAGAACATAGCGCAGAGGCTCGTAGAGGTTGGGCATCGCCAGCAATTGCTGGGCTAGCCCACCAAGGAGTATCGCCGCGACCATCGCCAGCAGAATCTGCTTTGTGAGTGTCATCGCTCGATCTCCTTCGGGGTAGAATGAATTTACTTACTTGGCTTTAAGTATTTACTAATACCTTGGAACCACATAACAAGCGATAGATCGCCGCTAATAACCACATCTTTATCCTGAATGGCTTTCATAAACGCATTCGGATTCTTAGATGTTAAAACTTTCAAACCGATATCCGCATCGCGAAACGCTATGGTAAATGCTGGCAACTTATGGGCTTTGCCTTTACTGCGAATCGTATTGTTCAGCACTCGGTATTGGCGAACAACTGCACCGTCGACTGTTTGTAATTGAAAGGCAAAATCCTTACCTTCCAATTGTTGTTGGAAGTCTGGATTTTTCTTAGCAGCCTTCTTCATTAGCAGTGCGAGTGCCCAGAGTAACAGGCGAAACTTGATCATGACAAACGATCCTCAGGAATGTTAAGGGCGTGATTTTGCCAGACTTGGCACGATTTGTAACAGTCCTTCTACACCAATACGTCGCAAATGTTGACGATTACGTTCGGGAATACGCTCTGGATGGCTAACTTGCAACAAGGCGGCTTCAATATCAACCTCGCGAATCAAGTGCAACATAGGGTAAGGCGAGCGATTGCTGTAGTGGCTAGCGTCATCTTCATCTTCACCTTCAAACAAATATTGAGGGTGAAACGTAGCCAATTGAATAAGGCCCTCGTACCGCATTTGGGCTAACAAATTATCGCAAATAGCCGTCCAATTCCAATATTCATCGAAATCAGCAAACACATTGGGCATAACAAAAAGAGCGGTGGGCAGCTCTGCGGGTTCAGCTTCCGCAACTCGTTGCAATAAATCCATAAACGCACCGGTAACATCACCGGCATCAGAGGAATCGCAAACTTCAATTAAGAGGGAGTCGAAAACGGGACGGGCAAAGGGGCAAAGCCCCTCGCCAATCACCATGAGACTGACCCACTCACGGGTCAGCCCTTGGGGAGTATTCGTGCTTATTGCACGATCTCCTTCAAACCTTTACCAGGCTTGAACGCAGGCACTTTAGCAGCCGCAATCGTGATAGGAGCACCAGTCTGTGGGTTTTTACCCTGACGCTCTGCACGGTTACGAACTTCAAATGTACCAAAACCAATCAAAGTAACAGAATCGCCTTCGCCTAATGCTTTAGCAATTTGATCGGTCACAACATTCAGTACTTCAGCTGCTTTTTCTTTAGTTAGATCCGCTTTTTCAGCGATGGCAGCTGCCAGTTCTGGTTTACGCATAATGCTTATCCTTATCTATTTTTTATTCATCCCGTAGGACGACGAAACAGTCGAAGCTTACGGCATGATTGCCGGAAGTTCTTTGTTGAGTGCTACTTTATTCATTACCTTGGCTCCGGTCAAAGCGTAACCCAGTAAATCTCCCGCTTCGTTGCGGAATTCAGCTTGGACATCGGCACCTTCTCGCTCAATAATCCAACGACCTGCGCTGTCTGGCGCTGCCGGAGAGACCACGACAGGGACGACTGGAGTTTTTACCATTACCGGCATCACACCATAGCTTACTTCCGTTGGCGTCCCCGTTAAGGTCTTCGCTAGTGCTCGAGCACCAGCCATTAATGGCAATACATAAAGCAGCACGCGACCTTCAACTTCGGCACAGTCACCTAGGGTATATACATCCGCTTCGCTGGTTTGCAGTAAACGGTCGGCAACAATACCGTGGTTTACTTGAATACCAGCTTTAACGGCTAAATCTAAACGCGGACGCAAGCCAATAGCAGAAACAACAGCATCAGCGGCAACGGTAGTACCATTGCTCAAGTGAGCGACGACACCTTCGCCATCGCGATTAATACGAGTAACCAGCGGGCCTAAATGGAATTTAACGCCCAGACCTTCCAGACCTTCCTGCACAGCGTGAGCAGCTTCCGTAGGCAGTAACGTTGGCAGTATGTGCTCACATGGTGCAACCACTTCGACCTCAAAACCACCGTTAACCATATCATTGGCAAATTCGCAGCCAATCAAGCCTGCGCCCATGACCAAAACACGCTTTTTACCATCAACAATCGCACGGAAGCGGGCATAATCTTCCAAATCATTGATAGAGAAAACACGATCAGTACCGTCACCTTCCATACGAGGACGAATCGCTTCTGCCCCCCACGCCAATACCAATTTGCTATAGCTGATCGGTTCTTCACCAACAAATACCTTGTGGTTTGCCGTGTCGATTTTAGTCACACTGGTGTGAGTTCGAATCACGATATTCAGTTGTGCAGCCATATCGGCAGCACTGCCCATCGCTAACTCGTCTGCGCTTTTATTTTTGCCAAAACCGGTCGACAACATTGGCTTAGAGTAATTGCGTCCGTCATCGGCCGTGATCATGATGATCTCCTGCTCAGGTGCCAACTTACGCAGCTCTTTGATGAGGTTATATCCCGCCAGACCGGTGCCAATTACTACGAATGGGGCTGTGCTATTACTCATAATTTTTTCCGATTTTGTTTCTCAAGGAGGCGTTAAAGTGCAGCTAAAACGCGGAGAAAGTGGCCGCAGAACGCAACCACTCGTCAATCATTTTTAGATTTCAACCATCTCAAAATCTTCTTTGCCTACACCGCAATCTGGGCAGATAAAATCAGCGGGGACGTCTTCCCAGCGCGTACCTGGTGCAATTCCTTCTTCCGGGGCGCCTTCAACTTCGTCGTAAATCCAGCCACAAACAACACATTGCCACTTTTTCATACAGGGGACCTATAAGGTAACTATCAATAAAGGCGGTAAAACTACTCATGACGGGCGATAAAATCAACGGTCTTTTCAGGGCATAGAACAATGAGATAGGCGCTTTCCTTCCGCCAATTGGCATTTAAAGACCTCTATTCAATCACCGCTCGACTGTAATAGCCGCCAGTTATCGCTAGAATGGCGCATCTTAAGAGGCACTTATTCCCAAAATCCAGGGGATCAAGCGCATCCTAGCCATTGGCCGTAATGCTCGTTTCATTAGGAATCATCTTGATCAATACAACCGTCATCACCCAACAACTCGACAATTTATGGCCAGCTTGGCGTGCTTGGATAGCCATTACTCGCCTCGACAAGCCGATAGGTTCTTACCTTTTGTTGTGGCCGACCTTGTGGGCCTTATGGGTGGCAGCAGAAGGTGTAGCCGACATCAGTAACATCATCATCTTCGTTATCGGCGTCTTCCTCATGCGTTCAGCAGGTTGTGTGATTAATGATATTGCCGATCGCAAGGTAGACGGCCATGTAGAGCGCACCAAAGCTCGACCTTTAGCAACCGGAGCGTTATCGACCAAACAAGCCAGTATTGGCTTTGTCGTACTCTGCTTATTGGCGTTTGTGCTGGTATTGTTCACCAACACGCTGACGGTGTACTTATCGCTTGCTGGTGCAGCATTAGCTGCAATTTATCCTTTCATGAAACGCCATACCCACTTACCTCAGGTGTTCTTGGGGGCTGCTTTTTCCTGGTCTATCCCCATGGCATTTGCTGCCCAAGCCGATGCTTTACCACCGGTGGTATGGCTGCTATACGCTGCTAATTTAGCTTGGACAGTGGCTTACGATACTCTTTATGCCATGGTCGATCGCGATTGCGATATTAAAATTGGGGTAAAATCCACCGCCATCTTATTTGGCGAACTTGATCTCTTTATGGTCGGATTGCTGCAAGTGCTGAACCTAATGTGCTTATGGCTAGCCGCCGGCCAACTCGCCCTTAGCTGGCCTTTCTATCTAGCGCTTGCCCTTGGTGCGCTCTTGTTGGCTTGGCAGTTATGGAATGTACGCAGTCGTTCACGCGAAGATTGCTTTAGAGAATTCCGTCGCAGCCACTGGTTTGGTTTCATTATTTGGATGGGCTTAGTGGGACACTACGCTCTCGTCAGCCCAATTGTTCCCTAAAAAATCAGCATTTAGCATGATTTTTTATTGTTTTTAGCGACCAAACTGTACTAATTGAGAATCGTTTGATCACTGTCACATCCCTGTAACATTGACTGAGTGTAATAAGCCTGCAACAACTCATAAGAAGCTGGCATGACCATGACTATGACAACAGCAGGCAAGACGGTTCTAATCGTCGATGATGAAGCACCCATTCGCGAGATGATCGCGGTGGCTTTAGAAATGGCAGGCTATCAATGCCTAGAAGCATCCAATGTACAGGATGCGCACTCGATGGTGGTTGATCACCGTCCTGATATGATTTTGCTCGACTGGATGCTGCCCGGCACCAGTGGGGTCGAATTTGCACGTCGGTTGAAACGCGATGAAAATACGGCGGATCTACCAATCATTATGCTCACCGCAAAAAGTGAAGAAGACAATAAGGTTCAGGGATTAGAAACCGGTGCGGATGACTACATCACCAAACCCTTCTCTCCGCGTGAACTGGTTGCTCGACTAAAAGCAGTTCTGCGTCGTGCGACACCGCAAGGGGTTGAAGAAGCAATTGAAGTGAGCGGACTGATCCTTGATCCAGTTTGCCATCGCGTTATGTCGTTCAGTCAACCAATTGAAGTGGGTCCGACAGAATATCGCCTACTGCAATTTTTTATGACCCACCAAGAACGTGCTTATTCACGCGCGCAGCTGCTTGATCAAGTTTGGGGCGGCAACGTATACGTGGAAGAACGCACCGTTGATGTTCACATTCGTCGACTACGCAAAGCACTGGGCGAAGCGCACGAACATCTGATCCAAACCGTGCGTGGCACGGGTTATCGATTCTCGACCAAAGCGTCTTAATGCTATGACGCTTGCATGGCGCAGGGAACTGCGCCTAATTTTGCTGTGCCTTTTTGCCGCGGGCGGTATTGGTTACTGGCTGCAGCAGCCGGGCTATGCTCTTGCCATTACGCTACTATTATTTCTCGCTTGGAATATGTGGCAAGCATTGCGAATGATGCGTTGGTTTCAACAACCCGATATGCAATCCCTCCCAGAGAGCATTGGTTTGTGGGGGCGTATATTCTATGAAACTCGACGCTTACAAAAACGTAGTCTGACCCACCAGCAGCGCCTAAAGGGCATCATCAATCGTATCCAAGACTCCACCGCCGCCTTACAAGATGCGGTGCTTATGGTGGATCGCCACGGTAATTTAGAATGGTGGAATCAAACCGCGGAGCGATTTTTAGGACTAAAAGCCCCTGTAGACGTCAATCAACCCATTACCAATTTGATTCGTAACCCAGAATTTCACCGCTACTTCACCGACATTGATTACGATGAGCCGCTGACCATTCCATCACCCGCTCGACGCGGTATGCATCTCGAATTCAATATCACCTTGTTTGGTCGTAATGATCGGTTAATTGTTGTTCATGACGTCACCCGCCTCGTGAATCTAGAACAAATGCGCAAAGACTTCGTTGCTAACGTTAGCCATGAACTACGCACACCGCTCACGGTACTCAGCGGCTATATTGAAACAATGAATATGCAAGCTGACATGCTGCCACCGCGCTGGGGCAGAATGCTGTCGCAGATGTCGCAGCAAAGCCAACGCATGGAGCACCTAATTCGCGACTTATTAACCCTGTCGCGACTTGAAACCGCACAACACGAACCGCCAAAGTTAGTGGCTATTCCCGGACTATTGAGCAGTATTATTAATGATGCGAAAGCCGTCAGCAGCGAACGAGGGCACCAAATCACACTGTCGATTGAAACTGAATATAGTCCTTTGGGTTATCACGATGAACTACGCAGCGCGTTCTCTAACCTTGTTGTGAATGCGGTGAAATATACTCAGGATAGCGGCCATGTTGATGTGCGCTGGTACGAGCAAGACGGCTTTGTCTGTTTAGCCGTCATTGATGACGGTATGGGCATCGCCGACCACCATATCCCACGTTTGACCGAACGTTTTTATCGTGCAGATCCAAGTCGCAACCAAGCAACGGGAGGGACTGGCCTAGGGCTAGCCATCGTAAAACATGTATTACTACGCCACGATGGGGATTTAATAATCGAAAGTCAGGTTGGAAAAGGCAGTACGTTTTGCGCGCGCATTCCATTACACCGTTGCCGCACGGCTACAAGCGCATGCAATGCCAGCCTCAGCGCAGCGACCTCGGTGCTTTAACGAACTCGAGCAATAAAACGCGATAGGGTAGCTAACTTTTCTTCATCGTCATCCACATAGCGAATAATCATCTGAATCGTTTCTGCGTCTGGATGCGGTTCTTGCGCTTGCATCATACGCACGTAACCGTTAATTCGCGCAACATCACCAGATTCCTGATCCACGATATCGAGTACCGCAGGCTCAAGTAAGGCAGGTAGACTCCCGTCCCGCCGAAAGACACCAATCAATTCTTGTAAATTAATGTCTTTAATAACGAGCTTCGCCTGCCCGCCCGAACCGAAACGAACACTGGCCAGACCCCGAGCTTTTACCGCGGATTTGGCTGGCGCTTCTTGTGGCGCAGCACCTCCCATCAATACCGACGCAGCATCATTGCCCCCTTGCACTTTGGGTCCAGCTGCCGCTCCTCCCATAAGCACTGACGCACCGCCAAGATCGGCTGCGGGTTTCTTCACCGGTGCGCTACCGCCGGTTAACAAACTCGCAGAATCATTGGTCGATGATTGCGGCTTAGCACCGCCAGGACGAATTTTATGGTGTTTGAATACGAGTTTAGAAAGTTTTGCCACAAAGTTATCACGCGTGAACGGCTTGCCGATATATTCGGACACCCCAGCCTGAACCGCCTTAATGACGTGATCGCGCTCACCACGGCTGGTGATCATCATAAAAGGCACACTTTTATAACGTTCATCCGCACGCATCCATTCAAGCACTTCAATACCCGAGACTTCTGGCATTTCCCAATCACAGAGCACCAAGTTGATATTGGCACCATTCATAATGCTAATCGCTTTGCGACCATCAATCGCCTCATGAATACCGGCAGCAGGATAGGTATCCCGCACCGCTTTTTTCACTAGATCACGAATAAAAGCCGCATCATCAACGACCAGAATGTTTAGTTGAGCCATCACTCAGCCTA
The DNA here is from genome assembly GCF_034111725.1 of Thalassolituus sp. Classification (GTDB taxonomy): domain Bacteria; phylum Pseudomonadota; class Gammaproteobacteria; order Pseudomonadales; family Oceanobacteraceae; genus Thalassolituus. Next base: position 61,135 of record NZ_JAWUWR010000043.1, on the reverse strand, counting down.
TGCATAACAGTATCTGTTTCAGCATAGCCAACATTATCGTTATTGCCTGATTGGAATGGTAAACGTTCAACTCGCATCAAGGTCGCACCAATCACTGCAGCCGGCATCACAAACCAATTCACTACAGGAATCGTCAACAATAATGACACTAAAGCACCAAAACCAATCACCGTTAGCGTATCGCTGGCCATCACCTCACGCACTTCTTTAAACGGCCGCGCATGATTATCAAACGAATAATCGGCGTACTGTAAGGCCATCATCCACGCACCAAACCAAAACCACAAAAACGGAGCACCTAACTGCAGCACAGGAATAAATCCCATCACGAAGATAAGTAAATAACGGGGTAAATAGTAAGCCACCTTAGTTAATTCCCGACCCAGCGTTCGTATCGTCATTTTTAAAATGGACTCATCAGGTATGCGGCCCCCCATGCGCTTCTCAACCTGCTCACTAAGAAGCCCATTTAACGGACCGGCGATAATAGTCAGTACTGCGCTAAAAGAGTAGGCAATCGCCAATACGAGAAAGATAACGGCTAAGGGCATCAGCACCCAATAAAGAAAACTTAACCAGCTCGGTAGCCATTCCGTCAGAGCGCCTATTTGCTCGTCCACGAAACGCACCCCCCACACGCTAGCAAATCCCATGACGATGGCATTTAACAATAAAGGGAATGCCACATAGCGCCGCAGACCCGGCGCTCGCATCATTTCAAAGCCGCGCCATAAATACGCCCAGCCTAATAAAGGGTTGCCTCGCATTATTCCTCCGTGCATATCAAAAAATGCTTTTATACAATGCTCATCCCTTTATGGCCAACATGAGGTCATGACCATAAACTGGAGAGCACCACGTTATGACGCCCGAACGCTTAGAACGCATTCAAACAACACTAAATAAGCGCCAACCGGATCTAACCGTTATCACCGACGAAGTGTACAAGCCGCATAACTTATCTGCGATCGCTCGTACCTGTGATGCCGTCGGTATCCCAGAAATTCACTGCGTCTGGCCAACCGATGCTTACCGCTTAAAAGCCTCATCAACCGCAGGTTCATCTGACTGGATCAAGGTAAACACTCACGATTCGATTGCCGCTGGCATCAACAGCTTAAAAGATCGGGGCATGAAAGTCGTGGCCGCTCACCTTACGGATAGAGCAATAGACTATCGCGAGTACGATTTTACTCAGCCGACCGCCTTGCTCATGGGCACAGAGCAAGAAGGCGTGAGTGATATTGCATCAGATATGGCTGATGAACACATTGTCATTCCGATGCAAGGTATGGTGCGCTCGTTCAATGTCTCGGTTGCTGCTGCGATTATTCTGAATGAAGCACAAAATCAGCGGCAAAAAACTGGAATGTATGATCAACGCCGATTACCTGATGACGTGTATCAAACGCTATTATTTGAATGGTCGCAGCCGAGCATATTACACCTGTGTAGAAAGCATGGCCTGCCGTATCCGAAGCTACGGGAGGACGGTGAGTTACTTGATCCTCAAGGATTTTCTGAACAGGTCAACGCTTCACATCGAGCTAAAAAATTGCGCCGTAGCAACGCCATTGCCGCTGCTAAAAATAGAAATTAAAGGCGAAAGCACAAGCAAATTTTTGGTAATTGAAAAGTTTCGCAATGAACTGTGAAAACGCCGAGAGCAGGATGTGCGACTTAAACCGACGTCCGCGTGCGAGATATCTTACAAAGAAGTAAGAAATTGTTACTAGATGGGTCGATTTATCGTCCATCTTGAACGATGACAAACTCTATACCATTGATTTTAAATAGATTTTTAGGATCATCAGATTGCGCGTACATTCACACTTGAGAAATACGCCCTATTCAGTCGATGCTCTTTTGCTATCTTTATTTCCGCAGGACGCAATCACCGACAGGAGTTGGTTGTCAGGAGACACTAGAAACTTGGACACGGATGTCGAATAGGATAGTGAATTAGGATGATCGCTGTGCCGGGATGGCAGTTAGGACGACGATAAGGAAGACAGGGAAGATACTGCTAGGATGGCAGATAGGGATAGCAGTGATGGATCACAGTTAAGGATGACTTCTTCGCTAGGATGGCGACAGGGATAGGAGTTGGCTAGGAAGGCTAGGGTGCTGCGGCAGTTAGGACAGGATGTCCTAACTGCCCTATTTGTTTCTAGGGCCCACAAACGCCAGTAATTATTCAATTAACGCCCCTTCTTATGGCGTTCAGCCAAAATACCAACCAGCAAAAAACCTCCAGCGACAACGGCTAAATACTCACCCGCCGATAGCGTCTGCAAATAGCTCCTCAAGACAGGCGTTAGCCAAACCGACAGGGCACCATAACCAAAAGTACAGAGCGCAATAAACACCCCCACTCGAGCCCAGATCGGCTGACCTTTAACTAAACGGCGTACGGCATCATTAATGTGATCACCAAAAACCACTAACAAGGTCGCAACCATTGCTAGGGCGATATCTGCGGTGTGGGGACGAATCAAGTTAGCTAACGATACGAGCAACGACATATAGGCTCCTTAATGCTTCATCAGGAGCTTAGTCAAGACATTGCAAAGCTTCCAGCAGGGTTACAAAAGACAACCCTGCTGTTACGCACTCTGGTGGTTTTGTGTAATCACTGTGCCATAGTTAGAACAAGCTGTTTACGGAAGCCCCAAGATGCCGTCCAAATCTCTCCCTGTCCTACCGCATAGCCTAGGTCAGTTGCTACTCAACCGTGGCCTGATTACCGCTAATGAGCTTGATACCGCCTTGCGATTACAGCAAGAGCAAAACTGCCAACTTGGGCAAGCCCTAATCGCCATTAGAGCGATTGACAACAAAACATTGAAACGTGCGCTAAAACGACAACAGTGGTTACGCCCATGCGCCGCCTGCTTTGCCTTCATGGCACCTATTTCAAGCACATTCGCCGCCGATCCTGATCATTCCCCGGATGTTGATAACTGGTACAGCAGCATAGCCGAACAGCAGCACTATCCAACCTATATCAATGATGTCTACATGCCAGAAAGCACGTTAGAACGAGCCATTTGGACTGCATGGGAAGTATATAAAGGTGAACCCGAACGCGGCGAAATTCGATATGGCTTAAGTCGCAACGAAGAAGTACATAATAGTTACAGCTTGCAGCTGAATGTGTACTTCTAAATTCAAGGCAAAAAAAAGCCCACTTCAAAGAAGTGGGCTTTTTAAACTGGTGCCGGCACCAAGAGTCGAACTCGGGACCTACTGATTACAAGTCAGTTGCTCTACCGACTGAGCTATACCGGCTAAGTGGGCGTGGATATTACGGATGAATTGAAAACCCGTCAAGACTTTTTTCGTTATAAATCAAAGATTTTTCAAAATAATCTGCACTAGCTTCATTTCATAAAAATGTCACAATACCCGCCGCAATAATGCCATACACTGAGGCCCGCTGATGAGTGGTGGATATATTCTCGTTGTCGACGACGAACCCGCTATCTGCGATCTGATCTGTACCAGCTTAGAAATGGCGGGATTTAAATCTCGTCGATCTGCAAACGGTATGCTGGCGCATCAGATGATCGTAAACGACCGTCCTGATTTAGTCTTACTGGACTGGATGATGCCCATGCTATCTGGCATTGAATTAACACAACGTTTGAAACGTGATCCTCGCACCCAGGATTTACCGGTTATTTTACTGACCGCTCGTGGCGACGAAGATGACCGCGTACGGGGTTTAGAGGCTGGCGCCGACGACTACATCGTCAAACCTTTCTCCCCCCGCGAGATGATTGCTCGCATTCGCTCAGTCTTGCGACGGGCAGGCATTACCGACAACGAACAAGCCCTTACCGCAGCACAGCTAATGCTCATGCCTGCCGAACAAAAGTGCCAAGTCAATAAGCAAGATGTCCCTCTAGGCCCGCTTGAATTCCGCCTGTTAGAATACTTCATGCGCCATCCCAACCGTGTGCACTCGCGTGCGCAATTGCTCGACAGAGTATGGGGCGGCAACGTCTACATTGATGACCGCACCGTTGATGTTCACATTCGGCGTTTGCGTAAGGCCATATCCATCGATGGCCATGAACACTTAATCCAGACGGTTCGCGGTGCAGGCTACCGTTTTGCACCGACCGCCGATCTGAGCGAGGACTAACGTTTGCATCAAAGTGCGTGGCAAAAAGAACTCTTTCGAGTAGGTGCCTTAGTAGGTACCGGACTAGCAGCAGGTTGGTCTGTAGGCTATCCAACCGTCGGGTTACTCACCGGCCTGACAGTTTCCCAGCTGGTCAGCTTACACGCCGCTCAAGCACTCTATCGTTGGAGCTACCGCTTAGGCCCACCGCCACAAGACAGTGGTTATGTCGGTTACAGCGTTGATAAGCTGCTACGACGCGAAAAACAGTTACGCGCGCGACTTGCCAAACAAGCCATGGAATTACAACGCTACAACCAAGGTATTGAATCACTGCAAGACGGCGTCCTCATTCTTGATCAAGAAGGTTTCATTACCACCATCAACGGCGCTGCGATCCGCCTGTTAAGCTTGCGCAAGGACGATGCAGGGCAACACGTTAAGAACCTAATTCGTCACCCATTATTTGTGCGCTATTTCGATCAAGGCGACTTTCGTGAAGCCTTACAATTCGACATGCGCAAATTCAGTCTGCAATTACAAATTACTGAATTTGGTTACGAGCAAAAGGTCATGCTGGTGCGCGATGTGACCGAGCGAAAGCGTGTCGAGTCGATGCGCCAGAACTTCATCGCCGACGTATCGCACGAATTACGAACGCCTCTGACCGTACTCAATGGCTACTTAGAAATGATGAGCGACATGGAACTGCCCAGCTCCATGAACAAAGCCATTTATCAAATGGACAGTCAAAGTAAGCGCATGACCATGCTGGTAAATGATCTTATTGAATTATCGAAACTAGAAAGCGTTAGTAGCGAGCGCAAAGGCGAGTGGTTTAGTTTTACTCAGCTATGCCACGAGGTTATCGATCAGCTACGAGACTTTGCCGAAGGTCATATCACTATGGATGACCGCGCTAAAGCTGAGGTTGAAGGCTTTCCCGATGAGATCCGCTCCATATTAACTAACTTGCTAACCAATGCTCTAAAATACGGCGGTGGCAAAGATGTGACCTTAAAAATTCACACCTCAATGAAAGGTTTAAAAGTAAGCGTTATAGATCAAGGCGATGGTATTCCCGCCGAGCACATCAATCGAATCACAGAACGCTTTTATCGCGTTGATGAATCACGAGAATCTGAAATTGGTGGCTCTGGATTAGGCCTTGCTATTGTTAAGCATGCACTTGAGCACCACGATGCGACATTGCTCATTGATTCAGCCGTAGGTGAAGGCAGCACTTTTAGCTTCATAATTCCAACCTATCGCGTTCGCTGATATCAGCTCAGCGTCGATAAAACCAGTATCCTGAGAGCAATAAAAAAGGCGCCTAATTAATAAGCGCCTTTTTCTACTTCAGTTAGATCTTAGAATTTATATTCTAAGCCACCACCAATGTAAGTCGCATTCAATGACTCATCGTCAGAATCTTCTTGAGTCACGTATACGAAGGTTTTAGCAGTTTTTGCTAGCTTGTAATCCGCACCAAGGCTCATAGTAGAAGCGCCTTTCTCGCGGATATCTGATTGGCCGTACTGAGCATTCAGAGCGATTTTGCTGTCCAGTTTGAACCGTGCAGACGCCAACCAGCCGTCTTCTGAGCTATCAGCGTTATCTTGGTTTTCAGCTAATACGCCTAACTGCAACGCATCAATCGTAATCTGAACAACAGCACGGTAGGCGTCAATTTTTTCGCCTTCGACTTCGTTATCGTAAGCTGCCGCAACATAGATATTTTCTAACGTGTAAGCAACAGAAGTAGACAAACCGTTATTAGTATTTTCGTTTTCAGAGTTGATGTGATCAACCGTAACAACTGCGCCGCCCATATTTGGCGAGGTGTACTGAACGCTATTTTCTTTACGGTTTTCACTGTTACTGATGAAGTTTTTGATATCACCCTGAAGATCATTGAACAAATCAATTTTGTTTTGGGTCGCTTTAAATGGCGTATCAAACATACCAACAATCACTTCACCGAACTCGCCTTTAACGCCCGCAAACGTATTACGTTGAGTCAACGTGTTACCACTTCTGCTCTCGGTACCATCATCCGCATTCACTTCGTATTCAATCTGATAAATACCCGTTAAACCATGATCCAATGCGATTTTACCTTTTAAGCCCAAACGTGATGCATTTGAGTTTAACTGGCTGTAGTTACCGGCATTTTCTGGCTGCACAAACTCTTGGGTCACATTCAACTTGCCATAAAAAGATGGCTTTTCGATCTCAATCGTTTCTGCTTGAGCGATAAAAGGTGCTGCGGCAACAGCCAAAGACAAAGCTAATTTTTTCATTGTGGTAGTTCCATTCTGGTTGTGTAACCGGCGATTATTCGCCCAGTTGGCAATCAAGGTTATTTTTTTCTAATTTCGATCTTCATGACCGAGTGATGACAAATCTATGTCATCTTTATTACAGAAATATGACATGAACACAAAATATGACTGTTCGATGACAATTTCATGAATGCGAAGCCTTGAAATTGTAGCTGGAGATCAAGAATTGAATAGGCGGGGATAAAATAAAAAACGCCACTCAATGAGTGGCGTCAATTCAAACAGGGAAAATTCCAGAATATTACGTCTTCAGCTAAGTGATCGACGCAAAAAGTCTTATTCTTTTGCTTCTTTGTGAGCTTGCTCTTCAATTTCAGTTAATGAACTGTGACGTACGTCAGCGCCGCTCACTAAGTAGATAACTTGCTCTGAAATATTACGTGCATGGTCACCAATACGTTCGATGGCGCGTAAAATCCATAGGATACTGATCGCTTGCCCAATGGAACGTGGATCTTCCATCATATAAGTGATTAACTCACGCAATGCTGAAGCGTATTGCTTATCCACTAACTTATCATTACGAACGACTTCAATGGCACCATCAACATCGTGACGAGCAAAGGCATCTAAAGCCCCAGCAATCATTTTCACAACTTCGGTTCCCATATAGCGCATTGATTGCTGGCACAACTGTGGATTTTTCGCATCGCTAACTTCTAGTGTATGGATCGCAATTTTACTCGCTTCATCGCCCATACGCTCAAGGTCACGCACAACACGAGAAACGGCAAGCACCATACGCAAATCAGAAGCTGCCGGTTGGCGACGCACAAGAATTTGCGTACATTCGCGATCAATCGCTACTTCCATTTTATCGACATCATCTTCACGACGAATTACGTCGTCGGCAATACGAGTATCGCCATTACAAATCGCTTCGATGGCATTTGCTACTTGGCGCTCTACCAATCCACCCATACTCATCATATGACTGCGAATGGCTTCAAGATCAGCATTAAACTGACCTGATATGTGCTGATTAAAATTCATTTCCATGGTATTTCCCCTTACCCAAAGCGGCCGGTTATGTAGGCTTCTGTCAGTGCGTGTTCAGGAGTGGTAAACACCCGATCCGTAGAGTTCACTTCGATCAACTGACCCAAGTGAAAATAAGCGGTGCGCTGTGATACACGAGCAGCTTGCTGCATCGAGTGCGTCACAATCGCGATGGTGTAATTTTCCCGCAACTCGTCAATTAACTCTTCTATCTTAGCAGTTGCAATTGGATCAAGGGCGGAACACGGCTCATCCATTAAAATAACTTCAGGATCAACCGCAATCGTGCGAGCAATACACAAGCGCTGCTGCTGACCGCCCGACAAACCAGTGCCTGGTGAATGCAGCCGATCTTTAACTTCACTCCAAAGACCGGCACGCTGCAAACTTTTTTCGACGATTTCATCGATATCAACCCGCGAACTGGCCAAACCATGAATGCGCGGTCCGTAAGCGACGTTGTCGTAAATAGACTTAGGAAATGGATTCGGCTTTTGAAATACCATGCCGACACGAGCACGCAATGGCACAACATCGATTTTCGGGTCATAAATATTTTCGCTATCCAGTAAGATTTCACCCGTTACTCGACAAATATCAATGGTGTCGTTCATACGATTTAGACAGCGCAAGAATGTCGACTTACCGCAACCCGATGGGCCGATTAGCGCGATAACTTCGTTGGCACCAATATCCAAACTCACATTTTGAATGGCTTTTTTCTCGCCGTAATAAACACAAACATCGCGAGCGCGCAGCTTTGCATCATCGCAATATGGCGTGCCATCGGTCGTGTGGTTTTCAATAAAGCTCATAAGTCATGATCCAATTCTTAATTCGTTCAGTTTGCTCGTTATGCATTATTGGGGAATTCATCCTTAGATGATTACCAGCGACGCTCTAGGCGGCGACGAAGCATAACGGCAGTTGTATTCATGGTGATTAAAAATGCAATTAAAACCATAATTGCGCCGGATGTACGTTCCATAAAGCCACGTTCAGGACTGTCCGACCATAGGAAAATTTGCACTGGCAGCACTGTCGATGGATCGTTAATAAAGGCCGGAACATCCACCACAAATGCCACCATACCAATCATAAGCAAGGGCGCTGTTTCGCCCAATGCTTGCGCCATACCAATAATTGTACCGGTTAACATACCAGGCAATGCCAACGGTAATACATGGTGAAAAACCACCTGCATTTTAGAAGCGCCTAGGCCAAATGCGGCTTCTCGAATCGACGGTGGCACGGCTTTAATGGCTGCACGCCCAGAAATAATAATGGTCGGCAATGTCATTAAGGTTAAAACCAAGCCACCCACAATCGGCGTCGAACGTGCAACACCCACCATGTTAATGAAAATCGCCAAACCCAATAAACCAAACGTGATCGACGGCACTGCAGCCAAGTTGTTGATATTGATTTCAACGATTTCGGTTAAGCGGTTACGCGGCGCAAATTCTTCCAGATAAATTGCGGCAGCCACACCAATTGGAAATGACAACAAAAAGGTAACCACTAAGGTTAGCAAAGTACCCGTAATAGCACCGCGGATGCCCGCCAATTCAGGTTCACGTGAATCACCATTAACAAAGAACTGTTTATTGAAACGAGTGAATAAACGATCTTCTGCAATCCAGTTTTCTAACCAAGAAATCTGTAAATCTGAAAGGCGCGAACTGCCTTCCTGCTCGCCACGATCATGTTTAAACCACTGATCAACATCGTCGTCTACGATTAAGTCGATATTTATTTTCTTGCCGATAACGCTTGAATCAGCAAGCACTAAAGCTTGCAACTGCCAACCAGCACCGACGCTGAGCAAACCGTATAACTGGCTGCGCTCTTTGCGCCCATCAGGCTGAATGGTTTCTTTGAAATGCTGTTTGATTAAGCCTTCAAAGTTAGCGTTCATTATTTCTTTTTCGGTCGATTTTTCATTAAGACCTAAATAACTCGCATCAATCACAATATCGGTATTAAGGACTGTCTGACTAAAAGCCGACGCTCCTTTATAGATAATGTCACTAAAGAGTACGACTAAGCACAACAGACCAAACAATACCGATGCCATACCATAAGCGCGAAAGCGCATTTCGCCAGCACGGCGACGCTTCATGCTCTTTTCTACTTTTTCACGAGTACTTAAATTATTGTTAGTCATATTGCTCTCGGTATTTCTGTACGACTTTCAAAGCGACAAAGTTTAAGGCCAAGGTAACTAAGAAAAGCACCAAGCCTAACGCGAATGCGGCTAATGTTTTCGGTGAATCAAACTCTTGGTCACCAACCAACAAGGTTACAATTTGCACTGTGACCGTGGTTACGCTGTCGAGTGGGTTGGCGGTTAGATTGGCTGCCAAACCTGCCGCCATAGCAACGATCATGGTTTCACCAATGGCACGGGAAACAGCGAGCATTACAGCTCCAACAATGCCCGGCAATGCCGCTGGAATAACCACTTGTTTAACCGTTTCACTGCGCGTAGCACCTAAACCATAGCTACCATCACGCAGTGCCTGCGGCACAGCATTGATCACATCATCAGACAACGACGACACGAACGGAATAATCATAATCCCCATGACTAGACCTGCCGCCAAGGCGCTTTCAGATGAAACGGCCAAACCCATGGATTCACCGACTTCACGAATAAATGGTGCAACGGTTAATGCCGCAAAGAAGCCGTAAACCACAGTCGGAATACCCGCCAGAATTTCTAATGCCGGTTTCGCGTACTGGCGTACTGTTGAGTTGGCATACTCCGACAAGTAAATAGCAGCCATCAAACCGACCGGCACAGCAATAAACATAGCGATCGCAGAAATCAGCAAAGTCCCCGTAAATAACGGAATGGCACCGAAGCTACCCGATGATCCCGATTGATCAGCACGTAAAGCTACTTGTGGCGACCAAACTGTGCCGAATAAAAAGTCTAGGGCATTTACCTTGCCAAAAAACATCCATGCTTCGTACAGCACACTGGCAAGAATACCGACCGTCGTTAGAACGGCGACGGCAGAACTCGCAAACAAAAGACCGCGGACGATGCTTTCGACCTCAGAACGGGCGCGCATTTCCGGCTGAATTCGACGCCAAGTAAGCGCAATACCGATAAACAACATGGCGAGGATTACCCCACCCTGTAATAGATTAATACGCGACTGAAGGTCACGTAGATGATTAACCGCCGGCATCAAAGAAGCATCGGCGGTAACTCCAGCATTAATAGCTAGGTTATGAACCGTACTTAAGGCGAGCTGAATATCAGTAGCACTACCTTCTTGAATGGCTGTTGGTAATTGCGACACCAACAAGGAATCGACGATGCCTGGTTCAACTAAGCTCCAGATCAACAACAACAAAAGTGCTGGAAGACCGGTCCAAAGCGACATCAGGGCGCCATAGTGAGTGGGCAGAGAATGCATTTTCATTCCCTGACTGGCAATAGATCTTGCTCGGTTGCGACCTAAAACATAGGCCCCAACTAAGGCGATCAGTACGGCGATTATCAGGCTACTGTAATTCATGACTCGTCTGTTTTGCTCAGTTGATTAAACACGCAAAAGCCGGAACCCTAGGGCCCGGCCTTTGGCAATGCGCTTGACGCATTGTTCTGTCAGATCTTACTTAGAGATCGTTTTCAGATTCTTCACGGTATCCATTACCTTAGCGGCTTCTTTTTCAGTCATCGGGATCAAACCCTTGTCTGCAAGATAACCATCTTCACCCATCGCTTTCTCAGAGGTGAACTCAGCCAAGTACTCTTGAATACCTGGGATTACACCGATGTGAGCCTTTTTCACGTAGAAGAACAATGAACGGCTAACTGGGTAATCACCAGAAGAGATCGCTTCGAAGGTCGGCAGTTTACCGTCAATCTTCGATCCCTGCACTTTATCTGCGTTCTGTTCTAAGAAGCTGTAGCCGAAAATACCTAGGGCATTTGGATTAGCAACCAATTTTTGTACGATCAGGTTGTCGTTCTCACCCGCTTCGATGTAAGAGCCATCCTCACGCAAACCATGGCAAACTGCCTTGTACTTACTTGAGTCTGCTTTTTCCCATGCCTTAATAAATGGGAATTGTTTACAGCCACCTTCCATACCCAGCTCAACGAATGCGTCGCGAGTACCAGACGTCGGTGGAGGACCTAATACTTCAATTTTATGAGCAGGAAGCGTTGGATTAACGTCTTTCCAAGTCTTGTATGGGTTTTCGATTAGAGTGTCTGTGCCATCAGTATTAGGAACCATTTTAGCTAAAGCTAAGAACACATCTTTACGAGTCAGACTATAGGCTTCAGCTTCTTTCGTATTAGCCAGAACAATACCGTCATAGCCAACCATCACTTCGATGATGTCTTTTATTCCGTTTTGCGCACAAAGTTCAATTTCTGATGATTTGATACCACGAGATGCGTTGGTGATATCAGGAGTCGCTTCACCCACACCTGAACAAAACAACTTTAAACCACCGCCGGTACCGGTTGATTCAACCTTAGGTGTACGGAAGCTAGAAGACTTACCGAAACGCTCCGCCACAACGGTAGAGAACGGGTATACAGTCGATGAACCAACAATGCTGATGTAATCGCGATCTGCGTGTGCTTGTGTGCCCACAATCGATGCCATCATAGCAACGCCAGCTAACAATACTTTTTTCATGTTGAGTTTCCTCTTATGGTTATGCTGTAAACCAGCAACAACTCGTTTGCTTTGTTATGGCGCTATTATTTGCGGTTCATGTTACAGAAATATGACAGAGGCTAAGTTTATTACATTTTGGTGACATCGTAGACCGTTTAAGCGAGGCAATAAGGGACTCATAGCCGCAGCGCCGTCGGGGTTACCCCGCGACGCCAGCACAGCTATAATGCCGCCATCCCATACAGGCACCACCTCATGCAGCAGTTAATCAACATACTTGACGGCATTACCCTAAGAACCGGGCAGGCGATACGCTGGCTAGCACTTCTTATGGTGCTTATTTCATGTGGCGTTGTTTTATTACGTTATTCCTTTGACCAACCATCGATAGCGATGCAAGAAGCCGTCATGTATCTCCATGCGACTATATTTATGCTCGGCTCAGCGTACACCTGGCAGCAGGGAGGACATGTGCGCGTCGATGTTTTTTACCGTGGCTGGTCAAAACAACGGCGACGCTGGGTCGACCGTCTTGGCATTCTCTTTTTAGTGTTACCTACCTGTTTGTTTATGCTGTGGGTAAGTTGGACGTACGTTGGCAATGCTTGGGCGATCCAAGAACGTTCTCAAGAAGCCTCAGGGTTACCTTATATTTATCTTCTCAAGACACTCATTTTAATGCTGCCAATTACCTTAATATTGCAAGCAATTGCCGAGCTGCTGCGCAGTTTGACCGCAACCGATACAGGCGCAGCGCAACATGACTGAATGGATGCCCATCATACTTTTCGCGGTCATCTGTCTAGTTCTTATGGCAGGCTTTCCCGTTGCCTTCACCCTAGCCGGTACATCGTTACTCTTTGCTGGAATAGGCTTACTCACTAATACACTTGATCCGGCTTTTTTGAGTGCCTTTCCCAATCGCTTATTTGGCATCTTGAATAACCAGATTTTAATCGCGGTACCCTTATTCGTATTTATGGGCGTGATGTTAGAAAAGTCTCGAATCGCAGAGCAACTTCTGCGCAATTTAGGCCTACTATTTGGTCCGGTAAGAGGCGGTCTTGGCTTTTCCGTTATATTGGTAGGAATGCTGCTTGCCGCAAGCACTGGTATCGTCGGCGCAACCGTAGTGACAATGGGATTAATCTCATTGCCGGCGATGCTGCGCACGGGTTACAGCCCAGCACTGGCCAGCGGCACTATTTGCGCAACAGGGACCCTAGGGCAAATCATTCCGCCATCAACGGCCTTGATTATCTTAGGCGACGTACTTTCTAGCGCCTATCAGCAAGCTCAGCTCAATATGGGCATATTCACCCCCGATACCGTCTCCGTGGCCGACTTGTTTGTTGGTGCGCTGATACCTGGCCTGTTATTGGTTGTAGCTTATCTACTTTACACCGGCTTAGTGGCGCTCTTTCAACCAGGTGCCGCACCCGCTGTCGCCGATCGCCCAACAATGTCACCGCGCTTTTTACTCGAACTGCTGAACGGCCTATTACCGCCACTAGCTTTGATTATTGCAGTGTTAGGCTCGATTTTAACGGGCATAGCAACACCCACCGAAGCCGCTGGCATTGGCGCTTTAGGCGCTTTGATCTTGGCCATTCTTTATCGCGAGTTTGACTTAAAACGCTTGCGTGAAGTTGTGGATTCAACTCTGCAAGTCACCAGCATGATTTTCTTAATTTTCATCGGTGCCGCATTATTTTCATTGGTATTCCGCGGCTTTGGCGGCGAAGAGCTAGTACATGAAGTTTTTAACGACCTACCCGGCGGCGTCTTCTCCGCGATGCTGCTGGTCATGGTCGTTATCTTCCTGCTCGGCTTTATTCTCGACTTTATTGAAATTACTTTCGTTGTTGTACCCATTGTCGCGCCCGTACTACTAACCATGGGAGTCGATCCCATATGGCTTGGCATTATGATCGCCATCAACTTACAAACCTCGTTCTTAACACCGCCCTTTGGTTTCGCGTTGTTTTATTTACGCGGTGTAGCACCAGCAAATGTGCCAACACGAACCATTTATCGCGGTGTGATTCCATTCATCCTGATTCAACTAGCATTACTCGGATTACTGGCTATATTTCCCGAATTGGCAACTTGGCTACCCCATGAAATCTACGGGTAACATAGGAAATGCTATATTGCCTAACAGACACCTGTAAACGAGCGTAATTTACAGTACACTCGCCCAAAATAATGAATAATCAGGCTAGCTCTATGGATGTAACGGAAGATAACCAACCCACGCCGGATGGTGAACTCGCACTGAAACTTATCCCTAATCGTTCAGACACTAATACCCATGGTGATATTAGTGGCGGTTGGGTAGTTGCTCATATGGACCATGCTGCAGAAAGTGTCGCCAGCAGAATTGCGCAGGGGCGAATTGCCAACGTGGCGCTCGAATCTGTCGTGTTTCTATCCCCAATTCGTATTGGCGCTGCGGTGTGTTTCTACACCAAGTTGTTAGACATTGGTTCGTCGTCTATTCGCATAGGCATTGAAGTTTGGACACAAAATCCGAATGAAAAAGCACGACGTAAAGTCGTTGATGCCATATTTGTTTATGTGGCGATTGATGAGTCAGGGCGCATTCGTAAAGTGCCGCGCTGAGTCGAGCCTACTAATTCAGTAAGCTGATTTTCGAACGCCCATAGAAAAGGCCGCTCATCCTAAGCGGCCTTTTTCATACAACGGGTGCTGCATAAAGCGAATATCAAACCGGTACTAAGTCAGTACTCATGGCATCTTTCAGCTTTTTCATTGCATTCTTTTCTAACTGGCGAATTCGCTCAGCAGATACTTCATAAATAGCAGCTAGATCATGCAGAGTCGACTTCTCTTCTGCCAACCAGCGGTGCTGCAAAATCGCTCGACTACGCTCATCCAGTGAGGCCAAGGCAATATGCAAACGATCGCTAGAATCTTGTTCGCTATTATCAGCTTCAACTTGTAAAGCAGGATCGGCACTGTGATCTTCAAGAAAGTACGCAGGTGCCTTATAGGCGGTTTCGTCGTCATCGTCGGCACCGGCATCAAATGCGGCATCATACGAATTTAGGCGACCTTCCATTTCAAATACGGTCTTCATTTCTACGCCAAGATCATCGGCAATAGACTGAGCTTCAGCTTGGGTCAACCAACCTAAACGCTTCTTTTGGCTGCGCAAATTAAAGAAAAGCTTGCGCTGAGCTTTGGTCGTAGCAATTTTCACGATGCGCCAGTTGCGCAGAATAAATTCGTGAATTTCGGCCTTGATCCAATGCACCGCAAAAGACACAAGGCGTACACCTACTTCGGGATTAAAGCGCTTAACCGCTTTCATCAAACCGACGTTACCTTCTTGGATCAAATCAGACTGGTTCAAACCATAACCCGAGTAACTACGGGCAATGTGAACTACAAAACGCATGTGCGCCATAACCAACTGACGAGCAGCATCAAGATCTTCATGGTAATGAAGACGCTCTGCTAACGATTTCTCCTGCTCGGGAGTTAATACAGGAATAGCATTGACGTTAGCAATGTAGGATTCCAGGTTAGCCCCTGGTGACAAAGCATATGCAGCTTGCAAACCTTTGTTCATCGAACACTCCTAAAAAAATTTCGCCTCTGAGAGGTCTTTAACGCGGATTAGTGTAGCACCGGATTCTTATGACATCCAACCGTTGTGAAAGTTCTATTCTGGAACAATCAAAACCAATTCTGTTGATTATGGTTCAATTTGATCCAAATGCCTGTGAACTGACCACCAAGCCCCCAACCAACCCAAAAACATAGCACTAAAGAGTAAAAATAACGCCGCGCTCGCCGATAATGGCGCCAAAGAGAAGGTGGAGCCGTATAACTGAGCAAGATCTTCGACGGGTCCACTGACCAACAACCAGCAGATTGCCAATAAAACCCACGCCATCAATCCACCGACCATGCCAAACCACAAACCGGTATATAAAAATGGCCGACGCACCCAAGCATTGGTGCCGCCCACCAGTTTAACTACTCGAATTTCATCAACCCGCGCGGCAATCGATAAACGAATGGTATTACCCACCACCAGCACAATAGCCAAAGCGAGCAAGGCACCCATCACCCATATGATGCGCTCACTCAAAGCAAGTAAGGCGAGCAAACGCTCAAGCCATGCGGTATCGAGTTCAACAACATCAACAAAAGGTAATCGCTCTATGCTTTTGCCCAAAGCCAACACTTGAGCTTGTGGCGTACCTAACTGCGGCTCGACCACAATAACCGGCGGCAATGGGTTACTCGGTAACAGATCCAAAGCATCCTTTAAACCGCTCGTCGTGCGAAATTCTTCCAGCGCTGTATCCGCATCAATAAAGCGGGTATAAACCACATGACTTAAACCTGCGATTGTTTTTTGGGTCGTCTGACCATCTTTAATTGCCGTGCCCGGCACTAAGTAAACGGTAATGCTACCTGAGGCCTGAAACCGACCACTTAGCTGACTGAGATTATCGAGCGATATCCACAATGCCCCAGGCAAAGTTAAGGCAATCGCAATCACCAACCAAGTAAGCACACTGCTCATCGGGTTTGCCCACAAGCGCATAAGTGTTTCGACGGCGACTAATTGATGATGCGCAGCGTAAGACGAGACTTGGTCGCGAAACCCCATATTCTGTATCGAAGCGCCAGCATTATTCTTGCCGCCTTTACTACCTGTTGCCGGTGCCATTTTAGCGATGGCACTTTTCTTTGCTGTTGGCGTATTACGCGAAGCACCGGGCTTAGCCATGGTCATCTCCCAGTAAGTCACTGGAATCTGACTTACGCGACTGACGCTCACTGCAATGCAGTTCGCCATGATCAAGAATCAGACGGCGATGACCCATACGCTCGATCAAAGCAATATCGTGGGTGGCGATCAATACGGTTACACCCACTTGCTGGAAGCGTAAAAAGAGATTCATGATTTCTTCGGATAACTCAGGATCGAGGTTGCCGGTTGGCTCATCCGCCAAAAGTAAGGCTGGTTTATTAACAACAGCACGGGCAATGCCAACACGCTGTTGCTCACCGCCCGACAGTTCAATCGGGTTGCGACCTTCCATACCGAGTAAACCCACAGAATCCAATGCAGCGCGCACACGTCGTGCCGCTTCAGCAGGCGTATAACCAGCAATCTGTAAGGGTAAGGCTACGTTTTCAAAGACAGTGCGATCAAATAACAGCTGGTGATTCTGAAACACCACACCGACCTTGCGCCGATGGTAAGGAACTTGCCCTGGGCGCATGGTGGTTAAATCTTGATCATCAACAATGATTTTGCCGCGAGTCGGTCGCTCCATCAGCATCATTAACTTCAACAGCGTACTTTTACCGGCGCCGCTGTGGCCGGTTAAAAAGGCAAATTCGCCCCGAGCAAGCTCAAAGTTAATATTACTGAGCGCGTCTTTACCAGCGCCATAACGCTTACTGACTCGCTCGAAGCGTACCATGGTCATACTACAAGGCCTTGGAAGTTAATCTTCTTTTGTATCGTGACGGAATAAGGCGCGGGTAAATTCATCGGCATTAAATGGCCGTAAATCGTCAATTCCTTCACCGACACCGATATAGCGCACCGGCAAGCCAAACTGTTTTGCTAAGGCAAAAATAATCCCACCTTTGGCGGTACCATCGAGCTTAGTTAAGGTTAAGCCGGTTACACCAACCGACTGTAAGAAATGCTTGGTTTGGTTGATGGCGTTTTGACCCGTTCCGGCATCCAGCACCAACATAACCTCATGAGGTGCGCTCGGATCGAGCTTTTGCATCACACGCACAACCTTCTCTAACTCTTGCATCAGGTTATCTTTGTTGTGCAACCGACCTGCAGTATCAGCAATCAAGACATCGACTTTACGCGCCTGTGCAGCTTGCAAGGCATCAAACAATACCGAAGCAGAGTCCGCTCCTGTGTGCTGGGCAACCACAGGGACATTATTACGCTCGCCCCAAACTTGTAGTTGCTCTACCGCCGCGGCACGGAAAGTATCACCCGCCGCTAGCATCACGCTCTTACCGCGTTTTTGAAATTGTTTGGCCAACTTACCAATGGTGGTGGTTTTACCGACACCATTAATACCCACCATTAAAATAACGTACGGTTTTTTGCTGCTATCAAGCACCAATGGCTTCTGTGATACCGACAACATGTCTTGCAGCTCGTCGATTAAGGCTTCGTAAAGAGCATCGGAATCCTTCAATTCTTTGCGACTCACGCGTGCCGTAAGACGCTTGATGATTTCGGTAGTGGCTTCCACCCCCACATCGGCCATGATGAGCTGAGTTTCGAGATCTTCAATAAGATCATCATCAATCTCTTTTTTGCCCAGCAGTAGCGAGGCAAGGCCATCGGTAAAGCCCGAGCGAGTTTTACTTAAGCCACTGCGAATACGGCCAAAAAATCCCTTTTTCTCTTCTGGCGCTACTTTAATAGGGACATCGACCATAACATCGACATTGATTTCAGCAACTGCACTATTTTGCGTGCTATCCAGCTCGTTTGGAACAACAACCGGTGGAATTTCTGTAGGTGTTGGCTCAACGATAATTTCTTCAACCACAGGCGGTTTAATCATGGCCTTTTCTGGCTCAGTGATCACATCCACTGGCAGTGGCTCAATCTCAGGAATTGCTGGTTCGGGGCTTATTGGCTCAAACTCTTGCTCAAGCTCCGCCGATTCAGGTTTTTCTGATTTGTTTTTGTCTTTCTTACGTTTAAAAAAATCAAACATCGGTCTTCTCAGACTAGCTACAATGGCGATGAAGTAAGATACATTACTGGAACTGATCTTACTTAGGATGCAATATCCTATCATTAAACTAACGCAACGAGCGTATTTCCATGTCTTGTTTTTTGGAGCCCTACAATGCGGCAAGGTTTCAGCAAAACAACCCTCAACGTAATAGTACTCGGTTGTCTTGTTTTGATTGCATGGATCAATTTAGCTCATCAAAATCCGGAAGACACACCACTCGACGCGCTTAATCAAGCACCGCTATCCGAACGCCCTTGGCACTCATGGCAAAGCCTCGAAGGTACTTGGCTTTATTGGCAGAACATTCGTAGCGAGAACGTCGTCGTTAAAGTACGCATGGAGGGCGAGTCATTCTCTGCTCCGGTCGATATCAACAGCGAATTACCGTTAGATCAGTGGGCACAGTTACTGATTGAACAACTGAAAGACGCCCCAACCAATCGTGCAGGTATCTTGTTTATCCAAGGCCCGCTTGATGAACGCAGCCTACAAACCGCTGCTGCGTATGTCATTAGAACGCTGGCCTTGCGCCCGTTAACACAACACCAAACCAATGCCTGTTTAGAACTCTATCCCGCAGGGGGACTCTGGTTTAGTGCTGCACAACTACAATCATGGGCAATAGCGTCTGCTGCTACGAACGCGTTGCCTGATCGCAGTCAATGGCAGGCGTTTCGTATTCAACGAAGCAGCGAGCTGCGCGATTTATGGTTTAGCGATGCAGGGCAAGTCGACATTCAAGCGGATCTTGCCTACCATTCGCTGCCTAATAACTTCTTCAGCTTGCTGTATCGGGATCTGGGTGAAAGCCAAAAGACGGCAGCCTCTGATTACCAAGACTGCATGGCAAAAATGGCGACACCGGAATCATTGTGAGCAAAATTTCGCATCATCAACTTCGTATCATTGGCGGTGAATGGCGCTCTCGTCGTTTACGCTTTCCTGCAATTGATGGCCTACGCCCGACGATGGATCGCGTGCGCGAAACCGTATTCAATTGGTTGCAACATGACGTAGAGGGCTGTCGTGTGTTAGACGCCTTTGCGGGTAGCGGTGCACTTGGATTCGAAGCGCTATCGCGTGGCGCAAAAGAGGTTGTTTTTTTAGAGAAGCACCCTGCAGCCGCAATGCAATTGAAAGAAAACCTACAGACCTTAGGCGCTAGCAATGCACAAGTATGGGCCGGTGACGCATTGATATGGCTGACGCAGAATCCAGAACCCTTTGATTTGGTATTTCTAGACCCCCCCTTCGGTAAGAATCTATTGCAACCGGCAATGGATAGCCTGCAGCTCCTACCGGGCGCTTTGATTTACATCGAACATGAAGCCACCTTAAAACCTCAGTTCCCGTCCCATTGGGATGAATTGAAGTGCAAGAATACCAAGGAGTTTTATTTTCGCTTGTTTGAAGTTGCGGAACATCCAGCAATTACCGTTAAGCCAGATTAAGGGTAACGCACGCGCCTTTTTTCGAGTTGTTAGTCAGCACTACAGAAGCTCCTTGAATAGATGCTTTGTGGTGCTCAACAATGAGTTTTACAAAATACAAACCTAAGCCCGTACCATCGTCATGACTACTATGTTCATCGGCACTCTCGCCCTGAGTTTCTAACATCGTTTTTGAAAACCCAGGGCCATTATCGATCACTTGAATGCACAAACGCCCGGAATCTTGATCAACTTCTTCGGCCTTCAGTGTAATGCTAGTCGCCCCAGCTTGAGCACTATTAGTAATTAATGTCATTAGGGCTAGGTGGATTAGATTTTCGTTATAAAATCCTTGGCAATCTTCATCGATGTCATTGACTAACTTAACGCTAGGAAATTGAATGGCAGCAGCCTCAATTGCGTCGTTAGCGGTGTCTCTAGGCCAAGCATCATCCATAGGAAATGGGCGGTTTTGACCAAGGCGAAACAAAATCACCAGTTGCAAAGCGTCGTCTTTTAAACGGCTGGTGCGCTGCAAAATGGGTTCAACAATACTGCGGTATTGATCAGGCAACTGCTCTAGTGCTAGTTGCTCTTCATCCATCAATGACTGCAACTGGTTTTTCACATCATGGATCACCGCCGCGGCCAATTGCTCAAATTTCATAATTTTCCTTAGGGCCAATCACAATACTTCGCATCACACGCCCGCCCCCTACAAAACACACTCTATAATCCAGCGGCGCGTTTTAACCGAATGCAGGTGGTTTTCAAACGGTCATAACGATCATAGCGCTCATCCAAATGGCCTACGTTCCCAATCCGTTTAAAAAGCGTGTAGCAATCTTTTAACTGGCGTATATCCAACTCAGTACGTTCAATATGACTGACCTTAGCCTGAATCGCGTTCAGTAAGACACTCACGCCAACTTCATCGTACTTCACTGCTTGATCGAAGACCTCGATGGCTTCCATCAATTTGCCTTGCTCGTACAATGACACACCTTCGGCATTTAACTTGGCGGTATGTTCACGAATCGTCATCGCATTAAGTTTATCTTCTAACGCTCGTAATTTATCCAACGCATTTTGCGCTAGGTTACTTGCCTTAGAATCACGCATGGTATTCATCAAGTCTTTAGCTTTTACATGCTGTCCAGTATCAATAAAAGCTTCCGTCATCGATAACCGCTGATCAGGTGTTGGCGTTTGAATTCGAGCTAGCATACTTTCGGCGCGATCAACGGCTTCTTTAGCCTTGTCGCTTTCAGCTACCGCTGTATAGGTTTTGCCTTCAACGATACACGTGTCAAACATAATGGAAACATGGCCCGAGTACTCTTGACGCAACTCATCAATCGCACGCAAAGCTTTATTGCGCAGGTTAATATTATCTCGAGTTTTTTCTGAGGTAAGACCGTGTTGTAGTTCACGGGCAAACTGTAAATAGTTGCCCGAAGCTTTATAGCAGGAGTGACGGCCTAAACGTATCGACTGCTCAAAAGCAACTTCAGCAATTTTGTGGTCACCATTTTGCGATGCTAAATAACCAAGCTCCATTTGCCGCAATACGGCACGCGGCGAGATGGCAGCTGCTAGCTCCAGCTGCTCCTGGGCTTCTTCTGGTTTGCCTAGAGCCAATAAAATACGCGCAGCCCAGTCGTGGCATTGCACATACATCGGGTAATCAACCAAGGTTTGCCGTATTAACGCAAGTGCGCCCAGAGAGTCGCCTAAATAATGCATACAGATGGCCTGGCCTAACCGCGCCCATGACACCATGCGAGTATTGAGCGGTTGCGAATATACATACAGAGCCTCTTCATAACGCTCCTGTCGCATATACAACTTACCTAGAATACGTGACACCGGCAGCAATAAACGTGGCTTACTTTCCAGCAAGAAGTTCGCTATCTCAATAGCTTGACTAATGTCACCGCTCTCAATCGCTTCATTAATCGGACGTAGCTCTTCTTTGGTATGAAAAATACGCTTTAAGCGCTCGCGCAGCATGCTGAGAGTAAATGGCTTGGTAATATAGGCATCCGGTTCATATTCCAATGCGCCCATTACGCGTTCGACCGCATTTTCACCAGTAACTAATATAAATTGTGCCGTTGCCTTTAGCCGATTGGAGAAACGCGCTTCTTCTAGTATTTGCTGACCATCTTTGCCCTTTCCAAGGTTGTAGTCAGACAGCACCAGGTCGTAATCATTTTCTAGAATCAACTCCATAGCCTCACGACCATCGGTGGCAGTATCGATACTCTGCGCGCCAATAATCCCCATCATATTCTTCAGCGACGATCGTGCTTGCACCAGATCATCAACAATGAGAATGCGTTTACTACTGAGCGAGCTTTCGATATTAAGCATATAAAGGCCATGTTTTTGTTCCAATTCAGTGTAGCAGAGCTATATGACACTAACGGGCCAAATGGAAACAGTGGCATACCTTGCGCATTTGTCACCAAACCGTAAACTTCCAGCTCCTGCTAAAGAGACATGCCCGTGAAAAATATAATTGGTTACTTAATGATCGCCGTGATCAAGCTACTCGGACGAGTATCACTACCCACGGCTCAGAAGATTGGTCGTCGAGTCGGGATCTATCTTTGGGGGCGTCGCACTCGTGCCCGAGAAGTTGCACGCGTGAACTTAGGTTTGGCTTACCCAGACAAGTCGGTTGCAGAACGAGACCTACTGGTACAAGAAACCCTAATCCAAAATGGCATGGTCGGCGCCGAAATGGGCCCGATGTGGGGTTATGAAACGGCCAAAGGATTAAAACTGGTTCGTACTGTATACGGAGAGGAATTGGTCGAAGCAGGCATCAAAGATGAGCGCGGGTTACTGATATTGGCTCCACATTTGGGCAACTGGGAAATTCTGAACAATTACATTTCCAGCAAGTGCCCTGTCACTATCATGTACCGTCCAGCTAAAAGCCCAGTTTTTAATGAGTGGATGGTGGAGCGCCGAGAAACCGTTGGTTGTAAGCTTGTTCCCACCACCAGAGACGGCGTTGCGGCCTTGTTTTCTGTGTTAGAACAAGGTGGCACAGTCGGCTTCTTACCTGATCAAGAACCCCGCCTAAAAAGCGGAGTATTCGCGCCATTTATGGGAGTAGAAACCCTGACGCCGAAATTGCCGCATGAAATGATTCAAAAAACGGGTGCACAGGTGATCTACGCGTTTGCCAAGCGACTCCCTAATGCCGAAGGCTTTGATTTGCATTTTACCGCTGCGGAAGACGGTATTTACTCCGACGATGCCCGCACCTGCGCCACATCAATGAACCAATCTATCGAAGAGTTAATTAAGATAGCACCAGCTCAGTATCAATGGACTTACAAACGCTTTAAGCGTCGGCCCGAAGGGCAAAAGAACCCGTATGCGGAAGCAAAAGTACCGTAACAATCCAACTCGATACCAGCAAGCGCTTAGCGCTTTGCTGGTAACACTCCAGCAAACCGCGCAATCCAATAATCAATGCTGGTGTAGCGACCACCACCATTAGTAATCAACACCAACAACATAAGTGCATAAGTAGCGGCGAATTCAATACCGTTATTTAAAATCACCACGCTACCACGACCCGTTAACCAATCGTAATTGCCGTATTCTTGCAGAATATCTTTGGCGCGGCTTAAACGCTCTCCTGCCTCAAGTACGCGATCATTTGCCAACCAACTACTACCATCAGCAATCGCCAACCATCCATTTTCCCAATGCACCGAAAACGCAGCAACCAGCATGGTGAATAGCAAAGGAATACTCACCCAGCGTGTAGCAAGGCCAACCACCAATAAAGCCCCGCCGATTAATTCTGTACCCGTTGCTAGCGCCGCCATCAGCTCAGGAAAAGGCAAACCCAACCCCCAATCTGGATTACCGAACCACGCAGCTGTGTCAGAAAAATGCGACAGCTTATTCCATCCTGCCTGCATCATAATCGGTGCAAGATACAAGCGCAGTAGTAATGGCGGCAAGCCATCCAGGTGCTGTAAACGCTGTCCAACCGCTTGAATATGACGGTACTGCTCAACCAAAAAACTCATAGATATTCCTTATCAATTACGCACGGAGACAGGCCCTGTGCGTAATCATTGACTAAGCCAAATGCTCAATTATTTAGCAGCTCCGCACTTACCTTCGCCGCACTTACCTTCCTTCTTTGCTTTGTCGCCGCCACATTTACCTTCAGCATCAGCTTTGCCTTTCATTTCAGCCTTACCGCCGCATTTGCCTTCAGCTTCTGACTTACCGCCGCACTTGCCTTCGGCTTCCGACTTACCTTTCATTTCTGTTTTACCACCGCACTTGCCTTCCATCTCTGCTTTTTCAGCAACCTGATATCCACTAGTAAGTGATTGAGAAGCAAATGGATTTTCAGCTGCAAACGACGCCGCAGATGCACCAAGAAGAACAGCAGCAGACAAAGCAGACGTTAGGGTACTAGTATTTTTTTTCATGATAAGACTCTCTATTCGGATTAAATGGCCAGACGCACAAGGCGTATTTAGGTTCTGGTACTTACTTAATCGCAAGCGCCTGAAGTTTCTTACAGATTTTTTTATTTTTTTTCTTCCGGCTCATCAGAGCTATCTTTAGTCGCTCGAATAATAGTACGCAATTGCTGCACATGCTGGCCAAATTGACGACAGCCAGAGCAGATCAAAAGATGCATTTTCAGCTCAGCTTGCTCCTTTAACTTTAGCTTTCGTTCCATCCCGACGGATAAAAGCTGAGTGGCTTGTTCGCAATTCATCATGATCTTTTCTCTCCAGCCTTGACCCAGCTATCTTCTAAACATTCACGTAAACGTAAACGTGCACGGTATAGCAACACATGAAGGTTGCTGGTACTTAGCTGCAGCGCAGCGCAAATCTCGTCGCTATCCAGTTCAATAAATTCGCGCATCATAAATACTCGACCTTGCTCTGGCGGCAATCCAGCTAAGCACGTATCAAACACTCGCCAAAATTGCTCATCATGAACCATTCGATCAGCATCTCCCCAGCGCTGAGGCTTTGCGTCCGCATGCCAATGGCCACGATCATCAAACAATTCGTTATTAAATATTTGGTCGTCTGAATGACCACAATTCTTACACTCATCTAATGAGTCTTGCTGTGGCTCACGATATTGGCGGCGCAGGTGATCGGTTATTTTGTGTTTTAGAATGGCAAAGACCCAAGTCTTTAAGTTCGCTTGGCGAGTAAAGGAAGCCGCGTTTTTTAAAGCGCCGGCAAGCGCTTCTTGCACAATGTCTTCAGCAGCGAAATCATTAGCTAATTGCAGCCGAGTAAACGCCAGCATCTGCTGACGCAACTCTACGACTTCGCGCTCGCTCACCTGCAAGAAATCCCCCGTCACCCAAGCTCTCCAACAAGTAAGTTGGCATCAGACACCGAACAAACCATAAAAGTCACCCTCAATAACTGGCGAATTCGATTAACGCAGTAGCAACAGGGGAATTTGGCTTTCGCTCACCATTTTGCGCGTATGACTACCCACAAAGAACTGACGAATACGAGAATGGCCGTAAGCGCCCATCACCATCAAGCCTATATCGTGCTCAGCTTGATAGGCGGCTAATGCCGGCTGAACATCGCCACTTAAGTGCGCCACAGTAACGTCAAAGTCGCGACTACGAAGCAGAACTGCCGCGGACTCTAATTTTTGCTGGTGCGCATCGTCATCATGTCCAACCATAACGAGATGACACGGCAAACCAACCAGTACCGTACTGTTGGCATAAGCATCTAATGCTCGTTGTGCTGTTTCACTACCATCAAAAGCCACCATGAACGATTGTGGTGCTTTGAAATCGTTCATCGCGACTAAAATGGGCTTGTGCAAACTACGAATCACATCATCCAAATGACTACCAATCGTATGCGCTAACGGCTTATGGCTATTACCTTGGCGCCCGATTACCAACAGGCGAATATCATCTTGACCTTCCATTAAAGTATTCAGCAAATGACCGTGGCGCTGTTGCTTAGTTACTTCGATCGCGCCATCAGCTTTACTGCGTATCTCAGCGTCATCTAACAAGTCACGGCCATGCTCAAGCGCTAACTTATTGCGTTTTTCATCTAACTCAGCCAGTTCTAGCAGCAAACTTTCGCGACTACCCAAACCGATATTACCCGCCAAGGTAGCGGCAGCCGGCACGTCGTTTTTTTCCAACACATGCAATAACTTCAGTGGCGCCTGCGCACGTTGACTTGCCCACGCAGCCGCATCACACACTGCACCCGACATTACCGATCCATCAATACACGCTACGATCTGAGTCATTATTGTTATCCTTGTTATTTATGCGATGGCCACGACTTAGTGGCCAGCCAAGAGCTTTTCTACTTCTTCTGGTTTGTCGTGTACACCAAATCGATCAACAATCGTGGCACTGGCTTCATTTAAACCAATTAGCTCGACATCCGCACCTTCGCGACGGAACTTGATCACCACTTTGTCCAGTGCGGATACTGACGTGATATCCCAAAAATGCGCATGCGTTAAATCAATGGTGACGCGGGTAACCACTTCACGGAAATCAAACGACTTAGCAAACGCATCTGACGAAGCAAAGAAAACTTGCCCTACCACACGATAAACACGTTCGTCGGCATTAACTTGCTCCTGCTTAACCACCATAAAGCGGCCAATTTTATTGGCAAAAAACAGTGAGGCCAGTAACACACCCACCAGTACACCTAACGCTAAGTTGTGAGTCGCAACCACCACCACAACCGTTGAAATCATCACGATATTGGTCGATAACGGATGTTGTTTTAGATTACGGAAAGATTCCCAAGAGAAGGTACCAATCGACACCATAATCATTACGGCCACCAAAGCAGCCATAGGAATCTGGCCAATCCAGTCATCTAAGAACACCACCATAATGAGCAATAAGAAACCTGCAAAGAAGGTTGATAAACGCCCGCGACCACCCGATTTAACGTTAATAATCGACTGCCCGATCATGGCGCAACCCGCCATACCACCAAGTAGCGACGAGCCTATGTTAGCGACGCCTTGGCCCTTACACTCACGGTTTTTATCACTTTCAGTGTCGGTTAGTTCATCAACAATCGTCGCCGTCATCATAGACTCCAGCAAACCGACCGCCGCTAGCGCTACAGAATACGGCAGGATAATCCACAAGGTTTCAAGTGTCAGCGGTACATCCGGCCATAGGAATATAGGTAAGGTATCGGGTAGTTCGCCCATATCGGCAACGGTGCGCACGTCAATTCCCCAAATGATGGCAATTGCCGTAATGGCCAAGATGCACACCAGTGGAGATGGCAACCAGCTACCGATTTTCGGTACATACGGAAATAAATAGATAATAGCCAATCCACCTGCCGTCATGGCATAGACGTGCCAAGTAACATCGGTAAGCTCTGGCAGCTGCGCCATAAAAATCAAAATCGCCAGCGCGTTCACAAAACCCGTAACCACCGAACGTGAAACGAAACGCATTAAATCGCCGAGCTTTAAATACCCAGCAAAAATCTGAATAACCCCGGTCAACAAAGACGCAGCCAGTAAATACTCTAGGCCGTGATCTTTAACTAAGGTCACCATTAACAATGACATCGCACCGGTAGCCGCCGAAATCATACCCGGACGACCACCAACAAAAGAGATAATGACTGCGATACAAAATGACGCGTACAAGCCAACTTTCGGATCGACACCGGCAATAATAGAGAAGGCAATGGCCTCAGGAATCAAAGCCAAAGCAACCACAGTGCCGGCCAATAAATCACCGCGAATATTGGCAAGCCAATCGCGTTTGATGCTGTTTAACATGACGTTTGTAACCTAAATGACAAGCGACCAAACGCAATGCAGTGCGCTGGCAACAAGATTACGCCCTCAGTGGGCAAGGATTCGTTATAAAGCGGCATTATACGGGGGTGAGTAGGCATGACAACCAATCACCCTGACCGTGACGAAGCAGTTGTGCTTAACTGCGCCAAAACGTCGGGCTGAGTAGCACCAACAAGGTGAAAATTTCCAAACGGCCTAACAGCATGGTTAATGCGAGCAACCATTTAGCGGTATCACTAATACCACCGTAGTGAATCGCCACATCACCCAAACCTGGACCTAAGTTATTTAAGCAAGAACCTACCGCAGAGAAGGCCGTGACTTGATCCAAACCCGTCGCCATCAGCGCTAACATCATCACCATAAAGGTAACAACATAGAGAGCAAAGAAGCCCCAAACCGATTCCAAAATACGATCACTGACCGGCATGCGACCCAACTTCACCGGTATGATCGCATTCGGGTGAATCAAACGACGAATTTCACGCACACCTTGTTTGTAAACCAAAAGCACACGAATGACCTTCATACCGCCACCGGTAGAACCGGCACAGCCGCCAATAAAGGCCGCCATAAACAACATCACAGGTAAAAATACCGGCCAGCCAGAAAAATCCGCCGTGCCAAATCCAGCGGTTGTAGCAACCGATACCATCTCAAAAATGCCATAGCGAATCGATTCGGTAATGCCATACGTATCGGTAATCCAGAGTGCGGAAATAGTAATGGTGATCCCGCCGACGATAATGAAGGTGAAAAAACGAACCTCTGAGTCGCGCCAATAATGTGTAATCGAGCGATTGCGCCACGCATAAAAATGCAGTGAAAAATTCAGTGCCGCCACCAGCATAAAAAATACCGCGATCATTTCGATTAGAGGACTATCGAAATGCCCCATCGACGCATCGTAGGTCGAGAAACCACCGATCCCCACGGTTGAAAAGCTATGGGCAATGGCATCAAAGGTATTCATGCCGGCAAGCCAATAGGCTAGCGCACATGCGATGGTTAACGACAGATAGATATACCACAAGGCTTTTGCGGTTTCAGTAATGCGCGGAGTCAGCTTGGAATCTTTCAATGGCCCTGGCATTTCGGCACGAAATAACTGCATACCACCAATGCCCAACATCGGCAGAATGGCAACGGCCAATACGATAATCCCCATACCACCCAGCCATTGCAACTGCTGGCGATACCAAAGAATCGATTTTGGCAGGTATTCAAGCCCGGTCATCACAGTCGCACCGGTCGTGGTCCAACCTGAAAGAGACTCAAAAAACGCGTCGGCAAAGCTTAATCCGGGATCTTCAGCCAATATAAATGGCAAAGTACCCGCTAGGCCTAAGGTAAACCAGAACAGCGCAGCAATTAAAAAGCCATCGCGGGTGCGCAATTCTTGGCGTACAAAACGCACCGGCATCCAAGATAGGAAACCGATACCAAAAATCAACCCCATTGCCATAGAGAACGCTTGAGTCGCACCGTCGTTGTACCACATCGACACCAAAATTGGCGGCAACATGGTCAAACTGAACAACATCAAGAAAATACCAAGAACGCGCGCTATAACGGTAAGGTGCATGCCATCGTATCCTAGAAAAAGCCCAGACCGACTTGGAACAAGCGCTCAACATCCGAGATGTGACGTTTGTTCATTACGAACAAGATCACATGGTCGTTTGATTCCACAACCACATCCGACGTCGCCATAATAACTTCTTCACCACGCACAATCGCACCAATGGTGGTACCCGGTGGCAAGCTAATATCTTTAATGCGGCGACCTACTACTTTTGATGAGTGGCTATCACCATGAGCAATAGCCTCGATGGCTTCAGCAGCACCGCGACGCAAAGAGTGAACATTGACCACATCGCCACGGCGCACGTGAGTAAGCAAACTACCAATCGTTGCTTGCTGCGGTGAAATAGCAACGTCGATCATCCCACCCTGCACTAAATCAACATAAGCCGCTTTATTAATCAGGGTCATAACCTTGCGAGCACCCAAACGTTTAGCCAGCAAGGACGACATAATATTTACTTCATCGTCGTTGGTAAGCGCGCAAAACACGTCGGTATTTTCAATATTCTCTTCTTCTAGCAAGGCTTTATCCGTGGCACTACCCAATAATACAACCGTGCTAGTCAGATTTTCGCTCAGATAATGGGCACGCTCTTCACCGTGCTCAATCAACTTCATTTTGTAATCTTTTTCAAGGGTCTTGGCGAGACGATAACCAATGTTACCGCCACCAGCGATCATGACTCGCTTGTACGAATCTTCCGCACGGCGAAGCTCGTTCATTACCTTTTTGATGTGTGCCCGCGCGGCAACGAAGAAGACTTCGTCATCGGCCTCGATCACAGTATCACCCGTAGGTTCGATGGCTTTATTGCGGCGAAATACTGCAGCCACTCGTGCGTCGATATTGGGTAGGTGATCTTTTAACGTGTGAATCGCCTGCCCCACCAATGGGCCGCCGTAGTAAGCTTTGACCGCCACTAACTGTACGCGCTCATCAGCGAAGTCGAGTACCTGCAATGCACCTGGGTACTGCAATAAGCGACTGATGTAGTTAGTAACAACTTGCTCTGGCGAAATTAAAACGTCGATTGGGAAGGCATCGTTCTTAAACAACTCAGGTTGTTTAAGATAAGCGTTTGAGCGAATGCGACTGATTTTGGTCGGAGTACGAAACAGAGTGTAGGCAATCTGACAAGCTACCATATTAGTTTCGTCAGAGTTGGTCACCGCAACCAACATATCGGCGTCATCCGCCCCAGCATCGCGCATCACCTGCGGATAGGAGCCATGGCCGTATACGGTTTTAATATCAATACGATCCGCTAACTCACGCAACCGCACTTGATCGGTGTCGATCACGGTAATGTCGTTTTGTTCATTGGCTAAGTTCTCAGCCAATGTGCCACCCACTTGGCCGGCTCCCAAAATAATGATTTTCATACGATTCCCAAGCCTTTGCGGCCCGATTTATGAATTATCAAGAAACAATCACTTATGCTTATTCAAGAGGGCGTAGTAAAAACCGTCATGCCCTAAACGCTGCGGAAACAGCTGACGCCCGGCATTACAGGCCGTTCCCCAGTCTTTGTCCAGCGTTGTTAGTGTTACATCGGCATTCGCATCAACAAATCGACGAATTTGCTGGCTGTTCTCTTCTGGCATCACCGAGCAAGTGGCATACAACAAGCGACCTCCGGGCTTGAGCATTGCCCACGCGCTGGCTAGTACCGACTGCTGCACCAATGCCAATTGCTCAATATCTTCACGGCGACGCAAAAGTTTAATATCAGGGTGACGACGAATCACACCGGTGGCCGAACAAGGCACATCTAAAAGAATGGCATCGTATTGCTGGCCATCCCACCAAGACTCTATCGCACACATATCACCGCAGACGACATTGGCACTGAGTTGTAAGCGCGCTAAATTTTCGTGCACGCGCGGCAAACGCTTCTCTTCTAAGTCAACCGCCGTCACGTCCGCATTGGCGTATTCCAGAATATGGCAAGTCTTACCACCTGGAGCAGCACAGGCATCAAGAATGTGCTCACCATCTTGCGGAGCTAATATCGACGCTGCTAGCTGAGCGGCTTCGTCTTGCACACTGAAATCACCTTCAGCGAAGCCGGGCAAGGCGGTTACGTCACAGCTCTCGACTAAATAAATTCCGTCGGCAGAATACGGGGCTGCGCTCGCTTCAATACCGACGTCGTGCAAGCGCTGCAAATACTGATCACGGCTGCCATGACGACGATTAACCCGCAAACACAGCGGTGGACGCTCGTTGTTTTCGGTCAGAATGTTTTGCCATTGCTCGGGCCAAGCCTTAGTCAGCATTTTCACCAGCCACTTTGGATGGCTAGTCGCGGTGACTGGATTGTCATCTAACGGAGGACGCAGTTCTTCATACTCGCGCGCATAGCGGCGCAAGCAGGCATTCACAACCGATTTGGCGTAGCCTTTACCCAACTCTTCGCAGGTTTCAACCGTGGCATGCACGGCGGCGTGAGGCGCCTTCTTTTGAATTTCGAGCTGATACAAGCCAACAATCATCAGGGCGTGCAGATCTTGGTCTTCTTCACCAAACGGACGTTTGAGCAGCATTTTGGTAATGGCATTGAGGCGGAAGTAATGACGGCAGCTGCCCAACGCTAAGTCGCGTAAAAAACCACGATCAGCACCGTCCACTCGCGCTTCTAATGGAGGCAATAGCTGATTCAACGACTGCCCTTGCATTACCCCCAATACCGCATGAATAGCAGCAAGACGAGCGCTCAATACGGTTGTCGACTTACTTTCAGCCTTCGACCAAGGCGAGTGATCGCCGCTCACAGGTCAGCAGCCAATACATACAAAGGCTGAAATAACTTAGGTTGGCCGTTAATTACATCGGCTACCGACATGGCTTTTTTGCCCGCCAACTGCACTTGCGTTAAGCGCAAAGTCCCTTCACCACAGGCAACATCAATGCCTTCGTTAGCAACGCTGGCAATGGTTCCGGGTTGTAGAGTTGTCATAGTGTCTCGTGCTTCAGCAGCTAACACCCGAATACGCTCGTCGCCAAGCAGGGTATAGGCCATAGGGAAAGGATTAAACGCACGAATGCGCAATGCGAGTGTTTCGGCCGATTGCGACCAATCAATCAAGGCTTCTTGTTTACTCAACTTGTGGGCATAACAAGCAAGTCCATTATTCTGTACTTCAGGCTTTAATGTGCCGGCTTCAACATCCGCCAATACCGCCAGCATTGACTTAGGCCCCAGCTGCGCCAATCTATCGTGCAAACTACCACCGGTATCCGTGGCAAAAATTCCGGTCGTGATTTTCGCCAACATATCGCCGGTATCTAGGCCCGCATTCATTTGCATTATGGTAATGCCGGTAACTTTATCACCCGCTTCTATGCAGCGCTGAATAGGCGCGGCACCACGCCAGCGTGGCAGCAAGGAGGCATGCACATTCAAACAGCCGTATTTCGGCGCATCCAGTACCGCTTGAGGCAGTAACAACCCATAGGCAACCACGACCATCACATCCGCATTAAGCGCTCGCAGATCAGCAATATCGGCTTCTTGTTTGAAATTTAACGGCTGATAAACAGAGATGTCATGTTCAAGGGCGACTTGCTTCACCGGGCTTGGCTGTAATTTTTTACCACGCCCTGCTGGACGATCTGGCTGACTATATACAGCAACAACTTCGTGCTCAGAAGCAACGAGCGCGCGTAAATGATCAGCGGCAAAATCCGGCGTACCGGCAAAAACAATTCGTAATGGCATGGTTTAGCGTTTTCCCTGGCGGGCGTCGAGTTTGTGTTTCTTTTCGAGCTTATCTTTGATGCGATTACGCTTAAGTGGCGAAATATAATCGACCATCAACTTCCCTTCGAGATGGTCAATTTCGTGTTGAATGCATACTGCCAGCAGACCGCGGCATTCCATTTCGAAGGCATCCCCATTGCGATCAAATGCTTTTACTAAACAGTGCTCGACACGCGTCACGTCTTCGTAAAAGCCTGGCACCGAGAGACAACCTTCCTGCATCGTCTCCATTTCACCCTCTAAAACAGTTATTTCAGGGTTAATAAAGACTAACGGCTCGGTTTTCTCTTCCGACACGTCAATGGTAATGATACGTTCGTGGATATCAACCTGAGATGCGGCGAGACCAATGCCCGGCGCATCGTACATGGTTTCGAACATATCATCGACAATGCGATGAATGCGGTTGTCAAATTCAGTTACCGGCTTGGCAACGGTACGCAAACGCTGGTCTGGATATTCAAGTATTTCAAGTATGGCCATAAGAGATATGCTGTGCTTATAGAACAAAGTGGTTGTGACTTGCTAAGATTGCTGCCATGCAGCGATACTCAGAACATATAAATCACCCGATACGCCAATAATAAAGGGAATACAGGATGAGCAAAACCATCAAACGCCTTCTAATTGCTGGTTTGATGTGTCTTTCGACCACAGCCATAGCGTTAGACCTGAAAACGGACGCTCCTCAGCGCTACACAGTTCAGAAGGGCGACACCCTTTGGGACATATCCGAACGTTTTACCGATGAAGCTTGGCAGTGGCCCGAGATTTGGTATCTCAACCCGCAAATCGAGAACCCTCACCTTATTTATCCGGGCGATGAAATCGGTCTCATTACGGTGGGCGGTCAGCAACGTGTTGGTGTAACCCAACGTGGTGATACTAGCCGCACAGTGAAGCTATCTCCTGGCGACGTCAAACTCATGGCGACCGCCCGTGTAGAGCCCATAGAGTCTGCAATCCCAGCCATTCCAATGGATGCAATTCGCGGCTTTCTGCGCAACCACCGCGTAGTTGATCCAGCAGAATTAACGGCGGCTCCTCACGTTATATCTGGCGTAGATGAGCACTTATTGATGGGCGCTGGTTCTGCTATTTATGCACGCGGAAAAGTCGATCAAGTCGCTTCTGCATACAGTATATTCCGTAAAGGCCAAGTGTATAAAGATCCGGAAACCGACGAAATTTTAGGTCTGGAAGCGACCGACGTTGGTCTGGGTCGTGTCACCAAAACAGACGGCGATATTATGACGTTGATGCTAGAAAAAACCAATCAACAAGTCGCCGTTGGTGACCGTTTGTTAGAAACTGAAGATCGCTCACTCGCTTCTAGCTTCATTCCTAAAGCTCCAGCACAAGAAGTAATTGGTACCATCCTAGCCGTTTCTGGCGGTGTGTCGCAGGTTGGCCAATACGATGTGGTTGTTTTAAACCGTGGTAAACGTGATGGATTAGAGCAAGGTTCGGTTCTGCTGATCGAAAAAGCAGGCGTTATGGTTTATGACCGCGAAGCAAAAGAAAAAGTACGTCTGCCACGCGAAGAAGCTGGCAGCATGATGGTATTCCGCGTGTTCGACAAAATGTCATACGCGTTAATCATGCGTGCGGTTCGTCCTCTACGTGTGGGTGACATGTTCAATTCACCAAAACAGTAAAAAATATGAAATTTGGAGAACATCATGCTCATGGATGAGCTACTCACGGATGAACTCATCTCAGCGTGGTGGCGACTACGACAACTGCCCGGTTTTGGCACCGTCACCACCAATGAACTCCTAGATCAACTCGGTAGTCCACGCGCCCTATTGCGCTGCGACCGGCAACAGTTGCGCTCATTAGGATTGAGTGATGCTGCGATTGAACGCTGGCAATTCGATAAAGACCTAAGCAACGGCCTAGATACTCTATTAAATTGGCGCCGCCAGAGCGGTAGCGGTGTACTCATGGTGGGTACCAAAAACTACCCTGAGGCATTAGCCAACCTACGCGATGCGCCCACTTTTTTGTATTACAGCGGCGATATTCGAGCTTTGCAACGCCCCATGATTGCGATGGTGGGCAGTCGTCATCCCACACCTTATGGACGTCAGTGGGCACGAGAGTGTGCAGCAGAACTGGCAGCATCCGGCATTACGGTTGTCAGTGGCCTTGCTCTTGGAATTGATGGCGAAGCTCATGAAGGGGCCGTAAGACGGGGCAGTACTATTGCCGTTATGGGCAGCGGGCCTGATCAAATTTATCCGGCACGTCATCTTGGTTTAGCGCATCGTATCTGTGATCAGGGCATGCTGTTGTCGGAGTTTGCTCCTGGCGTCACGCCTCAACCTCGTCACTTTCCATCACGCAATCGCATCATCAGTGGTATGACATTGGCGACCATCGTGGTCGAAGCCGATATCAAAAGCGGCACCATGATCACCGCACGCTTAGCCGCAGAGCAAGGACGTGAAGTATTTGCCTTGCCTGGCGTGGTCAGCAATCCTTTGAGTCGCGGCCCACACCAGCTTATTCGTGAAGGAGCCGCCCTAATTGAGAACGCAAATGATGTGCTGGGTGAACTTGGGCTGGATATCCCCGCGCCACAAACAGACGCTGAGCAACAAAATCTTGATCTAGAATCCCCCTTATTTGAAAACGACAAAGCCAATACTGAATTTGTCGAAACCGAAACCATCACCTTACGCGAGGCCTTGAGAGTAAAATCGCCAGCGCCCAAAACAAAACCCAAAGCGCCTCGCGCCGTAGAGTCGGTCCATGTTACGAGTAAAAGCCAAAGCTCAGTAGAAGCACCCGAATTAGTGACCTGCATTGATTACACCACTACTAGCATTGATCTTATTGCCATACGCTCGAATCTGCAGATGGCACGCTTACTGCCAGAATTATTACAACTAGAACTCGACGGTTGGTTACAACAACAGCCCGGCGGCTACGCCAGAATCAAATAAAGAAACAACTTCACCTGCCACTTACACCGCAGCTCTTGTTGAAATTCGGTCCTTGTTGTACGGTTCTGCTCCTGATCAATTCCCTAAGTATTTTGAGTAACTTCCTTGAACAGTTGGCACATTCAACAAGCCATACGCTGCGTGCGTTTAGGCGGCGTTTTAGCGTATCCCACTGAAGCGGTATGGGGTTTAGGTTGCGATCCGCGCAATGCTAAGGCCGTACGCAAAATTTTAATGATGAAATCACGCCCAGAGCATAAAGGTTTAGTGCTCGTAGGTTCTTCATTGGATCAATTTGACGATTGGATTAAACCGCTATCACCAGCAGACCTTGCTCAAGTACAAGCGACTTGGCCAGGGCCAACGACCTGGGTATTGCCGTGTGTCGACAGTGTCCCTATTTGGTTACGTGGGCATCACGAAAGTCTTGCCATTCGTGTCACTGATCATCCATTAGTCAAAACGTTGTGCGCTACAATCGGCCCCTTGGTATCAACATCCGCCAATCCTGCGGGCAAAGAACCCGCGCGAACCGCTTTACGAGTACGCCAATACTTCGCTCAGCAGCCCGATTACATTTTACAGGGCGCTTTAGGTGGCAGAGATAAGCCATCGGAGATCCGTACACTTGATGGCAAGCGCATTCGCTGAACCAAGTATGCGTAAACAAGTCGAACAAAGCGCCAGCAAGGTTAACAGCAGCGCTAATAAATTTTTATGGTGATCGACATTTAAACCGAGCACTAATGAACTGGAGAGATGAATGAGTCAGCCTCAGCACGGTTGTGATATTGCCGCCGTAAAAACCTTTTTACTGGATCTTCAAGATCGTATTTGCAGCGCAATCGAGAAAGCTGATGGGCAGGCCACATTCGTAGAAGACGCGTGGGACAGAGACCATGCAGAAAGTCCGCTTGGCCTAACAGGGGGTGGCCGCACCCGTGTAATGACCGAAGGCGCCGTGGTTGAAAAAGGTGGCGTCAACTTCTCGCATGTTCAAGGTGCCATGCTTCCAGCATCCGCAACCGCAAGCCGTCCCGAACTCGCCGGACGTAGTTTTCAAGCATTGGGCGTGTCGTTAGTGATTCACCCTAGCAACCCTTATGTTCCAACATCACATGCTAACGTGCGTTTTTTTGTTGCGGAAAAAGAAGGTGAAGAATCGGTTTGGTGGTTTGGCGGCGGTTTTGACTTAACTCCATTTTATGCCTTTGAAGAAGACGTTATTCATTGGCACCAAACCGGTAAAGATTTATGTGCACCATTCGGCGACGATGTGTTTCCAAAATATAAAAAATGGTGCGACGACTATTTCTTCTTAAAACATCGCAATGAAACTCGCGGCGTGGGTGGATTGTTTTTCGACGACTTAAATTCTTGGAATAACGAATTAAATTTCGATAAAAGTTTTGAATTTATGCAGGCCGTCGGGAACGGCTATATTGATGCCTACATCCCTATTATTGAACTCCGTAAAGATACGCCATACGGCGAGCGCGAGCGTAAATTTCAATGTTACCGTCGCAGCCGTTATGTCGAATTTAATTTAGTTTTTGATCGCGGCACTATCTTTGGTTTGCAAACTGGCGGTCGTACCGAATCAATTTTAATGTCTATGCCTCCAGTGGCTCATTGGGATTACGATTGGCATCCCGAAGTCGGCAGCCCAGAAGCCCGTCTTTACACTGACTTTTTACCTCATAAAGAATGGGTGTAAAGGAGTAAATCATGACCGATCTTTATGCAGTAGTCGGCAACCCTATCGGCCACAGTAAATCGCCGCGAATTCATTTGGAATTTGCGGCAGAAACCAAACAAGACTTATTTTATAAAGCTATTTTGGTGCCACTGGATGGCTTCGATACTGAAGCAAAACGTTTTTTTAAACATGGCGGACTAGGAATGAATATAACCGTTCCTTTTAAAGAAGATGCCTATCGCTTTGCGGATGAATACACACCACGCGCTGAACGGGCACAAGCGGTTAATACACTAAAGCGTCTGGATAATGGTCAGTTATTGGCCGACAATACCGACGGCGCTGGGCTAGTACGTGATATTACAGTTAATAATAATATCGCCCTAAAAGATAAGCGTATTTTGTTGTTGGGCGCTGGCGGGGCTGTGCGTGGAGTTTTGCAACCGCTGCTTGCAGAACAACCTAATTGCATCGTGATCGCCAATCGTACGGTAAGCAAAGCGGAACAACTAGCCGAAGATTTTGCCGATTTAGGCAAGGTATCCGGTTTAGGATTTGCTGATGTAAATAAGCCCTTTGACGTTATTATTAACGCCACCTCAGCCAGTTTGAGTGGTGAATTACCGCCGTTAAATCCCAACATTATTTCACCTGAAACTGTTTGCTACGACATGATGTATGGCAGCAGTGCGACTGTCTTTAATCAATGGGCGACAGAGCAAGGTGCCAAACTTACAATTGATGGCTTGGGTATGTTGGTGGAACAAGCGGCCGAAGCCTTTTATCTGTGGCGCGGGGTGCGACCAAGTACAGCGCATCTCATGAAGACCTTGCGCAGTGAACGTCGCACACGTTAATTAATCGCGGCTTTGACTAACGTCAATGAGTCTATTTGGGCAAAAAAGCCTAAATAGACCATCTGTAACAAATTGGTAATGCATTGGTACTAGTTTCTCTGTCATTAAAACTTAATGGAGAAGCAACAATGCAAGTATCAATTCTACGCGCGGCCTGCTTAGCGGCAACATTAGGCTTAGTAGCTTGTGGCGGCGACGATGGTAAAGACGGCAGCAATGACCTTAATGGTTTAGACGGCACCACAACCACAGTAACTCAAGATGGTGCACCTGGTTTAGCCGGTAATGATGGCACAAACGGATCTAACGGCACCGACGGCAAAAGCGCACCTCGCGACCTACAGCTTGATGTTGTCGGTCGTTATGCCAGCGGTTCTTACGGCAAAAGCGCAGCCGAAATTGTGCAATTCCACAAAAATTCAAACTCAGCAATGGCAATCAATGGCGCCGACAATCGCATCGACGTTATTAGCCTTGCCGGCTTGCCGACTGTTGCCGTAGCCAACGCATTTAATGACAACAGCCTAAGCTCAACGCCATTTAACTTGCCGACGGAAGTTACCGTATCTGGTGACGAAGTAATTGCTTTAGGTGCGGTTGACTCCCTAAGTGTTTATGGCGATTTATTAGCGGTTGCCATGGCATCAGCGAACAAAACTGACCCTGGTGCCGTGTTGTTTTACACATTGGATGCCGCCGGTGCAGGTACCTTGCTTAAAGCGGTAAAAGTCGGCTCATTACCGGACATGGTGACCTTCACGCCAGACGGCAGCAAAGTCGTAGTTGCTAACGAAGGTGAGCCTGATACTGATTACGTCGTGGATCCTGAAGGTTCGATTTCTATTATTGCCATCACTGCAGGCGTCCCAGCGGATACAGCAACACATATCGACTTCGACGATATGATCTTTGCCAGCGCCTTACTGGATCCTGCAGATTACGATACCGATGACGAGCGTCGCGCATTACTGCAAGCTGAAGATGTAAAATTCGCTTCACCTGCGGGCACCACCGTTTCGCAAGATCTTGAGCCAGAATACATTGCCATCTCAAGCGACAGCAAAACCGCTTACGTTACTCTGCAAGAAAACAATGCCATCGCTATTCTTAATCTTGAAAATAACGAAGTAAAAATCCGCGGCTTAGGTTTAAAAGACTGGTCACAATACGCTCTCGATTACACAAATAAAGACGAAGTGCCGCTATTCAGCAAAGTGGATAACGTATTTGGTTTATATCAGCCGGATTCAATTGCCGCTTACGACTGGAATGGTGCTACTTTCGTTGTTACAGCGAACGAAGGCGATTCGCGCGATTGGAATGCCTACTCCGAAGAAGTAAGAGTAAAAGACTTAACGCTCTCTGCTGAAATGGAAGTCATTTATGATCAACACGGCGGTAAAAACGGCTTAGGGCGTCTGAAAGTAACGGATGCGATGGGGGATGCTGACGAGGACGGTGAATACGAAGCGTTGTATGCCTTTGGTGCTCGTTCTTTCTCTATCTGGGATCAAAATGGTACGCAAGTATTCGATTCCGGTGATGATTTCGGTCGTATTACGGCAAGTGTTTTAGGTTCAAACTTCAACTCTGCGCATACAGAGAACAAAGGCGATAACCGCTCGGATGATAAAGGCGCAGAGCCAGAAGCCATTACTACCGGCGAAATCAACGGGCGCACATACGCCTTCATCGGTCTGGAGCGCGTTGGCGGTCTTTTTGTTTACGACATCACCAACCCATTTGCCGCGACGTTTGTGGCTTACACCAATAATCGCGACTTTAGCACCACGTTTGAAATGGACGACGATTTAGCCGACCCATGTGACGTTGCTGAAGGCATGGATTGTACTCAAGTGCCAAACACGGGCGACCTTGGCCCAGAAGGCATTAAATTCATTAGTGCGATGGAAAGCCCGAATGGTAATCCATTAATCATTATCGGCAATGAAGTCAGTGGCTCGGTAACGGTTTACCAAATCACTGAACTTTAATTTGCACACAAAAAATAGTTAGCCGACTGGTTGCGCACGCTTATAGCGTGCGTAACCACTGCAATAACGCCGCTTTGGTCGGCAACCCTTGTAACGCACCAACATCGTTATGCCCGTTAATATCAGAGCCTTGCAAGGCTGGCGGGCCAAACACCTGCCAATCGGCTAATACATCCGTTTGATCCTTATTGCCCGCGGTAATGTCAAAACGCATAAAAGTCATACCTTCCATTTGCTTTGCCACATCAGCATCCGCCAATAAATGATCCATCTCTTTGCAACTCGTGCACCAGTCAGCATAAACATCGACAACCACAAGACTCTGCTCGGCATTGGCATTCGCTATTGCTCGTTCTAATTCGGCCCGTGTTGTATAGACGTTTGAACTCTCGTGTGAGCTGACTAAACCACTGCTTACGGTAGATACAACTAACGGTCGCAATAAATTGCCATTCCCCATACCGGCACCGATCAACCAACCGGTACCGCAAAGTAAAGCTATGAGAGCAATGACACGGGTAAATTTCGCCTTGTTCGTTACTGCCGATTCGAACGCGCCTAAGTAGACGGCTATACCAATCGCCAAAGCACCACTCATCGCCAGTAACGCTGGAGGCGGTAACAAACGGGCCAACAAGCTAACCGCGACGGCCAACAATCCCACTCCAAATGCACCCTTAATGGCAATCATCCAAGTGCCAGCGCGAGGTAGCAACTTACCGCCACTCAAACCAATCAAAAGCAACGGTGCGCCCATTCCCATACCTAAAGCAAACAAAGCCGAACCACCAGTTAATACATCACCGGTACTGCTTAAATAGATAAGAGCTCCCGCTAATGGCGCACTCACACATGGCGATACAACTAAGGCGGCTAAAAACCCCATGACATATGTACTAAGAAAAGCACCGCCTTTTTGCCGTGACGACATATCATTTAAGCGATTACGCAGACCTGCAGGGAGTTGCAACTCAAATACGCCAAACATAGGTAAGGCCAAGACAATAAATAGTACCGCAGCAAAACCTATCACTAACGGTGTTTGAGTAAAGGCAGCGAGATTAACTTGTGCACCAAAAGCCGCGACTAAAGCACCAATTAATGCATAAGACGACGCCATACCAATCACATAAGCGAGCGCTAACGACAAGCCCTTTGCCGGTGACATATCGTCGCCTTTTTGGCCCACAATAATACTGGATAAAATCGGGATCATTGGAAAAACACACGGCGTTAACGACAACCCTATGCCCAAGCCAAGAAAACTAACGATAATCCAAAACAAACTTTTGGAACCTAAATCACCGCCATTAGTGGAATCTACTATCTTAGCTTTCGGCTCGCCGATGTGGATTGTTAAATCAAGTTTCTGCGGGGGATAACATAACCCCTGCTCAGAACACCCCTGATAGCTCAGTACCCGATCGATATCAGCGCCATTCATCACTTCAATATCTAAGCTGTGATGAAATATATCCACTCTTCCAAAGTTTTTATCCAGTTTACTTTCTGCTACTTGACGAAAAACAAGATCGTCACCGTCTTTTTCGTCTAATAATCGAATTCGACTTTGGTATAGATAGTAATGCTCCGCTATATCGAAATGCACTAACCAGCCGCGATCAATAGTGCTTAATTGAACGCTAAAAGCATCGGCGGCACTGAGGAACTCACTTTCGTTAGTATCAACACCCGACAAGTCTGGAATAGCATGAGCA
The DNA here is from genome assembly GCF_034111725.1 of Thalassolituus sp. Classification (GTDB taxonomy): domain Bacteria; phylum Pseudomonadota; class Gammaproteobacteria; order Pseudomonadales; family Oceanobacteraceae; genus Thalassolituus. The sequence continues at coordinate 18,377 of NZ_JAWUWR010000043.1, read as the reverse complement.
GAAAGACTTGTTGTTATACCAACAAAAAAAAGGAATAAAAAAGATCGTAATGCGTTCATGTATTTATCCAGTCGCTGTTACCTAAGTTTTCAGATTGACATGCTCTTCTTAACGCTTTCTTAACAATCATGTTAAGAAAGCGTTAAGACAACAGGATTAAGGTTCTACATAGACAATTGAGAGGCATGACCATGCGCATTCTACTAACCACAATTTTTTGCAGCTTACTGAGTTTTCCGGCAGTGGCTGAAATAGATTTTGATGAACTAAAGGGACAAGTTGTTTACGTCGACTTTTGGGCATCTTGGTGTGGTCCATGCAAAGCATCTTTTCCTTGGATGAATAAAATGCATCGTGTCTATCATGACAAAGGCTTAACTATTATCGCTATCAATCTCGATCAAGAGCCTGAGTTAGCGCGTAATTTTATCGCTGAAATGGACCCGGAATTTCGCATTGAATTTGATCCATCAGGAAAGCTCGCAGAAGAATTTAAAGTCGACACTATGCCAACGAGTTTTTTAATCGATCGCAGCGGCAAAGCTCGATTTAAACATAAAGGCTTCCATGACGAAAAAGGCCGAGAATATCAGCATGAAATTCAAGTGTTACTCAAGGAGTCATTATGAATAAAAAAATAACGATTTCAGTACTAACACTTGCCGCACTGGTACTTAATGGCTGCAGCACCGTCAAACCTTGGGAACGTGATTTACTCGCAAAACCGCAAATGGCATTAGATAGCGACCCCTTAAAAACCGCATTTGATGATCATATTTATTTTAGTAAAGAAGCAAGTAGCGGCGGCCGTGGATTTGGTGGTGGAGGTTGCGGATGCAATTAATTAACAAAAAATTAAGTTTTAGTGCCAGTTTAGCATTAGCGACATCGACACTATTGGGTGCCAATACTCAAGTTAATGCCGAAGAAGGCTGGCAAGCCGATAGCGCTGTATTAATTTATAACGAGAATAACGGTCGCGTTAGTGCCATAGAACCAGCCGTTAATCTGCGTCGTACTTACGAAGATGAAAGCAGCATTAATTTACGTGTTGTTTATGATGCATTAACGGGTGCATCTCCTAATGGTGCCGCATCTGCATCAGTCGCGCAAACATTCACTTCGGCATCAGGAAGCGCTGCGCAAACAGCAAATGCACAAGCGATGACCTCGTCTTCTGGCAGTACGTCGCGCCAAGTAACGCCATCGCCCAACGTTAACACCATAGTGACCCATTCGTATGACGATGACGATGACGATGACGAGGGTGAAGGTCATAGCACTACTTACACCATTGCTCCCAGTGACATACCACTCGATCCATCATTTGAAGATTCAAGAACAACCGTCTCACTAGGCTGGACCAAACCCTTAGAAGATAATTATACCGTCAACTTAGGTGGCAGTTACTCTACTGAAGGAGACTTCACATCGTTTAGCGTTAATGGTGCAGTAGCAAAAGATTTTAATCAAAAGAGCACCACTCTATCGGCCGGTCTTAACTTAGAATTCGATACTGTAACGCCTAATGGTGGTTTGCCCGACCCGCTAACGTCCTACGCAACACGTAACACGATTGGAGAAAGCGATAGTAAGAACGTGGTGGATACGATTGTTGGGCTCACGCAAGTTATTAATCGCCGCTGGATAACTCAATTTAACATCTCGTTGAGCCAATCATCAGGGCATCATTCAGATCCCTATAAAATATTAACCGTTGCAGACCAAGGTAATTTAATTACTGATCCAGAGAATGCCGGTAATTATTTATATCTATTTGAGAGCAGACCTGATAATCGCCAAAAACTCAGTCTCTACTGGCAGAATAAATTTGCCATTATGAGTAACAACGTATTGGATTTAAGTTATCGCTATATGACCGATGACTGGGGAATTAATTCACACACTGTCGACGCAACATTTCATTGGCAACTGTCGGATAGCTTTTATCTTGAGCCGCATGCTCGTTACTACGAACAAACCGCTGCCGATTTTTATACGCCGTTCTTGAGCCTTGGTGATGATGTCGTTATAAATTCTGGTGCGATCACAGCTCTCGTCGACTATGCATCGTCTGATCCACGGCTCGGTGCATTTTCAGCCAATACTTATGGCCTGAAAATGGGATTCCCATTAAGCGATACGCGTGAACTATCTTTAAGTGTTGAGACCTACCAACAACAAGATAAAAACATTCGTAAAGAAGTCGCCGCCGGTAGTCATCTGGATGGTCAATCGCAGTTTGCTGAATTGTCCGCTAATTGGGTACAACTCGGATATTCGGTGCGATGGTAGTGGCGAGAAAGTAGCGAGAAAGTAGCGAGAAAGTAGCGTGGACTACTGCTTACAATTAACACAAACCTCAGACCTATGCCGAGTTCGCTTTCCGGCTATGGCTAGTACATGTGAAGTTATATTCGACACAACAGATTCTACGCTGGCGCTCGCTTTGGGGCAGCTCGTGCAAGCAGAAACACAGCGTATAGAGCGACACCTCAGTCGCTACCGCGATGATAATATTATTTTTCAAATCAACAACGCCAACGGCGTTGCTGTCGTTGTCGACGATGAAACCGCCGACATGCTCGATTTCGCCGCCACACTTTGGCAGTTATCAAACGGACTGTTTGATATTACCTCGGGGAAATTACGCGCAATTTGGCGCTTTGACGGTTCTGACAATGTCCCAGAACAAGCTGCTATTGATACCATACTGCCATTAATTGGTTGGCAAAAAGTGCAATGGCAACGACCCACACTAACTCTGCCTGCCGGTATGGAAATTGATCTCGGCGGAATAGGAAAAGAATACGCGGTCGATAAAGCTTACGACTTAGTTAAAAGCCAATTCAAAGACGCATTTTTAGTTAACTTTGGTGGCGACTTACGCGTACAAGGACCACGTAAAAATGGTCACCCATGGCAAGTCGGTATAGAAACCGTAACGGACGAAAATAACAATAATATGCAGCAACAAGAAACAATAATTGATATTTCCAATGGTGGCTTAGCAACCAGCGGTGATTCACGTCGTTATCTACTAAAAAATAACCAACGCTACAGCCATATACTTAACCCATTAACAGGATGGCCTGTCGTTAGCGCCCCACGTTCCATTACGACCATTGCCCCAACCTGTGTTGAAGCAGGGCTTTGCAGTTCGCTGGCGATGCTAATGGGTATTGATGCGGAAGCATTCCTTGAAGAACAAAACGTTACCTATTGGGGCATCCGCTAATGCGCCTACTCGTCGTGGAAGACGATCCAATGCTTGGGGAAAGCTTAGTCACAACTCTGCGCAACATGAGTTATGTGGTCGATTGGGTGAAAGACGGTCAGCATGCACTTAATGCATTAATAAAAGAAGATTTCGATCTGGCGATTATGGATATCGGATTACCGATAATCGACGGAATTCAAATCATTAAAGAATTGCGTGCCCGCGGCTCAGAGTTACCTATATTAATTCTGACTGCTCGTGATAGTTTACACGACAGAGTTACAGGTCTTGATGCCGGTGCAGACGATTATCTATTAAAGCCATTTGAACTGGACGAGTTAACGGCAAGAGTACGCGCGCTATTACGCCGCCGAAAAGTACGCTCAGAATCAGCACTCGTGTTCGATCTTGTTCGTCTTGAGCCTAATAGTCATCAGGTTTTTTATAAAGGTGAAGAAGTCAGCCTATCTCGCCGAGAATATACATTGCTAGAAATATTTATGACACGTCCAAAACAAGTATTTACTCGCCAACAGCTTGAACAAGCTATTTACGGTTGGAGCGAAGATGTAGGCAGTAATGCTTTAGAAGTACATGTGCATCACTTACGGAAAAAGTTTTATCCGGAGTTAATTCGTACCATTCGCGGCATTGGTTACACATTAATTGAGTCAAGCAAGGCTTCGAACGATGATTAATTCGATTAAGTATCGTTTGCTATGGTCGGTTATTGCAACGGTATTATTAGCACTGGTTATTAATAGCGTACTAAGTCATTACATTGCTCGTCACGAAGTTAATGAAGTATTTGATGCCGAGCTACTAACGATTGCCCGAATAATTAAAGGCGTTATCGATCAACCCGACATTCAAAACTATGCTAAAAATATCGGCAAAGCTTTGGATGAAACCATATCAATTAATGAGCCTATGCCGACAACTCTGCAGGTTTATGAAAAGAAAATTCTACTGCAAGTTTGGAATCATGATGGCAGCGAGTTAAATTTCCGCTCAGCCAGCAGCCCCGAATTTGCACTAGCACCATTAGAAAAAGGTTTTTATTACCAATCCAAAAACCAGCAAGACTGGGTTGTTTATGTTGATAAACTTCCCAGAAGCAATAGCTGGTTATTGGTTGCTGAAATCCCTGTCGCTCGCGCTGAGCTAAGCGACTCTTTATTTAACATGTTCATATTTTCAGGATTGCTGGCGCTCATTTTATGCAGTTTCATCGCTAACACAGTCATTAATTATGGCTTAGCAAAGCTTGACGAGCTAAATTGGATGATTCGGGGGCGCACCATGAATAATCTACAGCCCATTCATTTTGACCCTATGCCCAACGAACTCAAACCCGTCGTAGAAGAAATGAATCTACTATTTAATCGACTACACAATGGTATTGATAAAGAACGCCGCTTTGTCGCCGATGCAGCGCACGAGCTACGCACTCCATTAGCAGTGATGAAACTACGGACTCAAAGCCTGCAAAAAACCGCCGATAGCAGCATGCAAGACGAATTAAGTAAGCTATCAGATAGCGTGACGCGCAGTCATCGCGTGGTTGAACAATTATTATTACTGGCTCGGTTAGACGACGATGCTCCTAACCACATAGGCGAAGCGTGTGACGTCAACGAACTCTGCCGCCGATTACTTGCCGACTCGTGGGGAATGGCAGAAGCCGCTGGAGCGGAGCTTGTCTTAGAGAGCTCTGCACCCGATCAACCACTACTGCTAAACATTAATCCGACATTGTTTAATATCGCCTTACGGAACCTAGTCGATAACGCTATTCGTTATGGCGATAAAGAAAATATTATTACCTTAAGCGTTACGGCAGATATAGAACAAATAATAATTAAAGTAGAAGACAGAGGTCGCGGAGTAAGTGACGCCGATCTTCATCGACTCAGTGAACGCTTTTATCGTGCCCACGGCCAAGATAAACCAGGCGCTGGGTTAGGGCTGTCTATCGTGCAGCGCATTGTCGAAACACTACACGGTGAGGTCAAATACGAACACAGGTCCGGTGGTGGCTTAAGTGTCACGTTAACGCTGTCGGGAATGCCTCAATAAATGCTAGCAATAAAAAGGGCGCCGTTAGCGCCCTTTTTATTTACTTAGATTCAACTATCAAAAGTACCGTTATGATAGATTTCTTGCACATCTTCTAGATCGTTAATCAACGCAGCGAAACGCTCAAACTGGGCCACATCGTCACCAGTAATTGGATGTTCCATCGTTGGCAAATAGGTAATTTCTTCAACTTCAAAATCGATCTCAGGATTCATTTCCTGCAATGCCGTTTTGGTTTTAAAGAAATCAGTCGGCGGTACTAACACTGTGATCATGCCGTCTTCGCAATCAATGTCAGAAACATCAACATCAGCCATCATCAACGCTTCTAGCGCTACTTCTTCGTCGTCACCAGCAAATACAAACATCGCACGATGATCAAACATATGAGAAACCGAGCCCTGAGTACCCAGCTTAGCTTTACACTTAGAGAACACACCACGAATCTCACCGAAAGTACGGTTGTGGTTATCCGTTAAGGCGCTGATCAATACCATGCAGCCACCAGGTGCAATACCTTCGTACAACGCAGGAACGTAATCTTCACCGATGCCGCCCTTGGCCTTATCGAGTGCTTTCTCAATCACATGCGAAGGCACCTGATCTTTCTTCGCTCGATCAATTAAGCTACGCAATGAAAGGTTAGCGGAAGGATCAGTACCACCGGCTTTCGCGATAACGTAGATCTCGCGGCCATATCGGGAATAGACCTTGGTTTTTGCTCCGGCCGTCTTGGCCATTGATTCTTTACGGTTCTGGTACGCTCTGCCCATGGGAATTGCTTCTTAATGGCTATATGAAAGGGCCAGATTGTAACCGCCAAAGGCCACTCTGTCTCGCTTCAGGCGCGGAAATCACCAGCAATTTCTTGCGTTAAAGCATAAAGAACTAAGTAATCTTGCGACACATTGACCTAACCCAGTTATCCCGCAGCTCTGCATCCAGTATGCTGATTTCAACAAAGCTAAGTAAAAATTGGCTGATACCGCATCCATCATTACAGGGAGAGACCCATGTCTATGCTATCCAATAGCACTATCACCAAGTTGGTTGGTGTGCTTATTCTTGTACTTATTGCCTATTTCCTATGGCCGACGCCGCGCACTCTACACGAAGGCCCAGCAGACTCTCTCCCCCAATTGATGTCACCAGTAACCGGGGAGCCACTATTGACCCCTGATGTCATTGAAACCCTCACCGACTCTCCCTGTTACGCCTCATTATTTTACCTAGCACAACAATACGTAACCGACGAAAAAACCTACCAAGCGTTAGAGGCCGTCGATACCCAAATGCAAGAGCTGCCCGCCTCTTACCAAATGGAAAACCCATGGAAAGGCAATATCACCGTCGATGGCTTAGTGGTTAACATGCTGACGACTTTTCGCGATTGGTGTACCTTTTTACCCAGCATCAGTGGCGACCAAGATAATGGCCTAAAGTACATTCAGAACTTTGCTTGGTATTACTATAAAAACCCAGCCGCGCAAGCCTTTGTGCAAGGCTATATGCCGGATCATTTAACACCTTTAGAAACTGGCTTTAAATTTACTCGTGATTTTAGCATGCAGCGCGGGGCCTATATGAATACTCAAGCCTCCGCGGCTCTAGTGCCAGAATGGGTAGAAGATCCGCGCATTGAAATCACCGATTATATTCCACCTGCAGGTGATGAATACAATTACAACTCGTGGAATGAGTTTTTTGCGCGGCAAATTAAAATTGATACGCAAAATGAAGTTATTCCTAGCCGCCCCGTCACCATGCCAGAAAAAGACTATGTAGTGTCTTCGCCAACCGACTGTATTATGAACCCTTTAGTACAAGTACTCGGTGGCACAATGGAAAGTGAACGTGCCTTCATCAACAATCCACTACAAGCCGATACCGTACTCGACGTAAAAAACATCCCCATCGATTTAGTTCATCTACTCGGTCACACCCCCGACGATATCAAACAGAAATTCGTCGGTGGTACTGGACTGTCTTGCGTATTGATGCCAAATACCTATCACCACTTTCATACCCCTGTTAGCGGTGAGGTAGTGCATGCAGAAGTCATTGAAGCCGGAACCTATGGTTACATTGACTGGCCAAACTGGGTGCCACAAGACGGTAACGTTGGTCGTGCAGGAACCGATTTCGGCCAATTCGAAGTATTTCAACGCGGCGTCGTCATTATTAAAGTGACTTACAAAAATGTCTTCGGCAACGAAGTCGAAGGCTATGTTGCCTCTATTCCAGTGGGCTTAGATACCATAGGCTCAGTTGTGCTTGATGAAGATATCGTGCCAGGCGCACAAGTGAAGCGTGGCTATACTCGCCTCGGAAATTTCTTCTACGGCGGTTCGTTGAATATTTTATTATTCTCGAAAGGTTTAGCAACGGGAGCGGTGCAAACACGAATGGGCAATCAAATAACCTTATTTGATATTGGCAATGCACCTGAATAAGTAATCATTTAAATATAAAAAGCGCCGCTATTGGACGGCGCTTTCTATTTGCTATCAATTCACACTATCGTCCGTCGTAAAGTGATTCGCTCGTCCAGCTAAATAACGATCTTTAAATAACTCAAAATAGGTCGATAGATTATCTGCACACTGGCTTTCGCCCATGCGCTGTAAAATATCAATTGCCACTTCTGCTGTACCCAACTGATGCTCATGAAAGGCTTCGCGTAAGCGATAATTCGACGCTTGTGTTGGCTCAATCGCAATCACTGGATAATTAGCCAGCCAAGAACTGCGAAACATTTTGCGCGCCTCGCGCCAAGTGCCATCAAGAAAAATCAGCAAAGGTTTGCGCCCTGCCAAATAGCGCTGCAAAGTCTCGTCGTCTTTCATATGGCGTTCGGGCAGAGCGTAGTTGTAAGGGAATATCACCAGAGGCGCATAGTCTTCACGCTGCATCACAGCCAACATATCTGCATCTGGCTCAGTACGATTCCACAGAAAGGCATGATTGTCAGCCAAAACATCAGCCACTAATCGGCCCGTATTACTGGGTTTGAATACCTCGCCTTGATAATAAACAAGACAAACAGCCACGGCACCCGATGGGGCTGGACGTAATGAACACATGCACAGCGACTTAGCCAACATGCAATCAGTGCAGCGTTTGACACGACTGCCTCGCGCGAGAAACTCACGGCGAGATCGGGCCAGCTCGCGCTGACGCAGTAAGGTGACAGAATTTATATAGATAGATGAGACTCGAGGCATAAAAGTAAGCGTTGAAGTGTATGTTACTAGCAAAGTTATCTCTAATACTAAAAATCGACTATCAGTGCGCTTGACGCGCCATAGAAGTGATCTAGCTTTAATAAGCGAACAACCCAATTCCCAATAAGGTAAGGCGAATGAACATCTTCGGCAACTCAAGTAAAAAGCCCAGCCCCGACAAGGGGCCTGATACATCTACTGTTGAGGCGGTCTACCGCTCTATGGCTGTTGCTGAGTTTTCGCCTTCTGGAGAAATTTTGTTCGCCAATGACAAATACCTAAAAATGGTAGGGTATCAAGCCCAAGACTTTATTGGCCGTCACCACCGCACAATATGCGAACCTAGCTATATAGATTCAGCTGAATATAAAGATTTTTGGCGATCGCTCGCCAATGGCACCACGATGCACGGTGAATATAAGAGGATCAAAGGCAACGGTGATATCGTTTGGCTTGAAGCATCCTATGCGCCAGTGATTGATGCGAACCATACAATTATCAAGATACTAAAAATAGCCCATGACGTAACGCAACGAGTAGAAACGGAGAATGATAATAGAGCCAAGCAAGAAGCAGTCGATCGCTCCAGTGCTGTGATTCGCTTCGACTTAAAAGGCAATGTTGTTTCTGCCAATCGTAATTTTTTAAACGTAATGGGCTACTCGGAGCAGGAAATTATAGGTAAACATCATAGAATATTCTGCGACAAAAATTATGCCGATAGCGACGACTATAAAAAGTTCTGGGATCAGCTCAAAAGTGGCCGATATATATCTAACCGCTTCGAACGAATTGCGAAAAACGGTAATACAGTTTGGCTAGAGGCTTCGTATAACCCTCTCCTTGATAATAAAGGCAATCTATTTGGCTTTATAAAGTATGCCACCGATATTACTGATGATATTAAAAAGAATCGGCAAGAAGCTGAAAATGCATCTCGTGCATATCACATAGCGGTCGAAACAGAAAAAGCCGCAGCTCTTGGTACTGATGTTGTACAAGATGCAGCAAAAGAGATGTCTCAAATATCTGAGGCTGTCGATAAATCTGCAACCATCATTGCCGAATTAGGCAAGCAATCGGAACAAATCACATCGATCGTTAATACAATCCGTGGCATTGCCGATCAGACCAACCTGCTGGCGTTAAACGCCGCGATTGAAGCTGCACGTGCAGGAGACCAAGGGCGAGGCTTTGCCGTTGTTGCCGATGAAGTTCGTCAATTAGCAGGACGCACCAGCCGTTCAACCCAAGAAATTTCTGACATGATTGGAAAGATTCAAACAGGTACTAATAGCGCTATAACAAGTATGGCAGCTTGTAAATCTCAGGCATCTCATGGTTTAGACTTAGCTCAACAGGCAGGTGCTGTTATATTGCAAATTAGAGCTGGCACTAAAGATGCCGTCGACGCTGTTAGTATTTTCGCGGACGTGAGAGAGAAATAAAATTAGTAAGCGATATAGCCACGAAAAACTTAGGCCTAACTATTAGTGCATTACAGTCACAGCAATGTCTTTTATTCTTACCAAGCAAGTTCGTAACGCTCAGGAAACGGTCCATCTTTAAAATCCATTGCTGAAATTGCATGTACGCCATCTAGTGCTAATACTTGGCGTACCATTTCAGGCAGCATCGCCATACCGATATATTTACCCAAACAATCATGAGCACCGAAGCCGTAGGTGAAATTGTGATACCAATTTCGGTCTTTATTAAATTCATCGGCGTTAACGTACGCGTACTCGTCAAACATCGCCGACTGAGTTAGGGCCAATATTGTGGTACCTTTTTTAACAGTAGTTTCGTGTTCAGTACCTTTGGCGATAGTGTAATCTTGTGTCGCTTGCCTAAACATATAAGCACCTATAGGAACGAAACGTAGCGCCTCCCAGACAAGGCTCTCGATTTCCTCCGTATTTTCCAGCAACGATGCCGCTTTTGCTTGGGCTAGTAATTCGGGACGTTCTAAAAAGAAACGAATTACTTGAGCGACCGCTTTAGAAGTGGTTTCGACTGTACCGATAAGTAAGCCCCCCACATTTCGCCCTAAGCGAATCAATGGAAAATCAACTTCGTCAGGGAAAGATGAACGCAGCATACGCGTAACTATATCGTCTTCATGTACGTCTGGTTCTTTACCAACTAAACCTCTAACAGCATTTTTCACTTTTAACGCTGGTTTCAACACACGATCTTTCACCTTCACCGCAAAAAGCTTGCGCAGAATCATTGCTTTGAGATATTCAGTCAGTTCGGCAGTACACTCCTCATGACGCTGCACAATATGATCATGTTTTTCTTTCGGGTTCAGATCGAACGGTTGATTATGAAATGTATTGTACTGATTCCAAAACGACCATTTAAATAATTTCTCTGGCCCAATGCCATCAAAACCAAAATACTCTTGCACCAAAATAACAGGAACCATACGGCAATAACTGTTAATAATTTCTATCTGACCATCTGCATCGTCGAGAATCTTTTTTGACGTTTCACTAATCAACTTTTTAATACGTGGAATATCATCGCGATTCAGCATGCTCTGCATGATGGATTTCTCACGATAATGTAAGGCATCGTCATCATGGGCCATTAAATAGCCTGGGTTGTCATCAGTAACGCCCATTTTAGACTTGTATAAATCCACTGAAAAAATGGTCGGCATTTGCAAACAATCACGCACATCGGTGGACCTTGCCAACAAGGTACACTCAGGTGTCACAAGTATTGGGCGCTCTGCACGTAACTGCTTAAAAAATGGTAAAGGGTTTGTTTTAATCCACTTTCGAACCAACGAACATTTTTCTACATCTGGAGCTACATCGAACTCGGCCAAAAAATCCATAGTCATAACGTCTGTCTTTGTTCCTTTATAAGGTCTTTAAATACTCAACAAGATCCCAGCGCTGTTGCTCATTCAAAGCAGGTAACACCGATCCATTCAACTGGGGTGTTTTACCCGCAGCATATTCATGCCCAGCATTGTCATTACCCTCCATAGGACGATCTATAGTAATGCTCGTATTATAAGTAAAACCATCGTAACCCGTTGAGATAAAACCTACCTTGACGGGATCAAACTCACGCGCGCCAACAACGAATGAATCTGGGCGATATTTGCCATCATCAGGATCTCTTACACGTTTTTTAGGTAATAATAAATCGTATAACGTAGGAACGGAGCCATTGTGCAGATAAGGTGCCGTCGCCCAAATGCCATTCAGCGAGCGACCTTTGTAAGCCAATAATGAATTATATGGACTAGACGTAGTATCCGACTTGTAGTTGCCGCTCTTCACCGTGTTCGGAATATCATTGTCGAAAAACGACAAACCTAACGTGTATAAGCGATCGAGCCATCGACGTAAAAACCACTTATCAGCATCTGGTGTCGCAATCACACCCTTGGTAGCCGAGGTAAGAATTTGAACAACCGGAGCATCCTCACGAATCACAACATTGCCGACATCGGTAGATTGTACCGTGTCCTTTAAGTTGCCCGACTTGCCCGCATATTGAACACCGTTTAATGCCATTTTTTTATCCGTACCAACGATATTAATATCAACCATACTGGCAACGACCAAACGTTTGCTATTAGAACGATCAACAACGACATGGCAAGTCTGGCAATATTGAGCAAACAAGGTTTGTCCTCGCTCTGCTTTCCCGGTGTCAATCTTGCCCAAAATCTCTTGTGGCCAAACGGGCGACTGTAATCGTTGTAATTGTGCCTCTAAGCGCCGAAGGTTCGTTAAATCAATTGACGATTTAAAATTAACCACTTTATTCTTGTTTTTTTGATCTGTAAGTAACGACGACAAATCGAAGTAGCTCGGCGTTTCAGCCGTCCAATCAAGAATACCAAAAACGCCAATTACTTCACCGGTATTGCGACCTAGCGGACCCAAAGCATAATTTTGTGCAAGGCCATTCCACTGCACATAATCTGATTGGCCAATATCCCATAGAAATGGATAGCTTACTGGCGCATCGGCTTCATTAAAAACTTGATCTCGAACACGCAATAAATCGCGTAAATTTAAGCTAGGATACCCCTGATCATTCGATGCTAAACGATTTATTATTTTAGAGAACTGGCTATCAACAATAATATTCTCACCAACACTGGCTAACACATTAGTGATTTGTTTATCGGTTAAAAGTCGAACGCCAGTCGGTGAAACCGCCAACTTCATTGCATTAGACAATTGCTCCTTATTAATCATGTGCTGCAACACTCGATTGTATATACGACCAAATGCATCCAAGCGCGCATAGCCATATTTAACATGACTATGGTTAACGGTATTGTACAAATGAATTGTGCCCGACCACTTTTTCAAATCGGCAACAACTTGGTCTGCATTCTCATAGTTGTTTTCTAACGCCAGTACACTTGCGATAAAACGCTGCTGCTTTTCTGAATCGGTAAGGATAGCCATCATCGACTTTTCGAGTTCGGCGAAAAAACCGGAGATGTCTGACATGGCTGGGCCGCCGTCGATGCGAATCGCCTGACCTTTAAAATTAACTTGAGACGTATGGCAAGCTGCACAGGTAAAACCAACGTAATCCTTACCTTGGTATTCGTCCTTAACAAAACCTACAGCCAAACCATCGGGATTAAAGAATGTAGGCTTCTGTGGCAAGTAGCGATATTTATCCATATTCGCGTTATCGCGCAGTAAGCGCTGAGAACTAGACTCCTCTAACGAGAGATATAAATCATAAGGAAGTAAACCCGAGCCCTGCGTGGTGTTGTAAAACCAGAGGCTTTCAGATTCAGACCAACCTTGATCTAGATAAATAGGCGTAGAATAACTTTCACCGAACGCTCCATTGTCCATCGCAACAGCACCGCGATCTGGATCATCGTCCCAATGCTGATAGAGTTTGCCCAGCAGCAGCGAGATAGTCATCAAACCGATCACTGAACCAAGCAGACGCCATTTATATTTATATAGCCAAACGATAATAGCGAAGAGCTTCTTAAAAAAAGCAACCATAGTCTAATCCCTTAGATGGTTTTTAAGGTTGGTGTGCGCGAGATAGCAATAATAGAGACGAGATAAGCCATCAAATAACACCAATATCTATTACGCTGCAACCTCTAAAAATTCTCTTTCATGTCAATTCGACGCAAAAAAATCGAATAGTATGGAATTAGACAGGTATTTACACACTTACGAAAGATGTCTCAATATATTTGCTAGATTAGGCCAGTGATAATTTTACGCCATCACTGTCTTTTGGCGCTATCAGTGGCTCTTTGCATGATTTTATTGGTTCGAGAGTTGTCGTATCAACGTTATGGAAAGGAAATACAGACTTGGCTATTCTACTACAGCCAACTGGTTTACTATGCACTCATATTCAGCATTCAAGGTATTTTGCTTCTAGTATTTTGGTGTATTAGAGTTTTGGGGCATTATTGACTTAATTATCGCGAATTAATCGGTCGCTAAAATACCAATTATTTAGATATAAAATTGGCAGCAAAATTATATAACTACGATTGCCTTAATCTCATTAAATTCACACTCGTTAAATATCGAAAAATAACCTATAGGCTTTATGAACCATTCCTACCTGCACCTGTCAAACTGTAAAATGACAAAAGAGGAACATCCCATGAATGATAAAGAATTGTATCAAGAAAAAATTAAAGCTCATATTGACGAGATGAAAGCCGACGCCCAAAAACTAAAAGCTAAGGCTTCAGAAGCATCTGCAGACACTAAAATTGAACTCAGTAAAAAAGTCGACGAGCTACAAGACAGTATTGAAAAAAGTGAGAATGAACTCAAAAAACTGAATGAAGCGTCTGGTGAGGCATGGCAAACGTTAAAGTCAGGCTTGGAGTCGTCATGGGCGAATCTATCATCGTCCGTTAAAGACGCAGTTTCTAAATTCAAGAATTAATCTCTTCAGATTCCCTTGTGTACAATCAATAACAACGGTTGTATCGCGACCTACTTTCCGCATGTCTATTGCATGTATTTAATAGCAGAGGAAAAGACCATGTTAACCATCGAACAATTCAAACAAGACCCTAAAGCCGCTCTCTGGAGCCAGCTAGACGCCGAGACAGCAGTATTACTTGGCATTGATGGCATCACGACGTTCATGAAACCAATGTCTGCCAAGCCAGATCATGATGCTGATATCGTTTGGTTTTTCACCGATCGTCGCAGTGAAACGTTTGGAATACTCAATGGCACGAAATCCGCCAATATTTGTATAGCAAACGGCCAAGACAATTTCTGGGCTGAAATTAAAGGGACAATAACAGTGGCCGAGAACGCCGAAGCCATTGCAAATAAATGGTCGGCGACCATAGAGTCTTGGTACGAAAAAGGTAAAGATGACCCGAATTTATTACTGCTTGCATTTAAGCCCGACTCAGCAGAAATCTCCGTCTCAACCTCCAACCCGCTCAAATTCAGTTGGCAAACAGTTAAGGCGATACTTGGCGATCAGAGTAAACCAAATATCAGTGAGCAACGGCGCGTTTCGTTCGCATAGACCTCGGTTTAAAACGGCTGATCATACCCCGCGGCCATATGTTTATCCTTCAGCCGCACATAATTCCCTGCACCATAGGTAAAAAAGCTGCGCTCTTTATCGGTAATTGCCCGGACTTTTTTCGCCGGTGTACCCATATAAACGAAACCGCTTTCTAAAACTTTTCCCGGCGATACGGTGGCTCCAGCAGCGACGATGACTTCATCTTCGACGATGGCGCCATCCATAATCATGGATTTCATGCCGATGAGTACGCGGTTGCCGATGGTGCAGCCATGCAACATGGCTTGGTGGCCGATGGTGACGTCGTCGCCAATAATCAGGGGATAGCCACCGGGATTATAATCAGACGCATGGGTGATGTGCAGGATCGAACCGTCTTGTACGCTGGTGCGTGCGCCAATACGAATGTGGTGCATGTCGCCGCGAATCACGGCCAGTGGCCACACCGAGCAGTCGTCGCCCAATGCTACGTCGCCAATGATCACTGAGCTGCGATCGACAAAAACGCGTTCGCCTAACTGCGGGGTAATGCCTTGGTAACTGCGGATGTCTTTGTGGTTGCTGCTCATGCGCTATCTCTTAGTTAAATAAATGGGTCTTTTGAAATCATCTAGGGCATGAGGGGATTTGTCCAGCTATCAAGGGGCATCATTTATCCGCTGGGCAGGAATCGCAAAATAGGCAAAAAAAAGCCAAGACATTGGTCTTGGCTTCAGGGCTTTTAATCACACTTTAACGCGAAATAATAACACGCTGGCCGTTAACCAAATCCACCGCCATTAATGCATCGTCGTCTTCATCAACCACCAGCACTCGATTATTAGTGCTGTCGACGGCCATGCGAAACGGTGCATCAAATACGTTTTCCTGATTCGGTATCCCACCACTTGAGAGGATCGTCCGCACTCCACTGGTGAGGTCTACAGCGATAATAGCCCCAAGAGATTCATCGGTAACCAAGGCGCGGTTATTGGCGATATCGAGGGTCACGCTGCGTGGAAACTCAAACGGAATTTCTGCATTTGGCGTGCTTTCATCCGAAACAATCGTACGTTCGCCACTGCTAAGATCGACGGCGATTAAAGCCGCGAGGGTGTCGTCGATAACCAACACACGATTATTGGCACTGTCGAGTGCAATCCCGTGTGCACTTTCAAACGGATTGTTGGTATTGGGCGTATTCGCGTCTGAGATGATGGTGCGTTCGCCAGTGACAAGATCAACGGCAATCACGGCTTCCAAGTTTTGATCCAACACTAAGGCGCGGTTATTGGCCGTATCGAGCGCTAAATCCAAGGGGAAATCAAACAGGTTCTCGTTATTTGGGGTGGTGTCATCAGAGACAATCGTACGTTCACCCGTGGTGATATCAACGGCAAGTAGGGCTGGCCGGCCTGCATCAATGACCAGCACACGGTTGTTAGCGATGTCGAGCATGATGCCACTGGGTGACACAAATGGGTTAGCGTCATTGGGTAGATCATCATCAGAAATAATGGTGCGCACGCCAGTGCTCATGTTCACGGCAATCAGTGCGTCCAAACTGCTATCGACCACCAAGGCACGGTTGTTGGCACTATCAATTGCTACGGCCTGCGCATTACGAAAGCGGTTGTTTTTATCAGGCAGTGCATTGTCGGAGATGATCGTCCGAGCCCCTGAGGTAAAATCAACGGCGATTAATGCCTCCTCATCAAAATCAACCACTAAAGCACGGTTGTTGGCACTATCAAGCGCAATCCCATTCGGCGAGCTAAACGTGTTGACTGTATTCGGTGTGATGTTATCCGACAGCACCGTACGCGCTCCTGTGGTCAGGTCAACGGCAATAATCGCGTCTAGCCCAATATCAGAAATCAGAGCGCGATTATTACTGCTATCGAGGGCCACTTTTTTCGGCGAATTGAGGCTATTATCCGCATTCGGTATGCTGCTACTGGAAACAATGGTGCGCGCACCGGTGGTTAGATCCACGGCCAATAAGGCTTTTTTTCCTCCGTCGGCAACCAAGGTACGGTTGTTCGCGCTGTCGAGTGCCAAGCCAATGGGGTCACCAAACGGGTTCTTGTTATTTGGAATGCTATTGCTTGAGAGAATAGTGCGCTCGCCAGTAACAAGATCAACCGCGACTAAGGCTTTAAGATTGCCGTCCGTCACCAAGGCACGGTCATTGGCACTATCAATTACTGCTGTCTTGGGAAACTTAATGAGAACTTCATCATTCGGTATGCCATTCCCTGAAAGGATCGTACGTTCGCCACTGGTAAGATCAACCGCCACCAAGGCTGACAGGCCAATGTCGGGGACAAGCACACGATTGCGACCGCCATCCAGTATCAAATCTTGCGGGTTATCAAACCGGTTGTTTGCGTCTGGGATGTTGTCGCCAGAGAGAAGCGTCCGCCCACCGCTGGTCAGATCCACGGCAATTAACGCATCAAGACCAGGATCTATCACCAAAGCGCGATTACTGGCGCTGTCCAGCACCACCCCTCGTGGAAAAGAAAAATGAAAACCGAAGGCATTAATTTGTGCACTGGTCGCAAAGGTATCGACGTTAAGTTCGCTGTCGGCTGTTTCAACGACAAGGGTACTCAGCCCGCTCGGCAATTCAATCGCCACTTCCCAGGTCGCAAAATTATCTGAGCTGGTCGCGTCTACATCATTTACCCGCACACCCGTAATGGCGCTTTGGCTATCGTTCGCGGTACCACGAACAATGATACTACTGCCTTCGGTTCCTGAAAATGCGGTTGGAAACGTAATTTTGGCCGACGGGGCAGTGGTATCAACCTCGTCGACTTCGTTATCTGCACCGTTATCTGCACCGTTATCTGTACCGTTATCTGTACCGTTATCTGCGCCGTTATCCGTACCGTTATCTGTACCGTTATCTGTACCGTTATCTGCACTGTTATCTGCACCACCCGCATTAGCGCTGCCACCGCCGCCACCGCCGCCACCGCAACCACTAAGCCAAGCAGACATAAATACGATCAAGATGGTTGTTAGCAGCCTTGTACGTTGAAACATGATGATTTCCTTTTAAGTTATTCAAATAAACCAAACGGGATACATACGTATACGGAGCTATTTTCAGAAAAGTTTCAGCAATGCAGAAAAATATTTCGAAAAAACTCAAATATTCGATTTGATAGATACATTCAAGGCTAACGGGTCTGAATCGCCCCTAGTTATCTAGACACTCTTTAAAGTTACAATGTATTTAAAGAGGAGGCCGATATGGCTGGTGAACGATATAACGAAGAATTCAAGATCGCAGCAGTAAAGCAAGTGACCGAACATGGTTACTCCATTGC
>NZ_JAWUWR010000042.1:0-21251 GCF_034111725.1 Thalassolituus sp. | reverse complement strand
CTGTGGAACCACCTGAATCCATTCCGAACTCAGAAGTGAAACGCAGTATCGCCGATGGTAGTGTGGGGTCTCCCCATGCGAGAGTAGGTCATCGTCAAGCTCTTATTCTAAAACCCCCTTCCGGTAACGGTCGGGGGTTTTTCTTTTTAGATCTTCCGACGACGCTTGCGTAACAAAACATCAATACATCCATTCTTGTCACCAATATTACTAGTATTTTGTACTAACTCCGACAATTTAGAATTTCTATAAAAATAAATTCTAACAAAAACAAAAAGATATCTATTTCAATCTGATGGAATGTTTTGTGCTGAGGCTATGTATCTTTCCCTAAATAGCTGTCAGGAGCGTATCTGTGATTGTCTTAGCCGAAGTTGGTTGCGTTGCCGATGTAATCGATGCCGAAGAAAGCACAGATTTGATCGTTGCTTACGCCAGTGAAGATGGCGATATGGTCGAACAGCATTTTGGCTCGGCTTTGGGATTTTATGTCTACAAGATTAATGGCGATTCTGCCGAACTCATCGCCACTAAGTCTTTTGGCAAGGAGCTGAAAGACGGCAACGAAGATAAGCTCAAACCTAAGCTGGCGTGGCTGGTTGGCAGCGATTTGGTGTATTGCGCTTCGATCGGAGGATCGGCGACTAAGCAGCTTATTGCATTAGGCATTACACCGATTGTGATCAAAGGCGGCCCGGATGTTGATGACTTGATATCTGAGTTGCAGCAAGAGCTTAACGATGGTCCGAGCGCTATGATAAAGCGAATACTGCAACAGAAAGCCCCTAGGGCAGAAAATCGCTTTGACGATATGGATGACGAAGGCTGGGGCGGTTAAGGCGATATGAAAATACAAATAGATAAGCCTTATGCCGAAGAACTTGTACAGAATTTCTCTGAGTTGGAGGGATTGCTTGAACAGTTAAAGCTAGGCAGTCGAGTCGAAGTCCCTTTTTACGAGTTATCGTCTGCGCAGTTGAGTTTTCTCGGCTATATCTATAATGAAGCTGGGCCGGCAATGAGAAATCGAGCCGCTCAGATTCACACATTTAATACCGCATTGCAGTACGCTGGGACGCGTTATAGAGAAGGCGAATTAGAAACCTTAGTGGTTGATGTCATCGAGTTTCTGGTGCAAGGGGGAAGTCGAGGCTGGCTGTTCCATGCCAATAAATCGGGTAAACCTATTGCCTTCTTGGTCACTCGCATTGATTTTACCCCTCCAGGAGAAGAAGAATCTGGGCGGATTTTGGTGGAATTGAAAGCCAATGGTATGGCTAAGATTAACGTACAAACCGTCATGATTTCTGAGCGCGATATTCTCGGTAAAACTGTTGCTGAAATTTTCGCCTGTAAGGGCTATCTCAAAGAAACCCCAGAGCTCCTAGCCGCTTACGATGACTCAGCAGAACGCTTTTACCAATGGCGCTCAGATTATGGACGGCAGTTTTCTGGTAGCGGCACGGGTATTTATGCGGAAGATCCAACGGCTTCGCACCGGACAACGGATTGGGCGAGGAAAAGTCATGTGGTGCTGTCTTCATCGGGTGGCTATGCGCGCTTAGTGAATGATGAGGCCATATTAAAAGAGCGTGCGCTAACTTTGGATACCGGCGGTGAAGTACTGAGTAAGTACTTGCGCAAAGCTGGCCGGAGTGTGAAGTTTAATGAAAAGGTGGAGTCTAAAGCAGAAAAGCTTAAGGATGAGATTCCAGCGGGTATGTTTACCGAACTGCCGGTGCACGGCTATATTTTGATGTTTCATATGGATCTGCATCATCATCTCTGGGTGCATGTGGATGATATGACCCCTTATGTTTATCAGCCCGAATTAAAAGACAAGCTTATCCTACCTCCGGAACAGACCGACCTGATCGACATCCTTACTGCAGAGATGGATATGCTGATGGATGATATCGTTGAAGGGAAATCGGGTGGAACTACCGTGCTGTGTGCAGGGCCAGCTGGGGTCGGTAAAACCCTTACGGCTGAAGTGTATTCCGAAATCATTAAACGCCCTCTGTATCGCGTTCATTCGGGCCAGCTAGGGTTAAGCGTTGCTGAAATGGAGCAGGCTTTAAAAGAAACACTCACTCGTGCTCAGCGTTGGGGAGCCGTGATGTTGATTGATGAGGCCGATGTCTATATTAAACGCCGTGACGATAATATTGCTGCAAATGCTGTCGTCGGTGTATTCCTACGTGTACTGGAATATTTCAATGGCCTGCTGTTTTTAACCACTAACCGCGTTAATGATATCGACGAAGCCATTGTTTCGCGTTGTATCGCGATGATTAAGTATTATCCGCCTAATCAAGAGGATCGCCGTCGAATTTGGCAGGTTATGACAGATCAGTTTGGTTTGAATATTGATGGTGATTTGGTCAATTCACTGGCGGATTTTTTTCCAGAAGCGAGTGGCCGTGATATCAAAGGCTTGGCCAAGTTAGTAGCAAAATACTGCCATCACAAATCGGTTGAGCCTTCGTTGGAAGTCTTTAAACGATGCAGTATTTTCCGTGGCATGGACGTCATTCATGACGCTTAATTTTCCGTTAAAAAAGTGCAGTCGCAACTCATGATGCCTAATTTCCCAGTAAAAGTCGCAGTCGCAACGAAAGATGGTATTTCGATTAATGAACACTTTGGGCATACCAAGCGGTTTTGGATTTATCAGTTAGATCAAGAAAGCTGCAAACTTGTAGAGCAGCGCGACGTAGAAAATTATTGTCTTGGTAATAGCTCAAGCCAGTCGGCAATGGCGATGATTTTAGAAACAATCAACGATTGCTACGCCGTCATGACGGCCAAGATTGGTGATGGGCCAAAGGATAAACTCGCCAAAATCAATGTACAAGCGGTGTCGTGGTACGCCTATGAAGCGGTTGAAGAATCCTTAGTGGACTATGCCGCACGCGCTTCTATTGAGCCCGATTTATGACCAGACACCTTAAAAAAGGCACCTTAGGTAGGAGTCGTACATGTTGAAATTTTATATGACACCGGGTTCGTGTAGCACTGGCATTCATATTCTTTTAGAAGAGTTAGAACAAGTTTTTGCCGTGTATATCGTCAACCTTCCTAAGGGGGATAATTTAACAGCGGATTATCTAGCCATTAACCCTAAGGGAACAATTCCTACTTTAGTGCGCGATGACGGCACTGCATTAACGGATTTTTTGACCATCGCTTGGTGGCTGGCAAAATCTTTTCCTAAAAAGGGATTAATTCCTGATGATGCAGAAGCGGAATTGCGCGTTCTTGAAGTGTTAAATTATGCGGTTAATACAATTCATGGTCATGGATTTACTCGTATATTTACCACGGATCGCTACGCCTCAGAGCAGAGTGAACAAGAAAGAGTAAAAAAGCAGGGCGAGATTTTGGTCAAGAAAGGCTTCACCTATATTAATCGATTATTGTCGCCGTCTGGTTTTGTTGTGGATCATTTTTCTATTGCCGATGTTGCTTTGTTTTACAATGAATTCTGGGCTCAACGTCTTGGTATTAAGTTACCGGAAGGCTGCCAAAAACATTATGAACTGATGCTAGGTCGTAATGCGGTACGGCAAGTGTTGTCAGAAGAAGGGTACGGATCAATATTTCGTTAGCGCTGAATGTCTATAGGCGATAGACATTGGATTTAAGAGTGTTAAAAAGCCCGAGCAAAGGATATTGCTCGGGCTTTTTCTGTTTACGTATCGGCGCTCAATGGGTCTATCTCATCACGCCTTAGTAACAATCTCGATAGGATACACGGCGGCAGGCTTAAGCGTCGGATTCAGCTTTATCATTTTAGCGCCTATTTCTCCTAACGTTTTAGCGCGGTTGCTCGGTGATGGGTGAGTGCTCATAAACTCAGGTTGGCTACCACCACCGGCTTTTTGCATTTTTTGCCATAGTGATACAGCCGCCTCTGGCTTGTATCCAGCGCGAGTCGCCAGCTCAATACCAATTCGATCCGCTTCAGATTCTGCTGTACGACTGTTCGGTAGCTCAAGTGCAAATTTAGCCGCTAAAGCTGCACCGCTCAGGGCCGTTTGGTTATTCTCAGTGACGACTGCTGCAGCACTTAAGCCAGCGCTCATCATCATGGCGCGCGACATACGCTCCGCGGTGTGGTTTGCCAATGCATGAGAAATTTCGTGTCCCATAATTTGCGCTATCTCGTCGTCGGTAAGATCTAGCTGAGTAACAATGCCACTATAAATCGCCATACGTCCACCGGCCATGCACCAAGCGTTCAGGGTGTTGGCATCATTGATAATAGCGACACTCCATTTCCAATCTTTGGTTTCTGGATGCATAGCAACGGCTTCAGTGACTAAGCGCCCAGTAATAGTTTGAATACGCTTTACCCAAGCGGAGTCCGTGATGAGCTGTTTATTGCTATCGAGTTCCGTCACTGTGCTCAGGTAGGCAGTTTCCGACGAGGAAATCGCAGACTGAGGCGAAACCAGCATCAATTGTGAGCGGCCAGTAGGGCTGGTTGAGCAGCCGATTATAAGGCTGGTGATTGCGGCGGTAATAAGTAGTTTTTGCATGAGTTACTCTAATACATGGATAACTAGTGGTAGGACAAAATAAGTGGCGCAGAGTTTACGTCTTCTTGATGGCTAAAACACCCTGCAAACACGCTTCTGACTCACGAGGTTGGCTGAGCTCTGTTATACTGGCCAACTTCAATGATCTTAAGAGTTACCGCCGTGTTTGCCGATATCGAATTTAACCCCCGTATTCTTTCTGGCCTTGAAAAGCAGAACATTTCAGCGCCGACAGAAGTGCAAGCACAAATGCTGCCGTTGGCAATGGCAGGAAAAGATTTAAAGGTGTGTGCGGAGACCGGAAGCGGTAAAACGCTTGCTTATCTATTACCCATTATGGAAAAGCTACTCCAGGTTGAGGCTAGCGACTCTGCGACACGCGCTTTAGTGCTAGTACCAACACGCGAGCTTGCTCGCCAAGTGTTTAAAGCAGCGAAGCAATTAACCGACTTAACAACGTTGAACGTTGGTGTGCTTACTGGCGGCGAAGAGTTTAAGTATCAAGCGTCGATGCTGCGTAAGAACCCAGAGATCATTATCTCTACCACGGGCCGACTAGTGGATCATATTCGCCGTGAGACTGTCGATCTGAGTGATCTTGAGTTTTTGGTACTGGATGAAGCGGACCGTATGCTGGATATGGGCTTCTCCGAAGATATGGAGATCATCGTCGGCAAGGCAAAGAAAGAACGTCAAACCTTCATGTTATCAGCGACACTGCGTCATGAAGGGGTAGGCCGTATTGCTCGCGCTATGCTCAATAAGCCAGAAGAAATCACAACGAATACTGCTCAAGTTCAGCATGCTTTTATTCGTCAACAGCGTATTTTGGCTGATGATAACGCGCATAAAGATCGCTTAGTAACTTGGCTGCTAGCTAATGAAACCTACGACAAAGCCATTATATTCGTTAACAAGCGTATGGAAGTAGAGCGCTTATCTGAATTCTTACGTCGTCATCGCAATGGTATTGCCATGCTGCACGGCGAAATGACTCAAGATGAACGTAATTACGTTATGCAGTCGATACGTGAAGGTAAGCGTCAGATCTTAGTGGCAACCGATGTTGCAGCGCGTGGATTAGACGTTGAAGGTCTGGATCTGGTTATTAACTATGATCTTGCTCGTAAAGGCGATGAGTATGTTCATCGAATCGGTCGTACTGGTCGTGCGGGTAAAGAAGGTTTGGCGATCAGTTTGATTGCGGCGCATGAGTGGAATTTAAAAGCTTCTATCGAGCGCTATCTCGAGATTCAAATGGAATCGCGTCAGATCTCTGAACTCAAAGCCGAATATAAAGGCCCGAAAAAAGTTAAAGCGTCTGGTAAGGCGGCAGGTCCGAAGAAAAAGCCAAAAGGTAAAGTGCCAGCAAAAGCAGCTGGTCGTAAAGCACCTTCGGACAAGAAGAAACTGGGCCCTCGCCCAAGTCGCCCGAAAACTGAAGAAACAGAAGCAAAGAAGAGCAATCTTATGGATAACTCTGGCTTTGCTCCTATCCGTCGTCAGAAGCCTCAGAAATAAGGCTTCGGAAACATTGCAGGGTTACATTAATTGCCGAAAAGGCCGTTATTGTAATCCTGTATTGCTTGTTCAATCTCCTCGCGAGTATTCATTACAAAAGGTCCATAGTGAGCTACCGGCTCTTTAATTGCCTTGCCTGTAAGTAATAACAATTGCGTATTTGACTTTGCCTGTAGCAGCAAGGTATCTCCCGTCTGATTAAATACTAGCAAGGACTTCTCGGGCGCTGCTGGTGAAGTCTCTAATTGCCCTTCATATACGTAGGCCAAGGTATTGTGGCCGGCATCGATAGGAATAGTTACTTCTAAACCTGCCGGCAAATAGAGATCAAGATAGCGTGCCTGTGCTGCTAAGTCTTGCAGCGGGCCTTGTAACTCTTGGCCATTCAATTGCCAGTTTCCAGCAAGGGCTTTGGCATTAATGCCTGTATTTAGTGTGCATTCTGTTATTTCGTCAGCAGGCACATCGCGATATTTCGGCGCATCCATTTTGTGTTTAGCGGGCAAGTTGATCCATAATTGAAAGCCATGCAAGCGAGACATTTCTCGACTTGGCATTTCACTATGAATAATGCCTCTACCTGCAGACATCCACTGCGCGCCACCACTGCGAATTTCGCCTCGATTACCCAAGTGATCGCGATGCTCTAAAGCACCAAAGCGCAAATAAGTGAGTGTTTCCATGCCGCGATGTGGATGTGGCGGAAAGCCCCCGATATAGTCATCAGGATTGTCGGAACCTAATTCATCTAGCATGAGAAAAGGGTCCGTTACTGTTGTATCAAATAGCGCTACGCGGCGAATTTTTACGCCATCGCCATCAGAACTGGCATGACTAGGTATGATGGTTTGCAGGGTGCGGTGTGACATAAATCCTCCTTTAATAGCGCTACTTTACTGTGCTTTAGAGAAAATATTGAGGGGATTTTTTCGCATAAACCTTTCGATTTATGCGAGTAAGTTTACAGGGCGGCGGCTATACCGCCGATTGTGCTTCCACTTGATCATCTAAGCCACGAATAATGGCATTTTGTAGTGCTTCACACTGCGCAGCATCGGAATACGGTTGCCCTTTACTATTCACAATAAAGAATATATCCGATACCCGTTCTCCTTCGGTCAGGATCTTTGCACCTTGGAGTTGAGCATTAAATTCAGAAAGAATAGCGCCCATTCGTGCCAACAAACCTGGACGATCAGCTGCGATAACTTCTAATACAGTGCGATGCATGATGGGATCGTTACTCATGGTTACCTGTGTTTCCACCATAAATTGTTTTAGCATACGCGGCGTTCGCCTTTGGATGATGGTCGTAAAGTCATTCGGATCTGACAGTGCTGCCCGCAGAGTGTCGCGAATATGTTGTAGGCGCTGCGGGTCATTTATTGCATGATTGTTTTCATCAAGAACGATATAGGTGTCTACAGCGTTGTTATCAACTTCAGATGTCATGATGCGTGCGTCTTGAATGTTGAGGTTCAGTTGATCCAGTGTCGCGGTGGTAACCGCAAATAGATTCGGTTGATCTTTCATGAAGATAAAGATCTGCGTCGCGCCTTCGAATTGTTGGTCTGAGGTCTGCCGAATAGAAATTAATGGTGTCGCGCTAGTACCGTGAGCGTTAATTTCTAAACTGTGCCAGACAATATTATCAACACCTTCGCGTAAAAAATAATCGTCTCCAGGTACGCCCCAAATTTCACGAATACGTTCTTCGCTTAAGCCATGAGCCAAAAGTTGCTGAATAGCTTCCTGCTGGATTTCTTCGATCAGGTCTTCTTTATGAATTGGATTCTCTAATCCTCGACGTAGTGCGGCTTTGGTGTTGCGATAAAGCTCGCGCATTTGTTCTGCACGCCAAGGCGTCCAGAGGTCGGGATTCGTACTAAAGATATCTGCTACCGAAATTAAATACAGCATATCAAGGTGGTGCTGATCGCCGATTTCCAAGGCAAAGTGATGGACGTCTTCAGGGTTGTTAATATCAATACGTTGTGATGCGTTCGACATTAACAAGTGATTCGTAACCAACCAAGAAACCATATGAGAGTCGGTCGGGCGCAAATTGTGTTGGCGACAAAACGCTGCGGCTATTTCACCACCGTTCGCAGTATGGTCGCCATCAATGCTTTTACCTGTGTCATGCAGCAGTGCTGCTAAATACAAAATTTCTTTCTTTTGCACTTTATGGATTAAGCGCGAAGCAATAGGAAAGTGTTCTCGCACATCGCCAAAGCGGAAGTGACGCAGTAAGCGCGCCATGCGGAAGCTATGCTCATCAACTGTATATTTATGGAATAAATCGTATTCCATCATGCCTATAATGTGGCCGAATTCAGGAATGTAGCGTCCTAAAATACCGTATCGCATCATGCGTGATAGTTCGCGTACAACGCGCGAACGGTTGCGCATTAACTGCATAAACAATTCATTGTGTTCGTGGTTATGGCGATACTCATCATCAATTAAACGACGATTATCCCGCAGCGCACGAATCGTTCCCGAATGAATGCCCTTCGCTTGTGGTAACTGCGCCATCAATAGAAATACGCGCAATAACCAAGAAGGATCTTCGACAAATAAACTCGGCGTAACGTGCTGTAAATAGCCATTACATAGGACGAAGTGTTCGTTAATATTCTCGATATTCTCTGGATTGCCGCATCCCATATAGTCTTCATTGAAATGCAGCAATAACAAATCACATAATTCAGTGGTGGATAATTGGTTGCGATAAAACTGAGCCATAAACTGCTCAACACCTAAGCGTTGACCGTCATCAACATAACCCAGTAGTTCGGCAATTTCTCGTTGTAGGTCAAATAGCAGGCGATCTTCTTCACGACCGGCGATCATATGTAGAGCGTAACGTACTTGCCATAAAAAGCTCAGGCTTCGCGCTAAGCGGCGGTGTTCGAATTCTGTTAAAAAGCCTTGTTCTTCTAGGCTTTGAAGCGTGCCTTTACCAAAGTGACGCATAGCTACCCAGCTTACTGACTGTATGTCGCGCAGAGTGCCTGGTGAATTTTTTACGTTGGGTTCTAAATTGTATTCGGGATCATCGTGCTTTTTATGGCGGTTTATCAACTCTTGCCATTTAGCGGTGAAAAACTTTTCAGCCGGCCATATTTCTGTTGCCGCTACTCGGTTCGTTAATACTGGGTGTAGGCTTTGATCACCGGCTAAATGTCGGCTTTCCATCATGTTAGTAATGATGGTGAGATCGCCATCGGCTTCGGATACACATTCGTCTAGCGTTCTAACGCTATGACCCACATCAAGCTTGAGATCCCAGAGCAGGGTTATAAAATCTTGCAGTGCCGCGCCGTTGGCATTAATCGTATCTTCATTCAGAGCAAGTATAAGGACGTCTATATCGGAATGAGGATGTAGCTCTGCCCGGCCATAACCGCCGACAGCAATAAGTGCGATGCCTTGGTCTGATAATTTACGATGCTGCCACAAGCATTGCAGCATGGTATCCATCAACTTTGCACGATGGGGTACTAACGTGTTTGCATCGAATGTTGCGCGAAAATACGCATGTGACTCTTCTTGAATGCGTTTCAGAAGAGGCTTAATAACCGGTAGCGGCGAGGGAGCGGCAGCCAGCCGCGCCATCAGATCTTGAGCATCAATCGTGGGTAGTGAAGGCATGTCCAATGACTGACTCACTTCCAGAATAGCTCTTCTTCTTTGCGCTTAGTTAATACTTCAACGCCAGTTTCAGTAACCAACAAGGTATGCTCCCACTGTGCAGATAATTTGCGATCTTTCGTGACCACCGTCCAACCATCTTTTAACAGCTTATTGAAGCGCGTGCCCATATTAATCATCGGCTCAATGGTAAATATCATCCCCGCTTGGATTGTCATCCCTGTGCCTGGGCGTCCGTAGTGCAGAACTTGCGGATCTTCGTGGAATACTTTGCCAATACCGTGACCGCAATACTCGCGTACCACTGAGTAATGATTGCTCTCGGCGTGTTGCTGAATAGCATGACCAATATCTCCTAGTTGTACGCCTGGCTTAACCATATCGATGGCTAAATATAGGCACTCTTGGGTGATATCTACGAGGCGCTTGTTAGCTGGTGCTGCTTCGCCAATATGGAACATCTTACTGGTGTCACCGTGATAACCGTCTTTGATGACGGTGATGTCTAGATTGACGACGTCACCTTTCTTTAGAATTTTGTCGTCGCTTGGAATGCCATGACAAATAACTTGGTTAACGGATGTGCAGATCGACTTTGGAAAGCCGTGATAATTTAGCGGTGCAGGAATCGCTTGCTGCACGTTAACGATATAGTCATGACAAATGCGATCTAACTCACCGGTGGAAACGCCTGGCTTCACATATGGTTCGATCATTTCTAGTACTTCGGCGGCGAGACGGCCGGCGATGCGCATTTTGGCTATATCGTCAGCCGTATTGATGGTTACGCTCATAATAAAGGGGGCGACCTTAATCGGTATCTTGGAAATGCATACATTGTACTGGTTGTCTGGCGTTGGTTGAACCAGCAATCGCAGTGCGAGGTCAATCGTACAGTTATTCTGGTCAAAAGCATCAGAAAATGGTATAAAGCGCCCGCGAAAAAATCGCCGTACACCGCCCAATGCACTGCAAGGTGGGTATGAAATGACACACACGTACTATAACGATACGTCGGGGTGCCTATGAAAATAGGTCGATGTTGAGGGTACGTGGAGGCCTAACCCTACATATATAAGGTAAATACCATGGCACAAGTTAGCATGCGCGATCTGCTTAAAGCAGGCGTTCACTTTGGTCACCAAACTCGTTACTGGAACCCTAAGATGGGTAAGTACATTTTCGGTGCTCGTAATAAAATTCACATCATCAACCTAGAACATACTGTTCCAGCGTTGAACGAAGCTCTTAAATTGGTTGAAGCTCTAGCTGCGAAAAACAACAAGGTATTGTTTGTTGGTACTAAGCGCGCTGCGGGTAAGATCATGAAAGAACAGGCTGAGCGTTCTAATATGCCGTTCGTTGCACATCGCTGGTTAGGCGGTATGTTGACTAACTACAAAACGATTCGTCAGTCGATCAAGCGTTTGCGTGAATTAGAAATTCAGAAGTCCGACGGTACTTTTGAACAGCTGACTAAGAAAGAAGCGTTAATGCGTACTCGCGAGATGGAAAAGCTTGAGCGTTCTATCGGCGGTATCAAAGAGATGGGCGGTTTGCCTGATATGTTGTTCGTAGTTGACGTTGATCACGAGCGCATCGCAGTTCAGGAAGCTAACAAGCTGGGTATCCCAGTTGTCGGTATCGTTGATACTAACTCAAACCCAGATGGCATTGATTACGTTATCCCAGGTAACGACGATGCGATCCGTGCAATCCAAATCTACGCATCTGCAATTGCAGACGCAGTATTGGAAGGCAAGCAGGGCAATGGCACTGTTGATGAGTTCGTAGAAGTGGCTGAAGAAGCTCCAGCTCAAGAAGCTGCTGAATAATCGCTAGGCTCACTGGAAGGAGGGGGCTTGCCCCCTCTTTTTCGATGCAAGATTACTGACAAGTTAAAATAGAGGAAGACACACATGGCAAACGTATCAGCTGCAATGGTTAAAGAGCTGCGTGAGCGTACTGGTCTAGGCATGATGGAGTGCAAAAAAGCACTGACTGCTGCTGAAGGCGATATCGAATTAGCGATTGAAGATCTGCGTAAGAACTCAGGCCTAAAGGCTGCTAAAAAAGCAGACCGTACTGCTGCCGAAGGTAAGTTGCGCGTTATCATTAATGGTGGCGTTGCTGTCGTTGTTGAAGTTAACTCTGAAACTGACTTCGCTGCTGGTGATGCTAACTTCAATGCTTTTGCCGACAAGGTTGTTGAAAAATTAGCGGCTACAAAAGAAACTGACGTTGCTGCTCTAATGGCCGGTGAATTAGAAGCTGCGCGTGAAGCCCTGGTACAAAAGATCGGTGAAAACATCACTGTTCGTCGTCCAGCGGTTATTGAAGCTGAAACTTTGGGTGCTTATATCCACTCAAACGGCAAGATCGCTTGTATCGTTGCCCTGAAAGGCGGCAATGAGGAAACTGCGAAAGACATCGCTATGCATGTAACTGCTTCGAACCCACGTGTTGTTCGCGCAGAAGATATGCCAGCTGAAGTTGTTGAGAAAGAGAAAGAAATCATTAAAGCTCAGCCAGATATGGCTGGTAAGCCAGACGAAATCGTCGAAAAAATGATGGGCGGTCGTATCAACAAGTTCCTGAAAGAAAACAGCTTGCTAGACCAGCCGTTCGTTAAGAACCCAGAGCAAACTATTGCGCAGTTGGCTAAAGCCGCTGGCGCTGAAGTAATCAGCTTCCTACGTTTGGAAGTTGGTGAAGGCATTGAAGTTGAAAAAGTAGACTTCGCTGCTGAAGTTGCTGCACAGCTGAAAGGCTAATTGCTAGCAAAGGGTAGACACTCCTTGTGAATACCCCATCATATGCCGGGCTCGCCCGGCATATTTGTATTTATTCAGAACTTCCGTAATCCCATTTGGAGACCTTTCATGGCTGAACAAAAAAGTCCTAAATATAAACGCATCCTACTTAAGCTGAGTGGTGAGGCGCTGATGGGCGAGCTGGAATTTGGTATTGATCCCAAAGTGCTTGATCGCATGGCACTGGAGATTGGCCAGCTGAAAGGGATTGGTGTTCAGGTAGGTTTGGTGATCGGCGGTGGTAATATTTTCCGCGGTAAAGCGTTGAGCGAAGCCGGTTTAGACCGAGTTGCAGGCGACCATATGGGAATGTTGGCAACTGTGATGAATGCGTTAGCCATGCGTGATGCGTTAGAACGCGCCAATATAAGCACGCGTGTCATGTCCGCAATTCCAATGAGTGGCGTTGTTGACCATTACGATCGTCGTAGCGCGATGCGTGCTTTATCTGTTGGTGATGTTGTTATTTTCTCCGCAGGTACTGGCAACCCATTTTTCACAACGGATTCAGCAGCTTGCCTCCGTGGTATCGAAATTAATGCCGATTTGGTTCTAAAGGCGACGAACGTCGATGGCGTGTATACTGCAGATCCGAAAAAAGACCCAAGTGCTGAAAAGTACAGCCGCTTAACCTATGAAGAGGTGCTGGAAAAGCAGCTGGGCGTAATGGATTTAACCGCGATATGCTTAGCGCGCGATCATAAAATGCCGCTACGTGTATACGATATGAATGAACCAGGTGTTCTTGCTCGCCTTGTGACTGGCGGAAGTGACGGAACCCTGATTGTAAGCGAGGAATAAGGGCATGATTAACGACATTAAAAAAGACGCTGAAGAGCGCATGGCGAAGAGCCTTGGCGCTCTGGTGGATGCATTTAAACGAGTACGTACGGGTCGTGCTAACCCGTCTTTGCTCGATAGCGTTATGGTGAACTACTACGGTACGCCAACACCATTAACTCAGATTGCTAACGTCACCGTAGAAGACGGCCGTGCTTTGGCTGTGAGTCCTTGGGAGCGTAACATGGTGCCTGAGATTGAGAAGGCTATCATGAAGTCTGATTTGGGCTTAAATCCCTCGACGACAGGCGACACTATTCGTCTGCCAATGCCTGCTTTGAATGAAGAACCTCGTAAAAACTACATCAAACAAGCGCGCACAGAAGCTGAGAAAGGTCGTGTTTCTGTTCGTAATATTCGTCGTGACGCAAATGGCACTTTGAAAGACTTACTGAAAGACAAAGAAATTTCAGAAGACGAGCAACGCGGTGCTGAAGACCAGATTCAAAAGCTGACCGATAATTTTATCGCTCAAGTGGACAGCCTATTGGCTGATAAAGAAAAAGACCTGATGCAGGTCTAACTTCGGCGGCGATTTATGTCTACCAGTATTGATGAAGGACAGGCCGCCCAAGGCCAGGTTCCGCGTCATGTTGCCATCATTATGGATGGTAACAATCGCTGGGCTAAAAAACGGTTTATGCCCGGCGTTGCCGGTCATAAAGCAGGGGTTGATGCGGTTCGCGCTGTGGTTGAGGTATCTGCCCGTGAAGGGGTAGAGGTTCTGACGCTATTTGCATTTAGCAGCGAGAACTGGCGTCGCCCAGAAAACGAAGTTACCGCACTCATGCAGTTGTTTGTTATGGCACTGCAACGAGAGGTGAAAAAACTTCATCGTAATAATATCCGGCTGATAGTTATGGGGGATATTCAAGGTTTTAATGATCAAATTCGTAGGTTGATCGCAGAAGCTGAAGAATTGACCCGTAACAACGATACGATGACGCTGGTCGTTGCCGCCAACTACGGCGGTCAGTGGGATATTGCTCAAGCGGCGCAACGCTTAGCGGAAGATGTGCAGGCCGGTAAATTGAACCCTGCAGATATCAATGAGCAAGTTTTTCATCGTTATACTTGGCTGAACGAATTTCCTGCCCCTGATCTTTTGATTCGCACGGGTGGTGAAGAACGCATCAGCAACTTCATGCTCTGGCAAACGGCGTATTCTGAATTCTATTTCAGTGATGCGTTTTGGCCTGATTTCAAAGAACAAGAATATAAAAAAGCGTTAGCCACGTTCGCCGACCGTACTCGACGTTTTGGCCGTACTGACGATCAGTTAAAGGATGCCAAACAAGGTGACTAAGCAGCGTGTAATAACAGCGTTGGTACTCGCACCGGTGATGATCATCGGTATTTTCTTTCTACCACTTAAGCCTTTCGCATTTTTCATTGCGGCTATTGCTACTATTGGTGCGTGGGAATGGGCGAATATCGCTGGGTACCAAAAAAATTGGAGTCGACTCGCTTACGCCTTTATGGTGTTTCTAAGTCTTTACGTTAGTGCTCGAGTGCTGCGTGTCTATCCAGAATTAACTATCTATTTCCTAGCGGCAGGCACGCTGTGGTGGATAGTCGCATTCGCATTAGTGAAGCGTTATCCGGGCGGTACTAGCCTGTGGGATGCGCGTGAAGTCCGTGCATTCCTTGGTTTATGTGTGCTTATACCAATGTGGGTAGGGTTCATGCATCTAAAGGAGTCGCCACACAGTTCATTATTGATTATCTATGTGATGTTGATCGTCTGGGGTGCTGATACCGGTGCTTATTTTGCTGGACGGCGTTGGGGTAAAAGCAAGCTCGCGCCTAATGTCAGTCCGGGTAAATCTTGGGCAGGATTTTGGGGCGGTTTAGCCACTACTTTATTCGTCGGCGTTTCGTCCTCGTGGGCAGTTGACCGTTGGTTGCAGCCACTCACTAGCCAAGATGTTATCAATATAATGATTATCACTGTGGTTACTATGGTTATTTCTGTGCTCGGCGACTTAGTTGAGAGCATGATGAAGCGCCATCGCGGTATTAAAGATAGTTCATCACTTTTACCGGGTCATGGTGGTGTGCTTGATCGTATTGATAGTATGGCGGCGGCAGTGCCGGTATTTGCATTTTGCATGATGTTGACGGGCTGGGGTTTAATGCCATGAGGCAAACCATCACCGTGCTTGGGGCCTCTGGTTCTATTGGTCAAAGTACGCTCGATGTCGTTCGTCGCCATCCTAATCGTTATCAAGTGTTCGCACTCAGTGCAGCACGTAGTATTGAACGTATGTTAGAAGACATACGCGAGTTTCAACCACGCTATGCTGTGATGGCCGATGCGGGTGCTGCTGTGCAGCTTTCTGAGTTGTTAGGTGACTCGTCTGCAACAGAGGTGCTTGCTGGTTGTGATTCACTGGCAATGGTGGCATCTCATCACGATGTCGATATGGTGATGGCTGCTATCGTTGGCGCCGCTGGATTATTACCAACCATCGCAGCGGCAGAAGCTGGCAAGCGTGTTTTGCTCGCCAATAAAGAAAGTTTAGTGATGGCCGGCCCATTGTTTATGGAGGCTGTTCGCCGTGGTGGAGCAACTTTGTTGCCTATCGACAGTGAGCACAATGCCATATTTCAGTCGCTGCCTGCTCACTATAATGGCGAGCTCCGCAAAAATGGTATTCGTAAGATTTTGCTCACCGCATCTGGTGGTCCATTTCGAGGGAAAACACTCAGCGAATTAGCTAATGTCACTCCTGAGCAAGCGGTTGCCCATCCCAACTGGTCTATGGGCCGGAAAATTTCTGTCGATTCAGCAACGCTAATGAATAAAGGTTTAGAGTTAATCGAGGCCTGTTTTTTATTCAATTGTCAGCCTAGTGATATCCAAGTTGTCGTTCACCCGCAGAGTGTTATTCATTCTATGGTGCAGTATTGTGAGGGTTCCGTTATCGCACAGTTAGGACAACCTGACATGCGCACGCCGATCGCTTATGGCATGGCATGGCCTGAGCGTATTGAAGCGGGGGTGGCCTCATTGGATTTATTTGAAATATCGCGTCTTGAATTTTGCCCGCCTGACCATGAAACATTCCCTTGTTTAGCCCTTGCTGGGCAAGCGTTTGCTGCGGGTGGCAGTATGCCGACCGTGTTAAATGCAGCTAACGAAATCGCCGTTGACGCTTTCTTACAGGAACAAATCGCCTTTAACCAGATTCCAACCCTGATTCGTGATGTAATGGGGATGCATGTGGTTACCGATATTGAATCAATCGACCATGTAATAGAGGCTGACCGCTGGGCTAGAGATTGCGCTAGCCAGTGGATTTCACGGAGTGTGGCATGACACTGCTGTATTTTATTATCGCGATCAGTATCTTGGTTGTAATCCACGAATACGGGCACTTTTGGGTGGCTCGTCGTTGTGGTGTGCATGTTTTACGCTTTTCGGTCGGATTCGGTAAGCCGCTTTGGTCTATTCGTGATAAACGCGGCACTGAGTATTCAATCGCCCCGATTCCTCTGGGCGGTTACGTCAAAATGCTCGATGAGCGTGAAGCGCCAGTTCCCGAACACTTATTAGATCAGGCTTTTAATCGTAAGCCTGCGTGGCAGCGTATTGCTATCGCCTCGGCAGGACCTATTGCTAATTTCTTATTTGCCATTGCCGCCTATTGGGTTTTGTTTGTAGCAGGTACGACGGGGGTTGTGCCTGTTGTCGGTGATGTCAGTGAGAACTCACCAGCGGCCCTAGCAGGATTGAAATCAGGTGACGAAATTCTCGCTGTTAACGGTGACGCAACGACTAGCTGGGAACAAGTCAGCTGGGAGCTAATCAGTTATATTGGCGAAGATGCGACGATTACTCTCACTGTTCGCGGCGATACGCTAGTCGAGCACAGCGTTAATATTGAAGTTGCTGAGTGGCTAGCAGGGGCGGATGTTCCTGACCCTATTTCTGGTTTAGGTATTGAGCCGCGCCGTTTAACAATACCTGCAAAATTAGGACAGATTGTCGATGGTAGCCCCGCGCAAGCTGCGGGTTTGCAAGTTGGGGACTTAGTCGTCGCGGTTAATGGTGAGCCAATGGCAGATTGGTCGCAGTGGGTAGACGCCGTGCGTGTTGCCCCGAACCAGCCTTTGCAGATCGAGATTCGCCGCGATGATCAGTTGTTGGACTTAATACTGACGCCTGAGCGTGCCACTTTGGCTGACGGCGCGGTGGTCGGTCGTGTTGGTGCCGGTGTCGAGATGCCAAGTATTCCCGACGACTGGCTACGAGTGAGTCATGCGGGGATTATTGATGGTTTTGCCCTCGGTGTTAGCAAAACATCAGATTTAATAGGCTTTACTTTAGAATCCTTATGGAAAATGCTCGCCGGTGATCTATCCGTAAAGAACTTGAGTGGGCCGATTACGATTGCTAAAGTAGCCGGCGCCTCGGCATCGAGTGGGCTTGAATCTTTTGTTGGATTTTTGGCCTTGTTAAGTGTCTCCCTCGGTGTTTTGAACTTATTGCCGGTGCCCATGCTGGATGGCGGCCACATTCTTTTTTACCTAGCTGAGATGCTGCGTGGTAAACCTTTACCAGAGCGATTACAAATTGCTGCTGTTCAAGTTGGAATGTTTTTAATGCTCAGCTTAATGCTGGTTGCTTTCTACAACGATATTAGCCGGCTCTAACGGGGCTGGAATTCACTGGATTATTGACTACATGCGTTCGTTGCTGTTTACGCTTTTTTTCTCATTGTTCACTTGTTCTGCTCTAGCTGAGTCATTTGTTGTAGAGGATATCCGTCTTGAAGGCTTACAACGCGTATCGGCAGGTACCGTTTTCGAGAGCTTCCCAGTTAACGTTGGTGATAGTGTCGATGACGCCCGTCTAGCAGAAGCAACGCGTCGTTTATTTCGTTCAGGATTATTCAATGATATTCAGTTGCTGCGTGACGGTAACGTTTTAGTGGTTGAAGTTGTAGAGCTACCCACTATTACCACCATCAATATTGAGGGTAACAAGGCGATTCAATCGGACGCTCTGCTCGATGGCTTGAAGCAGTCAGGCTTGGCAGAAGGTCTAGTCTTCAAACGGTCGACGCTTGAACGTATTTCACTTGAATTAGAACGTCAGTATGTCGCGCAAGGGCGTTACGACGCTCATATTGAAACCACGGTCGTACCTCAACCCCGCAACCGCGTTTCGCTGGATATTCAGGTTGAAGAGGGCAGTGTTGCGAATATTGCTCATATCAACGTTGTCGGCAATAGCGTGTATAGCGACGAGGAATTGCGTAAGCAGTTTCAATTACAAGAAACTAATTTCTGGTCATGGTATGCCAGCGACAATAAATACAGCCGCGAGAAGTTGGCGGGCGATTTAGAGAATCTGCGGTCGTACTATCTGGATCGCGGTTATATCCGTTTTAATATCGAATCTACCCAAGTATCGGTATCGCCAGACAAAAAAGGCGTGTACATCACCATCAATGTGACTGAAGGTGATATTTACACCGTCAATGATGTCCGCTTGGCTGGTGATCTGGTCGTTGATGAAGCTGAACTTGCTAAGCTTTATCTAGTTCGCAACGGTGAAACATTTTCACGTCGTCGTGTAACTTTAACCAGCGACCTCATGACTAAGCGTCTCGGCAATGACGGCTACACCTTCGCTAAAGTGAATGGTATTCCTAAAATTGATGACGAAGCGCGTACAGTCGATATGACCTTCTTCGTCGAGCCGGGCAAGCGTACTTATGTTCGTAGCATCACGTTCAGCGGTAATGAAGGCACAATGGATGAAGTGTTACGACGAGAGATGCTGCAAATGGATGGTGGTTGGGCATCTACAGAGAAAATAGAAGCCGGTAAAAATCGCTTAAATCAGTTAGGTTTCTTTAAAACCGTTAACGTAGAAACGCCCGCGGTTCCGGGTACTGATGATTTAATTGATGTGAATTACTCAGTGGAAGAACAGCTGAGCGGTAGCCTTAACTTTAATATTGGTTACGCCGCTGGTAGTGGCATGATCTTAGGTGCCAGTGTCAGTCAGAATAACTTCTTGGGCTCTGGTAATCGAATGTCATTAGGCGTACAAAAAAATGACACAACTCAGTCGTATAATTTTTCTTACTTGAATCCTTATTACACCATTGATGGTGTGAGTCGCGGATTTAATTTGTTCTATCGCGAGACGGATTATCAAAGCTTAAGCACTGTTAGTGATTATCAGACCAACACTAAAGGCGGTAACGTGACATTTGGTTATCCGATTTCACGCCGCCAGCGTTTATCATTCTCGGTGGGATATGCAAATACTGAAATGTTTAAAGGAACCACAGTTCCAGCCGAGATTACCGACTTTATTGATACTGAAGGCACAGTGTTCGATGAGTACACATTAGGGCTTAATTGGCGTTATAACTCTCTTAACCGTGGTTTATTTCCTACGGCCGGTACAGAGCATAAGCTGTCTGCAGATATTTCAGTCCCCGGCAGTGACTTAACCTATTACAAACTGGGTTATACCGCTAACTATTATCTTCCGATTGTTGATGAATGGGCGATACGTTTACGCACTGATTTAGGCTACGGCGACGGATTTGGCGATTTAGACCGCTTACCGTTCTTCAAGAACTTCCGCGCCGGTGGTATGGGTTCGATTCGTGGTTATCAAAGCAACAGCTTAGGGCCGAAAGGTTTGCCGGAATACGCGCCAGTTGAAGTGGTTGAAACGGATAGCAATGGTGATGTGGTATATGAATTAGATAGCCTAGGTCGTCCAGTAATTGATACCAATGCGCCAACCACCGTATTCGTGACGGATTCTGATGGTGCCGCTGAAGCCGTTTCTAATACATCTCAATACAAACCAAAATATAAAACGGATAGCACAGGCTCTGCGGTGACAGCGCCGTATTTCCTTGAGAGTGAACGTTCTCTAGGTGGTAATATTCTGGTGGAGACTAGCCTAGAGCTAATCT
The DNA here is from genome assembly GCF_034111725.1 of Thalassolituus sp. Taxonomy (GTDB): domain Bacteria; phylum Pseudomonadota; class Gammaproteobacteria; order Pseudomonadales; family Oceanobacteraceae; genus Thalassolituus. The sequence goes on along the minus strand of NZ_JAWUWR010000042.1, from coordinate 923 downwards.
TCCCAATGCCATTCATTGAAGACCGCAGTTCAGTACGTAGTGTGGTTTTCCTTGATGCTGGTAATGCGTTTACCAGTGAATGCTACGTCCCAAATGACGCAGATATTCCAAACCTAACAACCCATCCGTATTGCTCGGAAGGTGTTGATCTAGGCCAGATTCGTACCAGTGTGGGTGTGGGTTTGACTTGGATTACCGCAATTGGTCCACTGACGTTTACCTACTCAGTGCCACTCAATGATAAGCGCGGTGATAAGACCGAAGGGTTTGAATTCTCGCTGGGACAGGTATTCTAATACCGATAATAAATTAATGAGGAGTTAAGGATGCGTTGGTTATTAATAGTTGTTGCTGCACTAGCAGTCAATGTGGCTGTAGCCGCTGAAACAAAAGTAGGCGTGATTGATATGGAACGTGCCCTGTTCCTATCGGATGCAGCCAAGTCTGCGGTGAAAAAATTTGAGGCAGACAACAAAGCTGACATCGAGAAGCTGAAGTCGTTGCAAAAAGACTTGATGGAAACACAGGCTAAGTTAGAGAAAGAAGCCGACATCATGGGCGAAGAAGAGCGCCGCAAGTTAGCAAATGGCATGGAGCAAAAATCGTCCGAGTATCAGTTTTATGGCCGTAAGCTAAAGCAATTAGAAGACAAGTGGAAGAAAGAATTATTCAATGAACAATTGCCTGAACTTGAGAAATTGCTTAAAGAAATTATCGACGAAGGAAAGTATGATGTCGTCCTGAACTCGGGAGCCGTAATTTATAGTTCACCGAGTGTTGATTTGACTAAGCTGCTGCTTGAGCGTTTAAACACTAAGTAAGCGGTATTCAATACCAGGATTACGCATGAACATAAGCCTTGCTGAGCTGGCTCGGCATCTCGATGCTGAGCTTCGCGGAGACGGCGAGCAGGTGGTATCCGG